>JBJLBJ010000023.1:0-114858 GCA_045568235.1 Candidatus Thalassarchaeaceae archaeon
TATCGTCTAATATTAGCCTAAAAAAGAATGTTATAGTGCTGACCATTGTTGGTCTAGCATTAATGATTGTCCAAGCAGTTAATGCTGCAACTGTCAATCCAGAAGTTGAGTATGCTGATGATAATTTAGGAAGAGCCACTTTCTTCCTTTTCTTCATTGGATATATTTCAATGGGTGCTGCCTTTGTTTTCTTCATGAGTGAAAGAAACAATGTTGCTCCAGAATTCAGAACCACGATGACAATTTCTGCATTGATTGTAGGAATTGCTGCTTTCCATTACTATTACATGCGTGGCGTGTACATAGACACTGGTGCAGTAAGTACTGATTACAGATATATGGATTGGATCATTACAGTACCTCTAATGGCTCTGAAATTCCCTTCACTTGTTGGTAAAGATGCAATTACTGATAATAAAGTGTTAGGACTTGGATTTACAGGAGTATGTTTTGTTGGTGCTTTAATAATGATTTCATTCGGATATCTTGGAGAAACCGGAGTAATTAATGAAGCATTAGGTTTGGTTCTTGGTGGTGTAGGATGGGCTATGATTATGGTAGCTACAGGTTTACCATTCGGATTATATGACGGATTAGGAGTAGATAACAGTAAGATTAGAGAAGAATTAGTTTGGAGCACAGATGCTCTAAGAACTTTCATACTAGTTGGATGGGTTATTTACCCACTTGGTTACTTAGTTGGAACTGACATGGTCGATGCAGGAAGCGATGGTAAAGAAATAATGGCAATACTATACAATATTGCTGATATGATCAATAAAATAGGCTTTGGTGTCGTAGCATGGATGGGTGCTAAGAAAGCATCCGCTATGATGTCTTAAATTATATTAAGGACAACAAAAAATAAGAGGAAGGCCCCCTGCATCTAGCAGGGAGTTTTCTTCTATTACAAGAATGATAATATGGAATTAATATTAGTTTTTCTTGGAGTTATTTTTGCTGCTGCTTTAACAGTTCCTGCTGGATTCGGATTATCTACGATAATGACACCAATTGTGTTGTTGATGATGCCTCCGCATGAAGCAGTGGCAGTAGTCGGAATAGTACATGGAATGCATAATGCTGCAAAATATATTTCTTTACGAGAATATGTAGATATTAA
Source organism: Candidatus Thalassarchaeaceae archaeon (assembly GCA_045568235.1). GTDB lineage: Archaea > Thermoplasmatota > Poseidoniia > Poseidoniales > Thalassarchaeaceae > MGIIb-O3. The sequence continues at coordinate 1,124 of JBJLBJ010000023.1, forward strand.
TGCAGTAAAACATTATGGGATATGGCTAGTTATTGGTGCGATAATTGGGGCCGTATTGAATAATAGTGTCTCTCAAAAACCACTTTTGCTAATAATTGGAATTTTTCTAATTATCCTGCCCCTATTGACAATAAGTGAAAAGTGGACTAATTATAAAATTCCAGAAGCTAATGATAGAATTGGTGGTTTTGGTTCTGGATTTATGGGCGGATTATCTGGCCACCAGGGCGCACTTAGAGCAATGTTTCTTACTAGGAGAATAAAAGATAAAATGAATTATGCTGCTACTGCCAGTGTACTCGCTCTATGTGTAGATGTTACTCGAGTTCCTGTGTATTTTTTCTTTAGATATGAAAATATTATAGAATATTTTGAATTGACTATAATACTTGTATTAGCAGCATTGATTGGTGTCAATATAGGGAAAAAATGGTTAAAGGCGATGAATAATTCTTTGATACATAATCTTGTTATGGTAGGAATCATAATAAGTGGAATATTTCACCTAATAGAGGGTTTCAATTTATGAATAACTAATTTAGATCTGGGAAAATACAAGTATTAGGTCTTTTGAATATATTATGTCTATATCTTGAAATTAATACATATACTATATCTCTGAAAGGCAATGGAACTAACCAAAAAAATGGAAACAAAATTCTGTAATGAATTTTCATATACAGTAGACATCTAATTCCAGCAGCTGACCTAATGTACGTTTTGCCATTACGTACCAAATATACAGTATCTGCTTTTTGATATTTTTTTGAGAGTTGGTGAATAATATTTTTTGCCTCTTCTGAATTATTCGCTAAAAATTTTAATGATGATTTTTTTTCCAATCTAGGGTAGAGAAAAAGTGCAACGTTGGAACAAAGACCGCAATCTCCATCCATCAGTAATATATCAGAATTATTCAAACTAATCACCATTGATATTCTCTAAATCCCAAGTCTTCACTTTTACGCCCTGCGTGACATGAACAAAATCAGGAGAAAGATAATTATTAATTCCTAAGTCAAAGGATTCAGTTAAAGAATTAATTTCAATATTTACTTCACCATCGCGAAATTCCCAAGGATTATGCTGAGTATATGCCATGTATAATTTATCATTATGTGAAACATATAAACAGTATCTTTCAAATAAAAAATATTCTAAAGTATTCTTTTTAGCTCTTCTGATATCGCCTACAGGCTTTGACTTACCCTTTAATTCCAAACCATTAGAAGTACGTTTTGAATGCCAAATATAACTCTCTTCTGATACTTTAACATCTGCTTTAGCATATCTGTATGGAAGTCCATAGACTCTAGGTGCATATGTACAAGTAACATAACTTTGTGCATCCAAGGTCAAAAATAAAACTCCTGCTTTACCATTTTTCTTAACATATGTACGGACGTTAAATTCTGGAAAGGTAGATATGAATGGCAAATAAGGGAAAAAATGAGGCCTTACCTTTTCCATAACAAATGGGATAGTACCTACATATGCTTTACCTTGAAAAGTATCTATTTCTAAATCTTCGGGAATAAATGGTTTTATTTTCTCTGGATTGATTTCCCAATGTAAAAAGGTTAGATTGATCCAATTTTGTCTTAGAGCCCATCTTCTCTCTGGCATGGGAAATGGAAGATGATCTGACTTCCACTCTGTATTGGCCATGACCATCCCCCAATAGCCACCAATAAAAACAATCACACAAAATGTCGTGATAAAAACTAAGGCATGAGGCATTTGTCGTTGGCCATGGGAGAGAATAAATGTGCTTATGATGGTTGTAATGCACTTGAATTTAGGACTTCTGGATATTGTCTGAGGCATAAAGATGGTCCAAAAACTACCTTAATTGGTGAAATTAATCCAGTAAAAAATGAAATCTCAGAAGGAATAGATATGACCAACACATCTACATTGGAGTATAATAATGTCGTTTGGTTTCTAGCCGGTCTTTTTGCAGGACCTTCATTTGCGATAATTATGGGATTCTTGTCAGAAGTTTTATTCCAGACAGGTGGAGATGATATGCCTTTCTTTCTAATGTGCATAATATTACCATTAGTTTACATAATTGGTATTGTATGGGGATTTAGAAGTAATGGACCTACTGGATTTGCATTAGGATTATTAGTAACGCCATTAGTTTTCGGTTTATTTGTTTTATTCCTTATTTACATTATTAGTGAAGAAGGTTTATTTATGTAAAATTAAGTTGAAAAATGATATTAACCATTGACAATTGGAGATACTTTTTGACCGATTAATTTGATTGAATCCATAAGTTGATTGTGAGATAGTTTCGCATTATCCATTTGAAACGAAAACCTCGATATTCCTCCTAATGATTCACTGTGACGAAGTATTTTTTCTGCTATTTCTTCAGGGCTGCCTATGGCATATGCTCCTAATGGCCCTGTTTGCTCATCAAAACGTTGACGAGTAACTGGAGGCCATCCTCTTTCTTTACCAATTCTGGTGAAAGTTTCTGCATATCCTGGAAAATAGATATCTCTAGCTTGTTGTGAGTTTTCTGCAACATAACCTAGAGAATGTAAACCCACTTTAAGATCCTCGGGACGATGTCCTGCTTTTTGGCCGGCTTCTCTGTATAAATCTACTAATGGCTTGAAACGATGCGTTTCACCACCAATTACAGCAATCATCAGAGGTAAGCCCAATGATCCGGCACGAATGAATGAGTTTGGAGAACCGCCTACACCTAGCCAAACTGGAAATGGGTTCTGTAGTGGCCTAGGATAAATTTTTTGATTTTTTAAAGAAGGTCTGAATCTACCACTCCAATTAATTGTTTCATTATCTCTTATTGATAGAAGTAGATCTAGTTTTTCAGAGAATATCTCATCATATTGGTTAACATTCAAGCCAAATAATGGGAACGATTCAGTAAATGAACCACGGCCAACTATCATTTCTGCTCGACCATGTGAAATTAAATCTAAAGTTGAGTAATTCTGGAATGTCCGTACTGGGTCTGTAGCACTCAATACAGTTACTGCACTGGTTAAAATTATGTTTTTTGTTCTTGCTGCGGCTGCTGATAAAATCATATGCGGTGCAGAGTCGAGGAATTCTTTTCGATAATGTTCTCCTATTCCGAATACATCTAAACCCATTTTATCCGCATATTCTATACGAGTCAGTAAATCCTTCAAAGAACGAGTACTGTTCTCAGGAGGACTGTTAACATCTCCCATTTCAACAGCCGCGAAACTATCAATACCTATTTGCATAACATATCCAAAAAATCAGGATATTAAAACCATTTAGTTTATTGATTTATCTGAGATAAATTACTAAGTGACTTTAAGGCACAATTTACATGTATTGCTGAGCCTAGAGGTAACGCTTCTTCATCTACTTTGAACATGGGGTGGTGTACATCGTAAATTGCATCAATTTCTGGATTTCCTACCCCTAAGAAAGCGAAGCACCCTGGTATTTTCTGAGTATAATAGGCGAAATCTTCTCCCCCCATTATTGGGGGCATGTCGATTACTTTATCTTGCCCTAGTATTTCCTTACCGACTGATTTTCCTAGTTCCCAACAATTTGCGTCATTAACTGTTGGAGGATAATCATGCCCAGGGAAAGTTACTTCGGCCTCGCAGCGATTCGCTAGATGCTATTGATTCGGAAACTTCCTTCACTCTTTTTTGCAGAGTCAATAATCCTTCCAAGGTTAGTGAACGAATAGTACCTTGTAATTCCATTGTAGAAGGTATCACATTCCACGCATCTCCTCCATTCATCATTGTAACGCTAATTACTCCGGATTCTAATGGATTTAACTCTCGAGAAATGATTGATTGTAATTCAACGACAATCTTAGATCCGGTTATAACAGGATCTATGGTATTGTGTGGTGCAGCAGCATGACCTCCATTACCTTTTACTATAATTTTTAGTGAACCTGCAGCGGCCAATAAAGTTCCTTCTCTTGACGCCAGCATACCAGTAGGGAGTTGCCCGGCCACATGTAGTCCGAATATTTGTTGAACATCTGGATTAACCAGTACTCCTTCATCTCTCATCATTTTCCCACCTGCTCCTCCTTCTTCAGCAGGTTGAAAAATTAATTTTACAGTACCTTCAATATAGTCTTCATGTTCTTTCAAAATTCTTGCTGCACCAAGTAGCATAGCAGTATGGCAATCATGGCCACAAGCATGCATTTTACCATCAATTTCGCTCTTAAAATCTACTTCAGCCTCTTCATGTATCGGCAAAGCGTCCATATCAGCCCTCAATGCAATACAAGGATCGTTTCCATCGCCAATTATCCCAACAACACCAGTTATCGCAATATCTTTTTGAAACGGTATTCCGAGATCCGTCAAAGTTTCTTGAACTAATTTACTAGTTTCAAATTCCTCATACATTAATTCAGGATGACGATGAATTTTTCTTCTCTTCTCGAGAATCCATGGTTTAATTTCATTGGCCTTGGATAAAATATCTTCACTTTTCATAAGTGTTCTGAAGCAGTATGGATATTAGAATTATCTTGAAAAAATACTTTAAAATGATGTAAATTTACTAATTATTTTACCGCAATCTTGAAACACATTAGTTGTCTAACTACATTATGAAGAGTGAGGGCATGTACTATAGAATGATGGGAAATACAGGTTTACAGGTTTCTGTACTATCTTATGGTTTTTGGGCAACTTATGGTGTTAAGGATAGTTTGTTACAGGAAAAAGGTATTAAAATGGCAAAAAAATGTATGACAATTGCAAGAGATGCTGGCGTAAATTGTTTCGATCACGCAGAGGCTTATGGCAATCCAAATGGAGAAGCTGAAAGGCTCTTTGGAATCGCACTATCGGAATTGAAGGCAGAAGATCCAGAGAAATGGAGAAGGTCAGAATTAATAATAACTACAAAGATATTTTGGGGAGGAAATGGAGTCAATGAATCAGGACTATCTAGAAAGCATATCTTGGAAGGTTTAGATGCTAGTTTAGAGCGACTTCAACTTGATTATGTAGACATGGTTTTCTGTCATCGGCCCGACCCATTGACTCCGACTTCTACTGTAGTAAGAGCAATGAATGATGCTGTAAGAAACGGCTGGGCTACCTCTTGGGGTACTTCAGAATGGTCAGCTGCACAAATAATGGAAGCGATATGGTTTGCTAAATCGGAAGGTCTAGAGCCTCCAATGTTTGAACAGCCTCAATACAATATGCTTCATAGACAGCGATTTGAACAGGAATATTTTCCTCTTTTTAAGGAACCTTATAACTATGGGGCGACTATTTGGTCTCCACTGCGTTCAGGTTTTCTCACTGGCAAATACAATGATGGCATTCCAGAAGGATCTAGGCCGACACAGGAAGGATATGAGTGGTTGATTGAGGATTTAGAAAATCGTAAAAGAGAAGGACAAATAGAGATTGTTAAAAAATTAAGTGAATATGCTGTAGATAAATTTGAATGTTCTACTGCACAATTAGCTTTAGCTTGGTGTCTAAAAAATTCTAATGTAAGTACAATTCTCTTGGGTGCAACCAAGCCAGAACAGATGGAAGAAAATTTGGAGTGTATTGCAGTTGCAAAAAGAATGAATGATAATCATTTGGCCGAAATAGATTTAATTCTTGGAAACAAACCTGAAGATTGGACGGGATATGGCGGATCAGGAGCCCGCGGCATCAGAACAATGTAAGATAATAACTAACTATTTCTTAACATATAGAATTATTATAACCTAAGAACAGTGTCTTAAAGAATGTATAACATACTAACTATGCTAAATAGCATACCGAAGCGCAGAACATTTAGGGTTGCTTCTTGGTTTTATTTTCAGACTTAGGAATCGGCCCCGATTTGGTACATGCATTGGAGAAACAAGGGATATTTGAACCGTTTGAAGTTCAAACAGAATCTATACCTGATTCAATACTTGGGCATGATGTTTGTTGTAGAGCTCCTACTGGATCTGGGAAAACTTTAGCTTTTGGTTTACCTCTCCTAGCACGGACTCAATTGGCCAAAAGTAAAAGTCCTACTTCTCTAATTTTAACCCCTACAAGAGAGTTAGCAGAACAAATATGTAGTGTTCTAAAACCATTAGCTAAAGCAATAGGGATAAATGTACTATCAGTCTATGGAGGAGTATCTTACAGGAATCAATTACGCGGACTTGAAGATGGAGTAGAAATATTGGTTGCTTGCCCCGGGAGATTACTGGATTTAATTGATAGAAAAGCCCTAACATTAAAACAAGCCAATATTATTGTTTTAGATGAGGCAGATAGAATGGCAGATATGGGATTTATGGAACCAGTCTGTAAAATAATAGAAATGTGTTCTAAAGAACGTCAAACTATATTATTTAGTGCCACTCTTGATGATGAAGTTTCTGAGATAGTAGAAAATTATCAAAATAATCCGATTACCATTGAAGTTGGTCCAGAAGAAGTAAGTATCGAAAGTATGGAGCATTATTTCTGGAAAGTAAAGAATCACAAAAGAGTTGACGTTACGGCAGATATCGTCAGAAAATCAGGGAGAAGTATAGTTTTCTGCAAAACCAGAAGAGGAGTTGATCGTTTAGAAGAAGAACTGATAGAGAAAGGAATTGCTTGTACCCCTATTCACGGAGGGTTAAATCAAAATCAAAGAGATCGGGCAATGCGTAAATTCAGTACAGGCAGAACTATGGTCCTAATTGCTACAGATGTTGCTTCTAGAGGAATAGATGTTGAAGGAATAAATTGCGTTATTAATTTTGATCCTCCAGAGAATGGTAAAGCATACAAACATAGAGGCGGAAGAACTGCAAGAGCAGGTACAAGTGGAATTGTAGTATCTTTTGTCCCTAAGTCGAAAGAGAGAATTTATTCAAGAATACAAAAAGAAGTCGGGATAAAATACAGATTTACACTTCCCCAGATAGAAGCATTAAATGAAAATGAATTTGAATTAGTCCCTCCAGAAAAAGGTGACCGTAGCGACAGGAAAGGTAGAAGAGGTCGCGGTAGAAGTCGGAATCGTATATCAAAAAATAAGCGAAAATTTTCGTCCAGAGAGAAACAAAAAGATAGGCCTAATAGAAGGAACAATTCCAAGAGAAGAGGTGACGATAGTAAAGGAAGAAGGACAAACAGAAATAATTCAAAAAAGGATTCTAAAGTACCAGAAAGCAGTAAAATAAGGAAAAGTAGAAGTCAATCAAGATCTAAAAATAAGCGTAAAAAATCTAATTTTAGATCATAATTAAATTATATCTTCAATCAATTGAAGTTTTAATAATCTTTTAGCTGCACTGTAATGAATATTTTTGAATGCAACTTTGACTTGTCCTCCTTCAAATGGTTCTTCAATAGTGGGTTGCCCGCCTCTAAAAAGTCCCATTACTGTAGTGTATGCATCTACTCCAATGTGTGCTTCAATATTATAAATAGCTGATTCAGCCCCTTGATCGGTCAAATCATCGCCTTCTCCTCCATGTAGAATAGTTCTTTGTATTCTTCTTTCTACACTTACTGTAATCTCGGAACATGGGATTTCCATTTCAACTGTAGAATCACTTCTGATTTCTAACAGAGAAGTGTCTCCTGCATCCTTTATCGGGCCTTTTATCAACAATATTTGGGGGTTTTTCTTAGATATTTCTGTCATTTTTTCACCTTATTTTATTTTCTAATTATTCAATGTTGCTTTTGCAAGAAATGTGTAAACTTCCACTAAAATTGTAATCTCTTCATCGTCATCTTGTGAGACTGGTCCTAATTGATCTACGGAATTTACATCTAACTCCACTTTAATTTCCAATACTCCTTCGCCCCAACCCTCAATTAACCAAGGCATAAGTGCCTGAAACTCATTTGGGGCATCAGATTTAAGATTTTCACCCGTATATCCAGGATAAACTTGGAGATTCATGAATATATAATCGCAACTACTATCTTGTCCAGAAAGGTTATTTCCTTCATAAGTCCACTGAGCGGTTAAATCATTTACCTCGATATCACTTGCAAGAGCATCACATTGTACTAAAGGATCAACGATGGTAGCACCTGCATCTTCTGGGACCACAGTTATATTGATTGCCCCTATATTATGGCCATCTGGAACTAAGAAATCTTCCATAAAGAAATCTATGACTTTTACTTCTTCATCTTGCCATACTTCTGTATGTTCAGCAGTTAAAGTTTCTATTTCAAATTCTATTGTCCAATCTTCTGCCGTAGTTGCATTAATAGCATCATCATAATAATTTTTATTCCAATCTAAAGCATTTATACTTCCTAATAAAAATAATAATGAGATAAATATGGTAGTTATTGTGTTTGACTCTCTCAGTGAGAAAATTTCATTAAATACCTGCCTTAAATCTCCGTTAAAATCTTCTATCTTTTTATCTTCAGACATTGATCTCACCTAACTATGAATCCCCATTGAGTCAAATAATACAGCCAGGAGAAGGCCATAAATAATTAATGACACGGTGGCAATTGAGAAAACTAAATATTCTTTATTGTCAATATTTGGAGTATGTATTTTCAATATTGTTCCTATCGCCTCCACTGAGTTTGATTTATCTGTAATCATTTTATCCATTATTTTTTCTTCCCAACCGATGAAAAGAACCACTCCTCCAGCGAATAATGCAGAAGTTACCATCTCCGGTATCGGAAGAACAATTTGTATCATCTCAATCAGACTTGAAGTTGCAACAAGTAAAAGCAGTAATACCATTATTCTCGTGATAGATTTACCGTATTTAGAGTCGGTATCGACAATATTGTAATTCAGAATTATGAACATGAATATTAATGGTGCTAAAAGATATACTGCTACCTGAAAAGTGAATGCATACCAATCTATGAAAGTTTGATTCCATTCCTCACATATGGTTTCAACACATGAGTTAGCAGTTTCCATAACTACAAGTGTCAATAAGAACCATATGACTCCTACGATGAATACCATACACATTGAAACTGTTAATCCATTCATTCCTTTGTAGTATGCGCGCCATATCTCGCCAACAAATAATATCAAAAATGCCAGACCCGATAGAGTCATACCAAAAGATGTGAATATAGTAGTACTAATCTCAGTTTGTGAGACAGTCCCTAAAAATACTGTATCTTCCACTATCCATCTTGCATGATAGACTTTGCTTACGCCTGTTAAATTTGACAACCAGAATATCAACAACTGAACTTTAAGGCCCAGAAGTAAAAGTAAAGCTACAGCTGATACTTCTCTCGCTCTTTCTTCTTCATATTTTACTTCACCAATAAGGAATCTTAGATATATTGGCAACCAAATAAAATAGCATGCCCAGTTTATTGCTGATTTCACATCTCTATTAGCAAATTCAGTGAATATGTCCAGAGGGATAACTATTACTCCTAGAATAATTATGATTGCTGTTGTAATTTTTATTACATTATCCTTTTGCAGTATTGGATAAGGATAAACGAGAGGCAAGATACAGGCTAGGCACAAGAAGGTTGATTCCATGGCCTTTTCGCCATATTTGTATGATGAATAATATATCTCAGCGAAAGCCCCTGCTAGAAAGTCTTGGCCTGTGAAATCCTCAATTTTTAGATCAATAATTGTTGCAAATGTATACTTAAATCCAAGAATTATCATCATCCAAGAAATAAGGTAGCCGGCGAATCGTTCATTCCACTCTTTTTCGAGAGATCTGTGGACTAATATTAATGCCATTACTCCTAAAGCAATATGAACTACTGCTGCAACTGGCAAGAGTGCGTTGACAGCATCATCAGCCATGTCCATCCACTAATATTATTATAGATAATGTTTAGTCCTTTTTCAACATAAAACATATGTTAACATTGAAATATAATTTTTAAATTGGGGAAATATTGCAAATAATTGAAATGTGAAACCATTTGCGACAACTATGTTAAATGTAGGAGATAAAGCACCTGATTTCACTTTGATGGCATATGATAGATCGATGGCAACACTTAGTGAACACCTAGGGAATAGAGTAATTCTAGCATTTTATCCGGCTGCCTTTACTGGAGTTTGTACCACTGAGATGTGCACATTTTCTGACTCAATGTCGAAACTTTCTAATTCTAAAGCAATAATATTTGGAATATCTGCAGATAATGTTTTTGCAAATAAATTCTTTGCTGAAAAAAATGGTATTGAGTTCCCCTTACTCTGTGATGTAGAAAGAATAGTAACTAAATCATTTGGGATTGAGATTGAAAATTTTGGAGCACCTGGTTACACAGCGAGTCAGCGATCTATATTCATAATTGAAGAAGATGGTTCAATTGGGTATATTTGGATTGCAGAAAACCCTGGAATTGAACCAAATTATTCTGAGATTTTTGATTATGTTGAGTCTTGATTAATCTTCTATCTTCCATTTAGGACCTTGGGGGCTATCTTCAACAATAACATTCATCGAATTTAACTTATCTCTTATTTCATCCGCATATTCCCAGTTTTTTCCTTCTCTTGCTTTCTGCCTCTGAATTAATAATTCTTCTACTACTACTGATATATCGTTTCTTTTTTTATCTATTTCTTCTGCCAATGTATTCAATTCATCGGCACCTGGAATAAGTCCAAGTACATCACCTGCAAACTCATCCAACCATCCCAAAAAAGCAGAAATAGAATCTCCTTTATTTCCCTTAGAAATCAATTCCTGGAGTTTCTTGATAACTGATTGGACTTCAACAAAGGCTATTCTAGTGTTGAAGTCATCATTCATTCCTTGGGTAAAACGTTCAGTAGCAGAGTTTAGGAAAATATTTTTTCTCCAGATTCCTGAGGTAGTGATATTGGCTGCTTTTAAATAGGTATTCAATAGTCTATTATAGTGCATTTGAGATTCTTCTAACATAGATTGATTGAATTCGATAGGTTGTCTATATGGTGCGTTAAGTAAAGCATATCTAAGGGCTAAAGGTTTGACTGAATCAAAGGTTTCAGAAATTGTTGTGAAATTACCTAAAGACTTACTCATTTTTTCGCCATCAACATTGATCATCCCATTATGAAGCCAATATTTTACAACATTTTCTCTATCTAAGCAACATTCAGACTGGAATATTTCGGCTTCATGATGTGGGAACATCAGATCCCTTCCCCCTCCATGAATATCAAAAGTTTCACCGAGGTGTTTCAAAGACATTGCTGAACATTCAATATGCCAACCCGGCCTACCATCGCCCCATGGACTTGCCCAATAAGGTTCTCCACTCTTAGCGTTTTTCCAAAGAGCAAAATCCCTATGATCTCGTTTTCCTCCACCGGTTTGGCCAACTCTTCCTCCTGCTCCAGACCTCACCATATCGAGAGTCTGTCCCGTTAATTGACCGTATTTATCAGGTGCAGTATCTATCTCAAAATATACGCCATCTTCAGCAACATAAGCATGTTTTTTATTCATTAGTATTGAAATCATATCTATTATTTCTGGGATTGTTTCGGTTACTTTGGAATATTCATCGGCACGTAAAATATTTAATTTATCCATGACATCAAAATAATTCTCTATATTTCTTTTTGATACTTCTTGAAAGCCTATATTTTCTTCCAAGGCGACTTTAATTATTTTATCATCTATGTCTGTGAAATTTGTTATATACGTAACTTGAAAACCTAATTTCCTAAACCATCTTGTAATTATATCAAAAGAAATAGCCTGCCTAGCGTGTCCGAGATGACTAGGGGAATATGGAGTGATTCCACAAACATAAATACTGACTTTACCTTCTACGAGAGGGATAAAGTTTTTTTTCGTACGGGAACGAGTATCATAGATTCTCAAGGCCATGGTTTCATCTCTCCCATAACTTATGTACCATCAACTTCGCGCCGATTTAATCAATTCAGAGTATAAAATATCATGATTCTTGCCCATTCTTTCTGGATGCCACTGTACTCCCATACAGAATTTGAGATCTGGTCTTTCGACTACTTCAATCAATCCATCGTGATCTGCATGTGCGGTAACTATCAAAGAGCCGGCATCAGAAACTCCTTGGTGATGCGTGGAGTTGACAATTATTTGGGAACCCATTAATGAAGAAATTCTTGACCCATCTATTGTGTTCACAATATGTTCACTTGACTGGCCGTCATAACTTCCATGGCCCTCAAAACCGGGAGTATTGTCCAAATGTTGATGCAGTTTTCCTCCATGAATTATAGACAAGAGTTGCATTCCTCTGCACACACATAACATTGGTATATCCCTATCTAATGCCTCCTGAATCAAAGCACCCTCTGATGAGTCTTGTTTGGGATAATATGAAGCTGTAGTTAAGTATGGCTCTTCACCGTATTCAGAAGGATCTATATCTGGCCCTCCTGCTATAACAATCGCATTTATCTTATCTAAAATAGAAGTGGAAAAATCAGAAGGAGGAATGAGTACGGGAATACCTCCAGCACGTTCAATCGCTGAAGTGTATGTTGAAGGTAAAATTACTGCATCCATAGTCCATTTTGCAAAACTTGACTCCCTAATCCCACAAGTGACTCCTACAAGCGGCCTATCAAGTTCATCATGCATACCATTCTGGAAATGTTTACAAACTTAAATTCTCCCTAAATTAATGAATCTGGCAGTATAGACAGGACGTTGTTAAAAAATTAAAATTATCAAATTAAGATATAATTAAGCGAAAACTTGAGTTAGTTAATACCTATTCACAGAGCATGAATTGGGTTGATTTGATAGTAAGGGGAATTTTTAGTGGAGCAGTGGTAGTAATAGCAAGTGAGGTTGCGAAAAAAACAGCAGTGTTTGGTGCATTGATAACTTCTATACCTATAATTAGCGTATTGTCATTGACTTGGCTGTATGAAGACACTAAAGACGCTGCTCAGGTAGCAGATTTTGCTGAAAGTATATTATGGCTTATTTTACCTTCAACATTACTATTTATTTTACTTCCATACTTACTCCGCCAAGGTTGGTCTTTTGAAAATTCTATGCTAACAGGGATAACTGCAACTATTTTGGCATATGGAATAGGTATATTCTTAGCATCTTCATATATTACTTCAAACTAAAATAATATTTCCTAGCCACAATATAATGGCGAAGCCTAAGCATCTGAAGAGTTTCTTGATCTCCTTGTGTGAATGAAAGACTGTACACAAGAATATGTGTATATTCCTCCGACTGCGAGCATAATCAATTGGGCCAAAGTTGACGAAGAGAAGTCTGAATCTATTACTCCCTTTATTGCCATTCCTCCGCCGAGAAATGTTAAGAGTCCGAAACTAACTGCAATATGCATCCAAAAATGATTTTTTTCTGGTTGTATTTGAGCCATGTATCCCACTAATGCTAAGGGTAGGCCGAAAAATGAAGGTATTAATGCAGTGAAGCTAGTCATTCCAGTGATAAAATAAAAGAAGATTCCTACTAATATAAGTAAAGAACCAACAATTATTGTTAGTCTAGGCATACTCTGATTTAAAAATTTGAATTCATTGTCCATGATTTTTGGAAGGGACATTGGTTTAAGATGCTACTCATGCTTTAATGTCAATACTTTTTTGTATTTCTTTATCTTTAGCAACGATTTGCTCCCATAGTAATTCGGCTACATCTTTGACATCCATCTCCGAACCAACAGAATCTAAACCGTCTTTTACCATTATAGAGCAGAAGGGGCAGCCTATGGCAACTGTATCACAACCTGTTGCAGCTATTTCTTCGGCCCTTATCTTGTTGACCCTCTTATCGGAGTCTTCTTCCATCCACATTTGAGCACCTCCGGCACCACAACAGAATGAGTCTTTGCCATGTCTCTCAACTTCCACATCGACACCTCCTAGAACTGCTCTTGGTTCTTCGACAATATCTCCCATCCTACCTAAATAACATGGGTCATGATATGTGATACTCTTACCGTTTTTGTCTAATTCTGGTAATTTTCCTTCATCTTGTAATTTAGCCATTATTTCAGTATGGTGAAATACTTCTAATTCATCGGCCCCATAATCTCCATACTCTTTTCCTAATGTATGAAAACAATGAGGGCATGATGCAACTATTCTCTTTACTCCTAATTCTTGAAATGTTGAAATATTTGTTTCCGCTAACATTTGGAATAAATACTCATTTCCTGCTCTTCTAGCAGGATCTCCAGAGCATCCTTCTTGCATACCGAGTATTCCTACATCTAGGCCTGCTTGTTTCATTAGAGATATTGTTGCTCGAGCAACTTTCTGGTTACGTTCATCAAAACTAGCAGCACAACCTACAAAGTAAATATATTCTGCAGGTTGACCTACTTTAACATCCAAATCTGACGCCCAATCTGCTCTTTCGTGGCTGCCGAATCCGTAAGGATTTGATGCTGCTTCAAGATTCCCCATTGCTACGTTGAGTACTTCAGGATACTCCATAGTCTCCATAACTGCATTTCTTCTTAAGTCAGTGAGTTTTGGGACGTGTTCTATGTATAGCGGGCATACATCCACACAGGCATTACAAGTAGTACATGCCCAAACAGCGTCTTCAGTAATGCGCTGCATCATAGTTTCTTCTGGTTGGCCACCACTGAGTAATATTGGTGCATTCTCATTCGCATAGTCCCTTACATCATGAATAACTTGCATTGGATTAAGGCTTTTTCCAGAAGCATATGCAGGACAGACGTCTTGGCATCTTGCACATGAAGTACATGACCACCCGTCTATTAGTTGACGCCATGTATACTGTCCATAACTACTAACGCCGAATGAGTCGATATCTAAATCATCTAATGAAATGGCCTTTCCACTTTCATCCACTGCTAAAGGCCTCATTTTGCCCATCGGCTCTATATCGTGGAAGAATACATTTGGGAATGCCATTACCAAATGCATATGCTTTGAAAGAGGGTATCAATATCAAGAATGTGAAAATTGCTATCATATGTGCCCAATATGACGCTATAGCGAAGGAATTAGAGATTCCTAATGTTTCTACCCAAACTCCAACAGGTTCCCATGCAGAAGGATTCTCTTTTGATTCAATAATGAAAGAGGTTGATGTAATGGTCAAGTATTAAAATCAAAATAAAATTACCTTCCAATTGAGATTTACCCTTAAGTTTCTCAGGCGTAAAAACTACTCTTCTGATTAATGCCGCTGAAGCCCCTATAAATGCAGAAAAATAACCTAACTCAACCATTCCATTCCAAGGTCCATTAAATATTTCTGGAAGTATATTATCTGAGAAGAAATTTGCAGTTGCAAGATCGAGCATATCGGATGCTAACATTAAGAAACCCCAAAACATGAGAACATGCATTGTACCGGCTACTCTATCTCTGAGGACTTTCTTTTGCCCTAACCAACCAACTAAAACCTCTTTTATTCTTACTCCCCATGAATCGAATCTATCATCTGGAGATCCGAGCATGACTAAACGTATCGCTTTATTGAGTTGGAACAAGAAGAAGCTAGAAGATATGCTGCCTAAAATAATTAATATAATCCAACCAGGAACTGGCCCATAATCAATTAAAAGTGGATGTTCCATATTCAATTCTCCTCAGATAGAGTTACTAATATTTGGCCGTGGAGTGTATCGGACTTCAAATAATCGCTTCATAAGTATACAAACACAATATTCCCTAATGATAATCTGCCCCTACGCCTTGCGGCTTACCATGGTTGAAGCATTCGCGCCTGGCAAATGCATACTTTTTGGAGAACATGCAGTTGTTTATGGCCATCCCGCAGTAGCCGTTGCCATTGAGCAAGGAGTTAATGTTTCCATTGAAAAATTTGATCACTGGATGATTGATGGGAAAGAGGTTTGTTCGTTCCAAACACCCTCATATTTCACATATTCTGTATGATTTATTTGGATACAAAGGAGAACCATTGAAAATAGAAATAGAAAGTCAATTATTCTCTGCTGCTGGCTTAGGATCTTCGGCAGCATTATCTAATGCAATGGGTGCTGCATTACATAAATTGATCAAGCCACAAGAAAAATTGGATATAATAAAATTAGCAAAAATAGGTCATTCTGCTGAAGCGGCTGCACAAGAAGGTCGCGCGAGTCCGACTGATACTGCGACGAGTGCTTTGGGGGGTTGTATCGTTGTTTCAGGGGAGAGGTTAACAGGTACGGAGCATGTTTTCGACGCAGAATTGGTTACACCTGAAGGTAAAAGAAATTGGTCCATATGTAAGGCTATATTGCCTGAAGAGAGTTGAAGATGTATGGTTAATATTAGGATTCACTGGAGAAGGTTCTCCTACGGGAAAGATGGTTGCGGATGTGGCTGATTTATTGTCTCGTGAACCAGATAAGAAGAACATAATGGCTAATATCAGAGAAATTACTCACAACGGCTTGGGCGCTTTATCCGTAGGTAATTTCGAGGCTGTAGGAATGGCGATGAATGAATGCCATGAACAACTTAGAAGCCTAGGCGTTAGTAGTGATTCTTTGGATAGATTGGTTGAAGCGGCTAAGCCTTACTCATTTGGCGCGAAAGATGACTGGTGCAGGCGGAGGAGGTTGCATGGTTGCATTATCGAGGAATCCTCAAAGAGTTTCACAGCAAATAGAAATTGCCGGAGGTAAACCAATGATTTCAAAACTAGTTTCAAAGGGCGTTAGATTGATTTAAGCTATTTTTTTTAAAAAAATATATCTTTTTCATTTAAGTACTAATCAAAATATCCTTTATAAGTAAGATTATGTGGGGCGTGATATGCTTAGTGATGAAGAACGCTTGACTGTTGTAAATGTAGTAGCATCTACAAGGGTTGCCGAAGAACTAGATTTGCCAGATATTGCCATACAGTTGAATTGTGAATATGAACCTGAACAATTTCCAGGAGTAGTTTACCGTGTCGTAGACCCTAAACTTGCCATACTTATGTTTCGCTCTGGAAGAGCTGTTTGTACAGGTGGTAAAAATGAAGATAATATCCACACAGGAATTAAGAGAATGACTGAAGATTTGAAGGCTGCAGGAATCGATACATGGGATCTCAAAGATGTTGAAATAGAAGTGCAGAATATGGTTGCAACCTACTCTCTTTATTATCCCGAAGATTATGATCAGATTGCCGAGAGAGATGATATTAATTGTAAATTAATTGTTAATGAGGATGGAACTCTCAGAGCTGCAACAGATCAAGAAATAAAAGATGATGATCCAAGAATAAGAGGGGTTAAAGAAGGCGAATTACTAGCTGGCTTACCTAGAAAATTAAATTTGAATAATTTAACATTTCACCTTCCATTTGACAAGGTAGAGTATGAACCAGAACAATTCCCAGGTTTAATTTACAGACTTGACTATCCCAAGGTAGTTTGCCTCATATTCGGAAGTGGGAAAATGGTAATTACTGGAGCTCGTCACAAGGATGAAATCTTAGAAGCAGTGCAGTTTATCCAGGACGAATTGGCAGATTTGCTTTATCAGTGAAAAACCAACTTTTATGCATCATGGCCATTACATAGGCCCATGGAGATTGCCCAGCGTAAAGCAATTTTACTTTCTTTACTATTTTTTTCGCCCATTGTAACAATTATCTTGAGTGATGATAATTATGATTTAGAAGAAAATTTACATTATAAAACTGTGGCTAGTTCAGGAACAGGAATTATTGATGTTCAAAGTTGGCAAATAAATGATGTTTGGATGTATGACGGTTATCTTGATGTGGGGGACTTCATATTATCTTCCGGCGTTTCGACTAATATTCAAGCACTTTATGGGACATTGGAAAAAACTGTTACAGAAATATATATTTCTGAAATCGATAATCAATCATCCCTTACATATAAGTTAGAATCAGTCGGATCTTATGAAGCAAATGATGTAGAGCTAGATGGTCAGAATGGAGATATTGAGGTTGAAATGTTAACAATTGAAATAATCAGAGCTTCCGATATGGCAGTTTTATCTCAATCAGCAACAGTTGATATTGTCTTTTGTGCAGATCTTCCTTGGCCTGCTTGGTGGTGTATTGATATTGATGTTGCCGAATTAAATGTGACAAATTCGTACTCTCCTGCTTTAGAAGGATTAGATTTTCCTTTGAGCGTTGGCGAGACATGGAATGCAGATTATCACCAAGAAACCGAATACAGTGGAGAAAGTAACTATGTAGATATTCCAGAGGATAGTGAAGATGATAATTCTTCAAGTTGGTCGGTTGTTTCTCAAGGATTTTCAGGAGTTAATTACCCTGGTTGTTCACAATCATATAATATTACCACATACGATAGTGATGGAGAAGAGAGTGGATATAGATGGTATTGCCCAGCAATTAAAGGCGATATCAAGTCATCTTTTGTTGAGAGTATTGGTTTTGTTGCCGTTCATGAATTAACCGCATATCAACCTAGTACTAGATCAAAAGTAATCGAGATAGACATTGAGTATCCACTTTCACCAATAGATACTGACATTTCTGCATGGATTAATGTAACAAATCAAGGATCTCCAGTTGCCAATCAAACCATGGAATTTAGATATGAAATAGAAGATGATATTAGACAAATAATTACCGATGAAAATGGGACATGTCATTTGGAATTTAATACTGGAAACATGTCCGATAATTCAGAATCAAATGATGATTTTGCAAGTCATGGATTATTATCTTGGATTACTGGAGACGAAATAATTGGAGTTTCGTCCATTAGTATGGATTTGAATGTCCATGAAGTTGACTTAGTCACCAGGAATGAAGGAGTAACAGTAGAAAGAACAAGAGGTAATAATACAAAAACTCTAGATTCTAGTGTAGGATTTAATGCAATTTCTGGTGATTCGTTAGTTTTTTCTGTTCCTGTTGTGAACAGAGGTTTGATTAGTTCTCCTCCTACTGAATTAAGAGTGGATTCACCAGATGGTAATACTGCATTTACTTATGTCCCTTCCTTGAATAGTCTTGAAGAATCGAGAGTTGAATTAAACTGGACTGTTCCAGAATCTCAGTCTTATGGGTTTACTTATCTAGAATTTTTAATTGATCCAGAGGAGAATATCTTAGAGGATGGGAATAGAACAAATAATCAGGGATTATTTTCATTGTATGTTGGAGCGTTACCAACCGCTATATTATCATCCCCCGATGAGATAAATACGCTAGAAGAGATTGTGATTAGTGGATTGTCATCCATAGAACCGGATGGAGGAGATTTTATTTGTGAATTTGACATAGAATCCGTAGGAGGTAGTTTCAATAATATTTTAGAAGAAGATTGTGAATTAGAATGGTCATGGGGAGATGATGGAAATTATAGCATATCATTAATCATTACCGATGAAGAAAATGATCAGTCATCAACACAGACAACAATCATAGTCTTGAATAGGCCACCAGAAATAACATTAGGATCAGATTACGAATCGATTCCAGTTCTTTCAGAAGTAACATTTGAAATCACTGAAAGAAATGATTTGGACACACAGAATCCAAATTCTCCTGTTGATATTCTATGGAATAATACATCATGTAAAGAAGGACAAATAGGATTAAAATGTACTATAACTCCTAATTCTGAAGGAGAATTTTTTATTGAAGTATCTGCTACTGATGATGATGGAGAAACCGTTTTTGCATCGAAATCCATTGAAGTTACTAATATAGCACCATATGATGGCGAAATAGAGGTTTTTTTGGGAACGCAAAAACTTACTCCAGATAACAGAGGAGTTTTTGCAGCAAAAGAAGGAGAAATATTGACTATACGTGGATGGGCGAGTGATTCTGTTAATGATATTGATGATTTGAGATTTTCTTGGATGCCTGATGCTGAAAATAATCCAGACATTATTTATTATCACGAAGGTAGTGAAAGTATAATAAATCATAGTTATAATTATACTGGACTTCAGTTAGCTACATTACAGATTGTCGATGATGACGGTGCTCCTTTAGTTTTTGATAATGGAGAAGAAATGTTGATAATTCCCATAGAAATATCTAATATTCATCCGTCAATTGTTACTTTGAATCAAAGACTTCCTGTAGGAGAAGGAGAGAAATTAATTTTTGATGTTGGAGTTACTGATAGTTTGAATGATATAGCAAGTTTGTATTCATGTTTTGATATTGACCCACTTACAGACTCTGATTCATCTGGATTAACGGATGATGATTGTGATTATAACTCCAACTATATGGAATACACTTGGGAAGATGCTAGCACGGCTCCAGAATTTATTATATTCCATGTTACTGATGATGATAATGCTTCAGCAAGTATTGAAATAGAAATAGATGTTAGAAATATTAGGCCCGCTGCAGTGGCAAAAACTGATGAAATAAATCCTGTTCAAGGTAATATCATTTCACTTAGTGCTAATGAGACAATTGATTCTGAATTTGATATTGAAAATATGATCTATCACTGGGATATTGATATCTCAATAGACTCTGATGGTGATGGCGACCCGGCAAATGATGTAGACTTAGAAGGCAGATGGGTGCAAGTCATTTATGATACTGAAGGGAAGAAAAATATCAAATTAACTGTTTATGATGAGTCCGAGAGTAATTCTGTATACATGGTAGTTGATGTGGCAAAATCTCCCTTTGATATCAAAACAAGTTTTAAAGAAAATTCAGCATCAATTCTACTGATTGTTTTAGTTTGTGGGGCTGGATTAGTATTGGCACAAAGATATCGGGAAAATAAAGAATTAGGATCTGAAAATGAAAAAGAGTTCGTGTCAATAGATCAGTTATTTGATGGAACTGATGGAAAAATTACAGAGCAAAAACAAATAAAAAATGAAATTAAAGAAGGAGTTGAAAATTTTACTTCTGGACATTTAAAGGAGATTGATTTTGATGATTCGGAAGAAAATAAAATAGCCATAAATAATATTCTAAGCGAGGAAGACATCGAAGCACTCTTTGAGGAGTAGTACTTCCGACTCAATTATGGTTAATCTCTTTCGACTTTTGGGATTACCAAATCCT
Organism: Candidatus Thalassarchaeaceae archaeon; assembly: GCA_045568235.1. Lineage (GTDB taxonomy): Archaea > Thermoplasmatota > Poseidoniia > Poseidoniales > Thalassarchaeaceae > MGIIb-O3. The sequence continues at coordinate 22,080 of JBJLBJ010000023.1, forward strand.
AACCCTTCGAACGCAACTAAAGAGGCAAAAGATTCTAGGAAAAGATACAAATCTGAAAATAAAAATAGTATGTTAATATTATCTGACATGCGTATATCTGAAAGAACAAAACATCTGATGCTCAAGCCGGATCGGAAAGTCATATATCTAAAACCAGACAAATTACATCGTTTACATCTTAGTGGCATGGGACAGGAGTTGTCCAAAGGGAATATGATATTAGTTGACCTAGGTGATTTGACACATATGCCCAGTCAAACTGCGAAATGTAATAGAGAAGTTAATCAATTAGCTGAAAATAATGGCCTAATGGCATTCGCTTTGAATAATTCTGACACTTTAATAATGATTCCGGGTTCAAAAATGCGTGTAGACACAAGTAAACACATTCTTGGATTGAGTGAACTGAACAAGTTTTAAATTATTTTTTTTCTCCGGGCTCGTATGATACTTTGCCATCATTAAGCCATGAATCTAATTCTTTAGATCTGACCTCTTTTAGTGTTATTTTAATGAAATCTCTATATGTAATCCATTTATCAATCTCTACTGTACTATCTCCTCTTTTTTCCTTACGATCTATGGAAGCATCGGAATAAACTATACAGTGTTGCAAAAAATTTGCAACTAATTTTCTTCTTTCTTCTATTTCCATTAGGCAACACCCAAGTCTTCCATTAGTTTCTCGACGTGTCCTTTTGCTCTAACGCCATATTTCGCCCAAATTATCGACCCATCTTTAGAAATAGCAAAGGTTGACCGTAAACATCCCATGTATTCCTTTCCATACATATTTTTCATTCTCCATGTTCCATATAATTTATGAAGATGAGAATCTGTATCAACAACTAAATCAAATGGTAATTCAAATTTGTTAGCAAATTTTTCATGACTATTTGCAGAATCTGTAGAAACTCCTATAACTTTCCAGCCTGTTTCTTTAAATCTAGAAAAATTATCTCTAAAATCACATGCTTCAATCGTACAACCAGGAGTATTGTCTCGTGGATAAAAATACAAAATAACGCCCTTTCCCTGATTGGTAATATCAGACAAATTTATTTTTGTCCCATCTGTGATAATACATTCAAAATCCGGCGCTAAGTCTCCAATAGATAGTTCCACTACTTCATCCATGATAATGCGTAACATACATCACTGATGAAATCTAGTTTTTTCCGATCATTGAAATTACTCTTACTGAAGATGGTTTGTCAGGAGGATCGCTAAATCCAAAACCGATAGTATCGGAAAGTTTTGAAAATTCTCCGAATGATTCTTGTTTATACTTAGCAGATGCTTTTTTAATCCAAGAAATACTTTTTACCATGTACCATTCTTTTCTATTATCATTTGTTTTACCGTAAGTCTTTGTACCAAAAAGAAAATTAGCAAAAAAATATTCAATAGTTGAAATGAACCACCTGGGACGCTTAAGTGGTATAGGAAAACTCCAACCCCATTCCAAATGAATTAGTAAATTTTCAGATTCTATTTCTATTTTATTTTTATTCCTTTTAACTTTTAGTGGAGTTATAATTACTTCTTCAAATGAATAAATTTTAGAAACGTAATTTGCATATTTTAATGAAGGGGAAATTAATATTCTTCTGCCATCCGGTCTTGCCCACATTATATTAGTAAATTTCCCAAGAGGAGATTTTTGCCAATCTCCTATGACTATTCGTTCTCCTGAAGAGAAAGCTGATGCTGAAATTCTACCCTCAAAAATATCCATATTTTCACTTTCTTGCTTCTAAAATAATTTGTTTTTTGGATGCTGCCCAAGAACAGATTGAACAATTACTTAGATTATGTCTTAAAGCTGGGCAATGTTCTCTTCCAAAGAATATTATCTGTAAATGCCTCCTAGACCAAGTATCTTTAGGAAATAATTTCTTAAGGTCTTGTTCTGTTTGTTTTACTGATTTGCCTTTTGAAAGCCCCCATCTTTTGGCTAACCTGTGAATATGCGTGTCTACAGGAAATGCTGGTAAGCCGAATGCTTGTGACATTACAACTCCTGCAGTTTTATGCCCAACTCCTGCAAGTGATTCGAGAAAGTTCCATTCAGGTTTTATTACTCCTCCACTCTCAATAATTTGCTCGGCCATTTTCTTCAAATTTTTAGCTTTAGTTGGGGCTAGACCAACTTCTCTAATTATACTTTGAATCTCATCCACTTCGAGGGCGTACATTTTAACGGGATTGTCAGCAATTTGGAATAACTTAGGCGTTACTTGGTTGACTTTTTTATCAGTTGTTTGCGCGGAAAGCATGACGGCTACAAGAAGAGTATATTCATCTTTGTGATCTAACGGTATAGGTTGTTCTGGATATAAATAATCCAATAGTTTACCTATTTTCTCTGCTTTTTCGATCCTGCGCATTTTACTCCCTCTGATCATCTTTAATGCCTAAAATAAATGCAACAATTAGACATAATGCAGGTATACCATAACATGGCCCATACATAAATTCTCCTCCTTCCATTGAATCCGAAGTAGTACCCCCTAATGCAATATAACAAATTAGACCTAAAACTAAGCTAGGCAATATGGCCACTCCTACAAAAATAAGTCCGCGTGCTAATCCCATGACTCTGACTAATACTGATATTTGATGAAGGTTCGTTATTTGCCAAAGAGAATTTCGATTTCTGACTTGTTTTTTGTATTTAGCACATCTTTATTTTCTAGCCATCCTTTTCTTGCAATTTTAGTCCCATACCAAACATCATTAAGCCCTTTGGTATCATGAGCATCCGGATTTATGCATACAGGTACACCCAATTCTTTGGCGTATTTACAAAATCTCCAATCTAAATCGAGCCTATAGGGAGATGCATTAATTTCAACGGCTTTTAATATACCTTCTTGATTAAATTCGGCCATTTCACGAAGAATTGCATGCATATCTACAGGAAACCCTTCCCTTCCTTGTAATATTCTGCCAGTAGGGTGTCCTAATATTGTAAATGTTGAGTCTTCTATTGCTTTAATTAAAAATTCCGTATTAGTCGATTCGTCTCTATTTTTCCAACTCCCGAGAGCGTGAACAGAACCAATTACATGCGATAAAGAATTACGTATTTCTGGAGGGTAGTCCAATTTACCATCTGATAGTATATCACATTCTGAACCATGAAATAATTTAAAATTGATATTCTCTTTTTTATAATATTTGTTTAATTTTTTGATTTCAATAGACTGATTTATCATTTCATCGCTTGGAATTCCTATTTGTCTTCCTCCAATATTAAGTGATTCAGAATGATCGGCTATTCCTAAATATTCCCATCCAAGATTTATAGCTTGATTAGCCATTTCTTCTAACGTTGCAGCGCCATCTGACGAAGTGGTATGATTGTGGAAAGCGCCCTTCAAATCGCCTACTTCGATAAGTTTTGGCAAATTTCCTTCCGATGCAGCCTCTATTTCACCCATGTCTTCACGCAATTCTGGAGGAATCCAAGGCATTCCTAAATTTTTGTATATTTCTGATTCATCACTACAAATAAGTGTATTCTTGGCTGCTTCCATTCCAGTTTTATCGCCCGCTTCACTCTCTGAAAAAAGTCCAAATTCATTAAGCCTCAGACCTTTATCGATTGCTAGTTGTCGCATACGTATGTTGTGCTCTTTAGAGCCAGTAAAGTATGCCAGGGTGAATGGAAATGTTTCTGGATTGACAATTCTTATTTGGGCATCTATTGTTGCATTAGTAGATCTTTCTGAAAGGCTTTCTGAAAGTGCAATGTCCATTTCGCTACTTCCAATTGGTTCAGCAAGCATTTCTGCTTCCAATATTAGGCTAATTTTGGATGTTCCTTGTCCTTTTACTTCGGCGATTCCAGAGAAATTCATTATTTCTCTGATGATTCTATCTTGGTATTCAGGTTTAGCCCCTAAAACTATATCTAAATCACCAATTGTTTCTCTCATTCTTCTTGCGCTTCCAGCAAGTTGTGCTTTCATCACGTTAGGGATTTTTGATATTTTCTCTTCCAAGGCACGTCCATATGCGAGTCCTATGTCTAGTCTATTTCGTCCCTGATATCTATTAAGTAAATCAATTCCTTCAAGATATTTTTCTTGACTTTTTGGTCCGAATCCTTGTAATGATGCTATTTGATTATTTTCACATGCATATTTTAACTTCTCTAATGAATCAATTTTCAATTCTTCATAAAGTAATCTGACTCTTTTTGGACCTAAACTAGGTATTCCAGTCATCTGAATTAGTCCGGGAGGTATCTTGGCATATAATTCGTCAAGATTGCCCCAAGAACCTTGTAAAACAGCTTCTGAGATAAGTCCGCCAATTCCTTTACCAATTCCCTTTATTTCAGTAATTCTGTTTTCTTGGACAATTGATAGTAAATCTTCTTCTAATGTTGCAAGAGCCCGGCTTGCGTTCTGATAAGCAATAACTCGGAATCTATTGGCTCCATCTAATTCAAGTAAAATAGCAACTTGTTCGAATGTTGTAGAGATTTGTGTTTTTGTCATATGTGGAGGAGTATCGCTTCGAGATTGGGGCAATCGCCAAGCAGAAACACTAGTCATGATATGAACGTAAAGTCATGTAACTTCATATTGCCCCTCTATTGTTCAAAAATAGACCCCTAATGTAAACAACTAATGACGTTTGCGAGTAACATGGATTTGATTAATCTAGTTGAGAATATTTCACTTGGACTTTGTGGAGCATCTACTCTATTATGGATATCCATTGGAACGCTATCAAGGAGTGAAAACGGTGAAATTATTGCTCAAAGGATAATTATGGCAATGTGCTTAATATCTGCTTTACTCCTATTCTTACTACACTATTTGGGAGGAGAATTGTGGGGATCAAGAAATGCCGCTAGACCATTAGCTGTTTTGGCAATTATTGTTGCTATCACGGCATCATTAAATATCAAGGGAAGAGATGTACAGGGAGAAATTAATCCTCATCAGATAATGAAGATGCGTAAAGATGAAAAATAAAATTATGTTTGCTCTGTATTTAATTTATCATCAATAAAAGACCGCATGTAGGCTGGTAACTCGCCATTAACAAAAATAACATCATTTACTTCTTCCAACTTCAATAGTGAATAATATATTTGCATTGCAGTCATTGGAGTGGCAGAACAACCGGTACATCCTCCTTCAAGTGATATCATTATGACTCCGTCAGTAGTATCTAAAACATTCACAACTCCTTCATGTGCATCTAGGATAGCCTGAACTGGCCCTACAGAATCTAAAATGACTTGTTTATCTACCATCTAGTAAGTCTCCTTGTTTAATGCAAGAGGGGTTAGGCTTTCAAACACTCCCTCATACGATATCTATGGCAGGGACTATTCGAGTACTACTTCTTGATTTATTGGTCGAAAGAGCGGAATTTGGGCATGGAGGAAATCAAGAGGTAATAAGACCGTTCTTGGAAAAATCTGATGTTGAAGTTTTACTATTAACTCCTCAAATGCAATCCTTTGAATCAGGACACAAAACAGAACTAGAGTTTGAAGTGGTATTGAAGCTAGAAGATGTTCCTCATTGGGATGATGAATATCCTTTTTGGGAAAATAATATAGTTGAATTAGAATCGAAGAAAGTCAATTTTCGCAGGATAGTAATGCCAATGATTAATGATGATGCAAAAATGAAAAAATGGGTAGAAGATTTATCAATAGATGCTTTGGTTTGTTCAGGATCGAGAAGGAATGTAAGTATTTGGGAAGAATGGATGGGCCCGGCTGGAACTCTTATGAGAGTAGTGGCGAATTCTGGTACTCCTACTTTAGGAATATGCTTTGGACATCAACTATTGTGCCATTCCTTAGGAAGTGAAATAAAACGTGCTAATTCTTTATCAAGTGGCATATGGGAATTGAAATTAACTGAATTTGGAGAAAATGATCCTTTACTAACATCTCATCTGGATTCTAATTCACAAATATATGGCCTATATACGCATCAAGACCATGTGGTGACTATGCCAAATAACTGTAACCATATAGGTATGGCTGATCATAATTCAATTACTGCCATAAGAGTAAATGACAGACTAGGAAATCCTTTGCCGGCATGGGGGATACAATGCCATCCAGAAGCTGCAAGAAAGAGAATAGAACGTGCTTTTGAATGGGGGCATATTACAGAAGAAGAGTTTGCATCATTCAAAGGAGAACATGATGGAGCAAGTATTCTTTCTTCATTTGCACGCATCGTACTGGAAAATACTCCTTAATAGACAATTAACATCCTTGATATCAGGATTTTGATTATAAGTAACTCTTTTGTCCGCGGGTCAGAAGGTGGACACCATGAATGACAATATACCATTATTTGCAGCAGCAGCAGGGTTTTTAGGTTTGCTAATTGCATATACATTATACAGAAAAGTAAATGACGTAAAAATTGATAATAAGACAGTAGGAGATATTACTCAAGAAATTCAAGACGGGGCAATGGCTTTTTTAAAGGCTGAATACAAAGTATTGTTTGTTTTTGTAATAATTGTTGGAATTATTCTTTCAATTTTAAATGATGTTGAAACAGCAATCGCCTTTTTCGCTGGAGCTCTTGCATCGGTGATGGCTGGATTTTCAGGCATGAAAGCAGCGACCTCTGCCAATGGGAGAACTGCTATGGCTGCTAAGAATGAGGGTCAAGCTGGTGCATTATCTGTTTCTTACAATGGTGGAGCTGTTATGGGCCTCTCAGTAGGGGGCTTGGGTTTACTAGGTATCTCATTAGTTGCGTTTTGGTTAGATGCAGCCAATCCCGATACAGATAATCTATCAGCTGCTGCTGGTTTTGGAATGGGTGCGTCATCAATAGCCCTATTTGCTCGTGTTGGAGGTGGAATTTATACAAAAGCAGCAGATGTTGGTGCTGATTTAGTTGGTAAAGTAGAAGCTGGGATACCTGAAGACGACCCAAGAAATCCTGGAGTAATAGCAGATAATGTTGGAGATAACGTCGGAGATGTTGCAGGAATGGGTGCGGATATTTTTGAGTCGTTTGTTGGTTCGATTATTGCTGCAATGATTATTGCGAGTAATTCTGCTGATATGTCGGTTGATTACGTGATAATGCCAATTATGCTTGGCCTAATAGGTTACTTAGCATCCATCATTGGTGTTTTCTCAATGACATTTCTGAAAAATGGTTCTGATCCAGCGGCTGCATTAAGAAATACAACATTCATAGCTGCTGGCTTATTTTGGGTCGGTGGCTATCTATCTATCACTCAAGATTTAATGGATGTAGATGTAGGAGTAATGCATTCAGTAGTACTTGGGAGTATTGTAGGAATAATGATCGGGCTAGTGACGGAGTATTATACCGGTATTGAACCCGTATTTGGAATCAAAACAAGAGCGATTCCTCATATTGGAGAAATGTCAAAAACTGGTCCTGCAACAAATGCTATTGCGGGTCTTTCAGTAGGAATGATGTCAACATTCTTACCGATTATTTTGATTTGTGTAGGAATTCTAGGTGCTAATGAGTTCAATGGTGGCGGAGAGATGGGACTGTATGGAATCGCTATGGCTGCAATGGGAATGTTAGCAACAGTTGGAGTAACAATGACTGTAGACGCATATGGCCCTGTAGCAGATAATGCTGGAGGAATTGCCGAGATGAGTGGCCTAGGAGATGATGTAAGGGCAATTACTGATGAATTAGACTCAATAGGAAATACTACTGCTGCAGTTGGCAAAGGATTTGCAATAGGTTCAGCAGCATTAACTGCACTTGCTTTATTTGCTGCATATACTGCAGCTATAGATGGCGATTTAGAACTAAATCTTACTAACCCAATGGTTGTAATCGGACTTTTAATTGGAGGAGGTTTGCCATTTGTAGTTGCAGCAATGACAATGACTTCAGTAGGTAAGGCAGCAGGAGATATGGTACTTGAAATAAGGAGACAATTCAAAGAAATTCCTGGACTATTGGATGGTGTCGAAGGAGTGAAACCTGATTCGAAAAAATGTGTAGATATATCTACACAGGCCGCCCTTAGAGAAATGGTTGGACCAGGTATTGTAGCTGTTTCAGCACCAGTAGTAGTTGGATTAGCCTTAGGTTGGGATGCTCTCGGAGGACTTCTAGCAGGATCTCTCGTCACAGGAGTACTAATGGCGTTATTCATGGCTAATGCTGGAGGGGCTTGGGATAATGCTAAGAAAGCTATTGAGCAAGGACACATCTTAGGTGCAGCCAAAGGAGATTCTGCCCATGATGCTGCCGTAATTGGAGATACAATAGGAGATCCATTTAAAGATACTTCAGGCCCATCTCTAAATATATTGATTAAATTGATGTCAATAGTTGCAGTAGTACTTGCTGGGACAGGGGAATTAAATGCAGAAGGTTTATTGATTGAATTTTTAAATAATTTATGATTGAACTAAATACCGTTACACTCTTGACTGTAGGCAGTGTGCAATAGATATGAATAAGTTATTTTCGCTCATAATGACTAGTTTATTTTTAGGTGTAATACTTTCAGGATGTACGGCCCTTGATGATGATGTATCACCAAATACTAGTGATATCATAGATGTTCCTACATGGGAGGTTGGAGAAAATTGGCTCTATACCTTTTCAACGCCAGAATATAGTGATGATACTGCAAAACTGGTAGTGGCATCAGATGATGAGGAAAACGGGACGGCATATATGCTATCTATTTCTAGTATAACGGAAGCTAGAAGACACGCAGTTTTGAATCATAATCCGTTTTTAGGAAGGATGACTCATAGCGACCTAAGTGCTTATGAGAATGGAAATCCGCAACCGGTACTGAGCTTTCCTTTAGAATTGAATAAAGATTGGACATATACACTATTTGGTATAGAATGGAGTGCTAATGTAATTTCAATTGAAGAAAATATCGCTGTAATTCAGGCAATATCATCAGATGGATCAAAGTTGATTTACTCTTATGATTCAGAAATAAAGTTTTTTAGGACTTTTTCATGGCTTGATGTAGAAAATATTGAACAACTAAAAATGATGTTTGTAGACAAAGGAGAAGGGTATACAGGAGATGTGTACTTTGTAAGAGGAGGAGATCTTTATGCCAATACATGGCAAAGTGGTGGACCTGACTTAGAAATTGAAGATTCTTTTTTGGTTAATGACCACCCCAACGATGGAGAATGGGATGAAATGATATGGTTTCTAGATGCTGAATGTGGAGGAGGATCATCTTCAATTACATTAACTCTTAGAGATCATTTGTCTACAACTTCCCTATTTAGAGCATATGGGCCTGGTTCAAGTGAACTGGGGAGTCTTGGAACTATTCCTTATCCAACAGAAGAATATACACTTACTGTAACAATGACAGGAGATAGTATGTTAAGGTTAATTTTTGCTGGTGGCATTACTCAATCTTGGTCACTATGAGGGTCAGAGATGCAAGGTACGCTAGTAATGCTACATGGAATGACAGGTACATCAAATAAAATGCTCCCTTTAGCTAGTAAATTAGTTCCAGATGGATGGAGGATATTATGTCCAGAGGCGATAATCCCGCATCCAACAAGAGGAGGATTTGCATGGTGGTTAAGAGATGAATTTAATGATCCCTCTGGACCATCAAATCCTTTAGATGAAAAGTCAATGAAACAAGCCAAAGATTCTGTTAAAAGGGTGATTAAAGAGATGCCAGAAGGGCCCTTGATAGTTGGAGGTTTTTCCCAAGGAGGTGCGATAGCATCAATGATGCTAGAACATAGTATACAAGATAGGATTGTAGGATTGGTCCTTATTGGTACAAAAACAATCAATCCCGATGGTTTAATTTCTGCAATTTCTAAAATTTGGCCCAGGCCTGTGGCATGGATGCATGGAGAAAAAGATCATCTAGTACCTATTACAGTTGGAGAAGAACATCTAAAAATTTTTGAAGATGGATTATGGTCGGTCACTAAAATTAAACACCATAAAGGGCACATGGTAGATATTTCTAAAATGGATGAATTAGCACGAACTATCCAGTCCATGACTTAAATAGAGAACTTTAAAAATTGATAAACAATAAGATATAATACTCATTATACTAAGGCGTGATATGAATCTTCAGACTTTTGATAGAGATGGGTCTATGGGGATTGGTTTGATGATTGTTTTCGTTGCATTAATTCTTGCTGCTTCGATTTCCACGGGTGTGATTATGAAACAAGCAGAAGATATTTCAGAGAAGGGAGATTCGGTTTCAAATGGTATTTCTGATAGCATCAATAAACGCATGGAACTTACTGGTGCATGGGTTGCAGGAGGAATAGATTGCTCTGCTGAACTATTCCAACATTCTGGTTTTAGTGGTTGGTCGGTAGTTTTTGAAGTTGGAGATTATGACAGAGCCGCTATGGAAGCTCTTGGGGCGACAGATAATGATGCTTCTTCAATAAAAGTCGAAGAAGGGTGTAATATAGTAATGTATGAAGGAGAAAGTTTTGATGGTTCATGGGTAACTTACTTCGGTGCCGGAGACCATACATTGAGTTCTATAATAGCTGCAGGAGGGGCTAATGATGAAATATCATCCATATCAGTGATGAGTTTTTCACTGGTTTTATTTTTAGAATTGGGACCTGGTTCACCTCCAATCTTAGTCGATGACGTAAGTACTTCAACCGTTTGTGCTAATGGAGATAAAGTGAGTGTTGATTACTCACTGATTGTAGATTCTGGTGCACGTCTAATTGAAAATACAAATACACTTGGAGCGGATGCTAATATTGACCTAGGAGAAATAATTACTGATGAAATGACAGTTAGAGTAGAAATGGCCCTTGATCAGTGTGTACCAAATATAGGATTCAGAATGCCTTTAGATATTAATGTGAATTATGGTGCAATTACTAGCTATATTTTACCTATTGGTTCGGACGAAATAGGTTATGACCTAATGCACCAACCTTGGTAAAACAAAAAACTTGAAGCTATAACATTTGAACTTAAATAGATAAGGGCGATATATAACCTCTAAGTCCGTGTGTTAATGGCATCGATATTGAATAGAGAAACTGTCATTATTTTTTTTATAATTTTTAGTACTTTTTCTGCAGGTTGTTTAGATGAGAGAGAATCTGCTGAAGAATCGATAATTGATTGGGATGAGGGTATGACATATATCGAAAGTCCGAGTAGTCATGAAGATTCAAGAGAGTTTGCAATAGGAAGTGCGATTAATAATGAAACTTGGGGGAGTTCATCCTGGGCAGTTTTTGGTAATGAAGAAGGTGGAAATTGTTGTGAACATTATCTGGCAGGTACAAAAGAGGGTTGGATAGTGAATTTTGGAGGAGAGTATCCAACTTGGTCAGAAGATAGAGGGCACACATGGAATGAATATATACCAGGAATATTTTCACAAATAGGATGTTTAGAGCCAAAACCTACTGTCCCGGGACAAGAGGGTTTAGGAGAAGGCAGTATAGTACAAGCAACTAATGGTGATTTGATTTCCATGGGTTGGTTTCCATACCCAAGTACGAGTGGCGCAGATCAATTCTATGCATTCTTGTATGATGCAGATACTCAGGAATGGAATTGGTGCTTCAATAGAACTCCTGAACCATTCTATGATAGATCATGGCAAGTTGAAGTTATAGGCCCGATTAATGGAGGAATCTATGGAAATGGAGAATATGCTAGTATTGTAATATCAAATTTCTGGCATCAAGTACAAAATATTGGAGGGCAAATATCTACAGATGGTTTGAATTATGATTATTTTAGTTTCCCAGACAGGGATGCATCTTTGGAAACTATAGAAGTCGATCTTACCACGGAAATGTTAGGTGAAGAGTGGGATTATACAAAGCCACACAAAGAAATGAGGGCTTTTCCAGTTCCTTCAGGAGGGCTCTATTTTCCCAATTATTTCGTTGATGGGAGAGACGCGTATGTAGATACTGCCCTAAATTGGTGGTCTGCAACTACTCTGAATGGATCATCATTACCTTCGGAATATTGTGCATTTGATTCATCGGGCGCACTGCATTGTGTATTATCAGAAGACAATATCATACATCACTTAGTATCATGGGATGGGGGAGAGACTTGGGGAAATAATACATATAATTTACAGAATCAAGCAAGCGGTATCGAAGAATGGGAATTTCATTCAAATGGTGTACATGACTTATTCGTACTTAATGTTAGATATCAAAGTTCAGACGGCCCTGACATAGACATAGCATGGCACGTAAGAGACTATTCTGATAGTTTGATACCGGATTCGAAAACTTATCTAGGACAAGGAGATTTAGACTCAACCTCTGGAGCTGGTGCAGATATAAGATTTGATTTTGCTAGCATGGGGATTTTACCTGATGGAGGTTCATTTATTGCTTACCATGATTCTACTGATCCAGATCCTTTATTTGGATTAGAGTTATTATTGCCAGATAGGTATCAAAATCAGATATAAATTATAGTTAAAAAATATTTTTAAATGTATGAGAACTGTTTTTGATTACGATATTAACTATCAGAATATAATTTTAATTTATTCTGTAAAATATTTTTGAATGTATTTACAGATTTATTACAGTTCTCAAGTTCTTCGGGAGATAATAAAATGAAGGTTTTATTTTCTGTTTGAGCCAAAACACAAGGAGTATGATTATCAGATTCTGAAATCAGGCCTTCGGATCTTTCATTGAGATGTAATAGATCAAATGGTATTGGAAATTCTTTAGAAAATGATTTCCATTCTTTTTTCATTTTTATTTTATTGTGAGTAATATCACACAAAGAACAATGTACATTTCCAGTATATTTACCAAAGATATATGCTAATTCGCCAACTAATCCTCCATCAGCATGGTAGATTCCATAAAGCTTGTTTATTACTTCACCCATAATATTATGAAACTTAGCAACGGTTATGAAGTAGTGTTAAAGAAAATAGTAACATTATCTACACTAAACATATCGGCATTAGCAGATATTTCGCCTTCATTCAAAGATGCATTTCCTGCTCTTGTTTCATTCTGAATGTGCTTCCAATCTTCATCATTCAAAGTCAAACCTTGTATCCAAACTGATAATTTAATGGTTGCTTCAACGTCTAGATTGAGTTCTTTTCTTTTTGACTGGATTCTTCTAATTATATCTCTTGCAAGTCCTTTGGATAATAGATTATCATCAGTACTCATGTCCAAGACAAGAGTTACGTCATCATAGCCTTCATTAGAAATTGTTGATGCTGAATAATCTTCTTTTTCTACACGCTTTATTTCTATATCTTCCATAGTTATGTCATAACCAGCTAAAGCGGCTATACCTGCTTCTATCTCTAACAATAAAGAGTCTGGATTAGCTTCTTCTAATTGAGATAATACTAGCGGAAGATCTGCACGACATTTTGAACCTAGGATTTTCCGATTAGGCATCAAAACTATCTTCTGAAATTTATCTATATCATGTTCTCTAATTAAATTTTCAACATTTAATTCTTCAGAAAGAATATCAAAAAAATCTGAGATATCAGGCCCTCCAATTATCCATCCATTTCTACAAGGGAGACGTTGTCGTCTTTCGCCTTCCACTCTTAATCTGCGACCAGTCTCTGCTAAATCTCTTACAATTTTCATCTGTTGCTCTAAATTGTAGTCTTTAGGTGGTAGATTTCTTTCAACTAATTTTGAGCCAACAGGCCAATCTGCAAGATGTACAGATAAATCGGTTAAGTCTCGGTGTATTTTATCTGCCATAAATGGAGAAATTGGTGACATCAGACGACAAACTACCAATAATACCTCATGTAACGTATGTTGACAAGCCCGTTTATCGGTACTATCTACTTCATCCCAAAGACGCCTTCGAGACCTACGAACATACCAATTTGATAAATCATTAACAACAAAATTTTCTAATTCTCTTCCTGCTTTATGGAAATCCCAAGAATTAAAATTATCATGAAATAATTCAGCTACATTACTGATTCGAGATAATATCCATCTATCTAAGGGACTTCTGTCCTTTACGACGATTTGTCCTTCTTCTTCGTTAGGATCGAAGCCGTCCAATGCGGCATAGTCAGAATGAAAACGGTGAACGTTCCATAATGTCAAGAACATTTTTCCATATGTTTCTCTAACTCCATTGGGATCAAAGTTCATTGGATTCCAAGGTGCACTTTGTGTTGCCATATACCACCTTATAGCATCTGCTCCTTCCTTGTTGAAGTGATCCCAAGGATTAACAACATTTCCTCTTGATTTACTCATTTTCTTTCCTTCGTTATCTAAAATATGCCCTAAAGAAAGGCATCTTTTGTATGAAATACTATCAAAAACAGCAGTTGAGACAGCCAATAAAGAGTAGAACCATCCTCTAGTCTGATCTACAGCCTCGCAGATATAATCAACAGGAAAACTACCTGAGAATTTATCATTATTTTCAAAGGGGTAGTGCCATTGAGCAAAGAATGCACAGCCTGAATCAAACCAGCAATCCATGACGTATGGTTCACGGATCATCTCGCCATTACAATCAACATTTGTACAATTTAGCTTGACATCATCTACGTATGGTCGATGTAATTCTTTAGGATTGGGGGAATCTGCAGTTTTTAGCATATTCATTTCTTCAATACTACCAATACAGTGTTCATTATTGCACTTCTCGCAAATCCATACAGGTATTGGAGTTCCCCAATAACGTTCCCTACTTATAGCCCAATCTTTGAGATTTCGTAACCATTCCCCAACTCTACCCGAACCTGTCCATTCAGGCGCCCATTCAACTTGAGAATTATATTCAATTATTTCCTTTTTTATTGATGTCATGCGCACAAACCAACTATCCATAGCATAATACAAAAGTGGATGATCAGTTCTCCAACAATGCGGATAGTCATGGGTGTAGATATGCTCTCGATATAACATATTTTGATCACTGAGAATATCTATAATTACAGAATCACAGTCTTTCACATAACGTCCATCCAGTAAAGGATGTGTGCCTTTTACAAATTTACCGTCCATTCCAACAGTATGTTGCGCGGGAAAACCCATTTCCATTCCAAGATTGTAATCGTCCTCTCCATACATTACAGCAGTATGTACTACTCCTGTGCCGTCAGTAGTAGTTACAAAGTCTGCAGGTACAATAGTCCAAGCTGATTTTGAGTCCCCTCTTTCGATTGCATCGGGAAATAATGGATTATATGATTTGCCTACTAAATCTGAACCGGGAAATTCATCAATTATTTCCATATGATGCCTAAGAACATCTCCAAGTAAGTCTTTTGCTAGTATTAATTCTTCACCAACTTTGGTTTGTCCTCTTCCTTCCCATGAATTCGAAGGCGGTTCAGTGATTCGAATTCGACAATAAGTGACTTCGGGGCCAACTGCTAATCCTACATTTCCAGGAAGAGTCCATGGAGTAGTAGTCCAAGCAAGGATAGAGGCATCATCATCTGATAATTTAAATTTAACAAAAACTGCAGGTTCTGAAACTTCTTTGTATCCTTGAGAAACCTCATGAGTAGAATAACTGGTCCCTGTTTGAGGGCAATAAGGCAGTACTTTATGTCCACGAAATAATAATCCTTTATCGTGCATTTGTTTCAGTGACCACCATGCTGATTCTATGTATTCATCATGTAATGTGACATAGGGATTATCCATATCTACCCAAAATGCCATTCTTTCCGTCATTTCTCTCCAACTTTCTTCATACTCCCAAACACTTTCTTTACATTTTTGATTAAATTTTTCCATCCCATATTCTTCAATTGCTTCATTGGACATTAGATCTAATTTCTTTTGAACTTCGATTTCAACAGGGAGACCGTGGGTGTCCCAGCCACCCTTTCTTTCTACGATATGGCCTTCCATAGCCTTCCATCTACAAACCATATCTTTGTACAATCTTGATAATACATGATGGATACCTGGTTTTCCATTCGCAGTTGGTGGACCTTCAAGAAAGGTAAATGGAGAATTATCTAATCTACGATTTTCAATTGATTTCTCAAATGTTTTTTCAGAAGACCATATTTCCATTAATGAGTTTTCAAGAGCGACTGGATTAAGTTCTCCGGGCGAATTTGGCACTACCATCTATGCTTCGGAACAAACTCGACGTATTGAATATACTCTTTAGAACGGAGAAGTGTAGTTTAGTAGTATTCAATAAGGAGGATGAGTTAGGCATTATTATGACTGAAACGACTAGCATAGTTGTTGAAGGGATGACTTGTACTGGTTGTTCAGATAGAGTTCAGCAAGCACTAAAAATGATTGATGGAGTATTGGATGCAAATGTTTCACATGAATCAGGTGTTGCTATCGTTGAACACCAAAATATAACAAAAGAAATTATGTCATCAACTATACAGTCACTAGGATATATTGTTGATGGCAGGGGTGAGGAATTTCACTGGAGAGATAGTAGTGTTTGGAAGCAATCAGCCCATAATACAAAATGGTGTTTAGTTGGTTGTAGTATTGGTGATTTTGGAACTATAGCAGCGTTTCAGTTTATCCCTTATCTTATTGCTCTTGAATGGACTCCAATGATGATTATGGCGTTAGCAATGTTTAACGGAATTATGACATCTATTGCACTTGAAACATTTATTTTGTCTGCTCAGATGGCCCTAAAGGAAGCCTTTAGAGTTGCGATAGGAATGTCTCTAATTTCGATGTTATCAATGGAGGCTGCAATGAATCTTGTAGACTTTGTCTTGACTGGAGGAGCTAAACTAACTTGGTGGGTCATTTTACCGATGCTAATAGCTGGATTCTTGACGCCTTGGCCATATAATTATTGGCGCCTAAAGAAATACGGAGTATCTTGTCATTAGGAGGGGTTTTGATGCAAAATTGGGAAAAGGTCGGAGATAAAATATCTAATTGGATTCTCAATTATGCAGAGAAAAACAATATTTCTACCCTAGTTGTTGGTGTTTCAGGTGGCATTGATTCTGCAGTTACATCAACCCTTTGTGCAAAAACTGGATTAAAGACTGTAGTAGTTAATATGCCAATTCATCAAGCATCATCACAATTCAATCTCTCAAACCTCCACATCAAATGGTTAGAAGAAAAATGGAATAATGTAGAAGGGTATTTAATTGATTTATCTCAAATATATGATCTATTCAATACTGAATTGGACAAGATTGGTACGTCAGAATTAGCAATAGCAAACACTCGAGCTAGACTTAGAATGACTACTCTATATTCTTTAGCTGGATCAAATGATGGGATTGTCGTAGGAACAGGGAATAAAGTTGAGGATTTTGGAGTTGGCTTTTACACAAAGTATGGAGACGGGGGCGTAGATATCTCACCTATTGCTGATCTCTACAAATCAGAAGTTTATTTTTTGGCAGAATCACTACAAATAATTCAGCCCATTCAAGATGCTGCTCCCACTGACGGCTTGTGGAATGATAGTAGAACTGATGAAGATCAAATAGGGGCGACATATGAAGAATTAGAATGGGCAATGAAAGAAGTAGGAGAAGGATTTAATCCGAAATATTCAACCAGGCAAAAAGAAGTAATGGATATTTATCTAAAAATGAATAAAAATAATCAACATAAAATGAAACCAATACCTGTTTTTAAGAGAAAGATGGATTAAAATTTTACTTTTAATTGGAATCTACACAGTTTGTGTATGGCTCATGCATTGGAGGGAGGAATAAATCATCACAATTTTTGTACACAGTTGATAGTCCTAAAAGGGAAGAAGAATCAAGAATTAAAGTAATTGGCGTAGTTGAAATTGGACTAGGGACATAGTCTTCTCCTGTTTGCGAAATAATCAATTGGATTCCATCACCTTCAGGTACAATCACATCCATTCCGAAGAATTCCATCTTAGCCGTTACGGTTTCACCAGGAATTAGGGTTTGCCCTTCTTTTCCACCTGCATAGAAACGTAAATCCATAACTGCATGTCCAAGATGCATGCCATTACTAGATTGAACCATTTCGACAAATATATGGCCACTGGTGAATTGTGTGGTCACTTGAACATGGAATATGGGAGTTCCAATAATACGTGTTTCTTCGGCAAATAATGGACAATCTATTATCAAAGATGAGGTAGTTGTAACTACCTCTCCACCTGAAACTACAGAACAGATATCCATGTCATAGTACGCCCATTCTTGGTTTTTTGGAGGATATTCTGATTCTACTCTCCAAGCACCCATGTTATCTTGGACTTCTGCTATTAGTCTCGGTTGAGGGCCTTTATCTTTCAAATAATAGTCAAACCATTCCAATAAATCATCTGCCCAATCCCATCTCAAAGTATAGGGAAATGCTTCTTGCCCTCTTCCACTAGACAACGATTCATGACCGCTTATTCTGTCTGGATAATCATGCCCCCATTGCCCATAAAGTCCCTTTACATCGAAACCTGCATCGATCAGAATATTGTGTGTTGGGAATGCCATGTGAGGATCGACATTCCAATCTTGAATGCCATGGATAATGTATACAGAGCCATTATAATTTTCTAAAGCCCTTGATAAAAATGTTCTTTCTTCCCAATAATCACTACCTGTCCACGCCAAATTATCCCCAGATAGATATGCGGCAGGACCTGCATAATATCCTTCTAGATATCCTTCACACGCATTCTGTGAATCTTCAAGATTCCCATCAAGGCCAAAACTTCCATAAACACCATTATGCATTATTGCACCTCTTGCTTCCATGCTACCATTACGCCACATGAGATCATGTGCACCAATAAGTCCTGACATTGGAATAATTGTTTTTAGGTGTTCTGAACCCATTGCAGCAGCCTCCCATGGAGTAGATCCATCATATGATTTTCCAATTATTCCAACCGCTCCATTGGAAAAAGGTGCCTTTCCTAGATGCTCGACTGCGGCATGAATTCCTTTTTGCTCATCGAGTCCCATCAGATCCATACAATGGTTCGATTCGCCCGTACCAAAAACAGAAACTTGGGCGACACCAAATCCGTGTGGTACGAAGTTCTCTATAAGGAAACGGCCAAGTCTGTCTGCTGGAGTCAATGCATCTACATCACCATCATCATAATATGGTCCTATCTCGGCTATTATCGGAACTTTGCATTCTTCAATAATATCTGATGAGTCCATATCGCAGCCTTCTATTTTAGGAAGCCACAACCCCAAATGGACTTCTGCGTCTCCAGTCAATCCAGCCCCTCCATCTGCAGCAGTGATTGCTGGGACTTCAACAAATATTGAACGGACATCATCTATTTGGTATGAGCCATTTTTTGAAACATGACTGAAAACATCATCATTTCTATATACCAGATTT
The DNA here is from genome assembly GCA_045568235.1 of Candidatus Thalassarchaeaceae archaeon. Taxonomy (GTDB): domain Archaea; phylum Thermoplasmatota; class Poseidoniia; order Poseidoniales; family Thalassarchaeaceae; genus MGIIb-O3. The sequence goes on from JBJLBJ010000023.1 coordinate 41,401, forward strand.
GAACGATTTTCAACATCATTTAACCAATGTTCAGAGTTATTCTCTTCAACTATTTCTTCGTCGCCACCGAAACAACCACTAAAAGAAGAAATAAAAAATAAAAATACAAGAAATATACTCGTAGATGTTTTAGACATAATATCAAACCTGTGGTAGATGGAAATTTTGTGGTTTGGCGATACCTAAATCACTAGGTAAGTCAAGTTTTTTCTCTGGTAAAACAACTGGTATCATTTCTCTACCTATCAATGCAACTCTACTTTCTCTCCTGTCAGAAAGGACTTCACGTCCTGTTAATAATGCTAATTTATCTGAAAATTCTAATATTTCTGGATGTGAGGGCATATTTTCGATGGTATGATTATTTTGACTCTTGCCAACATAGACATAACCTTTAGCTTCAATGAACATTGGATCTGCAATATTATCTAACCTTGCATAGTCTTCATGATGTCCTAATGATTCATTTTTTATTAGAGTATGGCGGCAAACTGTCCTTGTATCTAATGATGGCAGTAATTCTAAGGTTTGTTCTAATTTATTAAATGCTCCAGTATCAAATTTTGGTTTACATATTCGATCAAAAATCTCTTTATTAGGGGCATCGACACTAACATACAACTGAGTAGGTAATGTATCAAGATTTTCTATAACCTTTGGGAGGCTACCATTAGTGACTAAAAATGTAGAAACGCCATGGTTATGACAAATTTCTAAGAATTCACTTAATCTGGAATATAGAGTTGGTTCACCATTAAGAGAAATTGCAACATGTTTAGGGTCTTGAGCATCTAACCATTTTTCTCGCGGGACGCTTGGATGGCCTCCATATCCAGTCAGTAATCTGCGGTGTGCACGAACTGATTGAAGAAATAAATCGTAGGGATCATCATCTATTTTGTTTAGGCTATCAGAATGAGGCTCCCTCCAACAGTAAGTACATGCAAGATTGCACGTATCTACATTAGGAGCCATTTGCATGCAACCATGGCTTTCAATACCGTAGAAGGTACCTTTGTAACATGATCTGTCTGCAGTAAGGCTCTGTTTAGTCCAATGACATACTTTGACTCCACCATGTTCTCCTACGAGATGGTATCTTTGTTTAGCTAAACGATGTGCGATTTGTGGTTCTATTTGAGTAATTGGGCTCTGCATACGTAAGACCTCCGACTCCGAAACCCACAGAGAGGCCGTGTCAGATATACGGGCGTAAGGCTAATTGGTCTTCAAAACTGCGATTAGATTAACTGTATTTTATACCAGTTCCATATACAAAAACTTCAACTGCTTTTATTCCTTTTTTGGTAGTTGCAGGAGACATTACAGCAGTATCTATTCGTACATTTATTACTTCATCCCAACCTTCTTTGATGGCTTTTTCTCTAAGTCTCTGCATTGATTCGGCTCTACCTGCAGAAATTATCTTTTGGAAAATATCTACTGAGCCGCCAAATAAATTATTTATGAAACCAATTAATAGATGCCAATGACTTGGCCCATAAACTGCTCCGGCCATAACAACTCCAGCGTCACTTACTTCTTTCTTGAAACCGCCATCTAAAGTAGAAAGAGGATCTTTGCCCAATTGTGTAAATGTTTGGGCTTCCCTATTAGCAGTATCCATAATCATAGCATCTAATTTTTTACTACTGAACAAAAAGGCCCATATGACTAAAATTGGATATGCAATTGTCCAAATTAATCCAAGTAGTCCCAATATTAAAAAAGGTGCCAAAAAGCAGAGAGCGAATATTCCTCCCAATGGTGATTCAGCAGATTCTGCTGATTGGCCTTCTTGGGCAACGACTGAAAAATTAATTAAACTGATTAGAAGCAATATTGATAAGAAAAAGAAACTTTTTCTAGAATTTTCTGTAATTTCCACCATAAGAAAACCTTGCCTTAACTTATTCTACCTTAACAGCAGTACCATAAGCAAATAATTCAGCAGCGCCTGGAGTAACTGCAGAGGTAGCGAATCGTAGATTGACAACCGCATTAGCGCCTCTCGCCATTGCGTCTGAAACTAATCGGCTCATAGCTTCTGTACGTGATTCTTGAAGTAATTCAGTGTATTTATGAAGTTCTCCGCCCATAATATTCTTTAGGCCTTGTGTTATATCGCGTCCGATGTTTTTTGCCCTTACTGTCGAGCCACTGACCACTCCATATGTTTCAGTTATCACTTTCCCAGGAATTGTCTCTGTATTTACCACCATAATGCCTTGTACTATGTCTACCATATTTATTCCGGATAAGTTCTTACTCATTAATCTTGAGACGGTGGAGAATTATGAAATCCTGAAGGAATATCAAAATTAGTCTGCTTTTTTGTCTTTGAATATACTAATGCCAAAAATGCAAAAAGAATAGTGTTACAAAATAGAATTTGAATTACACTCACTAGTAGGCTTAAAGATTCTATGAAATCCGGGATTGCGCCTCCACCTGCTTCAGGACCAAAATCATAATCAGGATAAAATCCGACATCTAAATATAACATTGATACTAGATGTACTTGACTAATTATATAGATAACGAACCATATTGAAGTTATCTTCAAACCTAAATCACGATTTCCGGACCATAAGACTGGGATAGAAATTAAACCGATAAAAAATAATATGATGGCATAAATTACAGAATAAAATAGCATATTTCCTAAACCATTTACATAATCAATTGTTTGAGACCAAAAAATATTGTTTGCAGTCCAATTATCAATTTCTTCTTGGGTACCATCTTCTGGAAAGGGTTCTATTTCGGCATAATCATCCGGTATTGAATCCAAATATATGGGAGTAATTAGACCTGAAATGGCTTGAAAAAACATGCCAATACACATTATGGACATGAATATGGCTGACCCTCTTAACCACCATGGAGAAGGTTCAGGAATTGAATATGGAGTCTCTTCATAAACCATTTTCAAATCGTAATTAGATTAGTATATTAATTACACTGAGAATATCAGTCATCGATAACTATTCTTGGTGTAGATCTTACCATAGTGTGCATATATTCTCTAGATGGGTTAACTATGAAACCGTTACGAAGAAAATTTCGACCCAGAATTATTCTGTGTTTCATTTTTGAACGATCTTGTAGGCATATTTCAACCTGATAATCTCTACCTGAAATCTCTAATTTTGTTCTGATAACAGGCCTTAATGTTTCTTTTCCACTTGTGTCTCTGATATTTCTCCACCTTTGGATTTTTTTCTTTATTATTCTGCCATTTTCTTTTAATCGAAATTTAACAAACTCAGTATTTTTGACATTATCAATTTTGACATCTAATGCATGTAAAGTATTAGACCAAGCACCAGTATCAGTTTTTGCCTTAATGGGAGATGATTCTAAATCAGGTAGGCGGATCCATTCTCTCCAGCCTATAATTATGAAGTCCAATGGCATATCTAACAGTTTGTTCCGCTAAACCATTATTTTTTAATGTCGCGTATTTATGAAAATTGGTATACTAAATATAGAATTATTCAAGTATAACGGTCAACGGGCATCCCTATGGGACAAGGCGACATACCTGAAGCACTAACTTTTGATGATGTGTTGTTACTTCCTGCGGAATCAGGAGTATTGCCGGCTGAAGTCGATATTTCTACTAAGTTAACTAAGAAAATTAATCTTAATATGCCAATTATTTCTGCTGCAATGGACACCGTTACTGAATCAAAGATGGCTATTGCAATGGCCCAGGCAGGAGGAATAGGAGTTATCCATAGGAATTTAACGATTGAAGAACAAGTAAATGAAGTGATTAAAGTAAAAAGATTTGAATCTGGACTTATTCTTGATCCTGTGACTGTATTAGAAGATTTAACAATAGGTGAATTAAGAAAAATTAAATCCAAATATGGATTCTCGGGATTCCCTGTTCTTGATAATAATGGTAAACTAGTAGGATTAATTACAAATAGAGATATTAGATTTGTTGAAGATGAAACAGTGAAGATCTCGGAAATGATGACAAGAGAATTAGTAACCGTCCCTAAAGGTATGGATGTACAAGAAGCTCAAAAGATACTTCATAAGAATCGTATTGAAAAATTAATTGTGATTGATGATGATGGCAATTGTGCTGGAATGATTACAGTTAGAGATATTCAAATGAATAGGGAAAATCCTAATTCATGTAGAGATGAAAGAGGTAGATTACGAGTTGCTGCGGCAACAGGGACTGGCGAAAGGGGATTAGAAAGGGCTGCTGCTTTGTTTTCTGCAGGCGTAGATGTAATTGTAGTAGATACTGCCCATGGCCATTCACACGGCGTATTAGAAACTGTGAGCAATATTAAGAAAATAAGTGATGATATTGAGGTCATTGCAGGTAATGTCGCAACTGGTGAAGCTGCATCGGCATTGATAAATGCGGGCGCAGATGCAATAAAAGTTGGCATAGGACCAGGTTCGATATGTACAACTAGGATTGTTTCTGGAGTAGGAGTACCACAGTTAACTGCAATAATGAATACTGTCAATATTTGTAAAGAAAATAGCATTCCAGTAATTGCAGATGGAGGGATAAAGTATAGTGGAGATATAGCAAAAGCAATAGCCGCAGGTGCTGATTGTGTGATGGCTGGTTCAATACTCGCAGGGACTGATGAATCCCCAGGAGAAAATATACTCTATCAAGGTAGGTCATACAAAATCTATCGTGGAATGGGTTCTGTAGGAGCTATGAGTGATGGTTCTCATGAAAGATATTTCCAGTCAGAACAAGGAGATACTAGAAAATATGTCCCTGAAGGAATTGAAGGGAGAGTACCTGCAAGAGGACCAGTAGAGAATGTAATCTATCAATTAGTAGGAGGTTTGAAATCCTCTATGGGATATACGGGCAATTCAAATATCAAAAATATGAAAGAGAAATGCGATTTTGTTAAAATTACAAATGCAGGTTTATCTGAGAGTCATGTACATGATGTAGAAATAACTAGAGAAGCCCCTAATTACAGAAGATGATGTTTATGGAAAATGTAATCATTGGAGGAGGTTGCTTTTGGTGTACTGAAGGAGTCATGAATGGTTTGAAAGGAGTTTTAGAAGTATTGCCAGGATATTGTGGAGGCCATGTTGAAAACCCGACCTATGAACAAGTATGTAGGAAAAGGACGGGACATGCAGAAGTAGTAAAAGTGACTTATGACTCAAAAATGATTAATCTAAAAACAATTTTAGAAATTTTTTTTACCTCTCATGATCCAACTCAATTAAATCGACAAGGTAACGATGTTGGTCCACAATACAGAAGTATTGTATTTTATAATAATGAAAAAGAAAGAAATATCATAAATTTAGTTATTGATAGTCTTAACGATTTTTATGATAATGAGATTGTTACAGAAGTTGTGCCAAAAATGAAATTTTATATTGCTGAGAAATATCATCATGACTACTATGCAAGGAACTCTTCACAACCTTATTGTGCAATGGTTATTTCTCCAAAGATAATTAAAGTAAGAGAAAAATATCTAGATTTATATAATATTGATAATTAAAAAATGAAAAAGTTAATATCATCATAAAAAGACAAATAAAAAGAATGTTTTGGCGTAACATTCAACAATTAAAAAAAAATCAAATAGCCATGGGACCCAACCAGAAGCAGGATGAAAGTCCCGTCGATAGAGCATGGGCAATTCATGCTGCAATAATTGGATTGAACACAGGTAACTTATTATTCAGAGGATTGGAGCTTGATCCTGAAAATCCGGGATTAATTACTGTAGCTTGTTTGTCTCTACTGGCCATTGCTTTACCTTTTCAAGCGGTTTTTTTCTTGATAAATTCATACATTCAAGATTCTACTAATGTGCATGAGATAGAATATAGAATGCTATTAAGGATAACTTTAATTTGTCAAACAGTATCATATATATCGCTAATTGGCATAGCAGTATTAATGTTTGAAACTCATTTATATATTGGGCTATCGTTTACTGTCGGCTCAATTGTTGCATTTTTTCTTGTTAGATCAGCACTTGCACAGGTCGATATATTGGCCAAATTATAATCATATTAATTCTTTGGGCCTTAGAACGTTTTCTAATTTCCAAGATTCATTTTCCTTAACTAATAATGCAGCAGAAGCAGTCGGCATACGATGCCATTCTCCAATTAGATAATTTATTAGTAGTTCAGAACCAGGATTATGTCCTAAAATCATTGTTGTTTCATTATTTTCTATATCCTCTAATTGAATAATTAATTCTTCTAATGGCGCATGGTAAATAGAAGGTTTGATTTCTATTTTTACTTTATTCCTATCCATATTCATTAGTGATAATGTTTCATTAGTACGCTTTGAACTACTCAAAAATACTGTATCAGGTAACCAGTCCATTTCCATAAGTGCTTGATAAATTCTAGGTGCATCTTTTCGACCTCTTGGATTAAGAGGACGGTCGTGGTCATTAAGATTTGAATCTACCCAACTACTTTTTGCATGCCTCATAATAATTAGTCTTGTGAGCAGTATTATTCCTCCTCTATATGATTAAAATTAGGTTCTCTTTTTTCCATAAAGGCGGAAACTCCTTCAGCAAAATCATCAGATAGAGAAGAAGACATTATTAGGGCACGTTCAAATTCTAATTGGGTTTCAAAAAAGGTTGATGTTGAAGCATCCAATAACTGCTTAGTAGAGCGACGACTAAGAAAAGCCCATTTACCCCATTCTCTAGCTATTTCTAATGATCTAGAGATTATCTCTTCTTCGTCGCATATCTCATCTATTGCACCATTATCCAATGCTAATTGGCTATTCCATATTTCATTATTGAAAAAGAATTTTTTTGCTTTCTGAGTTCCTACCAATCTAGGAAGAAGCCAAGTTGTTCCTCCATCTGGAGATAGTCCCAGAGAGAAAAAGGCTGCGGCTAACTTAGCTTTAATTGATGAAATTCTATAGTCCATCGCTAGTGCTAATCCTAACCCTCCTCCTGCAGCAGCACCATTTATTGCAGCGACAAAAACTGTAGAAGAAGTGCGGATTTTAATTAATAATGAGTGTAGAGATGCTGTCATTTCCCCGACCATTTGGCTTATTTCTCCAGAGTCTATGGCATCAGCGAACTCATTAATTGGACCACCTGCACTAAAGAATTTGCCATTTCCAGTCAAAATAATTGATGAACACGTAACATCTTCCATAAGATCTTCAATAGTTTTCTTGAAAACATCAAAATGAGATTTAGTGAAAGTATTCTTTGCTGCTTCGGGTGAAAGAGTTACCAATGCAACTCCTCTTTCATATCTTTCAACTGTTAGAACCATGAACTAGCGAAAGGTGTTTTCTTTTTCAAATGCATGAATATGATAAGAAGCGACGTTGTCGAAGTACCATGCATGACCGCGGAGAAATGTATATCAATGGAAAATGGGTAAAGGCAAAGGGTACTGAGAAAATTAAAGTGATTAATCCTTCGACTGAGGAAATTATTGGAACTATCCCGGTAGGGAATCAAGAAGATACAGATTATGCCATTAAATCTGCAAAGGAAGCTTTCACTAATTGGTCAAAAAGTAAAATTGAAGATAGAATAGATATTTTAAATTCATTATCAGCATTGCTTAAAGAGCGTAGTGAAGAGATAGCCCAAATAATAACTTCAGAAGTGGGAACTCCAATTGGTTATTCACGTACAGCTATGGTTGGAACTCCAAGAGTAGTAGCACGTTCATATGCTAAAATATTAGAAACGTTTGAATGGGAAGAGGAGGTTAGAAACTCACTAATTGTCAAAGAGGCAATTGGTGTTTGTGCTTTTATAACTCCTTGGAATTTTCCATTACATCAGATAATCGGAAAAGTTGCTCCTGCAATAGCGGCTGGCTGTACAATGATATTAAAACCCTCAAAAGAAGCCCCATTAAGTGCATTTATTCTTGCTGAAATATTTGATGAAATTGGTCTTCCTGCAGGAGTATTTAATCTAGTAACAGGTCACGGATCTGAGATTGGAGAATATCTCGCCGCACATACTGATATAGATATGGTATCTTTTACTGGCTCTACTGGAGCAGGTATTGCTGTTAGCCATGCTGCTGCTGCTAGTGTAAAGAGAGTTACTTTAGAATTGGGAGGGAAAAGTGCCAATGTTGCCTTAGAAGATGCAGATCCAATTTTAGTTGGTAAGAAAGCCATACAAGCTTGTCATCAAAATAGTGGCCAAACTTGTTCTGCTCTGACAAGATTGATTATACCAAAGAGTATGGAAGAAGAAGTTTGCAAAGTAATTACTGAAAGGAATGAGAAATACAAAGTGGGTGATCCTCTGGATGAAGAAACTCGTTGTGGACCAATGGTTAGTGAAAAACAAAAAATTAGTGTGATGAATTATATACAGAAAGGGATAGATGAAGGTGCTACTTTGTTATCAGGAGGAGTTGGTACGCCAGACAAATTAACAAAGGGTTTTTTTGTAAAACCTACAGTTTTCAAAGACGTTACTCCAGAAATGACAATTTGGAAAGAGGAAATTTTTGGGCCAGTTCTTGTAATTACAACATATGAAGAAGAGAGAGAAGCTTTAGAATTAGCAAATGATTCTATCTATGGACTATCCGGAGGAGTTTGGTCAAAAGATGAAGAAAGAGCGATTAAATTTGCAAGAAACATGAGGACTGGTCAAATTAGTATCAATGGAGGTTTCTTTAATGTTAGTGCCCCTTTTGGCGGATTTAAGGCGTCAGGAAATGGTCGAGAATTAGGAGTCCATGGACTTGAAGAATTTTTAGAAATAAAGTCAATTCAGAGATAGTGTATTTGAATAATTATTTACCAATCCACAAGGCATCTTTTCTTTGTAAAAATGCCTTTACTCCAATTTCTTTATCTTCAGTATCGAATAATGCAACAAATTCTGATCTTTCAGCGAGTATCCCTTCGGAAAAGGGTAAATCCAGAGAAGCCCTAATAGTTCTCTTTGCTACCTTTATGGTATGAGGGGATTTTTTTGCTATTTGCTTTGCAAATGAAATAGTGGAATTTTCTAGATCTGCAGACTCATAAACTGCATTAATGAGCCCTATCCTCAAAGCTTCTTCTGCTCCAATCATATTTCCGCTCAATATTATTTCCATAGCCTTGCCATATCCTAATAATCTGCATAATCGTTGAGTTCCTCCTCCTCCAGGTATCAAGCCAAGATTGATCTCAGGTTGACCAAAATTTGATTGTACAGAAGCGAATCTTATGTCACAAGAGAGTGCTAATTCTGTCCCTCCTCCAAGTGCAAAACCATCAACCATTGCGATAGTAGGTTTAGATAGATTCCAGACTGCTTCCCATGCATTATCTTCAAAAAATGGCCTTACATCATCAGAATTTTTATTTTCAAATTCTGAAATATCTGCTCCAGCTGCAAACGAAGGAGGTTTACTTTTCTTTCCTTCTTGGGCCGGAAGGGGAGAGGCTCCTCGAATAATAATAACTCTGACATTATCATCTGATTCGGCCCTGATGCATTGCTTCTTTATTTCTTCATGAATTCTGTTATTAAGAGCATTGAGCTTATTTGGTCGATTAAGAGTCCAAATAGTAATTATTCCTCCTTTTGGACTTGCTTCCTCAACAGGTATATCATCGACTAACAATACTTCTTCCATATACCTACGGAATACACTATAACCCTTCAAAGTACGTATGATTGGAATCAATCTTCACTGTATTTCACCGGAGGCGGAGTTGGGAGAGGAGGAAGTCCAGGTGGCTCAGGCAATGGAGGAAGTCCGGGTGGCTCAGGCAATGGAGGAAGTCCAGGTGGCTCAGGCAATGGAGGAATAATATCTTCAATATTTTTATTCGGGACGTGTAGAGGTATTCTTACTTTCAATATACGTTGTTGATCTATTCTGACATATGATATCCCATGAGGAAATGTTCTATCTACTTCTTCTGATTCCAATAAAATTGTCAAGCCATGGTTAGGGTCTTCGAGTAATTTTGATATATTTTCGCCATCTTCTGCTTCGGCCCAATTACTTACTTTGGAAGTTTTTCGTTTGGCTAATTCCATCCTTCTTTCTATAGTTATTTTTTTCTTCAATTCTTCTCTTTTTAATCTCTTTTGGCTAATAAAAATATCAATCTCAGATTCCATCTCTGATTGAGGATCAATGGAAGCAACATATGGCATTGCTATTTTGACATCATTTGAATGGTCCTTTTCCTCGACTACTTGAGTTATTTGTTCATCTTCTAAAGTATCTAATTCAAATGCTTCATCGATAACATTTCTTCCACGGCTACGTTTTATTTTTTGTTCACGACGGTAGTTTGCACCCTCGTTTTCCAAAACTGGCGGAGGTAATTCGATGTCTTTAATTAGTTCATTATCATTATTTTCTAAAAGTTCTTTATGGCTTAAAATTGGCTTAATTGGCGAGGGCCCAGAAAATAATAGTAGAGATGTCAACGATAAAAGAAGAATGCCTCCTGCTATTTGAAATTCCAATCCTTCCTTAACGATATAAATCAAATATATTGGAATTCCAAGTAATAATGACAATGATATAACCAACTTTGTCATCGACGGCACAGTAATCCCGAGTTAAGACAAGAGCCACTAACTATTCACTTTGACGGAAGTTTTAGTGAATCTAGTAGGCCCTTAAGTGAAAAAGTTCGATGAGAGATAAGAGTTTTTTGTTTACGATTCATTTGTGAAAAAGTTGTTCCATTCCCTTCTAAAGGAATGAATATTGGATCATAACCGAAACCTTCTTTTCCTAGTTTTTCAACCGAAATTGTTCCCTTACATACTCCTGAAGATTCCCAAATTTTATTTTTCCAATGCAATAATGTTACTGAGCGATATTCTGCGTTACGATTAGTAGATTTTTCTAACAAATTTAGGATTCCATTTAAACCGACAGATTCATACACAAATGATGAAAAAACACCAGGAAAACCGGGAAATTGGTCAATAAATAAACCAGAATCTTCAACCATTATTGCATAATCTTCTAACTCTGTGTCCTCAATTAATGCTATTGCTTGTTTTAATTTTGAAGTTGCTACTTCTTTCAAATCGGATGATTGTGGCTCAATAAAATTAGGGAATTTACCATTTATTCGTAGTTCCTCAACTGAATGGCCCAATTCACTAAGAAGAGTATTGGCCTCCTTTATTTTATCTTGATTACTTGTTGCAAAAAAAATCTTCATAATTTCACCTATGCATGATAACGTACTCTGCCCCTAATCTCATTAAAACGGGAAATTACTTCAGACGCAGAGATTACGTCTTCCTTTTCCGAATCTGCAGAAAGATACCCTTCAACCATATCTTCAACTGCATTTTCATATTCTGAATGACTTGCTGTAAGGCATTCATTCAAGACTTGCAAATCTAGACCTAAATGTTCAAGTTCAGGTAATATTTTAGCTAATCCAAAATCAATTAATGATAAATTACCACCATCATCAATTAGAACATTATGAGTTGTCAAATCACCATGAGATATTCCAATTTCATGTAATTCTCTAATTATTGCTCCAAATAGTTTAATTTTTTCAGAAATTAAATTATTTTTATTGTTCAGGTAATCAAATAAAGTAATTCCTTCAATTTTAGACATCAAAATCCATCCCTGCTCTAGGTCCAAATCGATTATAGAAGGAGAGGATAGGTTATGATATTGAAGTCGCCCTAATGCCCTAGCTTCTACAGTCAATCTTTGACGTGTCAACTTACGATCTAAATGAGGAGTCCTATATCCTCTGGGCTTCCTCATCTTCAATACTGCTGATTTCCCCATCCAAGAGCCCGCAGTAACAGTAGCTTCTGCCCCTTGATGGAGTACTTTATCGACTATCCACATCGGAACATCGGCGGCTTCCATGCTCATGCGATATGACATACCTTGAAAGCGGTTTCATTCGAGGAGGCCTTGAAGAAGATGACTATGGAGATGCCTGGGGTGCCTCAACAAAAAGGCATTATCGCCTCAAAAAATTATTCTGAGGCAGATATTCAATTAGAAGCAGAGCGTTTAAACAATGTAATTCAGCAAAAAGAAAGATGGGATATTGATATGTGTAAAACTATAGCCCCTTTGACGCTAGAAATTAATAATTTAAAGAAAGAGAAGGATGTTTTCATAATAGCGCATTCATATCAAACTCCAGATATCATTTATGGAGTAGCCGATGAAGTATCAGATAGTTATTCATTATCTAAAGCTGCAAGAGATGCTCCTCAACAAACAATTCTCTTTTCGAGTGTTAGATTTATGGCTGAAACAGCAAAGATAGTGAGTCCTCATAAAACAGTTTTACATCCTTCTCCAGAAGCTGGATGTTCGTTAAGTGATGGCATTAATGGGCAAGATGTAAGAAATCTTAAACATAAATATCCAGGAATACCTGTTGCATGTTATATTAATACCACTGCAGAAGTAAAGGCAGAGTGTGATGTATGTGTCACAAGTAGTAATTATCTATCTATTTGTGAGAAATTACCAGGTAATAAGTTGATTTTTGTACCTGATAAATTTATGGGCAAACATCTACAAGAATCTCTTAAGGGGAAGAAAGAAGTTATTGTATATGATGGAGAATGTGAAGTACATGCAGTTTTCACAGGAGAAAAAATAAGGTCGTGGAGAGAAAGGATGAATCAACAAGGTATTGAATTAACTGTTTTGAGCCATCCTGAATGTGCTTCGGATGTTTTAGAAGAAAGTGATATAATTGGAAGTAGTGAATCTTTAATAAAAAATGCATTAGAATTATCTGCAAACGGTAAAAAGGATATTATGCTCATTACTGAATGTGGCACTGCTGAACGAATTATGGCAGAATCAGAGAATGAATTGAATCTTATTGGTGCTTGTGTAATGTGCAGACATATGAAAAAGACGCAATTGGAAGATATATTACAAGCGTTGAAGAATCCAAAACCGGAACAAATTATTCAAATAGATCAAGATATCATAAATAAAGCTAGAATAAGTCTTGATGAAATGTTTAGACTTGCAGAATAATCACGAGTTTTTTTCTTTAGCTGATTGGGAGGCCCAGACGAACGTCAAAGGGATTAGCATCAGAATTGCTGATTGAATTAAAACTGAAGAATAAGGGCGAAAGATTTCCTTCAATGGATATACGATAACTTCTAAGTCGCCATTATCTTTTACATCTGTCCATGTAATACTCTCTTCCAAAGCATGCGGCTGAAGTTGATTTAAATCATCATATGTTAAACGTGATGATTGATTTGTTACAATATCATATAACCAAACATCATTTGGTTCAGATGGTTCTTGATTTAACAATGTGGGATTCCAAGAAGATATTTGTAAGAAGGCGATATTGTTGCCATAGATGCTTGGAGAAGAGGATTGCCACAATGGATCCCCCAAAATGCTTTGATTACCAGAGAAAATATCCACTAACACTAGTCTATCCATATATCCTAAATCAACTAATGCTATCAACCATTTATCATCCAATATCAATTCCTTAATTGTTGAGTTGGAATAATCTATTATTATATCCTCAGCCAATAAAGTGGCGTCAGAAAGAGAATCTCTTGGATTAATTTCAATATTTGATTTTAATTGGGAGTCAAAAGAAGTAATATTGACTAAAAGATTGTCAGTAGAATTTGATGACCAAGCAATTAAATTATCTGAGGCTGTTACGGCATTAAATGGTCCATTCAATAAAGGAGGAAGTAAATCACCGTCTTTATTCAATAAACTCAAAAAAGAATTATGAGAAATTACTATGACAAATCCATCTGAATTGGAACCTAGAGAAACATCGTCTATATCATTTTCAGGATAATATCGAAACAGAGGTTGTAATATTTCAAAATTATCATTGAATTCGAAGTAATCAATTCTTTCTTCGGTGAATAAAGCAAACCCCTCATCCGATGTTACTACATTTGGCAACATACTCCAAGGCTTAGTAGATACAGAATAATTTTTTAGAGTCGTAGTATTCCAAGTAGTAATAGAAATAGTCTCATCAGGTAATTCTTCAATCGTTACAAGCCAATCTCCTGTTCCAGAAGTAGAAGTAGGCCATTCTGAACCCTCGATTGGGAAATGTTGATGTGTCGCATCCCATAATAAAATACTACCTGTAGATAGCATAAGTACGGCTATGAAAAGACTGGTTTGTTTCTTTCCAGGCTCTCTAAATGGCTCAATAATGGAATCTAATCCATCTAATGATTCTGAAAAAGATTTTTTTGGATTATCTAATGCTCTTGCTAAACGGGAAGAGAAGCGTCTTTCGTCAAAAATATCCCATATTCTTTTATGAGTTCTTTCAGTCATTCTAACTGCTAAAATAGCAATTACCATTCCTCCAATAATGTCAACTAGCCAATGGATTCCAAGATAAATTATCGAAAAAGCAGTAAATAAGATGAAGATTAATAAAAAGTTCCTGTATTTTACCCATCTTCCATCTTCATCCCACTTTTGCATAGAAAGCCAAACAGCAAAGGGTAATCCAATATGTAAGCTTGGCATTCCATTAGTAAATGGATCAATACGAGTAAACCAATTATGTATTTCAGGAGTTAAATCGTATGCGATTGTCTCCATCAAGGGTATGTGATCTCCAGTTACCCTTACATTAAAGAATAAATAGAACGGGATGGCGAATGTATAAACCCAAAAAATAGACAAGCAAACGCGATCTGCCATATGACGGTCATCAAAATAAATAGGATATATTAGTGAAGAAAAAGTTACTGCCATAAATCCCATAACATAAAAATGGGTCAAAATTTGGTCAAGTAAAATTGAACGGAAACCTTCTTGTATCCACAAAACTACATCGCCTTCAATTGCATAAACATAAGGAGTCATGTCTATTCTGGTATTTGCCATTAAAGATCTATCCAAACCATCAAACAAATCTTTCCAAATATAGACTGAAAAAACAACAATTACATGTGCCCAATATCTTCTAAACATATCAATGAAGCCATCTGTTGTTATTTTGGCATAAGGAGGTTTGAAAATTGGCATAAAAATGATACTCAAGAGGATTGCACCAGTAACCCAAGTGATGTATATGCCTGTCTCAGCAACCATGTTAGTAATACAGGGGAGTCGTCTTTATGAAATCAATTCGACCCATAAGTATGGCCAAATTAAGTGATTTTTAAAGAAGGAGTAGTATCTTCATTAAGTGAATTAGTGATGTTGTCAACAATTATATTGAATGCCTGTGCTGTTTCTCCTTCAGGCTCAGCAATAATCCTATGTACGCCATCATCTCCTCCTCTGACTATTCCTGGATCAAATGGTAAAGAACCGAGATATGGAACAGATAATTCTTCTGCCGCAGAAAGTCCTCCTCCTTTCTTGAAAATATCAAGAGTAGTGGACCAATTTCCTTCATCATCCGACATACAATCTATCGAAATTCCCTCAGGACCAATTAAAGATACTTTAGAATTGGGTTCAGATTTTCCTCTAATCCTATATCCACTCATATTTTCTACAACTCCTAATACTGGAACAGAAATTGTTTTAGCAAAGTTGATCGATTTTCTACTATCTAGCAATGCAACTTCTTGTGGAGTGGTTACTATTACTACGCCATCAATTCCTGGAAGATGTTGGCTCACAGTCAATGGTTCATCGCTAGTACCAGGAGGGAAATCTACGATTAAAGCATCTAATTTACCCCAAGCGACATCTCCGATGAATTGTTGTATTGCGCCTAATTTAATTGGCCCTCTCCATATCACAGGCTTATCTGGATCTTCAATCAAAAAGGCCATTGAAATTACTTTAACTCCGTGCGGTCCTTTTGCGGGAAAAATTTGGCCGTCTTCTACATTTAAATCCATATCTTCTAAGCCTAGCATCTTTGGAATATTTGGGCCAGTAATATCAATATCCATTAACCCTACTTTCAACCCTTTTCTGGCCAATGATAAAGCTAGTCCCGTCGCAACAGTTGATTTACCAACACCACCTTTTCCTGAAAGAACTAATATTTTATGTTTGATATCATCGTTTAATTTGGCGATTCTCATCTTCCTTTGCATTTCTCTATATGCTTGTTCCATCTGTGATTTTTGCTCATTAGTAGCAGTTTCTTGTTTGGATTTTTCTTGCCCAGTTCCTTCGTGATGGCTTATTGGAGAATCTCCCATATTCAATGGCAATAGTAGTTGTACTTCAACTATATCCACGACAATCATGAAAAATTAAATTTAGATGGGACTATAGAAAATATTTTAGTTAAATTGATTAATATGTGACTAATGGAAAGAATATGAAGGTGCTATTTGTTTGTGTTGGCAATACATGTCGTAGTCAAATGGCTGAAGCAATAGCAAAAGAGATGGGGCATGAGGCAGTTTCCGCTGGCACCCATCCTGGAAGAAAAATTGCACCTAATGCAATCAAAGTACTATCGGAGATTGGCTTATCTGTTGAAAATCAATTTCCTAAATCAACTGATGATATTGACTCCCATGGTTTTGACAAAATAATCAGCATGGGGTGTGGAGTAAATTGTCCTAACTTAAGAATTTCACAAGATTGGAATTTAGAAGATCCTCATGGACGTGAAATAAATTTTTATCGGGAGACCAGAGATAAAATTTTGAATTATCTTTCTGATTTATGATGATTATTCACCGACGTATAGAAAAGTGAATTCCTTTTCCAGTTGGATTACACGAGTGTAGTGTAGTGGTTATCACCGGGCGTTGCCAACGCCTGAACCCGGGTTCAAATCCCGGCACTCGTACCATTCTTTCAAATATTCACAATTCTGAATTTCTCAGTAAATAATATGCTCCACCGAATCCGATTAATAACAAAAATATCATCAAAAATGATATTAAAAACATTGAATTTTCTGATAACCAATTATCAAATTCAGAATTATTGGAAGTTCCTCTTTCTAAAAATAAGGTATGTTCTTGTGATTCTGCCGGCGTTACTGAGAGATAACTGTCCGTTGCCCGTATCAAAATTGTAAATTCTCCTTCTGATAATGTATTCCTGACATCGAAAGAAATAGTATATATGTTATCGTTAGCTATTCTATCTCCATTATTGCCATTATCCTCTAACAATAACCATGAATTGGAACTACCTATTGGAGCCAGTCTACCAATTTTAATCTGTGCTGAAGAAATATCATCCACATCATTTACGGTGACTTCAAGTGTATGAGATATTGGAACTCCACTTTCAGGGATGAGGATTTTACTTACAATTTGACTATTTCTATATAATGTAATATTATTTACTGATGGTGAGTCATTTAAAATTGTCAGTCTGTTTGCATCTTTGAATTGGCCATTAATAAATATCTGAGAAGTTGTCCTAGATTCTCCAGTGCTATCTACGAGCCTTATTATCAAATTTCGCTCTCCAGGAGTAAAGGCCTCAGGAATATTAAAAACACCAATCCATAATTCTTCTACTAATTCTAAAATAGTAATTCCTCCTCCATTACCAAACATATCGATAGATACAGAATCGACGCCATGGCCGTCAACTGCCTTTATTGAAACAGATACCTGCTCGCCTCTGAATACTTGGCTTGGAGTAAATTCAATTGAAAGCATCCTTGGAGCTTCATTAAGGACTATTATGGTAATATTTTGAGTTACACTAGTCCATATATCTTGTAATATTATGGGTATCTCAATAACACCATATTGTAATCCGTTATGAATTATTTCAGTAGTCCAAATATTATCTCTTATCACTAAATCTCCATTTAACCCTGAATCAGAAAGAGGTATTTTTCCTAATCCTAATTCAGAAAAATCAGCAATTACCGAAACCACATCAGTATCTATATCAGTAACTAGAATTTCTAAATTAGCCTTACCTCCTTCATTGAATAAATAACCTTCTCTAAATCTAACAGATGAGTTTGAAGATGTATTGATAATGGGAGCAGAATTTTCACTTGAAGATATTATTGAAGGATATAGTATAGTATCAGTTAGTTGATATTCTAAGAATTTTATACTTTCATTATTTGAATCATTGCCATTACCAAAATCTACAGTTCGGTACACTTCATGTAATAGTCCTGCGAGTAAGCCTTCATTTACTACACTGCCAAAGGCATTATTAGAGTTGAAATAATTACCTTCCCAGAGAGCAATTGAAACGGTATGAGAATCTATATTTACAATATCTAAATCAACTACACTTACTTCAAGAGGTAGTGCTAAATTACCAATTAGATGAAAATGATCTCCTAAAAACAATATTTCAGGACACAATCCAGTTTCCCTAGATATTGGATTAGAAAATATAGATTCTGAGACAGGAGGTTGTGGTTGGATGATTGTGGGGGAATTTGGGGGGTATTCATATTGAACAGAGCCATTGTCCTCGACGTATTCATATTTCAGGATTCTATTATCCCAATCTTCCTGAGGTACAGTGTACTCATATGTTAAATTATGTTCTGCACTAAATTCTTGATCTATTGGGCCTATTGGAGTGGCTGAAACATTAAACCAAAATTCGTTCCTTATTTTATCTGCTTCAAAATACTCTCCACTTTCATTTGCATAGGCATCGGAATCTACTATTTCCCTCACTAGTCCAAAACTGCCTTCGGCATCTCCACTATAAGTTCCATCGACTATAATTGTATCCGAAACTGTTTCACCACCTATTGATTCTATATCAATAACAGGTATAGTACCATTAACCTCTATGTATGGAGATTCGGATGCTATGAAATCAAAATTTCCAGCACCAGACATTTTCATAAATTGATGTTCTCGTATTCCATCTTCCCATCTTTCACTGGTCATGAAATCATCTAATTCAAACGAGAAGGATTCGCCAAAGCCACTGATTCTTACAGAGGCATTTGCCTCTACTTGAGTATCTTGTAAACGTCTGACACCATTTTCGTCCCATGTTTCATAATAAAATAGAGATATTTCGCCAAATCCTCCTTCAGAACTGTCATTAGAACCTCCATTAAAAGAGAGCCAACCAGATGCCTCTATCCTGATACGCTCAGTGAGAGTATTTTCTGACCATGAGCGAACGATAAATGCATCCTTGACTTGTGCTTCAATTAACAAACCCTCTCCTTCTTCAGAGTCTGATAAAATTAATGAGCCGCTACCTAGCATTTCGAAATCTTGTGTGATTAATTCTGAACCATCATATGATTCATTTAACCAAACTTTACTCAAATCTAGAGAAAGAGTTGTTGTTCTTACTCCGTCGGATAGATCAAGTAATAGTGAACCATTACCTAATTCATTTGATTCTAGTAACGAATTTGTTCTTTTCTGCCAGCCTCTGCCTTCGAATAGAATTGATTGATTAGTATCTGTCTGACCTCCTTCCATTGACCAAGTAGTTTCCCTTGTTACTTCATGGTCAGAAATTGGTTGATTCCATTGAGTTATTGATAATTCCCTTGTACAAGATGTTTCACTAGTTTCAACAAATAAAATTATTTTGTCATTAAAAATGGGTTGAGAATTTAGAACGATATCAATAACACCTCCTGCATTTACAAATGTAATTTCTTCTTGAGATAAAATATCCAGTTCATTACGAAGATGTTCTGCCTGGATGGAAACTCCTCCAGGAGAAGTTCCATTAACATAAGTTGGTTCAAAATTAACAATATATCTATGAATAAGTTCCGTAGACATATTGGAGTCGAAGCCGCTATATTGGACGTCCCAATCTACTAAAATCTCGCAAGATCTTTCCGTAGCCGTATCATCACCAAAGGCATTCATAGGAGTAATGCTGCAAATAAGAATGATGAAAATCAATGCAGGTACTTTTTGACTTGTCACAATTAATGGATAACCTATTGACCTTTGAATCAAACGGTATGTTGCTCTTAATTATCAGAATAGTGGTTCTTCATAATCATCATCGACACCAGAACGTTCTCTCCATAATTCGGTAGGAACATCATCATATACTCCTGCATATGGATCTTCAGCAATCAAAGATTGTTGATTTTTTGCAGCCTCCGCTGCAGCAAGTGCAAATGCTTCAGCACTGGCTTTAAATTTCCAATAATGAATCCGCCATTCCCTACCATCCCATAATGTAGTTTCTTCCGATTCGGTAGTTAACAAGTCATAATCTTGTAGTTGATAAAATAAATTCCTATCTGTTGGCTCTAAGGCATTATCTATAATTCTATTAGAAAAACCAAAAAAACCGAGTGCATGCTCAGCTATATTTTCAGCAACAACAGTTTCCATATCCATATCGACTTTAGTCCTTATTGCTTGAGTTAATTGTGCTAATGTCAGGCCCATTACAACAACTCCTTCAGATTAATGCGAAAGACTTCTTTATTTCAAACATCTCACTTAAAGTGTAGTTTTAATAGGAAATGATGCCGAAGCGATTAATCTTAAGATGCTCTCGGAGTATTTGTGGAAGACTTAGCGAATGGAAAATTTCTTGGCCTGGAAGAGGCGGAAAAGGGGCCTTATGATTTAGTAATATTGCCCATTCCTTTAGAAATGACAGTTAGTTGGATGGAGGGTACTTCAAATGGCCCAAGTGCTTGCATAAATGCAAGTTCTCAAGTTGAATTATTTGATCCCATTTTAAATTCTGAAATTCCCTGTGGATTATCTTTTCATACAGCTAAAGAGTGGTCTTCAGAAGAGTCGACTTTAAGGAAACAATTAGATTCAATTCAAGAATATATCAAACCCTGGATTAATGGAAGTCAATTTCCAATTGTTTTAGGAGGAGAGCATGGAATTTTACTACCTATAGTTGAGATTTTAGATGAACATCCAGAAATTGACGATTTGAGTCAGATTACTCTGATACAAATAGATGCACATGCAGATTTGAGAGATACACTAAATGAAGAAAGATATTCTCATGGTACAGTAATAAGAAGATGTTTGGACGAAGGAGTTGGCAAAGTTATCCAGATAGGCATTAGAGCATATAGCGAAGAAGAATCAAAAATAATTAATGATGATGATAGGATAGAAACTTGGTTTGCTAGGGACATACTTGGTGTAATGGAAAGAAACACTGGTTGGCCAAAATTAGTAAAGCGTATTTCGGAATTAGAAGGCCCGATTTGGATTACCTTTGATATTGATGGTTTGGATGGGAGTTTAGTGCCCTCTACAGGAACGCCTGTCCCTGGAGGGTTATCATATTGGGCAGCAGTTGAATTGATAGAAAGAGTCTTTAAATCAGAAAAAGCAAAGGTTATTGGAGCAGATATTAATGAAATTACTCCAGGGATTGACAATAGATTGACCCAATTTAATGCAGCTTTAATTGCAACAAAAATAATTGCATGCCATATTTCAACACTCTAACTAAATATTCTAAAAGATGGCATTTAAAGTTATAAATATCTATTGAATAATTAAAAAAAAATAGTATTAAAATATATTTTTACAAGGTAAATTTTGTATACAAGTAATTAATCCGATATTTAGGTATAGTAATGAAATGGAAAATAAATGAAATCAATGAAGTGAAAATGCAACTGATACTACCATTATTCGAGGGAATCTCAAAGGCCCCAAATAATTCACTAAATGGGTTGAATAGAAAACAACGCAACTTGATTAGAGCTGCTATTTCTTCGAAGGATTTTGAAGGTAAAAAGGGCCAAAGATTATCTGTTTGGACAGAAGGTTGTAGAGTATTACTTGTTGGAATGGGTAAAAAGGAAAGGATTACAGGAAAATTGATTCGAAATACAGGTGCCAGAACTATTGGAATATTATCAAAGAAAAAGGGAGTGGACATTACGGTTAGATTTACTTCTGGCTGGAACTTAGAAAGTATGTTAATATTTGCAGAAGGGATGATGTTAAGAGATTATAGTTTTGATGAGCATAAAAAGTCTGACGAAGAGGAAATTTCAGATTCTTGGAATGTAGATTTTCAGGCTAACAATAGATATCAAGATTCTTTAAAGATAGGTTTGAAACGAATTAATTCAATAGTAGGAGGAGTACATCTTGCCAGAGATTTGGGCAATGAACCTGCAAATATATTATACCCAATGGAATTTGCAAACAGGGCCATTAAATGGGCTGAAAATAAGGAAAATGTAACAGTCGAAGTTTATGACTGGGACAAGTTACAGGAATTAGGGATGGGTGGTTTGATAAATGTTGGCAAAGGAAGCGATAGGAAACCATGTATGGTATTATTTACTCTTAATCCCGATGAAGATGTAGATATTCGTAGACCGTGCATAGTAGGTAAAGGCATTACATTTGATACTGGAGGGATTTCCATTAAACCAACTAATGGGATGTGGGACATGAAATATGATATGTGTGGTGCAGCAACTGTATTTGGATTGATGGAAGCATTATGGTCAACTGGATATGGAAAGAGAGTGAATGGAATTGCGTGTTTAGCCGAGAATATGCCCGGATCAGGTGCTTATCGGCCTGGTGATGTCATACCTACTTACTCTGGTAAAACTATTGAGATATTTAGTACGGATGCAGAAGGAAGAAATGTTTTGGCCGATGGATTATGGAAAGCAGGTGAATTTAATCCTGAATACATTATCGACTTAGCTACCTTGACAGGAGCAGTTGTAGTGGCTTTAGGTAATCAAATAACTGGGATGTGGAGTAATGATTACTCATTGCAAAAAAGACTTAAAAATGCAGCAAAGATTGAG
Source organism: Candidatus Thalassarchaeaceae archaeon (assembly GCA_045568235.1). Classification (GTDB taxonomy): domain Archaea; phylum Thermoplasmatota; class Poseidoniia; order Poseidoniales; family Thalassarchaeaceae; genus MGIIb-O3. The sequence continues at coordinate 64,073 of JBJLBJ010000023.1, forward strand.
GGTGAAAGTGTCTGGAGGATGCCATTGAATTCAGATTTTGAAAAATATATGACTGATTCTGCATTTGCAGATGTCAGAAATGGATCTGCAGGAGGAAGGGCTGGTTCTTCAAACTCTGCTGCAGCCTTTCTGAAGCAATTTGTACCAAAATATAATTTTGATAAAGAACAAGAACAGATTCCTTGGATTCATTTAGACATAGCAGGTACTGCATGGGGCCCAGGAGGTAAGGCTAAATCAGAAGCAAGTAATCCTCTATTCAAATTTGGAACATCAGGAGTACATGTAAAGACGCTGCATAGAATGATTACAGACAATGATTAAGATTCTTCATTTTCTTCATCAGAATCTACTACTTCAAAGTCTGCTTCTACTACTCCGTCATCGGAATCTCCCTCTGAATCTTGTTCTGCCATTTCTGCAGCGGCTGCCTCATATATCTTTGTAGAAAGTCCGTGCATCAATTGTTCTATTTCTGCTAATTTTGCTTGTATTGCAGCATCATCTATGTCTTCCAGAGGTATAGGTTGATCATCCTTTACAATGAGATTTTCCAATTCATCTAATTTTTCAAGAACTGGTTGCGTATCTTCTTCGGAAAGTTTGTCACCGGTCTCTTCGATAGTTTTGCGTGTCTGGTAAATTATGCTATCTGCCTGATTACGAAGTTCAACTCTAGTTTTTCTTAATTTGTCTTCTTCGGCAAATTTTTCTGCCTCTGCTATTTTTTGTTGAATTTCATCTTCTGATAAAGAAGTTTGACTTTCTATCTTTATTGATTGTTCAGTTCCTGTTCCCATATCTTTGGCAGAAACATTGACTATTCCATTTGCATCTATATCAAAAGTTACTTCAATTTGTGGAACTCCACGGGGAGATGGAGGGATTCCAACAAGATGGAATTGTCCTAAAGTAATATTATCTTTAGCAAATTCTCTTTCCCCTTGTAAAACGTGAACTTCCACTGCAGGTTGGTTATCTGCCGCTGTAGAGAAGGTTTCAGATTTACGTGTTGGTATCGTAGTATTTCTCTCAATCATTGGTGTCGTTATTCCTCCTAAAGTCTCTATTCCCAAGGATAACGGAGTGACGTCTAATAGCAATACATCGGTAACTCCTTCATCGCCTACAATTATTCCTGCTTGCAATGTAGCGCCTACGGCAACTGCTTCATCAGGATTAATGCCCTTAAAAGGAGCTTTTCCGACTTCTTTCTCGATTGCAGATTGTACTGCAGGAACTCGGGTTGAACCCCCTACGAGTATTACTTTATCGACGTCTCCTTTCTTAACTCCAGAATCTTTCATTGCCCTTCTTGTTGGAGCCATAGTTCTTTCAACTAATTTACTAATTAATTTTTCAAACTCTGATCTTGATAGGGACATATCTAAGTGCTCTGGTTGACCATCTTTGTTCTGTGTGATAAATGGTAAATTAACTTGTGTTGATGCAGAAGATGATAATTCTATTTTGGCCTTTTCGGCTGCTTCTCTAAGTCTACTCATTGCCTGAAGATCTTTTTTCAAATCCATTCCAGTAGATTTTTTGAATTCTGAAACTAACCAATCGACTACAACATGATCAAAATCATCCCCTCCTAGGCGATTATCTCCGCTAGTCGCCTTTACTTCGATTTGTGGTTGCCCATCAACTTGATATATTTCTAAAACTGAAACATCAAAAGTACCTCCTCCAAGATCATAGACTAGTATTGTTTGATCATCGTCTTTATCTACTCCGTATGCTAAGGCGGCTGCTGTTGGCTCATTTATTATTCTAAGAACCTCCAAACCAGCAATCCTTCCAGCATCTTTTGTAGCTTGTCTTTGTGCATCTGAAAAATAAGCAGGGCATGTTATTACAGCTTGTTTTACTTCTCTACCAAGATATTCTTCTGCATCTGCTTTTAGTTTTTGTAAAATGAATGCAGAAACTTCTTGTGGCGAAAATTCGTCTTTATCGATTTTTTGAGACCAATCAGTCCCCATTTCTCTCTTAACCGAAAGTATTGTTCGATCTGAATTAGTAACAGCCTGTCTTTTTGCTGTTATTCCTACTAAACGCTCACCATCTTTTGTAAAAGCTACTACACTAGGAGTAGTTCGTGATCCTTCAGAGTTTGGGATAACTACTGCTTGACCTCCTTCTAATGTAGCAACACAACTATTTGTCGTACCTAAATCAATTCCTATTACTGGTTCACTCATTTTTTTTCATCTCCTTTTTATATATACATTGTTGAATTAATGTCAAAAGTAACATCTAAAACACCGTTATTAAATGTCCATTCAATAATTCTACTGGCTGGTTCTGGTAGGTTAAATTTCTTGAAGGGACGTAATTGTGTAGTTTTCATAACTTGTAGTGATATACCGGCATCTGCAAGATTTAATTCTATTGAGTTGGCTTCTAAATCAGTATATCTAGAAATATCTACAGTAAGGTACATACGATCTTCGTGAATGTGAAAATTGTCTTCATCAATTTCATTATCGGTATCGGAATCTGAATCATTAATTTCTGCCTTTACTTCAATTACTGGTTCATTTATTTTCATATTTATTCCCATGTTCTTAAGTAAATCGCTAAATCCCTCTGGATTGCCCATTCCCATTAAATTATCAATCATCTTCTTTATTTCTTGGGGCTCTAAATTTGAATCTATTTTGTTGAAGTCCATCTTAACATTTGTTTTGGCCATATCTTCAGGGTTCATACCCATTTCTTCTAGACGTTGTTTTAATTGGTGCATTAATGATTTTAACATGTCATAATCGACATTCATGCCCATTGTAGAAAATAATTTTGCCATCTCTTTTAGCATGTTTTCTTCCCATTCTTCATCACTTGAGACAGACATAACTCATCACTACTTAACCTATGGTTGTATAGTGGGAGATATGAGAGGTATATTAATACAACGTTTCTTAGATTGCTTCAATAAGTGTTAGCACAACAAGCGAATTAAAAACAAATTCTTATGTCGGGAGATTATAATGAGTGAAACAGAGCATGATATTGCATTAGAGGATACTGATCGTGTTCAAGGGCGTGCAGCATTGGTTAACAACGTAAAAGCCTCGATTGCACTTGCAGGAGCAGTAAGATCAACTCTGGGACCACGTGGACTAGACAAAATGTTAGTCGAAGATGATGGTTCTGTTCTTGTAACCAATGATGGAGTGACAGTTCTTGAAACTGCAAAAGTGGAACATCCGACTGCTAGATTGTTGATATCTGCATCTTCTTTACAAGATAGGTCTGCAAGAGATGGCACTACAACGACAATATTATTGACTTCTGAATTACTTCAGAATTCTCTTGAATTAGTTAGGATGGGGATACATCCATCAGTGATTTTGAATGGATATAATATGGCACTAGAAGAATCATTAAAGGAATTAAAAAGAATATCTAAAAAATCAAATAGTTTAGAATTAGAATTGGCTATTGTTTCTACTTCATTGGCTGGTAAGATAGAGGATGGTACTGCGAAAATATTGACTTCTTGTGCCTTAGAAGCAGCTACTTTATTGGCAAATGAAGAAGGAGGAGATGATCTAGAAAGATTACGCGTAAAAAGACTTCAAATTGACGGTGGTAAGATGAAAAATTCGCGATTAGTACATGGATTAGTATTGGCAAAAACTAGGCTTGACAAATCAACACCATCGTTTTCAAAGAACGGAAAAATTGCAATCATCGATGGTGAATTAGAAAATAAAAAAATAGATTTGGAGGCTTCTATTGAGGTAAGTGATGTAGGAGCATTAAACAGTTTTCACGATAGAGATATGGAGAAAATTCAACAAATGGTAGACCATATTTCTTCATTTGGCATCAATATATTAATTGTTCGAGATGGAGTGGCTGATGCGGCAATAACTCCTTTGAGAAATGCTGGGATAATAACATACAGAAGGATGGAGAGAGATGACATGGAATTGTTGTCAAAAATAACAGGATCTAGCCCAATCAGAAATCCACTAAATATCGATAAAGAACATATTGGAAAATATACAAATCATAGCGAGAAATTGATTGCGGGCGTTAAATATACTAGTATTGAAGGTAAGAATGCAGGTGGAATGACATTTATCATTAATGGTACAACTCCTGAAGTAAGAAGTGAAGTAAGAAGGGCATTTGATGATGCCTTAGGCGTCGCACATCGATTGAAGCGCGATGCTTTTATTTTACCTGGAGGGGGTGCCAGTCATATCCATCTTGCAAGACATCTTCGAATGTTTGCAACTAGTCAATCTGGAAGAGAACAATTAGCTATTGAAGCCTATGCAGCAGCACTAGAAATAATCCCTAGAGTATTGGCAGAAAATTCAGGATTGGATCCTATTGATACTATATTATCACTTTCTGCGGCACAGAATAATGATTTAAAAAATGGCCCTTGGATAGGCTTAGATGCAAAAACTGGTCAGAATTTTTCAATGGAGGTTGCAGGCATTCTTGATCCTTTATTTGTGGCAAGACACGCCCTTTCAGGAGCAACTGAAGCGGCAATAAGTGTCCTTCGTATTGATGATGTGTTGTGGGCTAAACAAGATGCACAAACTCCCGATTGGCAAAATGAAATTGAAGAAGATTAATCACTTACTCAAACCTTCTATCATTGAATCGACTATATTTTCAAGATTATACTGAGCTTCCCATCCCCAATCATCTTTTGCCTGTGAATCATCAATAGAGTTGGGCCATGAATCTGCATATACTTGTCTATTATCTGGAGTGAAAGTACATGTGAACCCATCAATCTTCTCTGAGATAGTATCAGCTAGTTGTTGAGCAGTGAATGAAAGTCCAGAGATATTGTATCCTGCTCTTGATTCGCCAATATTATCTACAGGAGTATTCATCAATTCTAATGTGGCCCTTATTGCATCATCGATATACATCATTGGCAATCTTGTCTCTGGACTTACAAAACAATCATAATGTCCTTTTTCAAGTGCGGCATGAAATATTTCTACTGCATAATCTGTAGTGCCACCTCCTGCAGGAGATTTCCATGATATTAAACCGGGATATCTGAGTCCGCGTGTATCTACTCCATTTTTTTCCCAATACTCATTTGCAAGATTTTCTCCAATAACTTTAGTTTGCCCGTAAACTGTAGTTGGATTGAGGGAGGTTATTTGTGGTGCATTTTTTGGAGCATCGGGGCCGAAAACGGCTATTGAAGAAGGAGCAAAAATTTTCAAATTATTATTTAGAGCAGTTTCTAAAACAGAAATAGTCCCACCAATATTGATTTTTTTACAAAGTTCAGGTTTTTTTTCACCTGTGGCTGAAAGTATAGCGGCTAAATGAAAAATTTCTTGAATATCATATTCTTTTACTAAATTATCCATTAAATCGGAGTCAACTACGCTTAGAATCTCGAATGGTCCATTTTGTACTCCTGGATTATCGTTTAATTTTCTTACATCTGTTGCTAAAATATTGTCATTTCCATGAATTTTTCGAAGTTCTTCTACCAATTCTGTTCCAATTTGTCCAAGTGCTCCCGTGACCATTATTTTTTTCGGCCCTGACGCAGACATGGACCTGGGTATAGTACTCAATAAATGAACCTAAAGTAACATTTAGGAGTATGAACATAGCCAATGTTGATATGTCTAGTATATCCGGTTCAAATCCCGTTGATTACATGAAGTATGTCGTCGTCACCGGAGGAGTGCTATCAGGATTGGGTAAAGGAGTAACGGCGAGTAGTATCGGAGTATTGCTTAAATCGGCAGGATTGCGTGTTACTGCAGTAAAAATTGATCCCTATCTCAACAGTGATGCTGGTACTATGAGCCCTTTTGAACACGGAGAAGTATTCGTATTAGACGATGGAGGAGAAGCGGATTTAGATTTAGGGAACTATGAGAGGTTTCTAGATATTGCACTTTCTAAAGACAATAACATTACGACTGGGAAGGTATACTCTTCGGTTATAGAGAAAGAAAGAAGAGGGGATTATCTGGGAAAAACAGTTCAGGTCGTACCACATATCACCGATGAAATTCAAGATTGGATTGAAAATGTTGCCAATAAGTGCAGTGATAAAGAAAATAATCCTCCTGATGCCTGTGTTATTGAACTAGGCGGAACTGTTGGAGATATTGAAAGTGCTCCATTTGTAGAAGCACTTAGACAATTCCAATTTAGAGTAGGTAAAGAAAATATTTGTTTTGTTCATGTAAGTTTAGTACCAGTAATGGGCCCAGTAGGAGAACAAAAAACAAAACCGACACAACATACAGTGAAAGAATTGAGAGGTTTGGGGATAATTCCGGACATCTTAGTATGCAGGTCTGAAGTTGCATTAGTCGATGAAACTCGTGAAAAATTGGCTAAGTTTTGTCATGTATCTTCTGAAGCTGTAATTTCAGCACATGATGTTGCTAACATATACCATGTACCAATTATGATGAATCGCCAAGGAGTAAGAGAATTATTAGCGTCTAAACTTGATTTTAATTTACCAGATAAAAGTAAATTATTAGAAGATTGGGGGGCGATGGCAAATCATGTTAATTCCTTGGAAGAAGAAGTTCATATAGCAATGGTTGGTAAATATACTGGATTGTCTGATTCATATCTTAGTGTTACAAAGGCACTTCAGCATGCCTCATATAGTGTCGGTAAAAAATTGGTTATTGATTGGATAGAATCAGTTAATTTAGAAGTTGATGATTCGTCTGAACCTGGAGTTTATCAAAAATCATGGGATTTACTGAAAGAGGCCGATGGAATACTAGTGCCAGGAGGTTTTGGAGGCAGAGGTATTGAAGGAAAAATTAGTGCTGCTAAATACGCAAGAGAAAATAATATTCCATACCTTGGAGTCTGTTTAGGGTTACAAGTAGCAACAATAGAATTTTGCAGAAATGTTCTTGGAATAAAAAATGCTAATTCTGCTGAATTTGATGACAATGAAGAAAATCATGTTGTAGTTTTTATGCCTGAAATTTCAAAGACACATATGGGAGGAACTATGAGACTCGGTTCTAAACCAACTCCCTTTCTTGTAGATGATTGTAAAGTTCGGAGACTATACAATAATGAATCATATGTTGATGAAAGGCATAGGCACAGGTATGAAGTTAATCCTAAATTAATAGGAAAAATTGAAGAAGCTGGATTAATATATGTTGGAAAAGATGAAACTGGACAAAGGTGTGAAATAATGGAATTAAAAGATCATCCGTACTATGTTGGAACACAATATCATCCTGAGTTTAAATCTAGACCCAATAGGCCAAGTCCTCCATTCTTAGGATTACTAAAAGCTGCTTGTGGGATTGAAATCTAGTCTACAGATATAGGTAAAATTCGAGTTGTGCGATATCCTTGTAATACTTTCATATATTTTTTAAAAGAGAATTCGGAATCTAATGCTTCATCTCCCGTTTCAATTCTTAATTTCCTTACGGTTAATAATTTAGCAGGCGTTACCACTCCGAGTATATTATCAATCCCAATCTTACGTATTACTGTATGAGATAGTTGTAGATTTCCTCGACCTATCAAAAATCCTTGTCCGCCCATTGGAGATAAAAGAACAATAAATTGTCCAGAATGAGAATTTAAGAGTTTCAAAATTTGTTTTTCATCTAAATCCGAACCTACTATTTTGCTGCCCAGCGAAATATCTATTCCCAGAGTTGTTAAATTAAATCCAATATATTCGCCTATAGATTGTAATGTTCCTCCTGAACCCCATATTATCATAGTATCTTCTTTTACTAAAGTTTCTTGGATGTGTTCTGCCAAGCCTTCAATAATTTCTTCCTCACTACTAACTTCAACTCTCTGTTTTGAACCCTGCATCCAACGAGGACTAGAGGGAGTGTAGGCTTCTGCATAATGTCTTACTATCCATTCTCCATTCCTATATTTATCTTCATCCAAATCTAATACTTCAGTGCTTGCTACTAATAAATCTCCTCTAATCCAAGCAGAAAGAACTTCTGCAGCTGCCTTGGGAGATGCTGCAAATGATCCAGAATACATTTTTACACCAGTCGGTACACCAATCAAAGGTAATTTAGGCTTATTTAATTCCATTAATTCCGCCACGATATCTCGAGTAGTGCCATCTCCTCCTGCATAAACTATCAAATCAACGCCATAATCAATAATTTTTTTGATTATCTCTTTTGTATCATTGGAACTTGTTTCTCCGTGAGATTCATGAATTATCTTTACATCACCTAAATTAATTTCTCGAGGAATCCATTCTGTACCCATCCTTCCTTCACTTGTTATCCACGATATATCGGCAGAATCTGCTTTATGCAGAGAAGAAAAATAATTTAGAAAAGTCATTATTCTAGGTCCTGACCTATCATCTGCGCCCATTGAGCGAGCCAAATTAGCCTTGCCATCAGATCCTTTAAGTCCTAATTTACCGCCCAATCCTGCGTCTGGATTAACCACTAGTCCTAGTCTAATCATGAGTCCGGGTAGGGATGGTCGTTATTATCGCTACACACTCCCACGGTCATTATATGAGAGCGGTGGTGGCACTTGGTGGAAATGCACTTCTACGTAGAGGAGAGGAATTAACTGCAGAAAATCAACGCAATAACGTAAAGATAGCAGCTAAAGCACTTGCCCCACTTGTAGGGAAATACCAATTAGTGATTACACATGGAAATGGACCGCAAGTTGGACTTTTGTCACTTCAATCGGCTGCTTATACTGATGTTAAAGAATATCCTTTAGATGTATTAGGAGCGCAAACAGAAGGAATGATTGGATATATGATAGAGCAAGAATTAGGAAATTTACTGCCAATTGAGATTCCATTTGCTACAATTTTGACCATGGTAGAAGTTGATCCAGAAGATCCAGCATTCAATAAACCAACCAAACCAATAGGCCCACTATATGAAGAAGATGAAGCGAAAAGATTAGCTAAAGAGAGAGGATGGACGATAAAACTTGACGGAAATAAATGGAGGAGGACAGTCCCTTCTCCTGTTCCTCAGAGGATTTTTGAATTACGACCTATTCATTGGTTGTTAGAAAAAGGGACAGTAGTAATCTGTGCTGGTGGCGGAGGAATTCCCACCATGTATCAAAAAGATGGTAGTTTGGAAGGAGTAGAGGTAGTGATAGATAAAGATAGGGCGAGTGCTTTACTTGCTACCCAACTAAACGCTAGAGTATTGATTTTAGCTACAGATGCGGATGGAGTTTACTTAGATTGGGGTACTGAAAAGGCTAAAAAGTTGCACAGAGTCACTCCCGAAGAAATAAAGGATTATGCTTTCGAATCTGGATCTATGGGGCCAAAAGTAGAGGCTGCTTGTGAATTTGTGAATAAGACTGGAGAAAGGGCCGTCATAGGATCACTTTCTGAGTTAGAAAGAATGATATCTGGAGATGCTGGAACACAATTTGTAATACGTTAATTTGTACTTTTGAAGAGATATTTTGCAAATGTCTTCATACGATAGATGTATCTCGGTTACATTGGAGAGATAGGCTTGTCAAAGGTTAAAGTCGGGTTCAGGGATGAAAAAGTTCGTGAATATGAAACCGGCATTACAGTTGGTGATGTGATTAGAGATGTTCATGGCCGTAAATCTGGATTCGTAGCAGTACTTATTGATGGAATAGAAAAAGATATGTCCACGATTTTGGAAGAGGATTGTAAAATTGAACCTATAGATGGCGAATCAGATGCTGGACTTTATATCCTCAGACATTCATGTGCTCACCTTCTAGCTCAAGCAGTTACACAATTGTATCCTGATGCAAAACCGACAATAGGACCTCCAATAGAACATGGATTTTATTATGACTTTTTTATGCAACCTGTTGGTGATGAAGAATTAAAAAAAATAGAAAATAAGATGAGGGACATAATGAAGGAAAATTTACCAATAATACGTGAAGAACATTCTAATGATTCATTAAGAAAGATGTTTGGTGAAAATAAATTTAAGATGGAAATAATGGACGATAAAATAGGCCAAGAAGTAGGTTCAACCGCATATAGGCAAGGAGAATTTGTGGATTTATGCAGAGGCCCGCATGTAGAGTTTACTTCTCAAATAAGATGGTTTAAATTGACAAGTTCTAGTCAGGCATATTGGAGAGCAGACTCAAAAAGAGAATCATTAACTAGAATTTATGGAATGTGTTATGCAACGAAAGAGGGATTGAGAAATAGAGAGAAGCAAATACAAGAAGCAGCAAAACGAGATCATAAAAAAATAGGTAGAGAAATGGAGCTCTATATGATTGATGAAATGATAGGTAAAGGTTTACCTGTTTGGCTTCCTAATGGAGAGATTTTAAAATCATCTATAGAAGAATTTGCCTTAAAAACTGAAGAAGAATATGGATATCAGAGAGTAACCACACCTGTTTTAGGTAAAAAAGAACTTTTTGAGACAAGTGGCCATCTGCCCCATTATGCTGAAGGAATGTATCCTCCAATGGAAATGGATGATGGTACTTATTACCTAAAAGCAATGAATTGTCCAATGCATCATCTTGTTTATAAAAATAAAAAACGATCATATAGAGATTTACCTCTACGAATCGCAGAATATGGTACAGTTTATCGTAATGAGATGTCAGGAACGCTTGCAGGATTACTAAGAGTGAGAATGTTATCAATGAATGATGCTCATATTTACTGTACATTGGATCAAGTTGCTCAAGAATTTGCACATAATATAAAAATGGTACAAGACTATTATACTGCGTTTGGATTTGAAGACTATTATTTCAGACTTTCACTATGGGACCCAGAAAATACTGATAAATATATAGATCAACCTAAAAATTGGGAAGCTACTCAAAATCATCTCAGAAAGATATTAGATAGTTTAGAAGTTCCTTATATTGAAAGCGTAGGAGAAGCGGCATTTTACGGCCCTAAAGTGGATATTCAATTTACTACTGCAATTGGGAGAGAAGAATCTATGTCCACAATACAACTTGATTTTGCTGCTAAAGAGAGATTCAGTTTAGAATATACTGATGAAACTGGTTCAGATAACGGAGAGGTTTTTGTCATACACCGTGCACCTCTTTCAACACATGAGAGATTTGTGGCCTTTCTAACTGAACATTGGGCAGGTAATTTCCCTACTTGGTTAGCTCCAATCCAAGTGCAAATAATTACTATTTCTGAGAAACATAAAAAGTATGCAAAAATAGCGTCAGAAAAGATGAAAGAGTTTGGAATAAGGGTTAAAATTGATGATTCGGATAATACTATTGGGAAAAAAATTAGAATACACAGAAAAATGCGTCCTGCTTACATGGCAATTATCGGAGATGATGAGGCTGCAAATTTGACAATTTCTGTAAGGGCAAGGGATGGGTCACAGAAAAATGGAATTCCTCTTGAAAAATTTATCCAAGACATAGAAAGAGAAATAACTAATCGTGATACTATCTTAGGCATAGTTCCAGTAGAATGATGGTGTAAATATGATTGTTAATATTGCTGGATATAGATTTGTAGATATTAATAATACTGAAGAAATGAAAAATATATTTTTAGAAAAATGTCTAGATTTAAAATTAAAAGGAACAATTTATTTTAGTAGAAACGGAATTAACTTCTTCGTAGCAGGAACTCAAGAAATGATTGATAAATACATCAATTTTATGGATCTTGATGAGCGTTTAGTAGGAATTTCACTGAAAATAAGTTATACGGAATATCAACCATTTCGAAGGATGATTGTTAAGAAAAAGAAAGAAATTATTGCATTAGGATTGGATGAAGTTAGACCAGCAGAATACACAAGTCCATCAATTAATCCAAAAGAGTTGAAGAAATGGTTAGATGAAGAAAGAGATATACTTCTACTTGATACAAGAAATGATTATGAATTAAGAATTGGTACTTTTGAAAAGGCCGTAGATTTAGATATTAAAACCTTCAGACATTTTCCTGCTGCTATAGAAAAGCTAAACATCGATAAAGATAAAACAGTGGTAATGTTTTGTACTGGAGGAATACGTTGCGAAAAGGCATCAGTTGTAATGGAAAATCAAGGTTGGAATAATGTTTACCAATTAGAAGGAGGTGTGCTAAATTATTTTGAAGAAGTTGGAGGAGAACATTGGAATGGAGATTGTTTTGTATTCGATCAAAGAGTAGCATTGAATTCTGAACTGATGGAAACAGGAATAGAAATGTGTTTTATATGCAGAGAACCTTTATCCGAAGAACAGCAAAAATCTGAAGAATATAAAATTATGGAATATTGTCCATATTGTATAAATAAAAATGAGAAATGATTAAGAGTATTTATTTGGATTGTTTATTTGGAAAATACAAGATATGTCAGATGAAGCAGGTATTGAGAATTTTTCTCAAGAAGAGATTATCGAATCTATGCTTGTTTCGGCACGTTCAATAATTAGAACTTGTATGGAAATCAGAAATCATGAAGACGTTGTCATCATTACTGATACGCATACATCTGAGATAGGTAGGGCGTTATATGAAGCAGCAGCTGAAGTGACTGATAGAGTACTCTTGATGATGATTCCACCTGCTTTCAAGCCTGGAAATGAGCCTCCTAGTCCAGTAGGGGATTTGATGAGGAAATCCAGAGTTGTCCTAATAGCTACTAAAGAGTCATTAACACATACAAAAGCAAGAATTAATGCTTCCAAGGCTGGAGTCAGAATAGCATCTATGCCAGGAATAAGTAAAGAGACATTTATCCTCGGAGGAATGACTGCGGATTATAATGCTCTTCAAGTAGAAATTTCAGGTATGAATAATGTTTTTAGGAGAAGGAGAGAAGTTCATGTCACGTCTCCTTCTGGTACTGATGTAAAATTTACTACTGGCTCTAGGTGGATTTTAGAAGATAATGGGATTTGCAATAGGCCTGGACAAGTTACAAATCTACCTGCTGGAAGAATATTCACAATGCCAAAAGAAGGTTCTACTAATGGAACAATAGTCTTTGATGGATCATGGGAAGGGAAATTATTACCAAAAAAGGTTGAGATGAAAATAGTAAATGGAAGAGTTGCTGAAATATCAGGATATGAGGATGTTGAGGAGATAATTGAAAGTTTTAATATCCCTCCTCATAGTAAAAGGGTCCTGGATTTGCAATTAAATAAGACCATAGCAGAATTTGGATTTGGAATGAATTCGAGAGCCAAGGTTATTGGGAATGTATTAGAAGATCAGGTAGTTAGAGGAAATTCATATTTCAGTTTTGGAGATAATACAGCATTAGGTGGAAATTCAAATACAGGCATACAAAAGAGAGGTGTGATTCATAAAACAAGTGTCATTCTAGAAGATATTGATTTAGTTTTGGATGGAAAAATAATTGCACGCAGAAGGAAATAATGAGAGATATGACTGCTATATTATGGTGTAATGGACAAAATCCATCAGATGATTTGATAAAAAGAGTTTTGGCAGAAGGGAAAGAAGTTTTTGGAGTTGATGGAGGTGCAGAAATAGCAATATCGGCAGGTATCAAAGTTCAGAAAGTATTGGGAGATTTTGATTCAATAAATATCGATAAATGGAGAGGCGAGAGTGAATATTTACCTGATCAGAATACTAGTGATTTTGGCAAATCAATAAAATACCTAATAAAAAAAGAATACACGGAAATAGAGGTCTTAGGAATTGATGGAGGGAGTCCAGAACATCTTCTTGGCATATGGGCAGTTTTGGCTGAAATTGAAGATAATGTAAAAATAATACTCCATCATGAAAAAAGAACTACCTACAGAATTCATCCTGACTATGATGATACTCAAATATTTGTCAAAGATGGAAAGGAATTCTCTATTTTTGCTCTCACACCTTGTAATAATATAACACTCACTGGTGCAAAGTGGAATATGGATAATGAAAAATTATCCTTATCTAGCAGGGGTTTGCATAATCAAGGAACTGGTAAAAGTATCTCAATAAAGGCTGATGGAATAGTGGTTTTGATAATTTAATAGATTTATTAATCACTTTTAGGATTCATAGAAAGCATCATTGCAATAGGTTTTGTACGAGGGTCGCTTTCCAAAGCTCGCTTCATTATTACAGCGAGAGGGACTCCTAATATCATACCCATAACGCCCCAAGCCCAGCCCCAGAAGGCTACCAAAAGAAGTAATACTATTGGAGAAATGTCCAAACGCTTTCCTGCTATTTGAGGTTCAATAACTCCTCCCCACAATTGTTGATTTGCAAATAATAATATAATCAACAATATTGCAGAAGAAGGTGAAAGTATAATCAGACCCAATACAATTGGGAATAAAAGTGATATTAATGCACCGACATATGGTATGAAATCCATCATGAAGGTGATACAGGCCCATAAAAACCAGCCAGGAATACCGAAAAAATACAAAATAATGGCGGCCAAGACTGCTTGCCCGAATGCTACTGAAGCCCTAGTAACAACGTAGACATTGATGCCCTTCGATGAAGATGATGCTAATGCAATTATTCTATCAACATCTGCAGGATAAGCTGCTTTGATACGCTTAGGGAGTGTTTCTGCTTCTAATATAATAAATAGTAAAAATATCAATACAGTAACCATACCTGCTGTAAAACTTGCTAAAGATCCAACGAGGCCTGTAGCGAATGATTCAATTTTCTCGACAGTAATCAGACCAGTAACTTCGGACGTATCAAAGGAGAAGCCCAAAATTGTTGCATTATCTTCAAACCAGATAAGTTTATTTTGTAGTTTCTCCGAAAGTGAAGGAACTTCTTCTGTAAAAGATTGTAAATTTGAAAAAAGGATATTTGAAGCTACGAATAAGAAAGCCATTATGATTCCAACTAGTGCTCCGTAAGCTAAAAAAGGATGTCTACCTATCTTTTTCTCTAACCATTCAGCAGGAGGACGGATTAAGAAGAATAGCAATATAGCGACTACCAATGGTTGTAATATAGATTTTAAATGTACAATTGCCAGTACTGCAATTAAGAGTAAAATTGCTATATTAGAAGCTGTATTAAATTTTAGTTTACCCAATTTTACATCTTCTCCCATCTTATCCTCAGTTCGGGGAGAATGGTTTCACCATCAAGTTTTTCGGCTGCACACCCCTAAATAACAATACTTTGATACAAATTCAAAAAATCAACTGCATTTTGTTTGAAAGTAAATTTTTCAGACACTAAATTACGTCCTGTTCTACCTTTTTCCAGTAATTTAGATTTGTTATTCAATTCTGATAAAATCGTTTCTGACATTGAATCAATATCTCCCATAGTAAATAATGCTCCAACAGAATTGTCAACCATTTCAGGCAATGGCCCGTGGTTGACAGTAACAACAGGAGTTCCAGAGGCCATTGCTTCCAGCGGGATAAGCCCCTGGCCCTCATAATAAGAAGGATAAACGACAATATCAGAGACACGGTACAATAATGCTAATTCATCAAATTTCATACTGGATTCAATAAATACTGATCCTTCTAATCCCAATCTCTTTGCTTGTTTTAATAATCTAGATCGGAGTTTTCCTCTCCCAACTATGACCAAAATTGCATTTGGGGATTCTTTCTTAACCTTTGCAAACGATTGAAGTAGTATACCAAAACCCTTTCTAGCTGCTAAACGGCCAACTGCAAGTAACAAATACGAATTTTCTTTGACATTAAATCTGGAACGGGTTTCAGAATAAATGCTGAAATCATCTTCATCGTCTTGTCTTAATGGAAGAAACATTTCGGTGTCTACTCCCCAATGGATTACTTTACAATTCCAATCATTTGGAGCCGAATATCGATTTAGGAAATCTGCCCTAGTAGCATTCGAGTTAGCAACACATACATCAGAATAATTGATTGCAAAATTTTCAAATTTAGCATATCTTTTTGCCGTAAATCTCATAGTAAGATCATTTGGGTTCGCCCATACTGCAGATTCTTTATATTTTGATGCAATAAAAAGACCATCTCGCTCTCCAAGCCAAGAGCCATGTAGAGAAGAAATTACTGGAGCTATTTCTTTCTTACATTTTTCAAATTGTTTTTGATCCCATGAAATCATAGGACAGTGTAAATGGACAACATCAACTGGAACAATATCATTAATTTTTTTTAGTTTTCTTAGGGCATGCCTCCCATAAGAACGGGTGAATTCCATTGGTATTTTTTTCCAAGGAACTGTAAAAACTTGTACACCATTTATTTCAGGTGGTTTATCCATCCCTTTACGCGTAATTACAGATATTTTATGCCCCATTTCAGCCAGAGCAGCGGATAAATGATACACTGTAGACCCCATTCCTCCCCATCTAGGGGGGTATTCAGCAGATAACATTGCGATATGCATAGGAGGCCCTCCTGTAGTGCTAGACTGTTTTCTTTCAAGATAATGTTGGTGATTTAGCAATAGTATCATTCAAAATAGATATCTTCCTCGCATAGTCAGTAATATGTCAGATGCATTGCCCGTTCACGTCACTGTAGTTATCCCTACACGAAATGAAGAAGCTGCAATTATAGACACTATAAGGTCTGTTCCAAATGATGGATGGTGTGACAAACTAGATTTTTTAATCATAGATGGTAATTCAACTGATGCCACTAGAGAATTGGCCCAAAAAGAAGGTGCTACAGTTTATCTTGAGAAAAGAAAAGGGTACGGTCGTGCTTATAAGACTGGTTTTTCAATAGCACCCGGTGAAATCATAGTTACAATGGATGCTGATTGTACATATCCAGGAGAAGAAGTTCCGGGATTAGTGGGCAGATTGCTAAATGAAGATTTAGACTGGATTACTTGTGATCGTCTAACAAAGGCTGAAGAAGGAGCAATGTCAGGAATGCATGGCTTTGGAAATTGGACATTATCGGCAACTGCTAGGATGCTATTTTGGTATGGAATAAAAGATTCTCAAAGTGGAATGTGGGTATTTAGAAAATCAATTTTCGATAATGAGAAAGTTAGACCTATGCACGATGGTATGCCTTTATCTCAGGAATTTAAAATTAGAGCTAGGCGATATCTATCTTCCGACAAAACTATGGAAATTAGTGTCCCTTACAGAGTTAGAGTCGGAGATGCTGAGATTAATACATGGGGCGACGGATTACTAAACTTACGAAGATTATTCTGGTTAAGATTTGGATTATTCAGTAAAAGTACACCTTGGGGAATAGAAGAAAATTAATGTTCTTTGTTGTCAAATTCTTCATCTAATTCTCTTGGAACAAATGCTGACCAAGATTCAATTAATTCGATATCTTTAGCGGTTTGGATACGCCTGTTGTTAACATAAGCTATTCCTAATAGAGAAAATAATGCTATTAAAATTATTAAAAGTGGAAATCCAGCACTAAATAGCCAATCTAATGTATTTTCATTACTTTGTTTCACTACAGGGATGGATTCTACTTGTGATTGACTAACAAGTTCTCCATCAATAGCCCATATTTCGACCTTTACCCAGTTCCCTTCAGTTATTTCCCAATTAGATCTATATGTCCAGATATTATCATCGGCCACTTGATCGCTTCCTTTTCCATCGTCTCTGAAAATCATCACTTCAGAAACGCCTCCACTAAGCATTTCTCCGTTTACTTGATTTGTGGTCCTATCTGGGTCGTTAAGAGTTACATAGATATATACCTCAGTTGGTACGTTTGTTTCAATCGAATCGATTGAGATGATTAAATTATCTAATTTTGGATAGCTTGCACCTATGGTGAGATTTACAGAACTAAAATCTTGTGCGCCCCTAGAGTCTTGAACAAGTAAATTGATCTGAATAGAGCCTGGATTGAAATAAACTAACTCTTGTTTATTATCACTGATTATTGTACCATCATTTAATGACCATTGATACAAAATAATATCATCATCATAGTCAAATGAAGATGAGGCATCTAGATTAACTGGCTCACCAGGAGAGATATACTGACCATTGTCTAAATTATCGATGTTAGCAATTGGTGCAGATTCAAGAACAGAAATTTTCTGAGTATATTTTCTCTCCATTTCACTAGAGTCGACTAATGTTATAGTCAAATTATGTTCACCTGCTAAGAGATAGTAATTATACCAATAATCTGTTGTTTTGTTTTCTAAAATAATGCCCATTAAATCTGATTCAATACTTACAGTAAATGAATCTCCATCTGGGTCAAAGGAATTTTGAAAATCAAATAAAACTGGGGAATTGGAATTTACTTCGATATTAGGAGTTGGAGAATCTAGAACCATTATAGGCGCAGATTCAGATATTATAAGATTAATTGGTGAACTAATTACTTTTTGAATTCCGTCGTCTAATGAGAGTGTGATATTATGATTTCCGGGAGGAAGTCGTGATTGGAAAGACCAATCGTTTCCAATCGGTTCTGTTAATTTATCACTAATCCATAAAATACTCACCAAGTCGTTATTTTCTCCCAAATATGGATTGCAAAGTAAATTACTTCCATTATTAATCAAATCTGAACATGCTAAATCCCAATCTCCTGATCCAGTGGACTGGAAGTCCAATATATCTCCAGATTCGGCCATAATACCATTAGTTGGTTGCGAAATTAATGACACGGGCGGTGAATTTAATACTTCCAATTCGAATGAATGATAGGTCCAAAGTCCTACATGATTTGGGAGATTATCAGTAGCCTTCATTGTGATATTATGAATCCCTTTTGAAAGATATCCTAGCCACTCAATTGTACTTGTCGATTCAAGACCTGACGATAAAAGGCCATCGATATTACTAATGAACTCAAACTTAACAACATCTCCTTCTGGATCAACAGTATCACTTCCATCAAGTCTTACTAAACTAGATGAAATATTATTAATTCTTGATACTTCCATTATTGCAGAAGGTAATTCGTTTACTAATACCACATCGAATACCCAGCTTCTACTTGGATTTATTCCGTCTGAAGCAAAAACTGTAATATTGAATTGCCCAGGGGCGCCAATAAATGATCTAGAAATTTCTTCAGGACAGTTTGGATCTCCATCTATTACAGATATTGGATCTTCATATGAAGTCTCTAACCAGCACCAAAGATCACCATTCTCTGGGTCATAAGTACCATCTAACAATACACTAACGTTTGCTGTTTCGCCAAGATAAAGAATTCCTTGAGAATTGATTTTTGGGAGAGTCCCAACAGACAGTATAGGAGGTAGATTAATCAATTCAATTCTCCTTGTTTCATTAACACATTGATTTTCAATATCACATACTTCTAAAGTTATTTGATGGATTCCATCAGACAAACATTGGGATTCATTATTTGCAATTATATGAGAATAATTGTCAGTATTTCCTTCTTGAGTACAAGAATATGTAAAATCACCATCCAAATTACTTGTCCATGTGAAAGTAATTTCATCTAAATCTAGATCCCAAGAACTAGAAGCATCAAAGATAACTACACTGGCACTAGAATATTGAGAATCATCTTCAGGCAGTTGCCAAATAATAAATGGTGCTTGATTTGAAATATCCAATCTGCAGATAACTAGTATATCAGAACTTAATATGAAAGAGGTCGTATTATTGTGAATTCCATCATAACTGCAACCAGAATTTACTATATTTTCCGAAGACCATCCTTCTTGTGGAATCCATCTTTTGCCTATGAATGGACCATATAGATAATTGCCCGAATAAGGTTGGGTAGCGGTTATATTATCTTCATAAATATCAAAGGAAATATTCACCTCAGCATAGGGGATATTCATTAAATATTGGTTTATGGTATGTATTTCTAAATTCCACATTATATCAAATATATTATTTTCAAAAGAAGAAATGGGAGTAAGAATGCCCTGAGATGAAATCCACTTAATATGATTATTATCTCCTAAAATAAAAGAATTTTGCATTGATGAATTTTGTATTAAGATAGTGTCTGTGAAATTTACAACACTATTTTCTGAGGTTGGATTATTTGAATAACAATAAATACTGGTGTTGGTGATTATTAGTTCTGTATGATCTGAAAAATCGAAACAGGCATTTTTACTACCATAAATGATACTATTATCTATTGATGAACTGGTTATTCCTTTAGCACTCCAAAATAATCCATTATTAGAATCCATGATTTGTAAATTATTTATTTTAGCATCAACCTCCACCATCTTTAATGCATAATCTGAAGAATTAGAAAATATCTTAATATCATCAAGTATTATATTTCCAAAATAAGTGATTTCTGAATTATTGATATTCAATGAATTTGGAGAAATGGTATCTTTAATTAATACTGATTTCAATTGTAAATCAATACTATTTTTTACAAAAATACCATGTTGATTATTAATAGATGAACATGAATAACAACTGACATTTTTACCGCCACTCATTACCGTATTGGATTCATGAAAAAATATTCCAGAACCATCTTCTGGATTATTTTGACCTATTCCATTTTGAAATGTTTCTACATTAGATAGTTCAACATTACTAGAGTCAAAAACATACAATCCATTTAATGAATTATTTGTACTTGTAATTGTATCTACTCTAGGATGAAACTCTCGAAAATCTACGCCATTGCCTCCGTTCTCTGATGTAAACCAATTACTGCCTATCACTCCTCCCTTCATCATTAACACTCCTGGTCCTATTGAATTATTTACAATTAGATTATTTACTATTGCCGGACCTTTGGAACTCCAACTTGCGCTTCTAAAGAATAAACCGGCACGGTCATTGATTGGTACAGAAGATGATGTTTGACCATTGTTAATGAAAGTAGCATTCTCTATTTTAGTAGAAGAATCTATCATATATGCCCTTAAACCTACTGCGATATTATCTTCAATTAACGCCCCATCTACATGGACGCCGCTTGTATTAACATCAAATGCCGCATATCCTAAGCCAGAAGTTTTTGCATCTGAACCTCCAGTCCCTCTGAGTTGTAAATCTTCAAAAATGGCATTAGTAAGGAGGTTTGAATATTGGCTATGATTATATCTTTCAACCATTATTCCTCTATATTGACTATTTTCAATTACTATATCTGAGAAAGTAGGCCTAGTAGTCCATCCTTCTGTTTGATGTCGGACAAAAACACCATTATCACAACGGTTTATTTTAATATCTGTTAGTAAAGGAATTGAATCTTCTACCCAAATTCCTGCAGAAACTGAAAGAGTTGCTCCAGAGATATTTGAAATATTGATATTATTAAATAAACCGCCTGCTTTCCCCCAAAAATTCAATCCACGAGTAATCAAACCATCTATATTTACACCATCAACAACTGGTGCTGATTCAAATCCAATGGAGAGCCCTATGCCATATCTCCATGATGAAGAAAGACCATGAACATCTTGCCCTCCTCCTTCAATAGTGAGATTTTTTATTGTTGGCGAGGCTCCCTCGAATAGATCAACGGCTACACTGTCAGCATTAACTACAATTAAATTAGAAATAGTAGGATCACTGCCATAAATTGTAATACCATACTTTGCATCATTGATAGTAAGATTATCAATTACAGAATTAAGACCATTACTAGTTGCATTGAATACAACGCCATGATGATTACCAGTGATGGCATCCATTGTAACTGGGGAAGACATTGTGCCTTGGATATTTATTCGACCATCGACTATTATTTTTTCTTCATCTCCCAATACAATGTTCGTACCGGGTTGAACGATAAGTATTTGTCCAGTTTCAACATTAAATCCGTCCTCAAGAAAAACAGAATCGGACCACACTATTGTAGTCTTACTAGTTTGAGAAGCATTGGATGCAATAGTTCCAAAGCTAGAACTAATCATTAGAAATACTAGAAAAATAGCACGCTTCGAAAAATGAGTCGATGGCGTGACCATGAATTAGCGAAACATTGACACTATGTAATCCCTTACTTAGAGTGATTGTAATTGCCTCATCGATGGTAGAAGTCATAAACATATGACAAGGGCGAGTATTAGTGAAAGTATGAGTACGGCTTTTGTTTTAATCAGGGCGGCACCCGGAAGTGAGCATTTAGTCTATCAAAAATTACTCGAAATTGAAGAAGTTACAGAAACACATGTTTCTTATGGAGAATACGATTTAGTTGCTAGAATTGAATTCAAAGATGAACGTAAAATGGCCAAAACATTGATTGGAGTTATGAGGGCTATACCAGGAGTTCAGCATACTGAAACATTGATTGCAGTGGAGGCTCAATAATGGCAGTTGGTTTTGTATTAATAACAACTAGTCCAGGAAGAGAAATAGAAGTTCGAGAAGAAGTAAGTAAATTCGAAACCGTTGTTGGGCAATGGATTGTTTTTGGGATGCATGATTTATTTGTAAAAATTGAAGCTGATGATGAGGCTGAATTAACAAGATGTATTATTCAAGATATTAGAAATATACCAGGTATTTCGGAAACTAGAACATTGATTGGGGCAGAGATATAATTATATTATTGTTGAAATTTTTCTTAATAACTCATTTGCTGCGTTGCTACATTCAGCTTTTCTGAATCTATCTAATGCTTCTCTCCAATGCGATAATTTCCTCTCAGGTTCCAATAATCCTCTCCAAAACCATTTTTGTGCAGCAATTCTTCTGTAAGCCGCTATATCTTCGCGTAAAAATTCCTCGGAAACTTTAGAATGAATTTCAATTAACCATCTAGGATAATTCTGTCCTGATGCCTCTAAAGTGGCATGTATTAGACTTATTTTATCAAGTAAATTATCGCATTTATTGATTTCATTCCTTGCAGCTTCAATAGATTCTGGCGATGCTACATCGCTTTCTCTTGCGAATAATCTTGATCTTAAATCAAGAATTCGCAGTCTTGGGTGTTCATAACCCAGTTGTGATTCCAGTAAACTTCTTGCAGATGCAGCAGAAGAAAGATTCTGTGATTCAGATGCTATGTAAAATTTTAGAAGATTCACAGATAACATTGCTGGATTTTTCTGATCAAGAGGTAATTTAGAAATATCTAAAGATTCTATTCTCTTGTTTATTTTTGTTACCAAAATTGAATCTATGGGACCGGGTAGTCTGTCGTCATATAACCTAACGAGTTGAGAAATTTCATGTTTTATCTTTTCAGCATTATCAAGATCGGTAATTGCTTCCAAATCTAATTTTTCAGCGAGTTTTGAATTTCCCTTAATTCTTGCAAGGCGTGCCTTACGGAGTTTTTTATTTGGACCCTCTGGAAGTGAATCAATATGTAAACTGGCGATGTCTGTTTCTCCTCTCTCTAGTGCTATATCAGATGCTATCTCTCTTAAACTAGAATCGTTACTAAGTTCTAAAGCTTGTTCAATAATAATGGCTGCTGCTGCACTATCTTGATTCATTATCTCTGAAATATTAGATATTAACCAGTCAGAATCAATATCTTTCTCAGAGTTTAGGTGGAAATGTGCCTCTATTCTCTTCGCCTTATATCCTTGGCGTTTAGACCATTTTTCTGCCATTTGAGAATTTAGTTTTTTCAATTTTTTTGCGGATATATCATTTCTACGAACGTTTCGTATCAGGTGGTGTGGTTCTATCTCACTATTCTTCCACCTCAGGATTGCTGAATTATCTAATTCATTTGCTCCTAGAGGGAAAAATAATTCATCAAAAGTTAAAGGAATTGGGGATATAGATAATTCATCTAAAGTTTCTAGCCCTTCATCAGTAAGTCTTTTTATCACTGTAGATCTTACATATTCTTGAACTGCTTCAACTTTCTCTGGGATTTCTTCTTCAGGAGACCAAAGATGTAGGGCCAATGGATGTCCTCCTAATGATTCAGCTATTTTGAAGGCAGATTTTTCATCTAAATCAGGAGGGAGAATTTCTCTGGCATCATCATAATGTAATCCATCTAATCTAATACTTTCGAAATTTAATAATTCTTTGAATGGGCTGGGTGCCCTTACCATTATTAGAACAGATGATTTGATATTAGAAATTTCAGATAATAGATTACCAACATTGTCTAGATGGCGTCGATTTAATTCTTGAATTTCATCAATGACCAATAATGTTCGAGCAGAGTCTAAATTCGTTGCTATAGCTTCTGGAGAAGACCATCCAGACTGACCCAACCACATTTCTGCTATTGATGAAACATCAGAATCGCCATTACAAGAGGCCCATCGCAACATCCATCCTTTCTCCATCAAGAAATCTGCAACGGCACGTGCTAAACTAGTCTTACCTATTCCAGGAAGTCCGTTAAGAATTATATTCTTTCCATTTTCTAATAATTCAGCTATTTTTTTAATTTCTATTTGCCTTCCATGAATTATTGATAGATTGGGTATCGGGCCAAAATTACGGTGTTTCCTTGATTTTGGTTTTCCACTGTCAGAAAGAGCAGATAATCCTTCCTCAGTAATATGAATGACAGTTCTTTTTCTAGATTTTACTCCTGAAACTCTTGCATTTCTAGATATGACAAGATTAGCCTTTTCCAAAGAATTTAATGGGACATGTAAAGCAGATCTTACAACTCCCAATGATTCTGCAATACCGGGAAGAGATTGTTCTCGTGGAATATTCCATTTAGCCTCCTCATTACCTTGAAATTTGGATAAATGAGAAAGTATTCTCAGCTCTGCCCCAGATATCATATGATATCGGACATGTCAAGGGTTCATGGGTGTTAACCTACGGCGCATCATCTAACATGCCAGTTGAGCAGTCCAAATTGGACCTCCCCGATAAATCCGGAGTATATCTTTTCCGTAGAAAGGATGGGCGAATAATGTACGTAGGTAAAGCAACTAATTTACAATCAAGAGTACGATCTTACTTCTCTTCTAACCCCGATAGACAAATGATTCCTCAACTTGTTTCAGATGCCGATGATATTGAATACATTGTGACTCAATCTCCTAGTGAAGCACTTATACTTGAAAGACAATTAATTCGCAAACACAAACCAAGATACAATTCTAGATTAAAAGATGATAAATCATACCCATTTATTTCTTTGACAAAAGAAGAATTTCCAAGAATTCTGTACACAAGATTTCCAGCTAAAGGAGACTTGAGATGGGGGCCATTTCCAGATGCAGGTGCTGCAAAAAGAGTAATACAACTTCTTAGAAGTCAATTTGGTATTAGAGATAAAGATTGTAAAGGACAAGAAGGTTGTTTCTCAAAACATATTGGATTATGTAAAGGACCTTGCGTAGATCCGGAAGGTTATCCAGAAATAGTAAAAGCTGTAACAAGTGTCTTAGATGGAGATGCTGGAATATTAATTAGTTCGTTACAAAATGAGATGGATAAAGAATCTAAAGCTCTTCAATATGAAAGAGCTGCAAGAATGAGAGATATGATTAGTACTGTACAAAAAACAATTTCTCAACAAATTATTCATAGTCGATTTTATCAAGATTGTGATGCAATTGGTTTTGCATCCAGAGAAGATAGGGGTTCGGTAACAATATTACATGCTAAAAATGGCGTAATTCAAGGAAAGGTGGATTATCCACTAATCCATAGAGGCGATATTTCAGAATCAGTAGCATGTGTTTTGTCTGAACATTATACAAATAGAAGACCGCCTAAAACACTTCTCATTCCATCGCCTTTGGGAAATTCAATGAAAAAATGGTTAAGTGAGAAAAGAGGAAAGGATAAGATTGAGATAAAAATTCCAAAAAGAGGAGAATTGGCTAAATTGCGAAGAATGGCTGATCAAAATGCTGAGATAAATGTATTAAGAAATCAGAAAACAAGTTCAGGAAGTTTGGAACAAAATGCAGCAAACGATTGTGCAAAATTATTGCAATTAGATTCAATGGACTATGTAGTATGCTTTGATATGGCACAAATTTTAGGAGAAGAGCGAGTTGGTGCTTCAGTAGTCCTAAGTAAAGGGAGACCAAATAAGAAAGAATATCGTACTTACAGAGTTAAAACTGATGTCTTAGATGATTTAAGAATGATGTCTGAGGTCGTTGAAAGATGGTTGAAGAGGCAGAAGGAATGGCCAGATTTATTACTCCTTGATGGAGGAAAAACGCATCTAAAAGTAATAACTAAGATGCTAGAAAAATATGAATTAAATGGAAGATTTCCTGTAGCAGCATTGGCTAAAAAGGAAGAAACATTACACATGTTAGATAGAGAACCAATAGTTCTCAAACGTAGTGGAAGATTATTAGTTCATGCCAGAGATGAAGCACATAGATTTGTTAATAAATATCATAGGAAAAGAAGAGGTAAAAAAACACTTTTAGATCCATTGGAGGAAATTGAAGGGCTGGGTGCAAAGAAAATACAATCATTATTACGTCATTTTGGAGGAAGGAAAGGGATAGATTATGCAAGTATTGATGAATTAATGAAAGTTCCCGGAATAGGTAGATCTATGGCAAGAAAAATATATGGACATTTTAACGGATAATTGGTGAGTAAAATGACTCCTTATGAAAGATTAGTATTATCAATTAATGATTACTTAATATCAAAAAAATACTGTTCTCGAGATATAGAGAGGCTGAAGAAAGAAATACCTAAGCGTTGGGAAAAATTTGATGATGTAGTTCTTCTTCCAAGTTCATCATTTATAGATAAAGAATGGATAGTAAATGGTAATTATATATGGGAAATTATTGCTCAATCATTAGGCGTAAAAAGAGTTGGGAGGAGTGGAGAAATAATTGGGGAAAAGAGAGAGTCGTCTGTAGAAATGTTAATTGGAGAAAAAGACTGGGTTATTCGGAAGGAAAATGGGATAAAATACGGCTATCATCTGACTGAATGTATGTTTTCTTCAGGAAATATAAATGAAAGAAGGAGAATGGGAGAAGTGATCTCAGAAGGAGAAGTGGTGGTTGATTTATTCTGTGGCATTGGATACTATACTTTGCCTATATTAGTTAATAGTGAAGTGAAACATGTATATTCCTGTGAATGGAATGATAATGCAATAAAAGCATTAAAATTTAATTTAAAAAATAATAATGTAGAAAAAAAATGTAGTGTGATTGAAGGAGATAATAGAGTTACTACTAGAGAATTGAGAGATGTTGCAGATAGAGTTGTATTGGGCCTTCTACCAACAGCTGAAAAATCATACCATATTGCACTAAACTGCCTGAAAGAAAATGGAGGAATATTGCATATTCATGGATTATCTTCTTCAGATAATCATCAAGAATTAGTCATCCAAGCAAAAAAAATACTAGAAAAAATTAATAAAAATTATAAAGTAAAAAATATTGATATAAATAAAGTAAAGTCATATGCACCTCACTGGGATCATTTAGTTTTAGATATTGAAATTATAGGAATATGACATACTAGTTCTTTAAGGGTCGCCAATACATCAATTACAATAATAAAAATCACTTCGCATACATAATGAGCAAACATGTGTATGTAACTGGCGTTGCTCTAATGTTTGTATGTATGACACTGTCTGGATGTATATTTTCAAATTCAATTGAAACAAAAAGCAATAACTCAGACAGTGAGTGGTGGAATACCACAGTACATGAAAGAGAGAATATGTACCTAAATATGTCCGGATGGAGGAGTCAATTACCTGTTGAAGGTTTATACTCGTGGTCAGGACCTACGGAACATTTTGTAGAAGTAGAATTGCCGCTTTCTGAGCAAGATGCTGGATACCCAGAGCCTGCCTTGATGCATGTCTCGTTATGGATGCCAGATGTCCCTAATGGGACTAAAGTACCTGTAATTGCCACTGTTCATCCTTACTATGACTTTGGAGGAGAAGGAGTAGCAGGAGAAGACTCTAATCCTAATACGATTCCAGATTTAGGAGTTGGCTTATGGGTTTTAGAAGAATTTGTTCCACATGGATATGCTCTAGCACAAATTTCAACATTTGGGACAGGTAAATCTACACATTGCCAAGATGTTAAAGGACTTGGGGAGCAAATTGGCATACAAGCAGCAGTTCATTGGCTTGGCGAACAGGAATGGTCGAATGGTAATGTTGGTTTAATGGGAAAATCATATGCAGGAACTACAAATTGGGAAGCGGCGCAAAATCCTTCTGAGCACCTAAAAACAATCGTCCCAATATCTGGTTCAATTGGAGTGCAACAAATGTTCTATCGAAATGGATCTAGTGAGGCTAGGGCATTATTATATGACGTCCTCTATGAAGGTGCGACAGCGGATGCTACAAGCGATGATATGAGATTTTGTAGTGATGATGCAATTGGTCCTCTAAGTCCTTTCACTACATGGATTGGTGCGGGCCTTGGAGGAGACGAATGGAATGATTATTGGGAAGAAAGGTATCATCTACAAGATGTGCTTGATAATTATGAAGGAAGTGTGTACATAGTATGGGGTTTACAAGATTGGAATGTAGATCCTTATCATGCATTTCCAACTCATCAATTACTGAAAGATGCTGGAATTAATGTAAGGACGATTGCTGGACAATGGGGTCATAATTATCCTGATCAACCTACTGTTCATGAAGAATTAGAATCTGGATATGGAGCAGAAGCATTTCCAAGCGTATCGAGAATGGATTGGGCGATAGAGCTTTTTCCATGGTTTGAATATTATTTAAAAGACATAGGAGAAGAGCCGGAATCTTATGTTCAAGTACAAAGAAATGATGGAGAATGGCATATAGAAGAAACTTGGCCGGCTAAGGATACTAATTATATCCAGTATGCAATTGCTGATTGGGATGGAGGCATGTCTGGAACGATTAACTCACAACAATCAATGACCATTACTAGTCAACCTCTGACAGATGATTTACATATCTCAGGATTACCAACCTTACATGTAGATGCCCGAACAAATACTTGCAATGGAGGTCAATTATTTGTAACAATGTTTGATGGAACAACGGGACTAAGATTAGGGCATGCTACTATGGACGTTAGGTATAGAGATGGCGGATATGAGTCGCAACCAACTTCACCTATGACGAACTATAGAATGCTAATGGAATTCAATCCAATGGATGTGATAGTCCCTAAAGGGCATACTATTCAATTAGTGGTTACAGAGGCCGGAGAGGATTATCTGCCATCGCCCTGTGCAGCCATAGGGATGACTATTTTTGCAGGATATCAGGTCCTCACTCTGCCTACTGTAGACAGACCTATTGATCATGAAAATTGGTTCAATGCCCCAAATTGGTGGGATGAATAATAATTCCAGAGTTAGGTGATGGTTTTAATTCAAAGGTGTCTTCTAAATGAATACATGGTTGATGATTGGTTAGTGAAATCAGCTCAGAAATACAATAAACAATCTCTTGAAAATAAGGATAGTTATCCAGCATTTATTCTAATGCCAATTACTACTTTAGAAAAAATAATAAATTGGACTTTTGAGTCACTTCCAGATGAAATATTAGTAGGAATGGATCCAAATCCAAAAATTAAAAATCCTAAAAAGATAGAAGATTTGTATAGAGGAGTAAATTTTCAAAATAAATTATTTGCTGGTCAAGGCTACATCCTTGGAGAGCCTCATTTAGTAAATCGTGGCGATGCATTTTCAGTTCACCATGTCCCTGAAGAGTGGAATGATGAGATATTCGGTGAAGAAAGAGGAGTTAGGGGAGGGCGTTTCACAACTTGGTTACACACACACCCAAATGCACCTGCAATACCTAGTATGGCTGACGCGGATGCTGCTCAGTGGACAGAGGGTTGTGATATGATACTCGGAGTAAGATTTTCCCCTGAAGGGATTTTCCCATGGTTTGATGACATTGAAGGTACAAGAAGAAAATTGACGCCACAGGAAATATATCAAAAAAAGGATGATTTGAAACCCTACATTGGCACTGCAATCACTGGACATAGGATACATGAATTAGAATTAATATCGTTTCATAAACGAGGATTTGGAATAAATATAATCCTTACAGATGATGAGGGAAATCATATCTAAAATGAAGAAGATAGTTTTGAGAGAAAATAGAAATCATTCTTTAATAAGGTGTAAAAAAGACACTAACTTTATAGAGTAAAGCATAGATGGGTATGTGAGAGATATGGAAATATTAGCTATCTTTAATTGCCCTGCTTGTGGATCGCCTCTATTGTACCAAGAGTACATTACTAGAGAGTTAAGAAGTACAACTTGTATGACTTGTAATGTTACTTCAATTACAATTAGTGAGTATTGGTGATAAAATTTGATTTAAATTTCATTCTTCTTCATTAAGATAAGTGAATAATTCAACTGGATCATATTTTTCAGATATTCTAGAAAATATAAACCATCCTAAATTCAGTAATAATGTAGCCATGGTTAAAGAGCATAGAAGCCAAATTCCTAAATTATTTGCACTGTAATACCAACCTAAATAGATTGAGAAGGATATTATGATTATGAACCAAATCCTTGAAGCAGTACTTGGGGTTTTATTCCCAGTTTGATCTCTTCGTGGAGAGTGTAAGGAACTATTGGGCATAGTTATGATTAATGATATCTATTTTTTAATATATGTTCATAAATTGATATAATTCATTCTTCTGAAACTGTCACACATCTTCTGTAGAATTCTGGTTCATCAATTATCTCTACGATCCATTTGGCTAAATCAGGTCGAGAGATTGTGGTATTACTCCTAGTAATCAACAATTCATCTCCAATTATTTTTTTTCCTCTAAATTGATCTTTTAGTATAGGAGGGCGAATTATGGTCCAGTCCAAATCTGTATCTTTCAACATCATATCGGCTTTTTCATGATCATTGAATGCAAATCTAAGGTTGCTGATTTTAATTAAAATTCTAAAGAATAAGCCTGTACGATTCTTTGAATTACCAACACCTTGTGCAGAAATTTTAATGATTCTTTTTGTTTTAGATTTATTTAATTTTTTTAATAAAATTTTCATCGAATTGCTATGTAAATTTAAAGGTCCAGTGATTCTTGCGAATGGTGATTTAGAATTTCTTGGAATTGATAATGCTAAAATTACTACATCAAACTGTTTAACTACCTCAGAAATTATACTTTCGTCAGTAACATCTCCTTGTAGTGGTAATGCTCCATTAGGAATATTTTCAAGGGATACAGAACGGCCAAGACAAGTTACTTCATATCCTTTTTGAATTGCCATTTTTGCGATTTGGTTTCCTATTCTCCCGTTTCCTCCAAAGACTATGATTCGCTTATTCATGATTTTAAAGGATAGATTTTTTTTATATATTGTCGATTAATGAATAAAAACAAAAAGATATCATGAAATATTTTTTTAAACATTTTAACAATGAATATATTACTCAAGAATGTTTGGTTAAATTATGTCACACATAGAGATCGAAGGGCACAGTTTCTATTACTTCGAAAAAGAAGGAGTAGAGAGGACGGTTATGTTGCTATGTAGTACTGGATTAGATTCTAGACAATGGAGTGACCTATTACCTATGCTAAAAGGGAGGAAAATTATATGTCCTCATTATTTATGTTATCCTGGAACTGACAATTGGAAAGGAGATGGAGAAATTGATCCATGGTATGACTACTTAGCCGCTGAAACACTATTATTGGCAGAAAATAAGCCTATTGACATAATTGGTCATTCATATGGCGGCTTTATCGCTCTAAAGCTCGCAAAAAAATATCCAGAAAAAATAAGGAAAATAGCAACTCATGAGCCAATAGTATGGGGCTGTCTTCAATTTACAGAAAAAGAAGATTTACGAGATGAATTTGGAGAAGTGACTGAAAAATTTTTTACAGAAAATCTCGATCCAGAAGATTTTATTAGAGATTTTGTAGATTATTGGAATAATACAGGAACATGGGATTCTATGCCAGAAGAGAGAAAGAAAATGTGGATGAATTTGCAACCAAAAATTCTCAGTGAAGCAAGAATGCTTTGCTATGATAAGACTCCTGTATCATTTTATGAGAGTATACAACATCCAATTCTTATTACTTTGAGTAAAGAAACGCCTCTGCACCAATATGAAGCGTGTAAGATAGTCGCTTCTTCATTAAAGAATGTTAGACTAGTTGATGTTCCCGGAGGACATATGGGAGTTGTAACAAAATCTGAAGCCGTTATGCCTTTTCTTGCAGAATGGATATTATGATATTCAGCGAGCTTAAATTTCTCTTTTCCAAACTGAGCGATATCTAATCACATCCGGATCATCATTGGGAAGTTGTTTTTTTATGAAATTCACATTTTTTATATCTACTCCTATAGAATCAATGAAACTACGAGAGAGTGGCCATGGTGGGCCTTCATATTCTTCTTCTTTTTCATTTAATCGACCTATACATACTAACTGGCCTGAGGGTGCCAATAAAGGAGCCAAATTGGGGGCGGCAAGAATTCGAGTTGATTCAGGTATTGCCTGGAGGATATGGATTTCAACAACCAAGTCAAATAAACCAAACCATTCCTCTGGAAGAGAAAGAAGATCTGCCACTTGCCAATCGATATTTTCTGAAGAATAAATTTTTTTTGCCCATTGAATGGCTGAAGGTGAAATATCAAATGCAGTTACATTCCAGCCCTTTCTGGATAAATATGCTGCATCTTCTCCAAGTCCGCATCCAACAACTAATGCTCTTCCTTTGGACTTAAGTTTTGATACCCATTCAGTAAGAAAATGATGTGGTTCACCATTCGACCAGGGAATCCAATATTCATCACCATTTGCTGATGCATAAAGTTCTTCAAACCAATCTAAAGAGTCTTCTTTGACTCCATCTTTAATCCTCAAAGTGTTCTGTCTGACTTCATCCATGATTAATCAAAGCTGCCTGTTGGATATTACTTAAATTAATATTGTATACGAACTAAACCAGTATTTTCTAAAAAACATTTCTTCATAAATGAATAGTGTGTTAGAATTTTATGAATGGCAAGAACATAAACTCCTTGAAAAAAATTAAGACCAGTTCTAGAATAAATTGGTGGGAATTATTTTAAGAATATTTAGATTATTTTTTTAAGTTGATTTTTTAATTTTGAAGTCCCTTAACCGACTATGTTAAACGAAGAATACTTATCGGTCAAAATATGTCAATACTTGCCAAATACCAAACTGCATTTGAATCGGGAGATGTTGCTGCCCTAGAAGCTATACTGCATGATGAATTCACCTTTACACCACATGTTGGAGATGCCGTAATGAAAAAGAAAGATATATTGGCTTTTGCAGGTAGTGATGCAGTAAAAACTGAGAAACATAGAATACTTTACGAGAATAGTGAAGTAGGAGTACAGCATGCTATTGCACATTTCTCTAATGACTCTACTTCTGAAGCAGTTCTTTCTTTCCATCGATTTAAAGATGGCATGATTTTCTCTACAGAAACAGGTGCTACGCCACTTTCCAATGATTATACATTAGTCGGAAGTAGTAACTGAGAAAGTATATATTATAATGCTATAATGTGCGTTGATAGACTATTTTCATAGTCAATCATCACTATTATTAGATATCAGAAAATAGTTATGATTATGAGCGTCCTGTGAATGTATACATTCATGAAGTTAGTTGGTTCTACTGATGTTTCTGGAAAAGCAGCAAGTCCCTTACTTCCGGAGAATATCAAAAACTACCTGATAGATATTGACGGGACGGTGGGAGAGGATATACCTAATGAAGAGCCGGAAAGGATGATATCAGCAGAGGCGTATCCTGATGCTATAATGACAATTAATAGATGGTTCGAAGAAGGGCATCAAATTTGCTTTTTTACTGCTCGTACTGAAGAACATAGGGAAGTTACTAAAAAATGGTTAGAAATAAAGGGATTCAGATATCATTCATTGCTCATGGGTAAACCTCGAGGAGGCAATTATCATTGGATAGATAATCACGTAGTACGTGCTACCCGTTACACATCAAAATTCACTGATCTTATACGGAAAAATGCAGAAATTGAAGTATTTGAAGACTAAAAATTACTTTATATTAAATTATTTGAGCAAGTATTATCTTGCCAAGAAGATGAAGTACCATCTGGACATGTGCAACCTCTGAATATAGTTCCATCTAGTATTGTATTAGAAAAATCCGTACCTGTAAAATCATAGTTTAAAATAGTCATATTCGTGAGATTAAGATCAGTCATATCTGAATATGCAAAAGACATATTGATGTTAGCTTCTAAAGATCCATAGTTTTCAAGTATCATATCGGGACCTAAAATAACATACTTTTCGGATTCATCTGGTATTGCCATGCAGGTATAATCATCGGGCAATGATGAAGGGCAAGTCTGCAGATCCCTTGCATGCATCATGTAGAAATTAATTTCTGATAAATCTAAATTAGATAAATTTGCATGAATAATATTCATCTTTGGCCCAATAATATTATTATTGAGGCAGTAATATTCGTCGGGCAACATATTAGGACAATTCACTAGATTAACTGCTCTAGTATAAGATAAGTCAGAACTTGAAATATTAAGATTTGATAAGTTTGTTGTACTTAATTCCAAATTTGATAAATTATCACTAGGATTAATAATTACACCATTAAATTCCATATCTCCATAAGAGGATCTCTGTATGCATATCCAATTCTCAGGTAGCTTCTCCGGACAGATTACATTACTGAGTTTGGAGCCACTAAGATTTAGTTGGGACATATCTAATCCGCTTAGATTAGAATTATATCGAGAATTAAAATTAGGTCCGATAATAATATTATCAAAACAACCTGAACCATTATCCAAAATAATAGTTGAGCAATTATTGACATTATTCCAGAAAATTCTTCTTACATCGATATCGAGTAAGCTTAAATTTTCAGTAAAAACATTAAAGTCGATATATTCAGAATCTAAAGCCATTAGACTTACACTTCTAAGATATATTTGATACACATAAAGAGAGCCGAAACTTGAGTTGTCCATTGTAACGTTTAACCATGATCCAGATTGGAAAAAGACATATCCCTTTGTGCTTTCAATGTTAGAAAAATCCGAATTATCAATATTTACCGTATAAAATGTTGAATTAGAGAAATCAGAATTAGAGAAATCAGAATTACCAATAAAGGCAAATTCAAAACTGGTAGAAACGGATTTAATAGATGAAAAATTTGAGTCATAAATATTTAAATTATTGAAGATACAACCTGACAAATTAATACCAGAGGCATCTATAGCATAGATATTACCATCATTTAGGACACATTCGGGCCCGAGATAAAAGTAATTGTAATCATCATAATTTGGAAAATTTATTTCATCGGATGATACTCCATTTTCTTCAATTATAGTAAAAAATTGATTTTCTCGATCCTCATAAGGAAGGTTGTTAATTCTGTCATAATATTCCTGATTTGCATCAAATAAGGCATATACTTGATCAGCCCAAAAATTCTCGAATAGGACTTCGAAACAATACCATTCTGAAGGAAGTATGGATGCGCATCCCTGTATATGATCTAAATTAATATCACTAAAATTTATTTTATCCAGTATTGTACCTTCCATATTTGAGTAACTAAAATCCACATTAAAGAAGGTCGCTCCAGTAAAATCAGTATTTTTTAGATTTGTTTCAACTAACGTTGAGTTAGTAAAGTCAGAATATGATAAATCTAAATTTTTAAAATCGCAACCAGTAAAATCGATGCCACTTAAATCCATACCTGGTCCGACTTGTTCACAAATATCTTGTTCATTTTCTAATTCATTCTCTGAATCAACAAATTCGATATATGTTTCAGAAATTTCAGCAGAGTAAATTATTACTGGAATTATTGGCTTATCCCTACTATCGGTTGAAACTTCTGATAACTCTGTTATGGCGTCACATCTTTGTATGACTTCTCCAAATACAGTATGCACTCCATCTAAATGTTGAGGGTAAGAATCAGTAGGGACTATGAAAAACTGAGATCCGCCACTATTTGGCTGCATAGTTTTAGCCATGGATATAGTACAAGGATTGTGTCTTAGGCCATTATTAGCTTCATCTGGTACATTCCAACTCGTTTGCTCAGGACAATTGGCTTTTGATGTTTCGGCGCCATTACAGATACCATACCAATCGGCTGCATATCCTCCAGAACCATCATTATTTTCAAAATCACCACCTTGAATCATAAAATTATCAATTATTCTATGGAATTGTGAATCGGTATAATTGCCTCCAGAAATATGTTTTCGAAAATTATCTACATGAGAAGGTGCTGCAGTATGATTTAATTTGATTTTGACTTCATATTTATTTTCTCCATGCGATATTTTAAAAATCGCATCACTATATTCTATAGGAATATTATTTGAATTATCAGCATCATCAACTAGAGTAGTGCATCCAGATAAAGGAACTAGAATAATGATGAGGGTCATGCCAAAGACACATGTTTTCATAGTCTTCGGCCTATATTGTCGGATTAAATCCTATTCATCTAAAAAATAATTATCTAAACAATTTTTAATCGGTCAGAAATAGACAAATAGTATACCCTTATGGATACAATGTAATGGATTTGATGTTAGTTCTTTCATTTCTATTTTTTATGTCTATTTTTGCAGGTGTAGGCCTTGCTTCTATGATGGTAAAAGAAGACACAACCGATGATTATCTGGTGGCAGGCAGAGGCATGCATCCAGCATTGGCTGCATTATCTGCTGTTAGTACTTGGAATTCTGGATATATGTTTATTGGTTTTATCGGATTTACTTACATGTTAGGATTCAATATTATTTGGTTGGCCCTTTTATCTACTATTGGACAGGTTGTGGCTTGGGCATGGTTATACAAATTTATTCAAGAAGAGGGTCAAGAAAGAGGTATCCGTTCACTATCTTCGCTGGTTGCTGATAAAGCTGGTGCACCTGAAGCAAAGTTAGCTGCTGTATTATCGGTACTTTTTCTCAGTATTTACGCAGCAGCTCAACTAACTTCGGGAGGAAAGGCGCTGTATGTCATGATGGGCTGGGACGAAATGATTGGAATTTTGATTGGTTTTGTACTAGTTGTAGCTTACTGCTATGCTGGAGGAATTAGAGCTTCAATTTGGACAGATGCGGCCCAGTCATGTGTAATGATAGTAGGATCCACTATTCTTTGCTGGATTGCATTGCAGGAAGTTGGAGGATTTGGAGGACTTACTGAAGGCCTAGAGTCGCAAGATCCCATACTCACTAAATTCTTTCCACCTGATTTAAAATTTGGATTCTCTATGTGGGCTTTGGCATTTTTCCTTGGTGGACTTGGTGTCGCTGGACAACCTCAGGTTGTTTCTAGAGTTATGACCTTGGGATCTGATTCTGACCGAAAACAAGCAATGATTTGGTTCTTTGTATGGCAGACTCCTTTCGTAATATTGATGTTGATTATTGGTCTAGCAAGTAGAATTCTATTTACTGCTAGTGATTTTGATCCAGAATTAGGATTACCAATGATGGCAATGGAAACAATGCCACAAATTGGTGTTGGGATGATTTTAGCATCTATTTTTGCAGCAACCATGTCGACTGCTGATAGTCAGGTTCTAGCTTGTACTGCTGCCATCACAGA
Source organism: Candidatus Thalassarchaeaceae archaeon (assembly GCA_045568235.1). GTDB lineage: Archaea > Thermoplasmatota > Poseidoniia > Poseidoniales > Thalassarchaeaceae > MGIIb-O3. The sequence continues at coordinate 101,500 of JBJLBJ010000023.1, forward strand.
TGATATTAAGCCAGAATGGAGTCAAGATCATAAAACCACAAAAAGAGTTACTTTAATTGTAGCAGCATTCGCTACCATGATTTCAATTGGAGGATTATACGTCCCTGGAGGAGATTCAGTGTTCAAATTAGTTGTTCTTGCCGTCTATGGTCTTGGAGGAATTTTCATTCCACTCCTAATAATACGTTGGATGGGTTACAAGCCGGATACGACACACTCGATAGTGATGATGATTTCAGCATTTATTGGAGTAATTGTATGGACTTTACTTAAATTTGGAGATGCTGATGGTATTTTCCCCTCAGTTCCAGGAATGGGGGCGGCTTTCATAGCCCACTTTGTACTGAATCAGATAAGAAGTCCTGAGTTATCTTCATTCGGAAGATTTGAAATGCCAAATCGCGAAAAAATAGGTGCTATTACGGCAGTAATAGCTCTTGGTTTAGTTTTGAGTGAGGCAGTATATTTTATCGCTGCACCCGATTCATCGAATTCGTCCGATTCTAAGGGATTATATTATGTTAGTATAAACCAGGAGGTTATAATCTTAGATTCGGGTTCTGAGTACATTATTGATGGAGAAACTTTAGAGCTTCAATACAGCTCTAGTTCTATTGAAGAATGGCCAAATGGAAATAATGTAGTAGGGATTGCTATTTATCTATCATTCGAAGAAGATGAAACTAGTAGTGGATTAGGTTGTGCTGTAGGAGGAGATACAGAAAACGATGAAATAACCGGAACTATTAGACACAGTTTGCTTGATTTCCACAATAGTACAGTAACAGAGTCATATTACAATCATCAAGGAAACACTGGATTACAAATCGGCGAGGATTGGCCTTTGTTCTTATTTGGTGGTGCTCCAATGGATATTTGGGCTGCTTCAGAGGCTACAGCGCCATTAAGTAATTACTCAATATCAGAAATTACAGATGCTATTGACCTTGGAGAAGAAGGTCTTGATGATTATTTCGTTGACATTAGAGTTGATGCAGAAGAAGGCGGAAGTTTTCAATGTGAGCATAATGATGATGGAGAACAGGTTGACTATGAAATACAACTTATTACTTGGGATTATGAAATTGATGGAGTATGAAAGTTAGAAAATAAGGACAGTCTTATTAGCCCAAATAGTATCTAATTTATTTCCTATATTTTGACCTTATAAATATAGATATTAGAATTATTACAAGGAATGACAACGAAACAATTGAAATTATACCTCTAATATTTCCCACCTCAGATTCTACATCAGTCTCAATTTCATCTTCTTCTAAGTTCTCATCTTCTTCTAAGTTCTCATTATTTATATCAAAAGTACAACTATGATTATCAATCCTCGCAGAAGAATCGAAATTAATTGCATTCTCGTCTATACAACCTAATTTTGGATTAATCATAGGTTGCCAACTCACGGATGCTCCTGCAGACCATTGATTTGAGTCGTAAGCATCATATGCTCCTGCACTTAAATTGTCCAATAGTGAATTCGTTATAGGCCTAAAATCATGATTTTCGGGAGCACGGAGCATGTCATAAACCGATAATTCAGTATCTAAATAACCATTGAAATTATTTAAATAAATTCCAGGAACTGGGTCACTTGAATACGATTTTGAACGATGTGCTGATATTTTGTCAGCAGCATTAAATGCAGTTGTAGAATTTTCATTTCCATGATTATTTTCATACAAAATTATTATTTGATTTTTCCCAAATCCTAAATCACTTCCAAAAATAGTATTACTATGTATTTCGTGATAATCTCCTTTAGCCATTATTCCTGATTTGACATTCCATAGCACATTATGATGTACAGTAGCATTACGACCGGTATTTGTACCGCCAATAGGGCCATCCATTCGAATCCCGTATTTGGGCGTATCATGAATCCAATTATATGCAATTTCAGAATCTGATTGTTCATTCATCATCAACTGAACAACTGCACCATCACTCTGGATATGTCCAGTATTAGAAATATCATTATAGAAAATTCTGGGAGAATCGCCGATACTTAATGTGGATGAAGCCCCTGCACGATGAACAGTGTTATTTGTAAAAGAATTATTTACTCCTCCAGCATAAACAGTTACCATCAATCCAGGTAAATCTGACGAAGACCAATCAATAAATTCAAAATTTGAATTATTAATTATATTGTTATATGATTTCGAATCAGATCCATGGAATTCAATAGCAGACCCATCAGTGTGAGCAAAAGAGGAATTATCGACTAGACAATTGGTACATCTATCCATTCTAGTCGCCCAACGTTCATCTGTTGGCTCTCCAGCGATGCCTAGACTTCTCTTTGAAGTACTTGGGTACATCAATTCTGTATTTATTACCGAACATCCATCACAATCATAAATCTTGTAAGTTGTGGAAAAAAAATCTAAATTTTGAATTGTAATATTGTTACTATTTGAAATATCAAATGCATAAGCCTGAGTTTTGACACGTATATCTAATTCATTTGGATTTATTCCATCTTCGAACATCATGTAAATGGTTTTTCCTGTAGGATCAAACCACCATTCATGAGGCGTATCAATCAACTCTTTTTTCCCTTCAAGAAAATAATTATGATGCTTATCTCTCCAGCTTGGGACTTCTTCATATGTGAATGTCGAAGATGATGAATTAAATGTTTGAATAGTTCTGCTATATGTCTTGAAAGATCCAACATTTAATATTGCTATTGCACCAACTGGATCTATTCCGCTATCATTTAATCCGACATACGAACCTTCTACTCCTCCTGCGTCTTGTAATTCTCCATTCACATAATTGCCCGTGGAACCTATTGTTCCATGAGCCCAATTATGCGTTATATTTAGTACACTGTAATCACTAAAATTTGCATTTGGCCATCTTGCAGGAATTTGTTCTTCATAATCTAGAAACACTTGCCATGCATCAATCCCCAACTCTACTTGATATATACCATTGGAGTCTAAACTCCATTCGGAATTTAAATCATCCTGTAATGCTAATTGTTCCATCAAAAACTACCCTTTCTCCTTCTGAAGGTTTGATTGTTAGATTTTCAAAATTTTGAATGATGATATTTTCATGATAAACGCCTTCATTTATTTCAATGATATCCCCATTATTAGCCATACTGATCGCATAATTAACAGTGCCATATGGACAATTTTTCGTTCCAGGGTTTGAGTCGATCTCCTAATTGATTATCTACATACATGGTATCATTCGATGTATTATTTTCTTCACTGCAATCAATTGGCGAATCTACTGTAAGAATTTTATTATTTGATTCTGATTGTATAAATTCCCCAGTAATTGGAGTAAATATGATTGAGGCTAAAATTATTCCAACTAACACATTTGAAATCCTAGATTCCAGTCCCATATAGATTGTTGGAAAAGATATTGCTTATTTAGTTAAGGAAAACAATTATTTTTTTGTTGAAAAGTCATCTATATAAAACATGTAGGTCAACTCTTAAGTAAGAATCATTTTCCCATGAAATTCATGAGTTTAAAACCTAGCGACTATGACTTTGGAACGGCAGAAAATTATTCATTTGCAACTACAATAACTTGTGCAAATGAAGAAGCGAGAAAAATGTATGTTCTTGCTCACGGACATATGTTAAATTATAATCATGAAGAAGCAATTGCATGTTTCACAAAATGTGCTGAATTGGATCCTGAATGTGCTATGGCATGGTGGGGGATTGCATATTGTGTTTCCTCAAACTACAACTGGACTCCAGGGCTAGGTTCAGGATATGATCCAATTCAAAAAGCAATTACTCTAAAAGATGGGTGCACTGAACTTGAAAAAGATTTGATTGATGCATTATCTGAAAGGCATTCCGAAGAAGCTCGTGATGCAGCAGATCCATCAGTCCTCAATATGGGGAACAGCCCTGAATTAAATATTGCATTTGCAGATGCTATGGCTCCTCTTTATGAGAAATATAAAGGAAATCTAGATGTTACAGCAATTTATGTTGAGGCTTTGATGAATCTAAAGGCTTGGCAACTATGGGATAAGAATACATCAACAGGTGAAATCACTCCTGCAGATGATAATACTTTACTCCTAGTTAAAGTTCTTGAAGCTGCGTTCGAAAGTAGTGAAGAAGCAAAAGTACATCCAGCGCTCTGCCATCTATATTGTCATGCATTGGAATTATCTCCATTTCCTGAAAGAGCACTTCCGGCCGCAGATGTCCTACGTACACTGATGCCGGGACTAGGTCACTTGGTTCATATGCCATCTCATATTGATGCTTGGGTTGGACAATGGAAAGAAGCTATGGACTGTAATATAGCAGCTGTAGAAGCAGATGATAGATATGTCGAAATTACAGGTAATGAATCCCAATTTTATAAATTTTATAGAATGCATAATCATCACTTCGTAGTATGGTGTGCAATGTTTGATGGCCAATACGAAACTGCTCTAAAATATGCAAGAAAAGCTGTTAGTACGCTTCCAGCAGGAGATGCTGATTCAGGAGTACAGTTCATGTTAGCTGGAATTATCCCAATGGGTGCAATATTTTTGGAATCCTACGTAACAATGCCATGGCATGTTCTAATTAGATTTGGAAAATGGGATGAAATACTCAACGAGCCACTTCATACAGATAAGGATGTATTTCCTGCTGCAATTGCAACACAGCATTATGCTAGAGGTGTGGCTTATGCCTCCAAAGGAATGGTTTCAGAAGCAGAAGCAGAACAAGCTCTATTCAAAGAAGCATTACAAAATCCAGCTCTAGCAGGACGAGTTTTACACAACAATTTGATGTATCAAGATCCTAGTGATGGGCCTTGTATTCTTTTGGTAAATGATGCTATACTTGACGGAGAAATAGAATATCGTAGACAGTTCTTAGCAAAACAAAATGGACAAGAGGCTGATTTTACTGAAGCATTCAATCATCTACGCAGAGGAGTAGAACTTTCTCTAAATCTTGCGTACAACGAACCATGGGGGCAAATGCAACCAGTTAGACATATCCTAGGAGCTTTACTTCTAGAACAAGGAGAAGTAGAGGAAGCAGAAGAAGTATATCGTGCCGATATCGATCTTTGGAAAGATAACATGTGGGGACTACTGGGGCTCAAGCTTTGCCTTGAAGCAAGAGGAGATACTTCTGGAGAATTAGAAAAGGTAACTGCTCTGTTTGAAGAACGTAGTATTCGCGCAGATATAGTACCAGCAAAAACATGCTTTTGTGCCCAAGATAGTGTCAAAAGTGATTGCTGCTAAGTTTGAATGAAATGAATTAATGTAATAATTTTTCATTACTTTCTTTAAACAGTAAGAGATTTGTCTTTCTTGTTTGTTTTCTGTCAACTATTGGATGAGGATAATCCTCTCCAATAATACAGTTAGAATCTTTCTGAATATTTATCGGTGCCAAGTGTGGCTCAAAAATATATTTTGAAGGGAAGTTGGACAATTCAGGAATCCAATGACGAATGAAATTAGCTTTACTAGTTTCTACATTAAGACTTGATTTGGAATCGGGACAAGGATTGTATATTCTATAATATGGCATTGAAAATGGAGCAACTCCTGCAAGCCACAGCCAATTACCATTATTAAGAGCCCAATCAGAATCAACTAATTTTTTCTCGAAGATGTCTCGGCCGTGTTTCCAATTCTGCCAAAGTTGCCCACGAGTCAAAAAACAAGATACAGCATGACGACCTAGATGATGCATCCAACCTGTGGCCTCAAGTTGTCTCATCATAGCATCGATATATGGGAAACCCGTCATTCCTGATTCCCATGCTTTTATTTTTAATTCGTCATATTCTCCCCATTGAATAGGTTTACAATTAGAGTTATCAACATCATTGTCCCAATTGTCAACAGATCTAGAAAGAAGATAAAACATCTCCCTAAACATAAGTTGACCATGTAATGATACAGGAGGATCTGTATGTTCTGAATTAAAATGGATGTTTAAACATTCATTCCATAATAGCCTAGCAGAAATACAGCCGTTACTGAGGTAGGGAGATAGGCCAGTAGTAGTAGGTTCCATAGGATTATCTTCTATGTTTGTTGAAATTGTGCTTGGTTTACTGAATGAGTTAACAAAATCTGGACTTTGAGAAACTTTTCTTTCAAGTCTTTCTAATGCTTCGTCTTCTCCTCCAGTGAAATAAGAATCTGTCTTATTTGATTTTAAAATTAATTTTTCTAATTTATTTTTTAGAATATCTTCAGTGATATAAAATTTTGAAATTGGAGAATTATTAATCAAAATATCCATCAATCTTTGATTAAAATTCAAAGTATTAGGAGGAGTCAATAAATCACCTATGATATATCCATGAGGACTATTCTCGAAATTTTCTCTGAATATTTTTTCAATATCCTTTGATGATTTAGGATTGTTAAAATTCTTTGATGTAATTACCTTTTCTATATCCAGAATAGTATTGACCGCAGGAAGTACTTTGATATTAATATCTGAATTAACAAGATTTTCTTTTAAATTATTGATGTATGTTCGTTTACTAGGTTCTTGACAATAATCACATAATAGCCATTTAATATCAAAATCTGGATTTTCAAGAATGGGATCTAATATTTCTGAGGAATTTCCATGAAAAATGAGAATATCTTTCCCATATTTAGTTTTGAAATTCTTATTTAGATTCAATAAAGATTCGTATAGAAATTTCTTTCGATTAAGTCCTATTTCATTTATCTCATCGTTAAACCACTCTTCTTCCATTATGTATATTGGAACTATGGATTCGATTTTCTCTAAAGAAGCCCCGTGCAGTAAAGGATTATCATGTAGCCTCAGTATGTTACGAAACCACACAATAGATTTACTCATTTAATCAACTCCTATATCTAAAAACCAATTCAAAAACTAATGTTGATATATCGCAACGTCATGATTAGAAATTTAAACTGATGTTCGAGTCCATTAAAAACTTAGATTACAATTTTAATGATATATTTTCAAGATTGCATGATAGTTTAGTTTTTACAATTGATGTATTTCGCAGTAACATGCCTAAGTTAAAAATTGGAGATCCTGCACCAGATATATCATTACCTGCCATAGATGGAACTACTTTTGAAATGTCATCGATGAAAGGTAGAAGAGTAATTTTTACCTTTTTCCGTTTTTCAACTTGTCCGTTTTGCAACATTAGAATAAATCGGATTATGAAAAGATGGGATGAGTTTCCTGAAAATACCGTTATGGTTGGGGTTTTTGATGCAGAAGTTTCTGACCTTGCAAAAAGAATGGCAAAACATAATCCAAAATTTACGATTGTTGCAGATGAAAGTTACCAACATTTCCTCGCCCATGGTGTAGAGAAATCTACTACAAGAGTAATGTTAGCACCTTTGAGAGCTCCATTGACCACACTAGAAGCCATATTAAGAGGATATATTCCTATGACAATGTCAATGTCAAAAATGTCAACAATACCGGTTGATGTACTCATAGACGAAGAAGGCAAAGTTGCAGAAGCTCATTACTGTAGAGATACCGTTGATCATTTGCCTATTGATCGTCTAATTTCTTTTGCAAAGGGAGAATGATGTTTCCTTAGTTGAAAGCCCCCGGGAGGAAGGTCCAACGTATATCTTGTGAGTCTACTTTCTCATAGTACTGTTTGATTCGAGGTTCGTTGGCAACCTTATCATGATATTTTATGAGGTCAGGATATTTAGAAATAATTGATGCGTCCATGCCATCATAATTTCCCGAAAAAAGTCCGAAAAGGCCTGTAAATAATTTTAGATCTGCTATGCTTATTTCATCAGTACCTGCTGCCCAACCAGTCTTTGATTCACTAATTTTCTTTTCCAACAATACTAGATTCTTAGTGCCATCTCCTTCTGGTCCGAATACCTCTTTTCGTATCCTAATCCTTTCATCTAAATCTGAAATTCCAAAGGTCGAATCTAATGCTTTTGATAATGGTTCCATAGCATCTATGAATTCATCAGCTTTTGCTCTTTGGAATGCTTTTTCAGGTATAAAACCTGACAAATGGCCGACAAATCTCAATATAGAAGAAGATTCGGCAATGGTGCCGTCTGGAGTTTGTAAGATAGGTAACATATCCCATGGAAGATCTCCATTATCTCTCATCTTACTATATCCTATACCATCAACTGTTACATCTTCCCATTCCTCTCCTGATAGAGATAATGCAATACGTATCGCCTCTGCTCTGCCGGGAGTTGGGAAATAGACTAATCGAAGCATATGATTGCCTCGGTGTTATCCTACTTGAATTATTCACTTCATAGTTTCAAAATGAAATGTAATTATAAAAAGTTCATTTTTTTACTTGCGATTAAAAAATAAATAAATTAAATAAAAGAATGGGAGTGAAATTAATTTATAAGAAAAATCCATGATGAAAAAATCATATGAAGCAAAGGCAGGTAATTTTGAGACATCAAATCCCAACATAGTTAAGATTCCAAGGCATAATAATCCTATGATTGGGAGACCAAAAATAAGGAGAACCAACGTCCCCCAACTCCATTGATACCAAGGAGTTTGAGTATTCTCCGTAGATTCCACAAACTAATCACAGCCATTATTGCTTACAAAAATATCCCCGGCAATAAAATTTAATTTTATTTTTTGATATTGCAAGGTAAAATGATTATATTCATTTGGCAGTACGGCAAGGTATGAATAACTTCAAATCAATGATAATGATACTAATGATGTTGACATCAATTCTTTCTGGGTGTACTTCCACAGATACATCTGAGATAGATGATTTGGAAAAACAAATTAATGATTTACAGCAAGATAATGACAATCTAACTTCACAATTGGAGGTATCGGAATCTAACCTTGTATTTTTTAATAATCTGACGATTGAATTACAATCTTCTCTAGCGAGTCTGAACGAAACTGTGATTTTGTTAAATGATGAAATTTCAGAAAATGAAGATGAATTGAATCAAACTGAAGCTCAAAGGGACGAATTACAAATAGAATTAGATTTGGCAATTACATCTAATTCTACGACAATTTCAGAATTAGAAGGTCAATTAGAATCATTAAATACACAAATTTCCCAACTAAATTCAGATATTTTTCAACTACAAGATGAGTTAGAAGATGCTGAAGATGAAATATCAAGTCTGACAAATTCATTAAATGCTATAGAAAATACAATGTCTAGGATAATGTATCAAACATTTACTGATGTAAATGGTTGTCCACTTTCAGATCCTACGAAGAAGATTAAGATAGGACATGATGATTCTGATAATGGCCAATTAACTGGAAATGAAATAGATATGATTGTAGGAGAATGTTCTGGAGATTCAGGAGTAGTAGCAAGTATTGGCTCAACTGGAGGGCCCCCCAGAGATGCTAGAATTTCTCAATCAGTAGAAATGGGAGGAGTATTATATTTCACGGCAGATGATGACATCCATGGAAATGAACTTTGGAAGTCAGATGGTACGCTTGGAGGAACGGAAATGGTTATTGATTTGACACCAGCAATGTGTCCAACCTGTACAAATATGGATTCAGATATCAGAGAATTAGTTGCAGGAGACTCTCACTTATTCTTTGCAAGTTCAGGATTAGTTGATGGTTTTCCTGACCCAATTAGGGAATTATATGTTAGTGACGGTACAGAATCCGGAACTGAAATGGTAATTGATTTATTCAACTGTCCAACATCTACAGGAGAAGTTACGATTAATTATGAAGGAGTTAATTCGTTGTTTGCAATACCAGGATCGAGTTATGGAATACAAGGACAAGATCGTGTGGTATTTTCTGGTTTTAGTTGCTCATACTGAAAATTGGGCTTGTTTTGGCGAAGAGCCTTGGATTTCTGATGGCACATTAGCTGGAACTGTTCAAATTGACAACCTAAGAGTTGGGGATACTTCTATGTCAACTTCTGATGGACAAGGCGTAATCATTGATACCATAGGCAGTCAACCAAGAGATTTCTTTCAATCTGGAGAAACAATCTATTTCACAGCAGATGATAATGAGTCCGGAAGAGAGTTGTGGAAATTTGATTTAGTACAATCATCTTCTACAGGTGCAGATTTGATAAAAGATATTTATGAAGGGGCTGATGATAGTTTTGATATTGATTCAGATGCTGAATTCACTCAATTTGGCGATGCGGTGTATTTTGCTGCTGATGATGGAATAACAGGTGTAGAATTATGGAAAACTAATGGTACTACTGCAAGTACTGCTCTTGTACGTAATATGGATTTGAATGCGAATTCAAGTAATCCTAAACATCTAACTGTTGTTGATGATGAGTTTTTGTACTTTGTAGCAGATGATGGGAGTCATGGCAGAGAATTATGGCAATCAAATGGTACATGGCAAGGAACTAATCTTTTTTCAGATATTTTAGACGGAGAGGATAGTAGTAATCCAAGACATTTGATGGAATTTGATAATGGCTTATATGTAGTAGCAAATAATGGAACCCAAGATATAATTGTATTTTTCATAAGTGAAGAAGAATATCATATCCATTCTGGGTATGTGTTGGGTAGCGAGATTGAAATTGATATCACAAATCCATCTAAAGGAATTATATTCAATGATTCGATCTATTTCACTGCAGATGAAGGACTGTTTCAACTTTCATTATTTGCTATGCCATTTTTCTCAGGGCACGTGCCAGGAATTGCGCCTGTTGAATTACACCATTGGAATTTAGATCCCGAAATTCTTACTGTAATTGAAGGCGATACGGATGGAGAGGATATGTTATTTTTGAGTAGTGGAGTGTATAAAAGGTACTTATTCTATCATTGGGATAATCCATATTCTAATTTGCATTATATTTGATTGAATAGTTTGGAGGGAACATTATCTTTAGCATAATTGAATCACTGCCAAGTCCAGAAGAATATCTAGAATTACGTGCTTCTGCAGGAATGGCTCCTAGATCCCTAGAAGGAGCAAAAAAAGGAATAGGAAATGAGTTGTATTCTGTACTTCTCAGAGTTGAAGAGACTGGTGAAGTAGTTGGAATGGGGAGAATAATTGGAGATGGAGGGACTGTTTTCCAGATATGCGATATGGCCGTAAAGATCGATTGGCAAGGTAAAGGAGGAGGTACGTTGATAATGGATTCTCTCATGAAATATATCTATGAAAATGCTGAAAAATATGCCTACATAAATTTGCTAGCAGATGTCAATGGTTTTTATGAGAAATGGGGATTCAAACCAACATCTCCTCGTTCTGTTGGTATGAGTATTAAGATAAATAATTGAGTATTATATGTGTATATTCAACCCTCTATAAGTAGAATTGTTTTTCTACTATTTGCTTGCTAGGACACTAACTACATGAGGAAGCAGACGGGACTTTCCAGTTACATTGTACAGAATACTTCTATACCTCTCAAGAATGCGTTCAAATGAATCAAATACAAAACAATTAGTTAGGATCGAAAGAGCTACTGGCATAGATAGGAAGGAATTGAAAAATCTATTGAATATGCTTGTTGAAATGGAATTAGTTGAAATTAAGGACTCAGGGAAATTGGGCAGAGGAGGGCATCCTGTTGTCCATTGGGAGGTGACTGAGAATGGGAGAATGTGGCGTTCCGATATTGGTAGATTTATCCAGTTGGGTCAGAGAATGGAGATATATCCTAAAGATTTCTTTTATCTTCCTTCAGATGATATGCGGATATAAAATAAGAATATAGGTGTATATTTAACCCCCTATATTGTCCCTCCGAATATTATATACAGACCCCCTATTGCGACAATCATGTCTGGACCAAAACCCGTAGACAAAGTCACAAAGGGGCTGAATGCGCTTGTTGATGAGTTCTCTTCAGCTGTTAAAGAATTAGTAAATGCAGGTGAAGAAACTGTTGTACATCTTGCAGTAGGAGGTGGACGTGCGATAAGTGCGATTATTGATGCAACCGGAGAAGTCACGAAAGTTACTGTAGAGACTGCTGGGAATGTTGTAGGGACGATTGGAGATAGTGCATCAAGAATTGTCAAGGGTACGCAGAAAGACAAAAAGGAAAAGGAGAAATAAATATGGTATGGAAAATATTTGGATTAATAGGAGCATGTGCAATGTATGGCATTGGAGGAGCGATGGTTGGCGCTTCAGTGAGTAGTTTCAGACACTACGCAGGTTGGGACGAAGGTAGTGATGAAATAGTAGAATTAAAAGAAATTAAAAAATCAAAATCTAAAGGAGGTAAAAAGTGATGATCAGACAATTAACAATTCTTGGTGTTGTAGGATTTACCGTTATGGCTAGCAATGCCATGGCACTCGCCGGTTCAGCGGGCGCAGGGTACAAATTTGGAAGAAAATATGGTACTATGATATGTCAATATAGCGATGATATTGTAGATTCTATCTATACAAAAATAGGACAAACAAAAAATTAAAACTTATTATCCTAATCACCTTTAGGATAATTCAGTTCTGCTTGAGGTGATTGGTATGATTTTTGATTTATTGCCTTCGTTTCCTCCTGAAACATTAAAAGATTGGACTTTTATTGTTTTACTAATATCTTTAGTGATTAGGATTTTTTTAGTCTTGAGACCAATAAAAGAGATTTCCAAATTTTTTGATGGTCAAACAGTTACTGGATTAAAGCTAATCAGAGAATTGGAAATAAAAGGAATTAATCAATTTGTAATAACCGAAATTTCTTTAGCTTTACTTCCTGCACTACTTGGAATTCCTGTAATGTATTATTTTGGAGTGGATGATGTTTTGGTATCACAGATGGATTCAATCATCTTAACTTTTTTTATAATTGGAATGTTAACTTGGTTATATATCGATTATAAGAATTCGGATAATACGAACAAAAAACTGATTCACGCAATTAATGAATTAGATGCCATGGCAGAATCATTGTCCTCACTAAAAAAATTAACTGGTTTAGACAAACTAAATTTATTGGTACAAGCTAGAAAAGGACTAATAAAAATAAAAAATCTTTCAGTTTCCAAGTTACCAAAAAATGTCCAAAAGGCCGGTAGTACTTCGTCTGACTTTTTATCATCCCTAATATCTCCAGCAACTACTTTTTTAGGAAATTTAGGAGGTGCAATTGTCGATACGGTAAGTGAAAAGATAACCGAGGTAGCAACCTTTGGACTCTCGGAACTTGATGAATTTTTAGAAGATGAATTTAAAAATTATACAAAGAGAACTCATATCCAAATAATTGCTACTTTGATGCGTACCTTAGCGCCATCGGTTTTTGTGACATTATTAGCAATTTTTCACCTCAACTATTACTAGATCTTTACAAGTGCATAAACATGTAACTATGACAATAAATCTATACAAATAGTTTCTTTTCACTT
>JBJLBJ010000024.1:0-45554 GCA_045568235.1 Candidatus Thalassarchaeaceae archaeon
CTCCAAAATAATAGTGTAAACATATTCAAGTTAGCCAATAGAGCAGCCATCAAAATTACAGGAATATTGCTAGCATAAACCAAACGTATCGGATATTGCCCCCTATGGCCTCTAACTTTACCATGAGTCAGTGGTAATTCCAATTTACTTGATTCGGCATAACCGACGACTACGAAAACGATAATTGAAGAAATTAATGCAGCGATAGGATTAGCATGATTAAGTAGCATAAGTTCGAAGCCGTTGTCAGAAACTAAATCTTGATTAGAGGCAGTTCTTAGTACATAAAATATCATAGGAAGAGTACCTGAAGGAGGATTTTCTATGGAAAGTGATGTTCCTTCGACAGTTGGGAGGGGCGATAAAGTACCTACGAACGTAGATTGGGCAACACCTGCAGCGATGAATAAAGAAATTCCGCTTCCAATCCCCCATTTACTTACAAGTTCATCAAGAAGGAAGACGAGTAAAGAACCAATGAACAATTGAGAAACTATCAATGTATTAGCCCAACCTACGCCATAATCTAATATCACCGTTTCAGAAGGATCTAAGAAACCGTAAACTTGAGGAATTGACTCAATTGGTATCATTATTAAAACTAAAATCTTCTGAACTCCTTGATATAATTGTTTATCAGCAGAATCTTGTAAATCTAACTGGATAATCTTTGCACCAGAAAATAATTGCATGATAATAGAACCTGTGACTATTGGGCCGATTCCGAGATGCATTATCGAACCTGATGCTCCAGCCATAATTGACCTAAAAGAGGAGAATATATCTAATGTGGAATCAGATAGACCATAAATCATTACATTAGTCATTGCGAAATAGATTATTAGAACTAAGGTAGTAGTCCAAAGCTTTTGATTAAATCTAACATGCCCTTCTGGTTTTGTTATACTTGGATAAACATCTACTAATCTTTTTAGGCCATATAATCTACTTCCACCCTCTCCTGTATAAAGAAAACATGCTAAGGATAATCCAACTGGTAGACCAAGTAGAGCAATTCCAACAAAAAGAATACCGACAAGACTAGGATCTATCCAAGCCCACACTGCAAAAGAGATTAGAATTAATGCCCAAATTTCAGCTTTCATGTACTTTCCTATGTAAGGAATATTTGCTATAGATTCCGGCAAATCTGTCATTGCACCCCACATAACAAATGCAACATAAGGAATCGATAATGAAAATAAGATTAGAGCATCTATTTGAACATCCCTGATATCAGAATGTAAATCGGCTCTAAGCCAATAATAAAGTGCCCCCCAATATAATGCAGATAGTATTACTAGACCTATGACATTTGGTCTACGATTTACCATATGATTCCTCCTTTTTACTCTTATTTTTATTAATCTTCTATTGTAACAGTTCCACCTGCAGCCTCAACTTTTGAAACTGCACGGGCACTAGCTTTTGCAACGATAATATTCATCGCACGGTTCATTTTTCCTTTACCTAAAAGTTTGTCATAACCTAGTTCACCTAGATTGACAGTGTCTCCATCTTCCATATCTTGTAACTCTTGTAAATTTATAGAAATATTTACTTTCCTAAGACTTGGATGTCTATTAAATCCATGCATACCCCAATGTCTTGGCATATATTTCAATCTTGTAAGTAGACGATGCTTGTTAATACCGGCATTTCCTCTACCTCCTCTTTTTCCTGCACCACGGCCAGATTTTTTACCTCTGCCATGATATCTACTTCCACGAAATTTATTTGTTCTTGATACCATAATAACACCTCAGATCATTCTAGAGACTAAATCTCCAATAGCTTCACCACGAAATCCTAACGCTCCACCAACATTGTAACTTCTCTTTATTCCTCCCCAGCCTTTCGAACCTCTGGGAGGATGTAGACGTAGGACTGGTTTTAGATTGTTGACATCTTTCAATGTTGCTTCACCCGATGAAAGGGCTTGAGCAAATTTATCTACAGAAGAATATTTACTATTTTCCTTAATTGATTTATCAGTAACAGATTTATCGCCAACCATCCTACCTCTTTCCTTGAGTAAGTGGGCTATTAACTCAGAATCAACTTCACCCCATGTAATGTAATCTTTGGCTTTATTGAGCATTCCAAGATATGAAGGAGCACTAGGAAGAATAGTTGCATGGTTAACTCTAGTTAAGTTTAGCATTGCCATAGTATCTCTTATTTTAACAGTAACACCACGATCACTACGTGCTCTAATAACTAAAAAAACCATCAAAGTTCCCTCCCTGATTTCATATGTAAACGATCTCGATCTGAATCATGGATGCGTGTTTTATTTAGTTCCACTAAAGCATTGTAAGTAGCCTTTGCAAAATTGATAGTAGAACGTGTTTGCCCCTTAGAACGAGACCAGACATCAGTTATTCCTGCAAGAGTAAGAACGCGTCTTCCATAATCTCCTATGACTAAACCTTTCCCAGAAGGAGCAGGTAATAGTGTAATCCTAGTAGATCCTGATCTTCCTGTAACTTTGAATGGAACACTATTTCCAGGTCCTTCAGACGACTCCCATGAACCGTTACCTCTCATAACAGGTATTAGATTTAATTTTGCACTATCTATTGCTTTCTTGATAGTGCTAGAAACTTCTTTTCCTTTACAAACGGCTAACCCGACATAACCATCTCCATTACCGACAACACATAATACGTTAAATCTAACACGACGTCCAGAATCTGTCATTCTCTGTATCATGTTTACTCCTAAGACGTCATCAGTAAGATCTGGAAGTAAAGCATCAACTACTTCTACTTCTCTGATTGGGTAACCTGTCTCCAATGCTTCTTCGTAAGTCAAAATTTTCCCTTCCCTGACCATCCTACCAAGTCTAGTTCTAGGCTCCCACATCCTAAGTCCGGCAAGTGGATCTGGTCCTCTACGTCTTACAGGTTCTTCTGATTCTGAAGGATATAGGGCCATAGACAAACCTGGTGCTAATGTTACTTTTTCTTCCTCAGGAACTTCGTTTTCTTCACTCATTTCTTTGCCCCCTCTATTGCTTTCTTTGTAGTTGCTACTGATTTAGCGATATCATCATTTATGTGAACTCCATTTATCCTATCATCACTAGGAAGCACTGATTCGCCGTGTGGTAGTTCTAATCCGGCATCAATCATACCTTTTAATGCTGCAAACACTCTATTACCTGTAGAGGAAGCTGCGAGTCCGATGTCTAATATCGCTTCCTTATGGCCAGCATCAACTGCTCTCTTTCCAAGTGAAAAACCCACTAAATAGGAAGCAGGAATAGATTTTCTAGAAGCATCACTAGGCCATTTATAATTATCAACGAGTGTTTTTCCCGAAATAGAATCTAGTATTTTATCACCTTCCATGCCGAATTCAACTAACTGACAAATTACTTGAGTATTGGATACTCTCACTACTGCCCTTAGATTGCCTCCTCGGAGTAGTTTCATCCTTCTTCTATAATCTGTTTGACCGTTTCGACGTCTCTTAAATCGCAGTCTTTGATTCTTACCATGTGCCATTAATTTTCACCTCCTAATGAAATTCCATCTATTTCCATATTTCTCTTCATATCGGCAACAGAACGATAAGAACCACCTTTTGCCTTACGATAATAATATCTATATTTTGAAGGTGTTAATGTTTCGTCATTTCTAAATTCCTTCAGTATCTTTCTTTGTGACCTGATAATTCTCATCCAACGTTCCTTTTTAGGCGCTCTTGAGTTGAATGTACCCTTTCTGGAACCATGGCCCTTACGTCGTCCTTTGGATTTCTGTATAGCTGCTTTACGTGCTCTAGAGCGACTAATGCCAATAATTGGTTTTGCTTTGATTATGCCTTCATCAATTAGTTGTCGAACATCATCTTTTTGTACTGCACTGGTAACTTCTTCCAAATAGTCAGGATGAATCCATACTCTATGGATTCCAACTTCTCGACCTTCCTTTTTTGAAAGAATTTGTGCGGCCATTCTCTTTTGGTTGGTAATCATCATTGTAAATCCCCCTTACGATCGATTCTGCGACGATTAAGTACCCTTAGACCCAATTCGTCAGCACGATCGTGGATTGATAAACGCTTTCTATTTCCTACCGAAGAGCCTATTCTTATAGCTTGTTTTTCTGGGTTTATTGATTCCAAATCTTCAATTTTGTGTATTAAAACTTCTTCGAATCCAGAAGAATGAAGCCCCCTTACTGCAGATATCTTTCCGAACCCTATCCTCGCCATAGGAGTTCGATATTTCATATTCAATCTTTGCTTGGATTGGTAACCTTTTGGTTTTCTCCAACCAGAATGAGATAATCTCTTGTACCTAAACCATTCCTGTCTACGGAATGCGGGTTGTTTCTTTTTCTGTGCAGCCCTAAACTTTAGCATAGTTTTTGTTTCCTCATCTAAGATTGGTTTCTGCCTAGCAGTGTGTATCCCTTCGAAGTCCTCATAAAAATCATCATCGTCTTCAAAAAAGTCTTCAGAATCGGATTCTTCTTCATTAGAAACTTCTTCTGTATCACTAATTTTTCCCTCAGATAATTCTTCTTTTGGTGTTTCTTCTTTAAAAGACATTGAAGATAAACGATTAACTAATTCCGATTTTTTTCCTGAAACTGGTAAATCGTTTTCACGAAGTAAATCTTTCAATTGTGCAACAGTCATTTTATCGTATTCCATCCATATTCCTCCTTTATGCACCCTTTGAAGTTATATATATTCCATCTTGGAAAACTCTTCTATCTCTATTTCTAATTCTGCAGGAGCGTTCTATGTTTGCTGCTGTTTGGCCAACTTTTTCTTTGTCTATACCTTTTACAATGACATCAGTTTTATTCATTACTTTAACTTCAACCTCAGCGGGTGACCAAGGTAATTTTGCTACCCTAGGGACTTTTTCCCCAAACAGATTAGTAACAGTCATGTGATCTCCTTGAACTTTTAAAGTCATAGGGAAATGGCTGTATACAGCCTTTAAATGGTATTCGAAACCTGTATTGATGCCAAAAATCATGTTAGAAATATGTGCAGCCCAAGTTCCAGCTAATGCCTTCTCAACTCTACGTGGCAAATTACAAAATACTGTTATTTTATCATCAAAATTTCTAACTTCTATTTTGGGATGAATAAAATCTCTTTCTATTGAATTGTTTCCTTTTGTTATTTTTAAAACCGTCCCTGAAACTGTTGCAGTAACTCCTTCTGGGAGTTCCATATCATGTGCTATGTGATCTACTGTTACCATACTTAATCCCCCTAGAAAATATATGCAAGCAATCGTCCGCCTACTCTCTCCTTCTTTGCATCATAATGATTCATAATTCCCTGGTTGGTTGTCAGAATTAAAAGTCCAAAATCACGAGCAGGAAGATACCTAGATTCCCACTTATCATAGTCAAGTCTTTGGACTGAATATCTTGGTTTAATAACTCCACACCTATTTATTGCACCTATTAATTCTATTCTAAAACCGCCACCACGGCCATTTTCTATTTTTTCATATTCTCCAATATATCCAGATGTTTGCATAATAGATAGCATACTGCCTAGAAGTTTACTTGCTGGTTTAACAGACACTTCGTAGTGTCCTGCTTGCTCTGCATTATATATACGTGTAAAAGCGTCACTTAGGGGGTCAAATTGCATCTTTTTATCACCTCATGAATATTTCTTGAATCCTATATCTGTAGCTACATCTCGGAAACATTGTCGACAAAGATGTAGGCCGTGCCTTCTTATCAGGCCTCTTCTACGACCGCATCTACGGCAGCCAGTTGTTCTACCTATTACTTCTCCATGATCTCTTGCCATATCAATCACTCCTCCACTATATTTAATCCAAATCTTTCTTGAAACCATAATTTTGATTCCTCACGATAAACACGATGTTTTGTTGAGACTTTTGAACTACGTCTACGACGGTGTTTGATACGATGGCCGGGTCTTTCCAATAGTACATTTATGTCCATTCCGAAAATACCGATTTCAGGATCGTATTTTTGATTAGGAAAGTCAGTATAATCAGATATTCCAAATGATAAATTACCTTGATTATCAAAATTATATGACGGTAAAGTATTTTCTCTAACCCAAAATGCATCTTTCAAGAATGAGTCAATGTTTTCTTCCCCTCTTATAGTTACCTTACAACCAATTGGCGCCCCTTCGCGTGTGCCTAGATCTCTATTAGTCTGCGTAGATATAGTTCTGACAGGTTTAAGGCCAGTAAGAATTTCCAAAACTTGTTCGGCTAATTGTAATCTTTGTCCAGCTTCTCCTACGCCTATATTTACAGTAACCTTGGTTGCACGAGGTTTTTGCATTGGATTTGTAGATTGACTCATTTTTCATCCTCCAGTGGAAGATCTTGTTCTTTTCCTATGATGAAAACATACTCAGAAACTGTACCAAAGTCATCGAAAATTGTCTCATTTGCTTTAGAAGACCTTTTGACGATTATTTCGCGAACTTGTGCTGTTTCTCCTATATGACTTCCTCCAGTGAGATAAGCCAAGGCACCTTCTTTGATTGGCAGATGATTGGTTATTTTCTGATCTGGAAGAGAAATTACTATTGAGTCCCCAGTACTATAAGTAGAGTCAGAATCTAATAATATATTTCGACCATCATGTAAATGTAATTGGGTTATTCCTCCTTTTATTGTACTCTTACCAGTTACTCTGCATATTTTTGAGTCGGCGGATTTTTTACTTATTGACCTATATCGGAGTTTTCCATTAGTATCTAGAATACATCGATAATTATCATCCCCCACAGTTAAAACATCCATTAACCCTACTCCTCTACCAGAATCAGTTTCTATTTTACCATCGACCATAATTTTCCTTGAGTGTAATATTCTTTTTGCTTCTCTTTTTGTATGAGCAAGGCCCATAACATCGCGAAGAATCAAGGCCATAGGCATACAGTTCTCTAGACTATGTCCGCATGGATTTGGTTTCTGCACCCATATGCTTGTTTTTCTTGGTAAAGGCCAACTTCTGGGCATCATTAGCCTCTTTATATGACTACTACTCATTCTACTGAACCTCCTAGAGATGATCTTTCTGTAATTCTTTTAATTCTCAATTGATCGCCTTCATATAACTTTGTAACTATTATATTAGAAGGGCGTATTGGAACTGCTTCTTCTTTACCATCTGCGGTATTTTGTGTGAGACCTTCAATGAAGATGCGATCATTTTTGGAATCTATTCCCACTACTTTAGACTTGACGCCTGCTCTACCTCTAGTTTGACCAAGTCTTTTTCCTCTTGATTCACTTTTTATACTATTTGGGTGACTGAAATCTCCCCTTAAAACTTCTACTTCATCGCCGACACGTACAGTGACTGTGCGGACATATATGAGATCAGGGTCATCTGAAACTAGCCTAGCTCTCATTCTTTTTCGCTTTATGTGGATTGGAGATTTCCTCTGCTCTTGGCGTTGTTTTCCGGGTTTTTTACTTACCATATATTTACACCTCATACAATTTGCTTCGCTGTTGCAGCTATTCTTGGCCATCTTTCAGCTGCTTCACGACTAACTGGCCCTTTGATATCCGAACCTTGGATATCGCCCCTTTCATTAGTTAATACGCATGCATTATCTTCAAAACGCACCCATGTACCATCGACTCTTCTAAATGGCCGTGTTTGCCTAATGACGACCGCTGTAAATATCTGCCTTCGCGTCTCAGGAGTTCCTCTACGAACGGTAACGCGTATCATATCACCAACACCTGCTGCAGGATATCTTCTTGCTACGCCACCCTTTTTTGGAACGTTGATTACTTGAACAATTTTTGCCCCAGTATTATCTGCACAATCTAACTTAGCCTGTGTTGGCAAACCAGAAGTTACTTTTCCTGCTATTCCTTTCATTTACTCTCCTCCGATTCAATGACACAGAATTTGATAGTTTTTGATAATGGTCTACACTCCATTATACGTACTTTATCGCCAGGATTCAAATGACCAATGCATGAAGGAAGATGGGCCGAAT
Organism: Candidatus Thalassarchaeaceae archaeon; assembly: GCA_045568235.1. Lineage (GTDB taxonomy): Archaea > Thermoplasmatota > Poseidoniia > Poseidoniales > Thalassarchaeaceae > MGIIb-O3. Next base: position 7,996 of record JBJLBJ010000024.1, read on the forward strand.
AACGACGTGTACGTTTTTCATATCTCTCATACTTTTTCATGTATCTCTCCATCCTCCTCTCAACCACAATTGCATCGGTCATAGAGGAAGTAGAAACTATTCCTTCGATTATTTGCCCTCTTACTCTTAAATTTCCATAGAATGGGCAATTCATATTCCCATCCCATTCTCCTTTGGGAGGTTTTACATCTACTCCAATATCTCGCATATCAATTCCTCCTATATTTCTTATTAATTCTATCCTCGGGACGTTGGGATACTAATTTACCATCGATTTCATCATCATTATCATCAAGAGTAAAATGGATTATATTTTTAGCCAATACTAGATCCTTTCCTTTAGATTGTATCAATATTGTCTTCTTTGTCTCATTCAGTATTAATCCGCTTATCCCTTCCAGAGTTGGATCAGATGAGTTAGTTATATGTAAAGTTCGAGAAATCCAAGGCAAGTTAATAATATTCATCATTTAGCGTACCTCCACTCTGTAACCATTATTTTCAAGAACTTTAGAGGCTCTTTTTTTATGATCTCCTTGCAATTCAATAGTACGATCTTTTACGGTTCCGCCACTTGCACAGGCACTCTTCAGTATCTTTGCAAGTTGATTTATATCGATAGCGGTATCATCTATTCCCTCTATCATAGTAACCATTTTTCCATACCTCCTCTTAACTACTGATATTATTGCTTTCTGTTGTTCTTTTGCTATTTCTTGACATATACATAATTCATCGGGCAATCCACATAGATTACATATACCTGCCATTTATTTCTACTCCTTTTGCCCTTGATTCATCTTTGTTATTAGGCGGGCTATAGACCTACGAGTTTGTTTGTAAGCACCTGAATCTGCTGAAGATCCTCCAAGTGCTTGTTGGGAGCGTAATTGTAACATTTCTTCCTTGAGTTCGACAAGACGGCGTTCGCGTTGTTCCATATTCATGGAATCTATATCTCTAGATTTAACATGTGACATTCACTCTTCCTCCTTAAAATCATTATTTTCTGATAAATCTGAATCTTTTTCAGGTTTTATCATTGCGACTTGTTCTAGAGCAGGTAAACCGACCTCATGGCGTTCTAGTAATGTGACTTCATGAGGGAGTTTGATACCTTTTCTCATTATCTTAACAGTACAGCCTATTGTTCCAAGTTTCTTTACTGCTGTTGAAAAACCAGTATCCATGAACTCTAATGCTGTTTCACCACAGAATTTGATATGTCCTTGTTGGAATTTCTCAACCCTATGTCTTGCTCCAGTAATTTTACCACTTAGTATAACTAAGCAACCCCTTGCACCAGCATCCATAATATTCTGAGCAGTACTATGTCCTGCACGACGGAAAAACCAACCTCTTTCCAAAGAACTGGCTAGTCGACTAGCCATGACCTGGGCATTTAGTCTTGATTCTTCTATCTCATCAACCTCTAATTGGGGCTCATGAAGATTGAAATCTTCTTGAAGTCTCCTTTGTAATTCGTGAATTACTTTTCCTCTGCGGCCTATTACTCTGCCAACTTGTTCAGCTTTTAGAGTGACCTTTGTTCCTTCAGGAGTACGATTGAATGTTAAGCCACCAAAACCAGCTTTTTCTGTTTCTTTTAGAAGATATTCGCGAACTAGTTGGCGTTCGACATTTCTATTAAGTAAAGTTCGAATCGTATCTCTTCCCATAATTTTCACCTCAGAATTCATCCTCTACTTCTTCATCACCAAAATATTCCAAGAATATCTCTAGATTTACTTGATAATGATTACTTGGCGTTGCTCTTCCTTGTGCCCTTGGACGCCAATTGGTAGCAACTTGACCCCTATGTGCAGCAATATGTGTAATTATCATATCATCTGGATCTATAGTATCATATCTCTGACGAGCATTATCCATTGCACTTGAAATTAATTTAGAAAATTCTTTTGAAGCTTTGTTAGGATATTTACCTGGGCCAATCTTACCTTTCCTATGACCAGCCATAGTATTTCCACCTCGTCCCTTTCTTGAACGACGAGTATATGGAATAGCCTTTTTCTTGTTGATTACATCATCTAAATAAAGAAGTGCATTGGATGCGTTCATTCCTCTTAATGCTTTAGCTATGTGGTAACAGTGCTTATGATGGCAATTGATGTTAACTGCTCTTGCGGTAGCCAGATATGACCCATCCAAGAGTTGAGTATATCCTGACTGGGGTTTACCTACTTCTCTGCTCATATAATTAACCTCATTTTAATGAAACGTGCTGTGATGAACGGGTAGCACCTACGCCCGGTCCTGTGTGTGTAACTGAATTTCTTGTCCTTGCAAATTCGCCTAATGCATGCCCAATCATCTCAGGTATTATTTCTACATTGACAAACATACGGCCATTGTGTATTCCGATAGTAGTACCAACCATTTCTGGCAGTACATACATGCCTCTGCAATGCGTCCTGATTATTTTTTGGCCTTTATTTTCTCTTACCTTTAAGAGAAGTTTTTCACATTCTAGGCTTAGTCCTCTTGCTAAAGAACGTTTAGCACGTGAAGGCATAAGAGTTGCAATACTGTCAGAGTCTGGACTATCAATTGGAGGATATAGTGGAAGATTCAATAATTCTTCAAGCGTATAACCTCTCCACAGGAATTCTTTCTTCCTGCGTTCACTAATCTTTGATCTTCGCTTTCTTGCTTGACGCCTTGCAAGTTTTGGCGAACGGAACATTTTCTTGGATTTACGTGCCATTATAATCTACTCCTTCCTTCTTCCTCTACCTGTTCTGCTAGGTGCTATATTACCAACTTTTTGTCCAGGTGGAGCGTTGCGGCTAACAGAGTTAGGACCATGAACAGCCTGATGATTACCTCCACCATGAGGATGATCAACTGGATTCATAGCAACTCCACTAACTGATGGATATAATTTTCCTCTTGCTTTAGCCCTGTGATGGGCTGCACCAGCTTTCATCAACGGTTTGTCAGTCCTTCCATGGCCTCCCAATACTCCAATAGTAGCACGGCATTTAGAAGGTAATTCCTTTAATCTTCCACTTGGAAGACGGACTCTTACAGTGTCATCCATACGAGTTTCTAAGATAGCTGAATTGCCACCAGACCTAGCAAATTTACCGCCATCTCCTGGCCTTGATTCTACATTACAAACTGGTGTTCCTTCAGGTATCCTATCCAAGGTTGTTACGTTTCCTGGCCTTAATGTTACATTTTCACCAAAAGCTACACTTTGTCCAACTGAAACTCCTTCTGGAGCAGCAAAATGACTTACAGTACCATCTTCGAATTTGATTTTTGCAAGAGGTGCTGTGTGTGCAGGGCTATGGATTAAATCTACAATCTCTCCAACTTCGTCAAATTTGCGAGGAAGTTTGTTATTTGCAGGGAAGCGATGAGAATTCACTTTATTCTTTGGACTTGAACCCTGTCGTTGTGAACGTGTTCTTTTACCCATGATTTCACCTTCCTTAAAATGCTCCTAATTTGAGCGCGGCCTCTTCTGCGTCATAACCTTCTGCTAGACGTATACTAGCATGTTTGCCTGAACGAGTTATTTTTGTATTGACCTTAGCTACCTTAACATCAAGAAGTTGTTCAACTGCTTCACGTATTTGTGGTTTTGTTGCCTCACGCCTTACGATAAACTCTATTCGATTATTATTTTCCTTGTATGGTCCATCAAAATCTGCTACTCTTCGTGCCTCTAGAGTTTTCTCAGTAATCCATGGCATCAATATTATACTGTACGGATCAACCATTAAAATCACTCCAACTCCTCTATCGCAGACTTAGTCCAAACTGTAAGTCTTCCAATATCTCCGCCAGGGGCCAAATCTTCAGCGCATAGATCTTTAGTTGCTATTACATCTACTCCTGGGACATTTTTGGCTGCTTTATGTAATCCTTCTTTCTTTGAAACGACCAATAGTATGCTCTTTGGAGTCCTATATTTTCGGCCTCTCATTGTGGCCTTACCGGCCCTAATTTTACGTCCTTCTTTCGCACGGATAAGGTCATCTCCTAACCCTAGACCATGCATCATAGCCACGAATTTTCGAGTAGAATATTGTAAAGGCATACTTTCCAAATCATACTTCTCGTCTGTACCATTTCTTGATTCCATGTAATCTCCTATAATTATAGGGAATCGGACCTCATCACTAAATTTATGGCCTCTAGAAGAAACAATTGATTTATCTATAGATGCACTAATTGCAGAATTCCTAGCCATTATTTTTTGTTTAGAATTTAATTTTTGAGACCATTTTTTCGCTACCATTGGCCCATGAGCTCTTCGTCCTCCTCTTGTATGAGGATTTTGAGCTGCAGTCCTTTGACCGGTTTTCCTCATTATGCGTGAAACACCTCTTCCTTTACCCCACCATTCTACAGAATGCTTCATTCCAGGCTGTGGAGCCTTCTTTCCATCATGCTCTCGATGGCCATATGGTTGTCTTCTATTTGCTCTAGAAGAATGAACTGCAGATTTCACCAAATCGTTACGGATTTCTGTATTAAAAACATCAGGAAGAGTGATGTTCTTGCCATCTTTTACTGAAACTTCATATGATTCAGCCAGTAATCCTGCATCTAACTCTTCTTGAATTACTGAATTAACTAAGTTGTATGCTTTAATCTTCATAATAATCACACACCTTGTTTACTCGAAGTACTGAGGTATGTAATTTCTATCTCAGGTTGATCTGGTTTTGGACGTATTGAGTCACGGAATCTTAGCATTCTTTTTGCTGGACCAGGTAAACTACCTTGAAATATTACATACGGATTATTTACTTCTCCATAATGTAAAAATCCTCCAGCAGGCGTGATCTCTGATTCTTCAGGATTAGAAATCCTAAGAATTCTCTTATTCAATTCTGTTCTTTTATGATATCCTACTTGACCGGCTTGTCTAATTGTTTTTCGCACATAGGCTGTACCAAAATCTCCCATGTTTCCACCTTGTCTTCGGCGCTTACTATTTTTGTGACTGAGAAGTTTTATCCCCCATCTTTTGATTGAGCCTTGCCAACCCTTGCCTTTTGTTACTCCGACAACATCGATGGCATTTCCTACTTCGAAAACATCTTCAACACTGATAAAATCTCCAAGTCTGTCTTTTGCCCAATCTAATTTATCATTAATATCTCCTCCAACAAGGCCCACTTCCATTATTTCAGGAGTTTTGCTTGGAATACTCTTAACCAGGACTGGTTGAGTAGCAACAATTAGTCTAATTTCACAAAGATTACTAGATTCACTTTTTATTGCATTAAACGATTGTTCTAAATTATCGCCATTTCTTAAAGGGATTCTACCAGCTCTTTTTGCAGGTTTTCTTCCCTCATCAATATCCCTCTTACCACGAGTATCGTTTGCCAATCTTGGCATCAGTCCATCAGGACCTGTTTCTGAAGTATTTGACCAAACCTCTCCGGCTGTTTGGATTCCATAAGGAGTATTTCGGTAACCGCGTACTGCAAGAACTTTCATCGGAGGAGTTTCTACTACAGTTACTGCTTTTCTTATTTCTTGTCCTGCAGATGTAGAATTGGGATTATTATCTCTGATCAAGATATGAGTCATACCGGCCTTCCAGCCAGCGAAGCCTTGGACCTTAACTTCGGACGAGTCAGAATCTGGCCATGAAGATATGCGAGGAAATTGCCTGACAGCGCGCTTCCTAGGGCTATAGCCCATACTACCTCTGCGGGGTTTGCTCTTATCTGCCATACTGCATTTCTCCTTTTTTTACCAATTTGACTCACGAGGAGGCAAATGGGCCCAATACGTATAAGGAGATACCGTGACACTTTTCTCAGTTTTACGAGCGTAAAACTGACAATTGGGATGTTTTACAGAGCCCATGGTGTCTGGTATCTCACGTTGTGAGCGGCCTTCCGACTAACATACCCTATTTGAACAAATCGGGGGATAAACATTATACTAATGTAATGATTTTAACATTTTACAAGTGCAAATATTTTGAACTATGTGCTTTAACGTATCAACTCATGCACTCCTCGATACAGCATGTTAACTTGTTATCAGATACGATTGAAGCTCGTGCTTATCAATTAGATGCTGTTAATGAATCTTTGTCTGGGTCGATGTTGTTAGTCCTACCTACTGCTGCAGGAAAGACTGCAGTAGCATGGATGCTAATAGCAGAAAAATTAATTGAAAAAGTAGGAAAAATTTTGCTTATTGCTCCCACTGTTGCACTAGTAAATCAACATTTAAAGGGAATTAATAAAATTCTGGCTTTGAAAGAAATTGAACCCATATCAATAACAGGACAGAATATGGTAAATAAAAGAGCAGCAATGTGGATATCTTCTAGAATAGTGATAGCAACTCCTCAAGTAGTAAGAAATGATATAATTAATGGGATTCTTAGTATTGAAGAATATTCATTGGTCATTTTCGATGAAGCTCATCATTGTACAGGAGAGCATGCTATGGCTCAAGTTGGAAGATTATATAATTCAAAATCTCAAAATCCATTAATACTTGGCATGACAGCTAGTCCTGGATCGAATATTTCCCAAGTAGAAGAAATATGTAAAAATCTAAATTTAGAAAGAATACACCTTAGAACTCCCGAAGATCCAATGATATCTGAATATTTATCAAATTTAGAAGTTCAAGAAATAAAAGTCAATGTCCCTGAAGAAATAATGGCTCTTACTAATCCATTAATACTATGGCAAAAGGGAATTGTAGATCGTGAAAGAAGGTTAGGAATATATATAATGCCTGGAGAAATTAATCACATAGGATTATCTAACGCCATGGATAGAGCCAAAAAGGCAATTAATAGAGGGAAAAAAAGTGCGTATTCTTCAATATCTCAAATTGGTATTGCAATGAGATTGCATCATCTAATCAATCATATGCTTTGCCAAGGAACTGCTGCTTCAAGAGAATTTCTAAATAGATTAGAAAATGAGAATGGCAATAAGTCTGTTAGAAATTTCATGAGAGACATCAGGATTCAAAAACTTCTGGTAGAAATTAAGAAGAAGGATGAGATTCACTCAAAGGTGGGTGCAGTGAGAAGATTAGTTAGAGAAAGATTGAGGAGAAATTTAGATAGTAAAATAATAATTTTTGCAAGTTTCAGAGATACTATTACTGTATTGGATGAAGCGATGAGAGATTTAAAAGATGCTCGAGCCATACAATTCATAGGACAAACCAATAGATCTAGTGGTGAAGGTTTGAAACCCAAAGAGCAGATAAAAAGATTGGAAGAATTTAGGAACGGTTCTGCGAATGTCCTTATTTCTACATCAGTAGGAGAAGAAGGATTAGATATTCCAACAGCAGATTTAGTGATATTTTATGAGCCAGTTTCTAGTGAAACTAGAACTATACAAAGAAGAGGTAGGACTGGTAGACAAAGAGAAGGAGAGATTGTCGTATTGATTGCTGAAGGAACAAGGGATGAGAATGCTAGATCTGCAGCACTAAAGAGGGAAAAGAACATGCATAAAGTTGTTCAAAGAGTTAAGAGGAAATTGTCCTTATCTAACCATATTGGTGAGAATAAATTAAATAATTTTAAAGTCAAAAAATATGATGAAATAATAGATGCATTAGATTTTATGCAGAAAGAAAAGGATTCACATGCGCCTACGGTAGTTAAATTTGATGAAAGTAGAGTAAATGTGGAAAAAGAGGAAATTAAGAGGACTAAGTTAGAAAAATTTCGTTCTTTGGGCCAAACAGGTTTGGATGAGTTTAATTAAATTAATTGCCAATTACTGCAATCCTAGTCTTTAACTGGGCAAGTCTGGTATTGTGATGTCCAAAAGCAAAATCTAACATTTCCGTCATATGAATTATTGGCATATTAATAGGATAGTTAACTTGTCTAGATGCCTTGCCTTGATAGACGTCAAGAACCGTATGGGAAAGGTTACAGGCACTAACAATAATATCTGCCCCTTCATCTTTAGCATCCATAATTACATTTGCAGATTGTTTCAATACCGTAGGCTCTTCAGAGAGTAAACCAGGAACTCCAACGCTTTGGGTTCGACTGTCCCAATCTACCGGATCCCCTCCTACTGATTTGATTAGTTTTTCAAGATATGAGGGGTCGAAGGGATTATCCCCTCCGCACATACCTAATTGTTGCATGTTAGGTCCATAATAACCTGCAATATTGAAATTTATAGGATTTTTAACTATCGAAGATACTTTTTCTAGGCCCACTTCATCAACCAGGATATGTAGTAAATGATGGACTTTTACAGAACCATTGAATTGTAAACCACAAGTCCTATCCAATATTGTATTTACTTCTGCAAGCAAAATTGGGTCATTATTTAGAGTTTTCAAATCTTCATTTAAGTTTCCAGATGTAGTGGCGCAAGGAGTGATTATATCCAAACCAAAATTCTCTGCCATAGCAAATGTTCGCGCATTCAAGGTTAACTGGAGTCTTTTGTTTGCTTGACGTATGATTCCTGCACCACAACTAGTTGCACCATCTAATGGCACTAGTTCAATATTCAAAGATCTGGCTATCGGAAACATAGTGTCATTAACCTCTGGTGCACTACTATGTGAAACATTTCCAGGATGGTATGCATATCTCAAGGGCACTAAAATCTACCATCCAACTCATTAAATATTGCCACCACTTCATGGTGCTTTCCTACAGAAGAATTGAATTGCCTAGGCATTTTTCCTATTCCTGCGGGAGGCAGTACCATTCCTAAGCCGTCATTTATCATATTCCCACCTGTTCTTGTGAAACCGAGTAACATCCTAGCAGTGACTCCTGAAAATAAATTACTAAGTAATCCTAAAGGACCTAATACTTGTCTAAAAATGACTGTGTCATTTACTTTACCACTACTTTTGACTGACCAAGTGTACCACCAAACATGCTTTCCATGCCTGCCATTGAATGAATCTTTATTGAGTGAAGAGGTTTTTGCATCTAATAATGCATCTGAGATAGAATCGAAAATAGAACTTTGGCGTCTTATTGGAGATAAATCCGTTTCAGCTTTGATACCAATTGATGAAGATAAATAAGTATCAATTTCTGATTTTTTATTAATTGAGGTGCGAGGATCGTTTCTCCTAGCCCACGCACTAACAACTAAAGATGGCCCAATGTAATTATCTGAGAAAGGAGTAGTGTCAGAGCATGCGTGCAAAAGAGGGAAACTTGAAAAATTCTTAATTGAATGTAAGTATGATGCAGTAGATTTGTCCATAATACCAATAGGCCCTTGAGAGGTGTTTTTACCTTCTCTAGTAGCAGCAACCATCCAGGGTTTACTGGATTCTCGCTTTCTTTCCAATTTCCAAGTGTCAACAAGTAAATCTCTTATGACGTCAAAACAAGGCAGAGGAGACAATCTCAATCTTATTGTTCCATCATCATTTAAAGGGAGTGTGTCTAAACGTAATGTACCTGGTAAAATCAATCTTCCATTTATTGAAATAGCTGTATTTGGATCTTCACAGTGCCCATCTCTAAATGTCAATCTTCCATCATGTGAAGATTTTAGAGTCCTTAGAATTTCCAATACAGACATATGTCCCGGTAAAGAGCAAAGCCATGTATCTTTACCTCTGGACTTAGACTCAGGATCATATCTGAAAATTGAAACTTCTACTTGTAAATAATCTGAAACTAAGGAAGGAATGTTGAAACCATCATCTCCACTTGCTCCAACTGCATCCGAGCCATCTACGTAATTACGTATCAAATCTATTTTATCTTCTTGGAAATTACCAGTTCCATCTACTGCAGACATGTGAATTAGCGACTCTATAGTCCATTGAGTGGCTAAAGAATCATAATCAACATCGCAATCAACTCTTGTAACAAGTCTATTGCCTCCTAACTCTTCAAATCGACGATCCCAGTCTTTTCCTGATTGGCAAAACAATTCATAACTAGAATCCCCTAAGGAAAGAACAGAAAAATTTACTCGTTTTAAGATAGGATTATTTTCTGAATTAGCCTTTTTCCATAGCTCTTCAGCATTATCTGGCATTTCTCCTTCTCCCCATGTCGAACATACTACTAGCACTCTTTTATGATCAGAAAGAGAGTTAAAATCGAAACCGTCCATATCATAAACTGTTCCCAAGAGGCCGTATTTAGAAGATTCTTTGACAATCTTTGCTGCTAATTCTTCTGAATTTCCAGACTGAGAACCAAATAATACAGAAAGGCTTCGGTCTCCGGATGCAATGAAAGAATCTATGTCCATAACAGAACTATTGTCCATAATTTCTTCATGTAGGGGGTCGGACATTGTAACACCTGATAGTTATACAACCCTTTCCACTAGTAGTCGATTATTATAAGTCTCGTTTTTTAAATTTGAAATGTAATATAAAAAGTAGGTTAATTACATCCCCATTCCATCGAATTCTCCACCTTCCATAGGACCGGTGCTTCGACTAGAAATAACATCATCAATCCTAAGAATCATCACGGCAGTTTCAGAAGCACTTTGTATGGCCTGTTCAACTACTCTGCTAGGCTCAAAAACCATTGCTTTTTCCATGTCTGCAACACCTCCTTCATATACATTAACTCCAAAAGTAGATTTACCTTCAGAATGTGCTTTTCGTAAATCTATGATTGTATTAACAGGATCTAGACCAGCATTCTCGGCAAGAGTACGCGGTATTACTTCGAGTGCTCCAGAAAATGCTTCAATTGCCATCTGTTCCCTTCCTCCAATTCCCTCAGCATAAGAACGTAGGTCTCTACTTATTGCTGCTAAAACAGAACCTCCGCCTGTCAATACAGCACCATCTTCGTGTGCAACAGCAACAACTCCAATGGAGTCGTCGAAGGCTCTACGGATTTCATCCACTACATGTTCAGTACCTCCTCTAAGTAAGACTGAAACGCTCTTTGCTTCAGGGCATCCTGTAATAAAAACCATATCAGAATCGCCTATTTTCTTTTCTTCTACCTTGGCAGAAATTCCTAAGTCATTAACAGATAAATCATCCACATTAGTTACTATATTTCCTCCAGTTGCTTTTGATAATGCTTCCATATCACTCTTCTTAGCCCTCCTTATTGCGAAAATACCGGACTTGGCCATATGATGTTGTGCTAAATCATCTATTCCTTTTTGACAAATAATTACATTTGCACCAACTGAAGATATTTTATCTACTAATGATTTTAGATAATTTTCTTCTTCAGCCATGAATTTAGATAACATATTCGGATCTGTGATTTGTATTTTTGCATCAACTTCTGTCTTCTTTACTTCTATAGCAGAGTTGATTAAGGCTATCTTTGCTTCTGATACTACTCTAGGCATACCAGAATGAACTCTCTCTTTATCTAAAATAATACCATCTATAAGAGAACTATCTTTTATGGAACCACCTTGTTTCTTTTCGACCTTGACATCATCTAAATCAACGATTGTCATGTCATCGGCATCTTGTGCAACTGCTAGAACTGCACGTACACTTATATCTGCCAAGAATTCCTTAACCGCCCCTGCACTTTTTCCGGTTAATGCAGTCTTTGCTACTTCTTCCAATGTTTCAGGAGATACTGCAATAGCATGATTCTCTATTAATTCGGCCGCTTTGTCGGATGCCAGCCTAAAACCTTCACAAATTACCGTTGGGTGAACATTTTGCTCGACTAAATCTTCACTTCTTTTCAACAACTCCCCGGCTATTACTACGGCACTTGTAGTTCCATCATAACAATGCTGTTCCTGAGTTTTTGCTATCTCTATGATCATTTTTGCTGCTGGATGTTCTATATCCATTTCTTTTAGAATAGTGGCACCATCATTTGTGATTACTACATCACCCATACTGTCAACCAGCATCTTATCCATTCCTTTTGGGCCGAGAGTTGAGCGTACTGCATCGGCTACAGCCTTTGCAGCAGCTATATTGTTACTCTGGGCGGTACGGCCACTAGTCCTTTGTGTTCCTTCTTTCATGATAAAAATTGGTTGTTGTCCGTTATACATTGAAGCACTTCCGTTATACTCTTACATCTGCCACTGTATTGTTAGTCATAAGCCCTCGCACAATATTATTTTGAAAATTATTCATTTAGATTTTCATCCAACCATTCTTGGCCATAATGTGCCCACTGTTCCATGGACCAACCTTCAGGCAATCCATTTTCTGGGAGAGGCGGTAAATTTGGCAATTCAGAAGGAATTGGGGGAGATTGTTGAAATATTTCCTCAGAACCCCCAAACATTGAATTAGCAACTTTATCTGAAGAAGGTAATTCTAAATTAGGAGTGTTTTTTTCTCCATCCCAACCATCTATAGTCATATTATAACCATCCAAGGTAGAGATTTCCTCTAATGGCGAATTTGCTTTTCTAATAATGCGCAGTGAAACTGAAGAAATTCCTATAAATGCTACAAATCCAATAATCATTACCAGAACGTTTCCAGTAATCCAAGCAATATTTCCAGCATCAGGACCGGTCTCTATTGGTTCGGGTTTAATCAAGTTAATAGATACAGTCCTAGTAGAAACATCTAATTCGCTGCTAACTACTAATGAAACGTCAAAATCTACTTGATTCATTAACAGATTCTCAAGATCTTCGGACCTTACATCAAGATATATTGTCACTTCTCTCTCCTCTTCTGCTTTGAGGACAAAACTGATATCTTCTTCATCCAGCCAAGCTCTGTATATTGTATACTGATTCTCGAGTTCGACCTCAGTCCTTACTTGTTGATCTTCAGTAGGGTGCGTGCTTGAGATAGTAAAAGCGAGAGAATAATAGTCTCCTGCTTCAGAGATTTCCATGGCATCAGAAAACTGTGAGGGAGGAGACGTACGTAGCCACCCTACTGTCCCTACATTGAAAAGTGCCTCTCCACTTCCCATTACTGATGCATCATTTCCAGAAGATTCGACGCTTGTAGCTTCCAAAGTTATCTTCCTTGAGCCATCAGCATCTGCACCAAATGAATAACTCACAGATAAATTATAAGACGTACCAGCGGGTATATATGGAGTTCTACCATTATTCAGATTTTGAGTTGAAGTAAAGACATCCGAAACATGAGAAAATGATATATCGAAAGCATCGACAGTATTTCCTCTATTCCAAATTTCCCAACGGAGAGTCCTATCATCGCTACCTGCGCCAAATATTTCTTCAGTCATATCTAAATCAGTTATTTCAACAAGATATGTGACAGGTACAGTTACATAGATATTTGCGCTAAATGTATAATCGGGATTAATCTTACTAGTTGCAGTTACTGTAACTTCATATGTTCCATTCTCAACTCCTTTATTCATTGGCAAAAGTAGTGAGATTGTAGTATCTCCTCCATTTGGAGGTATTCCAGATGTTAACTCTGTACTAGTGGCTGGTAGTAATTGCCAATAATCAGTTTTTACAGAAATATCAAATGACTCTTCAGTGTTTCCATTATTGATTAAGAATATCTCTATAACTTTTCCAAAACCATTGGCAGGAGCAAATAATTCATTTTTAATTGGAGCTACGACTAAATCGTGATAAACTGGTACTTCAATATAGAGAACAGTTTCTGCCTGGAATATAGCAGGAGATCTACCATTTGCGACTAATCTTAGAGTGTAAATTCCTGGTGCGAGTCCTTCGGGGACAGTAATTTCTGCATTTAGAACAAACTCTTCATTTATCGAAGAGTTAAGTAATGATATTAATTGGCCATTGGAAGCATCATACCATTTTATGTATTCTGAAGACCATTCATTCGTATCAAAAGAACCTCCTAAATTCCACGTAGCAATCTGATTGCCATTATTCTTCATGTTCATCGTAATGTTTGCTTTATCACCGGGCAAAAGTGTTGCTGCGGGGTTAGATAATTTATCTGGAGATAAAGTGATTGAATATGTGGGCTCAACTTTAACAGGTATGACTAATGCGAATTTTGAATTATTTTGAATTCCGTCATTTATATCCACTATCCAATCAATCTCCTGTACTAAAGTACCATCAGGTATAGATAAATTAAACCAAACATCTGTAACAGTTCTTGCTTTAATGACCTTACTAACTACATAATTGTCATGATCGACTAGATTATTGGAGTCTATTCTCAATGGATATTTATACATCCAAGACTGATTGGACAGGACAGTGAAATATCTCAGAGTAATATCAATATATCCTTTGTTCATTATCCTACAATGAAGAGAGGGCGGACTTGGATCGGCTGCTAAAACAATGTAGGAGTTAGGTAATGGATCATTACATTGTGCATCTAGTGTGTATTCTGGATATCTCTCGATTCCAAAAATTAAGAAAGAATCGAGATGAATTCCTTCATTCGCATCAGATCCATCTGATAAGAACAGAAGTGAAAGGGTGAAGCCATCGCTCTGGTGTAAATCGGAAACATTCCATATTAACCTAGACCAATCTCCCTCATTAGTAGATAGATTTTGTTCGGTATAATTATAGTAGTGAGTTTCATATCCAGAATCGGTTTCTAATAATATGGAATCACCATTGTCCATTTGCCCCCAAGCATTGGTTACAATTTGCATTGAATAATAATTTGGACTTTTTATTTTGACCTTACAAATATATTGAGAATAAAGTGATGACATAGCTGAGTTGAAGCTTCCTTGACCCAACCCATGTTCATATCCGTCCCCCCAAATACCATCAGAGCACCCATCTTGATTACTGGTTGTCACCCAAGCCCAATGTAGTCTGTCATACCTATTTGATGCGTATCTATCGCTGTCATCTCCTGAAACTTTCCAATGCCAATCTCCATTTGCACTGTTATTATTTTCCATTCTCCAAGTTCCAGTAGGAAAATCGCCATCCAGAGTTTGTCCATTTTGTTCATATCCCGCACCAAACCATGTTGGTCTCCCATAACCTTGCGGCATGTTAGTACAATACTTTCCTTCATTACCTTCATCGCCACAGTTGCCATTCTCCATATCATCAGACCATGCTGCTACAGGAACTTCTCGCTCTACCCTATTATTACCAGTATTTCCATCTTGTAAACCAGCATCAACAGTTCCAACTATCACCATTCCTCCACCCAATAAACCATCTTCATTCAATGTACTATGAGCAGTGTTGGGCGTCCAAACAAATTCTAATCTTTCAGATTGTGAGCTTGATAAAGTAACATTGAATGTCCATTCTTTTATCATGAAACCGATGGGATGCCAGATTTGAAGAGTAGCGTTTGCAGTTACTTGAGTAGGCTGGAATCCTAATTGAATAAATGTCACATTTATTTGTATTGGAGTACCTTTAATCAAATATTCTTGGACTGAAGAATTGGGCTGTATCCATTGCATTGGAGTTCCGGAGGAATTACCTAATTCTATGTCAAGAGCCTGAAAATCTACAGCATCTGATCTAGCACTTACCTTTGAATCATCAGGATTATCGAAATTTGTAGATGTTAACACAGGATAGGCACTAACTAGAAGAAAGGTGATAACGATGACATAAGAATAGAGACTACGCATGTACAAGTATTTGGGGTGAACTTTTATCTATGAAAGTATGGGGTGAAAGTTTAGTGAGTAATAAATTTGGAATTTTAAAAAATATGTTAAAATGATAACCCTTAGATGGTCATCAAATGAAGACCTTATGTCTATTGAATGTGACGTGAGCGTGTGAGTGTAGGCGGGAATTTACTAAAACGGTTTCACTTATTGATAATCATAATATGTCAAGTTACAATTGTTCCAACCTTTCTATTCTCAATTGCATATTTAATAGATTTAGATCTTGAAAATGCAAGTATCGGACTGAGGACGGAAATGATCAGTTGGATTGTCATAGCAGGAATAACCTATGGAATTATTTCTCTTGGGCTTGCTTTAATAATGAGCGGATATACTCCTTTTTATGTTTCAAACAATGGAGGTTGGCTTGCTGTAATGGGATTAAGTAGGAGGAATAATGATCCAGAATTGATCGATAGAGCAAGATTGAATGCATATAATACCCCACATGGTACAATGAGTAGGTTAGTGTATAATAAAATAAAAAAAGAAAATTTTGATATAATGACAGTTCATGGAGGTTTGCAATTATTAGCGATACCTTTGCAAGTAATTCTCATTGCTGTTCCCCTAATAATAATGGAAGGTATGCCAAAAGATTTGATTAGATCTGACTCTGCATTTCAATTGGGAATAATAGGCTACCTTATTGCATTATGGGCAGCAATTAGAATACACCCATTAATTTCTTCTAGATTAATTGGTTTGGCATACTTGTTAAGGAATATTTTAGGAAGGTTTGGGAGGATATCATGGACAATGCCATTGATCCTTTATTGGGTATTTGCAAGATTTTTCCTAGCGTTGTCATTAGGTTGGTTGGGTATTGATTATGAGCAATGGCATGAAATGCAGTTAGAAAAAATAGTAATAAAAACTGTAGTAGATGAAGCTGTAATTCCTGAAAAAGCCTTACTTGACTCAATTGTAGCGATTTCAGTTCTACCTATGGCCACATTTACTACTTTCTCAGTACTCAGTGGGATGAAGGAGATGCCGGAGTGGATGTTAGGTCAAGAAGAGAAATTAAAGAATGTAAATATAAGTTCTCTGGAATTAAATAACGAAAAAGAAGATAATAGTGATGACCCATTTGGTTTTTTTAATGATGATTAGTTACAAAAAATAATCTAAAGTGAAATTTAATAATTTCCAACCTGAACCTAAAAATAGTCCAAAGGCAACTATATTTGGGCCATATAAAAACAAAAATAATCCAGAAAATAAAATTAAGAATAACAAGAAGAGGTTTTCTTTGTCATTACTATTGAAGTAACTAATAAAACGTAGAGATAATGGAATAAAAAATCCTATTGAAAAATATAGAATATTAAGAATTAAATGTAACAAGTTACTCTCCTCTTAATTCGGAAAGTACTTGTTCAAGACGGTCCATTCCTTTAGAAATTCCTTCCTTATCAAGCGTGTAAGCAAATCTCAAGTGACCTTCGCCTGCCTCTCCAAATGCAGTCCCAGGAGAACAAAGTACTCCTCCCTTTTCTAAAATTGCTATGGCTAACTGCTCACTGTTATAACCATCAACGTGGACCTTAGGAAAAACATAGAAAGCTCCATCTGGAACGTGACATGAAACGCCTGTCATTGAATTAAGCCTATTGCAAATTAAATCTCTTCTTGACTTGAATTCTTTGCACATTAATGATGGATAATCAGAAGCGTTATTCATGGCCTCTAGTACTGCATATTGCATTGCATCATTACTACAAGCAGTAACATAGTATTGCATTTTATTTATTTCCACCATAGCATCAGAATCAGGAGAAAGTACATATCCAATTCTCCAACCTGTCATTGCAAATGTTTTTGAAAAGGAATTAATTAAAAATAATTTATCATGACCAGCGCCTAAAAAGGAAACATGTTCCTCATTGTAGATTATCCGATCATAAACTTCATCTGTAATTATCCATAAATCATTCTTTTTGGCAAACTCAACCAAATCGTCGCGTTGATTTTTAGAAACTGTTGCACCTGTCGGATTGCTAGGAAAATTAACTAATATTGCCACTGTTTTATCATTTACTCTTGACTCTAAATCAGCAATTGTTGGTACAAAACCATTATCAAAATTACAAGGATAGAAATTTGGCTCGCCACCACAAATTACTGCATGTTGAGGATATAGTGGAAAATATGGCTCAGGAATTAAGACATTATCGCCCGGGTTTACTATAGCTAAGAATACATCTAAAAGAGCATTTGTTCCACTCATCGTTATGCATACGTTTGATTGACTTAAATTTGGAGATAAATGAGACCACTCGTCAGCTATTTTTTCTCTTAATTGTGGTAACCCAGCAGTAGTAGTATACTTATTTTTACCCTGTTGCATTGCAAGATTGAAAGCTTCGATGGCTAATTTTGGAGGTTGAAAATCTGGCTCTCCCAAGCCAAATTGTACTGTATCGTCTCCGGCCATATCGAACATACGCCTTACTCCTGTAGGACGTATACTGTTTGCACGGTCGGAGAACCTCGCCATGGGCTGTCGAGGGATGGCTAAGGGTTTTAAGAAGAATTGATAAAAGTCATCAAAATAGCATTATGATATCAATCATCAATTAGTTGTGCATCTAAAGTATTATCAGAATTGAATTTCTGAGATTCATCAACCCTAGAAGAATTAAGAAAGTTAATATGATTTTTAGAGATACTGAAGTCAGTACCATTTTTTCTCTGCAACATAATAGAATATCCGGCAATAAAAACAAATAGACATACAGAAATAAGAGTTAGAATAGAAAAGGATTGATACTGAATATTATTGGAGGAGACATACACAGTAATCAATACTGGTAGAGAGTGCTGATCATCGGATGTTGCTCTAACTTCTACTTCATGATAACCACCAGATAGTTGACTATGAGAAATTGGTAAATTCCAAATTAAAGGAGTTAAAGGACCTATTTCAGAGGATGAATCATTGTCTCCTGACAATATCTGATTAGGAGCAAAGAAAGTCCAAGAACCACCATCTACACGATATTGCATACTCTCGACGCTTCCCATTTGCCCCCATGTATGTCCTATTATCTCTACACAATCTGAGCAAGAAGATGTATTTTCATAATTTACAGAAAGTAAATGATTTTGAAGATAGGGATCCATGGAAATAGTCTGATTAGTTTCTTTGAGGTGTATAGCAAGAGATACTGCAGCAAATGCATCTACCATCCCATATCCAAAATCTCTGTTCCAGTAGGGATCTATGTCTGGAGCACTTGGTTCTCCTTTTCTTTCAGAAGTTTGCTTGAGTACTTCTTTGATTTGTATTGGAGTTAAATCTTCATTCGCTTCGATTAATAATGCGATTATTCCAGAAACAGAAGGTGTTGCATATGATGTACCACTACCTCTGCCAGTGTAAGTATTCTGTGATGCATCTCCTCCAATGAAATTATTGCAACCTCCGCTAGTAACGCAAGCTTCTGCTTGGATTATATTTGATCCAGGTGCACTTATTTCGGGCTTTAATTCATCTAATGGATTGCTATTACCATTATCTTTTCTTTGGCCTCTGCTAGAATAACTTGCTACAGTATCATCGTCCCTATCAATCGTATTCTGATCATCAGTAGCCCCTACTGTGATAGATAATGATGAAGCCCCCATACCAGATAAACCGTCATTATCGGGTCCGTCATTTCCTGCTGCCACTGAAACAGATATTCCGGCTTCCATTGCCTCATCCAATATTCTACTATGCATATCAGTGCCATCTGAGCCTCCATTCTCATGACTTGTTATCCCCCAAGATAAGGAGATTATATCAATTCCGTAATCTTCTTCTTGCGCTCCTTGCCAAGCATCATCTCTATGATCTATAATCCACTGGATACCATTCATTGCAGATTCATAGAACTCTTGTTCGAGTAAATAATTCTCAAAAGGTCCTGCTCCTACATCGGTACCTATCCTAACGTCGATTAGTTTGGCATCTGGAGCAGCGCCGGTAAAATTAGAGATACTCCCATCGGCCTCAACTCCTGTTGAGCTAGCCATACCCATGCATGCAGTGCCATGCTGATTTGCGTCATCAGGATCGAAAGTTCCGTCAGTTGGCCTTACACCAAAACCTGCTAAAACACAATTGGGATCTGATGGATTATAACAAACTGCATCATAGCCTGCAACGAATTTCCCACTCAATCCGGGATGTTCATTATCAACTCCAGTATCAGTTAGTGCAATATTAACGCCTTTGCCAGTAACTCCTAAGTCCCATGCCCCAGGATAAAAACTTGAATTACTAGCTTTTACAGAAGGAGTTTGGATATCGCCAAAGAAAATGACTGAGCCATATCTTTCAACCATTACTACATCTTCAAAATTTGTTAATTCAATAGCTTGTTGTTTCTCAACAGGACCTAATAAAAGGGCTTTTACTGACTCTAATTCGAGACGTATGTCAAATCCCATATTCATCAATTTTATTTTATCTTCCTCAGTTATTTCTCGAGAAAAGGAAATCCCAATATTTACAGGACCAGTCGCATTTTGAATAGAGTCATGAATTCCATTTCTATCTAAATCTAACGAGGTAGTCATCCACCAAGGATCTGGATTTAGCCATGTAACATCTTTCTGAGGGAGGAATTCAAATCTCTCAACTGATGAATTGAATTTTTGATATGTTTTGTTATCGACGTCTGATGTCGAATAAATACTACCCATAAGTGAAGATGTTAAAATGAATATTAGAAGTATTGCAACTTTGCCATCTCTCATGTGCATGCGACATGGAAATGTTTATTCAAATAAACTGACACATGTTAAATTATGTGATAAAAAGGTGGTGGGGGCACTGGGATTTGAACCCAGATCAGCAGGTGTCTTCCGCCTAGCGTGCACCTGGCAGGTGCACGCTCTCGGGTTGCGACAGGTCGGTGCTCCAGTTGGTCATCAAAACCATCAGAAAACCATTTCGTCGTCATTCCCGTGCAACTGGAGCCCGCTGTACTACCAGGTTATACTATACCCCCATAGGGATAACAATCCGAGAAACCCTACTCTTATGATGGTCTCGGTCATAATGATGGATTTGATGATAAATTTATGACAAAGGGCCAAAAATAATACTGAATAATATCCAAAGTCCGAATATAGTGGATGCAATTCCCCATGCTCTAGGCCTTAATCCTATACTCATTTCTCCAAAGACTCTTGAAATTGGACCGAGAATTAAAGCTAAATTACGTAAAATAATTATTGAAAAACCTGCACATAATATAAACGAGGCAAGGAATAAAATAGCTATTAAGGGGCCAAATAAACCTGATCTAGCGATTCCACCTACTCCTTGAGAAATCATATCTGGCGTCCTCAGCCATAAAAGCCAAGCAAGCCAAAGTCCCAAATATGCGTCTTCACTAAAACTTTCTTTAGATTTCCAAGAACGGTAACTATCTGGTAATTTATTATATGCTAAATTAGCTAAAAATTCAATTTCCATTATTTTTCCTGATTTCAAAATAGAAATACCATGATAAATTAGTAGACAGGCTAATAAAAGTTCAATCCAAATCCAAAAGAATCCTAGCCCTAGAGAAGAAAATAAAGCAACGGGCAATGCCCAATATGCAAATCCAACTACTGAAGAATACAGTATTAATAAACTACCTGCACCAGGTATTAGAGGATCTTCAGGAAATTTGAATTGTCTTTCTCTAGGCATTGCCAGAACAATTAGTGGCAAGAATGCAGTGGAAAAAACTAGTGTAATAATCTGAATTGGATTATTACCGGATCCGGATGACGCTTTAATTGATGCTTCTTCGATTTCTGATGAAGACATTGATCCAGGCTTCCAATCTGCAATGAATCCAGCAGAATCGATAACTAAAACAGCATCGCTGGCCTTATTTGGCAGAGATAAACCCATTCTAGAATCATATTCATCTATTAATAGAGGCCATGAACCGTTTAGGTTTTCCGAATAAGAATCTAAATAACTTGCTTCCAAACCCTCACCAGTTGCAATCTGAACATATGAAATATCTAATTCTGAATTCTTTAGTGATTTAGAAAAATCATCATACTGAAGTAATGCATTCGGAGAACCATGTTGAAACATACCAATAACCACTACTTCTGAATCCTCCATTATGTCAGAGAGGGTCATAGAGTTTGTATCAGGGTTGTGAGAAATTAACATGAATGAAGGCACTGCACCATTTTCTCTAAAGGGTTCTGAATCGATATCGGGTAAGTCGACTGCAGGGCCAAGACTAGCGAGAGCGAGTAGTATAATTACGCCGTATGCAGGTAGAGGTAACATTGCTTCCTTAAGTGAAATAAATATCCATCCCAAAATACCTATTGGGATGATAATTGCTGCCCACGTACCATTGACCAGAGATTGTGGATCATCTGGGACAATAAAACGTAAAATAATAATTATATTACAATCATTTGCTGGATCTTGATCTGAGAGATCGATGCACATATCAACCATGTAATTGCCTGATTCTAATGGTTTATCTGACGACCATGTATAAGTTGTTCTATTATCTTCTCCAACTCTAATTCCTTGAGGATTCTCAAAATGATACTGTCTTAAATCTTCATTATCCCATTTTCCATGGTACATACTACTCCATTCAGTTGGCCCAATAATCTCAAAAATTTGATGGGAAAAGTCATCTAATCCCCATGGAGAAATTGGAGTCATTTCTACCCTGACCATTCGATTTGCATCGACTAGTGCTTCAACTTCAATATCCAATAGTTGCCCTTCGAATATTATTCCTGAGGTTACGTCATAATTCCCCCATAGAAGTGCTCCCGATTCTACACATTCATGTCTAACATTTATTGAGAGATCTATAGTATCGCCTTTATTCAGACTAACATTAATTTGCCCTCCTTGAACTGAAAATTCGTGTGGAGAAGTATATCCTTCAGACATTGAAATAGATTCTGTATATTGATTAGAAATGACAGAAACTCCGCCCATCAACAGAGAAACTTCGAATTGAGTTTCAGACCCAGCTGGACTAGGAAGGAAATCAGAGGCCTCACAGGAATTACTACTGCCACCTTCTAGAGATGCAAACAGAATTACAGAAATATTACCTTCAAATCTGAAAGGTTCCATTATAGGAGAGGATTGAACATTTAATATATTTGGATTCAGAGTTGAACTAGTTCTACTAAATGAAACACTGCCTTGAGGGAATCCAGTCAAAACTGACCAATTTCTATCTAAAAATGGCGAATCTCCATCTCCTTTGATAAATAGCATATTATTATCTGGATAATCATAAGAAATTCCTGGTCCATTGTTTTCCTCAACTGTTTGAGCACTTGAAAATGTAGAAATGAACAAAAATGTAATCAATAATAATAATATCGATATTTGATGGCAATTGTGTCTTTTTGAAGTCATGATAATACCCATTTATTTAGAAGATTAAAGAAAAAATTGAATGGCCCATATCGCTGCAATCGCACCAGAAATTGTCGATATGAAGTTTACACTGTGTTTTCCGAGGTATCCACGATTCTCAAATAATGCCCCCAGTAAAGAATCTAATTGACAACCAAGCCAACCTATTATTGTAATAGATAAGAAAAGGAAAAATGGAGGAGTAGTGTCTCCATTCAAGGCACCCAATAAAGTGGAAATTATTGCAACTATTAAGCCTCCATAAAAGGCAGCTACGGTGCCAGTAGGAGACATTCCTCCATTAGTTCCTGCAGGAACGGCTTCTAAAGTCGTAATGATTCTGGTTCTGGGATCTAAACTTCCTATCTCTGATGCAAGAGTATCTGAAGAAGCAACTGCTACACATGCACAAAAGGCTGCATAAGAATAATCATGGCCTCCTGTAAGATAATTAATTATAGCGATTATTGATGCTCCTCCTCCGTTTGCAAGAACATTTTTCCAACCTCTCTTGCCCTCATTAGATTCCGCAACTGAAAGTAATGATTTTTCTTCATATCTCCATTTAGTCACTATAGATGACATTATTAAAAAAGACATTAGGACTACTAGCCAAGTCCAATGGCCCAGTAAAGATATCAATAATCCAACCGTTAGAGCCGCCAATAGACCGCCTAAATCTAAGAAATCATAGAATTTGGATACCAATAATAGTATCCCTACTAATATTAGTGAAATTAATAGTTCACTTGTCACTTCCACTCAGGCCCCATGTTGCTGTTAGCATATGTTATCAAGAAGCATTCCCCTATTATCCTATATTTATGATTTTAATCATTCGTGTTATTTGAATCTAAAATTTTTATACCTTTCAATAATTGAGTGGCTATAAATAATATAGATATAATCAAGATTAATGTCCATATTATTGATATCAATGAAGAATAAGTTTCTCCCAGACCGTATCTTTCAGGGAGAAAGTAAGATAAATAAGAGGTGGCATTCCAAAATGAGTGGCCGAAAATAGCTAGTAATAATGCCATAGATATTGATTTTGGTGGCATTATTCCTGAAGATAAAATTGAACTAGAGCCCATAGGTGTTCCATTATTAGCAAAATTATTTGTTTCGGTTAAATTTTTAATCTCAAATTGATTGAATATTTGGCCAGAACTATCTAATAATAACCAAGGAGATTTAGTTTTAACAGAATTTGAATTATTTTTTCCTAAATTTGGGCTAAAAGGCATATCTGGGCTATCGTAACCAGATAAATCTCCATCTCCATCAAAATCAATACCTACTCCTTCGATGAAGTCAACAGCATCTTTTAACCACGACTTGGCGTACCCTTCTAACTTAATCTTGAAATCTGTGTCTTTAACTAACCAACCCAATGCAGTACCAGTTACTGCAGCCCATACGGCGTGTCCAGGAATAGATCCAATTCCTCTAACTAGAATTGTAATAGTTATTCCCAAAGGCCCTCCTATTAATGAGATTCCGATATATTGAAAATTTTCTATCAAAGCAAAACCTAATCCTACAGTAAAACCTACCTGAAAACCGTGTTTTGGACCTTTTATTGATGGCAAAAATAGTGCCACTGCAATTCCTTTGAAAATCTCTTCACAAAATGGAGCACTGATTGCAATTAAACATAAATCACTGGCCCATAAAGGGAATGTGGAAGGGATGATGGCAGGGGCAGCGAAACTATTGAATATAAATGCTGGAAATGCTGAGGCCATACCTGCTAGTAACCATGATTCTGCATCCCTCCTCTTTGTCGGTAAACCCAATGATTGT
Source organism: Candidatus Thalassarchaeaceae archaeon (assembly GCA_045568235.1). GTDB lineage: Archaea > Thermoplasmatota > Poseidoniia > Poseidoniales > Thalassarchaeaceae > MGIIb-O3. Next base: position 32,751 of record JBJLBJ010000024.1, read on the forward strand.
GTAGAAGTCCCCCACCATGCAAGTACTGGTAAAGAAAATCCAATTAACCATAAAGGGATTGCTATGATTACAAATAATAATACTCCAAATAATTCAGTAAATTGAGAGAAAAACAAGACTGAGGAAATAATTCCAGTTAAAACTACTGAGATAAAAACAAACCATAATTGATTTGTAGGAGGTAAATCAAGTACAGAATCATCTCTTATAATATATCTTTTTAATTCTGTCTTCATATCTGTCTGTAATGAACCACCAGAAGGTAGTGGGTGGAGGTATTGTCCGTTCTCACTTGGAGAAGCTAATTTAACATGTATTAATCTAGGCCTGTATAGGCGTAATATAATAAAAACAAGTGGTAGACTGCAAAGGCTACCTGATAATGTCATAATTGGATTTCTATCCATAATTCCAATAATAATAAAAAGAGAGGTGTATAATAGAAAAAAGGCTGGAAGGACAGTACCGATCATACTAAAATAAATTTTCCATGGACTGCTTTTTCTAGCTATTCTGATATCATCAGGAGCACGGGTTAACTTGGTTGGATAAGGAATTCTGAATTTTCTATTTAGAGAATCTATAATGATTTTATCATCACTCATTGTTAACAAATCCTAGTGCCACTCAGATCGCCCATCACTCTTGATGTACAAAGCATCCGGTGCGGTTTTTCATCACAGTGGCGTACCTCCGAAGAGGTATCTGCATATTGGATTTCGCACACTCACAATATTGCTCCACATAGGCCACAAAATAATTCGTTTCGTTTGTTATCCTTTTGCATAGTCCACTGGCCGCATGCAGGGCATGGAGGTAGTCCTTTCTCGCTAGGTTTCACTGCAGGGCCACGAAAAGGTCTTTTCTTAGTAACTCTATACCATCCTTTTTTTGGCCTCTTCACTTTAGGCAACTAATCACCATTCAATGCAGGAGGGCATTTATTGAAGATACTTCTTATCGGCACATCAAACCTTTTTGAAAATAACCACGATTCTGAAAGGGACGATACAAACTTATAGTACCGACGGGATAATTTACTTTACCTTCATCACAATGCATGCAAATAACAATCGTTGGGGCTGGAGTTTCAGGCCTATCAACAGGAATTAGATTATTGGAACAAGGATATAATGTGAAAATAATCGCTAAGGAATTTAGTCCCAATACTGTTTCAGACGTAGCTGCAGCATGGTGGTATCCTTTTCTTGTAGAGCCAATTGAAAAAACTAATAAATGGTCTTCAGAATCATTTGATGAATTTTTGAGATTGAAAAACGAAGAAGGTTTGGAATGCATTACTATGCGCCTAGGAAGAGAGTATTTGGAACAAAAATCTGATCTCCCTGGTTGGAGTGCCGATATTCCTCATTTCAGAATTCTTAAATCGCATGAGATTATAGAAAATTATACCTTTGGTTGGGAATTAGAAGCGCCCGTTATAGAAATGCATCTTTATATGCCATGGTTGCTATCAAAATTCAAGAAATTGGGAGGATTATTAGAAATTAATGAATTTGAACAAATTGAAGAGGTGCCCGGCGACATAGTTGTAAATTGCTCAGGACTAGGAGCAAGAACACTATCAAATGATGAAGAAGTAGTTCCCGTAAGAGGGCAAGTGATATACATTAAACAAGATCCTGGTTTTGGTCGATATGATCAACAACCTGAAAGTTTGACCTATACAATACCTCGTAGAGATGTAACAGTTCTTGGAGGAACTGCTCAAATAGGAGATTGGGATGAAAAAATCAGAGAAAAGGATAATGAAATTATACTTTCAAAGTGTGAAATACTGTGGCCCGAATTAGATAGAAATAGTATCATAGGTACAGCCGTAGGTTTAAGGCCATCTAGATATGAACTTAGGCTTGAATTAGAACTAATTAACGGCAGAAAGGTAATTCATAATTATGGTCATGGAGGAGCAGGAGTAACTCTCTCATGGGGGTGTGCAGATGAAGTGGCCAAGATTGTAAAAATCAGTATGTAGATTTAGTTGTGCTAATAACTACAGCACCTATCTTGTAAGGATCACCATTTGAAGAAGGGCGTCTATCTTCCAGCCTACCCATCCATCCATCCTCAACAGTTCCGATAGGGATTCTAATTGAAGCTCCTCTATCAGAAACACCATATGAGAATTCATGTATTGACTGAGTTTCATGTAAACCGGTTAATCTCTGTTCATTATGTGCACCGTATACGTCCATGTGCTTCTTTATATTTTGACCAAAGGCTTCACAAACTTTGTTGAAGGTTTTCTCATCTCCACAAGTTCTTAGAATAGTATCTGAAAAGTTAACATGCATACCAGAACCATTCCAGTCTGTCGCACCGAGAGGTTTTGGATGCCAATTGATTTCTAATCCATATTTTTCAGCATTTCTCTCGGCCAAATATCTAGAGACCCAAATTTGATCACCTGCATTTTTCGCACCTTTTGCGAAAATCTGATACTCCCATTGCCCTACTGCTACTTCAGCATTGATGCCTTCGACATTCAAGCCAGCATCTAAACACATATCCAAGTGGGCTTCAATGATATCTCTACCAAATGTATTTGATGCCCCAACAGAACAATAGAATTGACCTTGTCCAGTTGCATCTGTAGGAAATCCGAAGGGAAGATTTGTCTCAGAATCCCATAAGAAATACTCTTGTTCATAACCAAACCAAAAATCATCATCATCTTCGTCAATTGTTGAACGCCCATTAGTAGGGTGAGGAGTGCCATCTGCATTGTAAACCTCACACATCACTAAATATCCATTTATTCTGTCTGGATCGGGATATATGGCGACTGGTTTTAGTAAGCAATCAGAACTATTTCCTGCAGCTTGTTGTGTTGAACTTCCATCAAAAGACCATTGTTTACAATCCTCAAGATTTCCTGAGAAATCTGATTGTATCATTGTCTTACTTCTTAGTGTCTGTGTAGGTTCATTACCATCTAACCAAATGTATTCTAACTTAGCTTTATCTGTCATATCAAATCGCCTGACGGTACGGTTTATTATATGTTCGATTGATAAGAATAATTTATCTACATTATTTGAATAACTAATAATTATATAATAAATAATACAAATGATAACAAAATAACTAATTATTTAATCAAATGTATAAATAAATATATTTACTTTTATAATTAATTAAACAAATGATTAATTATTAATGAATGTAGAATAAAATTTGATATTAAGAATTAAAATCTATTTATGGTGGACGTGCCGAGATTTGAACTCGGGGCCTCTTCCATGCCAAGGAAGCGCGCTTCCAAGCTGCGCCACACGCCCTTTGATTATCCGTTTGACGGTGACCATTTAAGGAGAATGGAATACGAAGGCATAGGCAGGTAAGAGAAAATGGTTAGTATTCCGAGAACACCGAGTATACCTGATGGTCTCATAGAAGAAATAAAATCCCTTCTTAAAGGAAAAGATGCTCCTTTTCTTAATCATTTGAGTAAAGAAGTAAAATTGATTTGGACAGAAAAGGAAGAATCAAGACTAGGATTTACCAGATTTGAATGCGATCATAATGAGTTATTCAGAAGAAGAAGATTGAAACTATCTCCTGGGCCAATTACAATCGCACTTAATCCGATTCTGAATAGAGATGAAGCATTGTACTTACACACACTAGTGCATGAATTGTTACATGCAGCAGGATTTACTGAACACGATAATGAACACGGTTCACTTGTTAGTAAAATTGCTCCTGCCCCAAAATTAAGAGATTCAGAAATATTAAGAGAATTACGGCAGCAAGTGTTAGAAAAACTACCAGAAAGACAATGGATTTGTGGAGATTGCGGACATACTTGGGAGAGAAGGAGGGTGAGTGCTCCAATAAGATGTCCCAAATGTGCTAAGTTTTTCAAAACCAAATGAAGCAGAGTGACTCATGTGTTAAGTTCATCAAAGAGAGGCCACCGCATAGACCTAACGGGCGATTGGTGTAGTCTGGATATCATGCTGGCCTTCTAAGCCGGTGACACGGGTTCGAATCCTGTATTGCCCACCACAGAAAAACAAGTATACACGAATCGCTCATATAGGGGCAGTAAGTCGGCGGCCCGAATGAAGCGTGGCTCTCGTGCATGGAAGAAGCGAGGGCAGCAGCGTTGGAAATGGAGAAAAAAGAAGCTTCGTAGAAGAAAAGCTTCTCGTAAGCGTGCTAAACAGTGATTTTGTACATTTTAACATATCAATTTTCTTCTCTAGAGCGATTTGTCGATGGTTCTGAAATTGTTTAGAGTTTGAAATTACTTAATCAGCCACCAGAGGAAACTATGATGAGTTCCAACCTTATATCAGATTCGACTACAGAAGTATGTGGAAGAATAGTGCCATCATAAACTGCAAGTACAGTAGAAGGAGGGATTTTCAATTTACTTAATATTTGGTTAATAGATAAAGGAGTTTTGGATTCCAAACTGAACACTTCTCCTTGACTCTCGACTACAATGTGCATGACCTTCGGACATACTAGTCAGACTTATTTCTAATCCAAGTTTGGGAGCAATAAAGCCGAGATCGCATAGCCCGGTATTGCGATGGATTCGAAATCCATTATCCTTGGATTCGGGGGTTCAAATCCCTCTCTCGGCGCCAAAATCATTAGAAAGGAGTAATGTCTTCAGCATCTCTGAGAATAACAACTCTAGAACCTGGGCCAATTTTTATCTGAGGCCTCCCAGCAAATTCTCCTGATTCGCCGTTTAGTATAGCTATTTCATCGCCCCTAACAATTGCAGCAGCAGATGGAGGTATAAATTGCTTGAATGCAACGCTTCCTCCTGATCCGGACTTATCTACTAGAGTTATTGACCATCTTCTAATTCCTTTTGCATCGGGAAAGGCATCAATAGACCATACTCTACCAGCCACACTGATTCTAGTCTCTACATCAACAATGGGAGCATCAAATGAATCATTAAGTATACTTATTTTTGATTTATCATCTAAATCCATCACCAATTGACCTTTCCATAATGAAGATAGGGCATTATCTATTCTGATTTGTGAACCTTCAGAAATTGAACGTGAGATATTTTTGAATCCTCCATTTCGATGATTTCTGACTTTGGCACGATCATAACCGTGCTGTAAAGTAAAATCTAATTCAATATCATTTTTTTCTGATATTTCTGGGCCTTTTAGATGGATTACTTCACCAGTAACTGAAAATCTAGTTTTTATTTTTCCGAGAGGAGTTACGGGCCAAGAGTGCCCAAATCTTTCTATTCTACTCATTGAAAGGAGTTCTGTTTTATAATCACTATTTTCACAGATAGCCCGTAATTCACAAACTTTACAGCGTGACTTCGGATCATCATCTAATGGAGGATTTGCTGGGATTCCTCCTTTTTTGAATAAATTAAGCGGCGAGGGGAGAGGAGGGCAATCGGAAATATCTGGATCACGGGCATGAATTTGATTATAAATTTCTAACAATTCAATATTTAATTTGGCCATAGTATCTTTATCTGGAACGGGAACATGTTTTGATGTTGCAGTTCCTAAATACCATATTTCCAAACCTTCTACTTCATCACTACGATCATGAGTTTCCCACCATAACCAAGCATACAATCTTAATTGCTCAACATAACCTGCAGAACGATCTCCTTTCCCTAAAGATGCTTTCAAGTCAATGATAGTTGGTTTTCCCGACCATCTGTAGACTAAATCATATTCACCTTGAAACCAACCATCTGGGTGTGATGTTGTTTGAGAAAAAGGAGAGGCGTCGGGATCGACAAACCATGGTCTAGCATATTCCCATGATTCTACCCAAGAAATTTCTCCTTCTGAAGCAGCTGGATTTATTTTTTCCCATTCTCTAGGAAAGCCATCAGGAGACGGCCAATGCTCTCTAAATTTACCTTCTCTCCAAAGTTTTAAATTTTTATTTTCTCCTGATTCAATACATCTTTGTAACTCATCCATGTGCATTCTTATGCCTGCAATAGTCATATTTAGCCCCTCATTGATGCTAATATCTGTAGATTCTCCTGTACGGTTAGGGTTTGATTCCCAATCCTCTACAGCTCTTTCCCAACATCCTTGAAAGTGATAGTTTATTCTCTCAATAGCCCACTTTTCTAATTCACTGCGATCTTTGGGCCACATATCCTTATCCCTTAATTCTAGAGAAGGTCCGGGCCAACCTTCGACTCTATCTAAATCTGGAGAGCCAGTTTCGTCGATTGGTGAAATCATATCTTGATCGATCTCTGGGCCGATGTAAAGAGGAGAATCACGAAGAACTCTGCAAATGCACTCTTCAACAGCATTACCTCTAATTATTTGAGGAGGAAGTGGTGTTTTGAGTCGCTCTCTCCAACCATAATACCAAAGTCTTGGACAATTTTTCCATGCTATAACTTGAGATGCAGAGAGACGGCGAAATAGATTAATTTTTACATTACTCAAATCTAATCTTCTGACAGGCACGAACGTACTAGTTATACTAAACTCTATGAATGTGTTCAAAATAAATATTATTTATTGATTAATTTAACCATATTACGGTCATTTCTAATCTTTCAAATGTGGGCAATACTTCCACTAATGATACGGGAGCATCTATAACATTGGCAATTGATTCAGCGACTACTAATGGTAACTCAATCCTTTGATATTCTGAATCCCAGTATAAGAATCTACGAGGGAGATTTGTTTCTTTCATTATTTCTGATATCCACTTATCTTGATCTTCTTCGGACGAAGAAATTGCACCAAAGACTATCGTACCATCTTCGGTTAGATTTTCATGAGGTGCTATGGTCGCTTCACCTCTTCGAAGAAATCTTCTGCGAAGTTGGCCAGCATCTTTGTAAACTGCGGTACAAAATTTAATATGAAACCCGTATGGCTGTTTTATTTTTCCATCCAGAATATCTGGAATTCCTAATTCTGCTGCACTTACTCTTTCTTTGAGAGAGATTGCTAGTTCGGCTGAACCATTAGCTCCAGCAGTTATTTCTGTAGATAAATTAAAACCTCTTAATTCCATATTATCATGATTTCCTACTGTTATTTCTAGTTCATTAATATTGATAAAAGATATTTGAAAAACCCTTAATTCTTCTAGTAAAGAGAATAATTCTTTTTCTTTATCTGGCTCACAAGGAATTTCTACTCCTGTGAATATTCCTGCCTTTGAACAGGCTGCAATTGTTTCTTTGTATTTACTAGATTCTAGATTTAAAAAATGAAATCTTATTTCATCTAAACCTGCTTCTGCAAAATCTTTTGCCCATTCGGGACGAAATGGGATGCTAGTATACATGTGAATATGGAATTGGGGCCCAAATTCTTCTTTCAAACGCTTTATTCCTTCAAGAGTTCTATCTTTAGCCATCAATGGATCTCCACCAGTTATTCCAGCGCCAGTAGCACGCATTGCATATGCTTCTTCTATTACTTGTTCAAAATTCTCACACTTTCTTTCATTTGCATACATCCAATCTATTTCTCTTCGATTTTCGGAAAGAGGGCAATAATCGCATTGCCAATGACAATGGCCTGTAATAAATAAAACTAGTTTACTACCCATCTGACATTGGATGCATCCTTCAGCATCAGATTTTTCTGGTGCTTGATATAAATTAGGAATCTGAGGAAGGTTAAGATTGATTGACATTTTCATCCTCCGTGACAGTTTTTGCTTGTTCTATTATCCAACGATGAAACGAAACATCTCCGGAAAGTTCAGGATGGAATGTTAGAGCTATTTTGTTATCTTTCCTTACACCGACTATTTCATCCCCACAAGTCGCAACGATATTTTTGGCAGATATATCAGAATGAAATCTTGGTGCACGAATGAAAATCCCAGGAAAAGTCCTATCAAATAATTTAGTCACTACTTCTGCTTGAAAGGAATTGATTTGCCTACCATATGCATTCCTATCAATAGAGGCGTCAATCAAAGGTTCTTTCCCATCTTGAGGATCGGCTAGTAGTATTGCTCCTGCACAGGTTCCAAGCACAGGTATGTGTGAATTATTCCTTAACCAATCTAAGAGATTAGGTAGAAGAAGAGAACTTGGCGAATTACCAGTAAGGCGCATTGTAGTTGATTCGCCTCCTGGAATGATTAAAGCGTCAATATTTTGATTTAGTAATTCTAATGACGTACGTAATTCGACTATTTTAATTGGAATTTTACATTCTTTCGAAGCTTTATTCAAAGATGAAATATGTACATGCCTAGCGCCCTGCAACATAACAAGTCCGACACAAATCACGTTCTCCGGTCATGCATTATAGAAATGAACTTCTCCCTATAATGGGAGATTTTTCCGATGTAGTCAAAGACCTATTGCGCCTTCATAGTTCCATGAATGGCGAGGGGCGGATACATAATTTTGGCGCTGGGCCTGCAGGATTGCCTCTAGAAGTCATTAGGGAAGTAGTAGAATCGCTACCCAATTTAAATGGTAGCGGTTTTGGATTACTTGAAATTTCTCACAGAAGTGAAGTTTTTCAAAAGGTCATAGATGATGCAAGAGAGGGCGTAAGAAGAGTCTTAGAGGTGCCTGATGAATATGAAGTACTATTTTTACAAGGAGGGGCTTCTCTTCAATTTTATATGACTGCGTTGAACATACTTAGAGAAGGCGAAAAGGCCGACTATCTAATTACAGGAGGATGGTCAAAAAAGGCTCTAAAAGAGGCAAACAGAATAGGTGATGCAAAGGAGATATGGGGGGATGAATCAAATGGATTCAAGAATATTCCACAAAATGGAGACTATGAGGTCAGAGAAGATTCAGTATATTTGCATTATACTTCTAACAATACCCTATATGGTACTCAGTATCACTATCTTCCAAAAAGCGATGGGAAACCACTAATTGTCGATGCAAGTTCAGACATTACTGGAGTAGATATCGATATTTCGAGACATGATGTTGTCTATGCTGGTGCACAGAAAAACCTTGGGCCAAGTGGAGTAACTCTAGTTATTCTCTCACCATGGGCAGTTTCTCGGATCGGAGATGATATACCTACAATGCTTGATTACAATACTCACATTGAGAAAGGATCTATGTTCAATACACCGAACACATTTGGAATATTTGTTCTTGGGCGTGTATTTTCATGGTTGGAGAGAAATGGGGGCATGAAAGGCGCAATTAAAAGAAATGAAGAAAAGGCTAGATTGCTATATGAGGAATTAGATAGGACTGATTTTTGGGAACCACATGCGGCAATAGATTCTAGATCTAAAATGAATGTAACTTGGAGGCTGGAGAATAAATCATTAGAGGGTGTTTTTTTGGAGGAAGCATTGGAAAATGGACTAGGAGGGCTCAAAGGGCATCGTAGTGTAGGAGGAATAAGGGCGAGTTTGTATAATTATATCTCTATAGATAGCGTAATCGAGCTTGTAACATTTATGAAAGGTTTCGAAGAGAAATATAAAAATTATGAAAATATAAATTGATTTTATTACAATCCGTACAAAGTATTCAAACACCTTCAGCGCTGGGAGACGGTATGTGCCTGCCACTGTAATACTTGGAGCCCAATGGGGAGATGAAGGAAAAGGTAAAGCCATTGACCAACTAGCGGCCAATTCGACATGGGCAGTTAGGTTCCAAGGAGGGAATAATGCTGGACATACTGTAGTTTATGGTGATACAACACTAAAATTACATCAGATACCATCTGGTATTTCATCACTGCATTGTTCCATGGCATTAGGAGATGGAATGGTAATTGATCCTTGGGTTTTAGAGGAAGAATTAGACAGATGGTATCAATTATCAGGAGAACGCCCAGAAGGAAAGAGGTTGTTCATAAGTGAACGTGCATCAGTAATTCTTCCTTTCCATAGGCTGTATGACAGTGCAGACAAAGTCGTAGGTACAACAGGAAGAGGGATAGGGCCAGCATACCGTGACCGTATCGAAAGAGTGGGAATACGATTTGCAGATATTTACAATATAGTTGATGATGTAGAATATTTACAAAATACCACTAAAAGAATGAATGGACAACTTGAATCGGTAGGAGTTAATCCTAGCATAGAATGGGAAAAATTACAATCAGACCTGAAATGGATTTTAGAAAGATATTCAGATTCCATTAAACCAACTGGCTTGATGATAGATTTTGCATTAAAAAATGATGAAAATATTTTACTCGAAGGTGCGCAAGGAGCAATGTTAGATATAGACCAAGGTACATATCCATATGTAACCTCTTCAGTTACATGTAGAGCCAACGCCACACATGGGGCTGGGATTCACTCCGGGCATGTTGAGCAATGTTTTGGAATAACCAAAGCATACACAACAAGAGTAGGTAATGGACCATTTCCTTCAGAACTTTCTCTGGAAGAAGGCCCGGGAATGCACATGGCCAAAGTTGGAAATGAATTCGGGACAACTACCGGAAGGCCACGTAGAACAGGTTGGTTAGATATTGTTGCTTTGAAAGAAAGTAATAGATTAAATGGTTATTCGGGGCTTGTTCTTACAAAACTAGATGTCTTAGGAGGTTTGGATGAAATCAAAATTTGTATTGGATATGAAATGGAAGGCAAATTACTGCACATAATGCCAACAACAAGTGTAGAATTGGCCAAATGTGAGCCTATTTATGAAACTCATCCAGGTTTTGAGGCTATGACAGATGCAGAATGGATAGAACTAGCAAATAAATCTAGAGTTGAAAATACTGGTTTTGAGGCTTTAACTGAAGATATGTTAAATTATGTAAGGCGAATTGAGAAATTATCAGGAATACCCATTGTTAGTATCGGTGTCGGCCCTGATAGAGATGCATCAATTGCTTCAATCAATGGACCATTTGATTTATAACAGAAAAGGAAATGTTCTAATTAATAGATATGGAGGGATAAAATATGGGATTCAAATCTAATGCTCGCAAAAGGAGAAAAGCCACTGCTATATCTTCAGGAAAGTCAGAAGTTGAGAAAAAGGAGTATGTTGGAGAAATAAAATGTGATGTAGCCGGTTGTGACAATTGGGCAGATAAAAAAATTGGAGGAAGGAAAAAGGCATATGATTGGGCAGTAGATGTTTGGGGAGACTCCGGCCTTTCAAGTGAATCTAGAAGAGTAGCTTTGTGCAAGTCCTGTTACAAAATAGGTAAGAAGCATAAGAAAGACGAGCCTGACTCTTGGTCTTAATTTAATTGTGATGCGTAACAATATAGAAGATATGCTCATACGGATGGCCATGAATGTACAGCCAGTCAATGAAGAAATACTTGAATATGCGCCAGGTTCTGAAGAACGCCTAAAGATTCAACATGAGTTAGATAAACAAATGAGTGAAGTTATTGACATACCCTGTATAATCAATGGAAAAGAAATTTTTACAGGCAATATTGCCGAGCAAGTAATTCCTCATAAGCATAAACATGTCATTGCTAGAGTTCATCTAGCATCAAAAAAAGAAATGGAAGAAGCATGTAGATCTGCCGTAGAATCACAGGAGGCTTGGATAGATTTAGGATTAGAAGAGAGATGTAAGATTTTTGAGAAATGTGCAGACCTATTGGCTGGAGAATGGCGTATGAAAGTAAACGCAGCGACAATGCTAAATCAATCAAAGACTGTTTTTCAAGCTGAAATTGATTCTGCATGCGAATTAATTGATTTCTGGCGTTTTAACTGTTATTATGCTCGTGGTTTTCATGAAGATTTTCAACCTTTAGTTTCTCCCAAAGGCGTTAAAAATTCTACTGAAATAAGGCCACTTGAAGGATTTGTACTTTCAATAACGCCATTCAATTTCACAAGTATTGCCGCAAATCTCCCTAGTGCTCCCGCAATAGTAGGTTGTACTTCAGTTTGGAAACCTAGCCGTAATTCATATTACTCGAATTACTTATTGATGCAATTAATGATGGAAGCTGGATTGCCAGATGGAGTGATTAATTTTCTTCCTGGATCTGGCGCTGAAATTACAGAAGTTGCATTATCTAACCCTGATTTTGCTGGCCTACATTTTACTGGTTCAACATCAACTTTTCAAGGACTATGGCAAGAAATAGGTACTGCCCTTCCGAAATTACGTTCCTATCCGAGAATTGTTGGAGAAACAGGAGGTAAAGATTTCATCGTAGCTCATGAGAATTGTGACCATAGGGGATTATTGATTGCTTTACTCAGAGGTTCATTTGAATATCAGGGACAGAAATGTTCTGCATCGAGTAGAGCATACATACCTAAATCAGTATGGGACAATATTTCCGATGAATTATTTGATGAAATAAGAAAAATCAAGATGGGGGATGCGAGAGATTTTACAAATTTCATGACTGCAGTGATAGATAAAAGATCGTTTGATAAAATTTCTGGATACATAGATAGAGCAAAGAAAAATCAATCTTGTGAAGTAGTAGTAGGGGGAAATTATGATAGTTCAGTGGGGTGGTTTATTGAACCGACAATCATAGTAACTAATGATCCTGATTCTGAAACGATGGTAGAGGAAATATTTGGTCCAGTTTTAACAGTGTATGTGTATGATAACGAATCGTTTGAAGAGATACTCCAAATTTGCGATAAATCCTCTCCTTATGCACTTACTGGCTCAATTTTCGCCAATGATGAGATAAATATAGAAAAGGCATTCAAAGCACTTAGATTTACTGCAGGAAATTTTTACATTAATGATAAACCAACAGGAGCAGTAGTTGCTCAACAACCATTTGGAGGAGCTAGAGCAAGCGGAACTAATGATAAAGCGGGAGGGCCATTAAATCTACTCAGATGGATAAGTCCACGTTCAATAAAAAGAACACT
>JBJLBJ010000025.1:0-44045 GCA_045568235.1 Candidatus Thalassarchaeaceae archaeon
CAATACTGAAATCAATACTTACATTGCCACTATCATTGAATAATTCATAAGAATATTCTTGCATGTATCCATTCATGTAAGTTCTCATTTCTAGTGCAAATTCATATCCTTCTGGAAGATTGTAAATATCCCAAGACATATCATTTGAACCATTATTCAAATCATCACTGTTCATGTAATCTCCATCTGAATCAGTGTGTTCTATCCAAACATTGTAACACTCTGGTACATTGAAGTAGAACCATTCGCTACCAAATATGTGTGATCCATTATCTGCATAATAGAGAGTTGCATATGAGTATGGATTACAATCCCAAACACCAACTGGTAAATTCCAAGTGTAATCATTAGACTCGTTGTAAGTGAAGTAATAATTTTCACTGTAACTATTAGATCCGTTGTACCAATTGTAATAGAGTCTGTAATTAATACCTGTATCTAGGTTATCAAAGGTCCAAGTCATATCATTATCTCCTACAGAGATATCTGGATTTCCATTCTGATCATCATACTCAACACCATTCACATCAAGACTAAATGGTACCATACAAGGTCCTTCCAAATCAATATCATAACTGCCCATATGGTATGAATTACCATTAGAATAATTATACACACTCACATAAACATAAGCATAACATTCCATTGCATCAAGAGTCATATTGAAATGTAATCCATCAGAAACATTGTCTGTAGTATCTACATAAACATAGTCATAGTACCAACCATTCCAGCTATTCTGAGAGCTCCAATACCATTGCAGATAGTATGTTGTTCCGTTATCCATATGATTGAAATCAAAGAATAAGTGATTATCTCCCGGACTTAGAACAAAGTCAGGATCTAGTGCATCCACAGTCAAATTACCTGCAGCATCTTCTGCAGCGAAATTGAATGGCGGATAGCATGGCTCAATCGGATCGAAACGGAAATATTCTGTTTCTTCATAATTTCCAGTATATTCAGACATTGGTCTCAAGTATGCATAGAAGTACACGCTACACTCGTATTGATCTATTGTTATTGAGAAATCCAAGGAGTCATTTGCTGTAGAATCTGCTGTGAAATAATAGTATTCACTGTAATAGTCAGATCCTTGTTGATACCAATAGAATTCGTAATCATATCCTTCTAGTAGGTTATCTAATGACCAAGAGAAGTTTGTAGTTCCTGGTAATAAGTCATATGAGGGAGAACTGTCATATGAACTCCAATTGCCATCATCTTCTTGTATTTCTAGAGTAATATCTCCACCATCTATACAATCATTATCTGGATAGAAGTATTGACTACCCATACTATTCCAACCAGTGTAGTCACTGATTGCATAGATATTTCTGTAGATATTCATATCACATCTGAATTCACTCAGAGTCATTGTCCAATCATCTAGTTCATCAGGGATATTATCACCATAGAAATAACCAGACCATCCATTATTAGGTGTATTATAATTCATGTAATAATATGTATCTGGATCTAATCCGCTAAGATCCCAAGACATATCTGTCTCGCCAGCAGGGAAGAAAGTATCATCATCAACTACAACCCATGTTCCATTGAGATATGCATGTAATGGAGTGCTGAGTCTGCTCTCTCCATCAGATCCGTCACATGGACCATCTGCATAGTAATTTGTGTAATTCAATTGGTTACTACCACTAGAAGTGGTTACGTATAGATAAGATCTTACTTCCACATTACATACATGTCCTGGAAGATCGATTATAGTATGGAATTCTTCCATAGTTGTATTATTTCCAGTGAATGAATGAGTTTTGAAGACATTTAGATATCCATCATAACGTACTTGTAATTCCATATAGTATGGGAAGCTGTTCTGTAGATTATCTGCTCCAAGTATGATTGTGTTGTTTCCTTCTGTGAAATCAGTCTCATCATCAATCAAATTGTCGCCGCTATCATATACTGAGAAATCAGGATAATCTGAGCTATCATAACTCAATGATTCACATGGACCATCAATGTAAGTACTGTCAGATCCTAGATACCAATCACTGTAGCTGTTTCCATCGCCATATCTAAAGTCATACAAACGCATATCATAACTGAAGTAAACACTACATGCCCAAGGAGCAATATCGATAGTCATCTCCATTGGAGAGCCATCATATGTGAAATATATGTACTGAGAATTACTACTGAATCCTGTATTACTGTAATAGAAATACATTCTATAATCAGCGTCTACCGACACATTCTCAAAGTGAATTTCGAAGTCTACTTCTCCTGAAGGAAGGGTTTCTGGATTTTCTACCATTGTACCATTAATATCAACATACAGGTTTATGTAATTATCATCAGGATATACCCATTGATCACAAGAAGGATACCAATAGAAGTATTCATTATCCATCTCAACCCAATCAGAATCTCCAGAATCAACAAACATTCTGTACATTATCTCAACATTACATGTTGTAGAATTATCCATATCGAAAGACCAGGATATAGACGCATTGGAATCTCCAGCAGTCCATGTCTCATAATTGTATGATACAATATCATGGTTATATTTCACATACCAGTCTATTGTGTACGTTTCATTTACAATCAAATCTGATAGTTCCCAACTCATATCATTAGTTCCATTATTCAAATTAGACCAATCATCCCAAACTTCGCCCATATTATCCATGTTTAGAGATACATTTCCGGGTTCAAGACAATCTGTATTGAAGTATTGATTGGTTGAAGTCATGTGATTATAGTAGCCTTGGAATGTTTCATATTGAATGTAAACATACAATCTTACTTCACAATCCCAATTAGATACTGGTACATCAAAGTAGAATTGATTGTTAGTCAAAGTAATATCTTCTGTATTGAAATATTCAGAGTCTAGAGATGTATACCAAGAATGCTGTACTCTGTAGATTTCATCATCTGCAAGGTTACTTACATCTAACATCATTGGAATTGTTCCATTTCCACCAATATTATCATATTGTGATACTTCAGAATAGTTTCCGTCTCCATCTGCATCAACAAATACTGACCAGGGATACATTGACTTCATATGAATCACAGTTTGGATAGAAGTATTTTGAATTGCTTGTGACAGAATCCCATCCACCATCAGAATCCAAGTAATACAAATTGGTTTCAACTCTTACATCACAAGTTGAATATGTATCAACATCAATACTGAAATCAATACTTACATTGCCACTATCATTGAATAATTCATAAGAATATTCTTGCATGTATCCATTCATGTAAGTTCTCATTTCTAGCGCAAATTCATATCCTTCTGGAAGATTATATATGTCCCAAGACATATCATTTGAACCATTATTCAAATCATCACTGTTCATGTAATCTCCATCTGAATCAGTGTGTTCTATCCATATATTGTAACACTCTGGTATATCGAAGTAGAAATATTCATTACCAAAAATGTGTGATCCATTATCTGCGTAATAGATAGTTCCGTATGTATAAGAATAGCAATCCCAAACATCAACTGGTAAATTCCAAGAATAGTCATTAGACTCATTGTAAGTGAAATAATAATTTTCACTGTAACTATTAGATCCGTTGTACCAGTAGTAGTAGAACCGATAATTAATACCTGTATCTAGGTTATCAAAGGTCCAAGTCATATCATTATCTCCTACTGAGATATCTGGATTTCCATTCTGATCATCAAACTCAACACCATTTACATCCAAGTGGAAAGGCATTAAACAAGGTCCATTAAGAACAATATTATTGTAACTTCCAATTTGATAATTACCACCGTAACTTCTATCGTAAAGCCTCACATCAAGATATACAGAGCAATCTAATGCTTCTAACGTGATATTCCAAAACATACCGCTATTATTTTCATCTACCGTGAAGTAATTGTCATAGACCCAACTGGTGGAGCTTTCATCACTGTTCCAATAGTAATCTATTTCATAATCTCCTTCACCAAGTTCTGATAAATCAAACATCATTTGCGTAGTACCCACAGGAAGAACATCCGTTTGTGCATCTAACCATGATGAGGAATCATCCGTGATGAAATTAATATCAAAATCTGGAATGCATGGTTCTTGAGGATAGAACGAAGCAGAGTCTACTTGAGAATAACTATCATCAATTAAAACATATAGTTGCGCGTAGGCGTAAAAATTACATACACTTGATTCTATATTTACAGGGAAATACCAAGACTCTGAGGTTGAGTCTGCTACCCAATAATCACGAATGTAATTGTATATTTGGATATTGTCTTTGTAAGCATAGAACTGCAGCTGATAATTTTCTCCTAAGGAAAGATTAGTCATATTCCAATAAAAATCATTTTGCCCAGTTTCAAGCTCGTAGTTATTGTCCAATTGGTCGTTCCACTGATTATTAACAAAACTAGATATGGAAATTTCACCGGCAGATTCACAATTTTCTACGTCAAAATGAACAGTATTCATTCTTTTAAATTGCTGCCAGTTATTTGTTGGAGTGATGTAATATATGTAGGCATAAGCTTCAACAGAGCATGACCATTCATTAACTGTGAAATTGAGATAAATATCTTCTCCAAAATAATCATCCCATGAACTGGTATGGCTAGAAGAAGGTTGTCCTATAATGAAATAGCTATTCCAATTCTGTTGTTGAGAACCTGTAGCAGAGACGTATGCTGAAATATAATAAGTTGCATCTTCTACATAGTCAAAATCCATATCAAATCTCATTTGATGTGTTCCAGGAGATAATGTCTCAAGAGAGGAATTCCAAGTATTAGAAGCATCCAAAACTGAAAAATCTATATTATTATCTTGATAATCGCAATCTGAACTATTTCCGGAATAAGACAAATAATAGTTTGAAGAATCTATTGAATCCATCCCATTATATTCTTTTACATAAAGCTGTATATATATCTGAATATCGCATACATCTCCTTCTAATTCAAATGACCAGTCGCCACTTATTTCTCCACCGTCACCAAGGAAATTCTCGAATATAAATTCATCAACTTGGTTGTTGTATCGCAAACTCATATGTAAATAATGTTCATAATCTTCTACTGTATTTTCAATGCTCCATCTTATTGTATTCTCGCCTTCATCAAGAGTACCTTCGTAGGATTCAAGATTCTGTGTTGAGTTTTCTACTAACTTACTAATTGAATATGATGGTTCATTAGAATTAGTGCTACTAATATCAATTGGAGTATTACATGGGCCATCAATGAATGGATTATTCTTGGAATGATCCATATCCCTTTGACTGCCTGAATGTAGTAAAACTAAATTTAGATCAAAATCAAAATCAATATTGCAAGACCAGTCGGATATTATTAGTTCCCAATTTTGTTCAAAATTTCCTTCTTTATAATAATTATTAGATTGTGTAGAGCTGTTTAGATATTTCTCGTAAGTTGTATATAATCTGACATTGGCTGAATCACTAATACCACTTACTTGCCACTTCATATCATAAATACCAACGGATAAGTTAGTGGATTCATTAACTTCTGTCCACGTTCCGCTATCGTCGTACATTAGTGAAACAGGATTGAATTCTGGAATATCAGTACCATCGCATACAGGGTCGAAATCAGAATTAGAAGAAATTATATTGTCATATCCTCCTTCATCCTCTGAAGTATGCCATTCCTGAGAAACTCTAGGAGAATATAATGTGTAATAAATATCAAGATCGCACCATGAGCCGGGTACATCTATAGTCCAAGCAATTGATTCATTTTCTGAACTGGATGTAAATGTTGTTGTGTTGTAGTATTCACCATAAATAGATCCATCATTATTGGTGTAGGAGCTTGAACGATAAGAATACCACTCTAGTACATACTCCTGTCCAACTTCTAAATTTGAAATATTCAGATACATACTATTTGTACCATTTAAAAGATCATTAGAATCTGTATCTGTAGTCCATGAATCTTGTGATGCAGAATTATTCCAATCTATCAATATGTCTACATCTACAGTAGTACAATCACTCAGATCCATTGATTGAGACCAGTGGTCGACGTGATGTTGGTCACCACCTGGTCTAATTAAGTATAGATAAGAGTAAATGTATGGAGTACAATCCCCAGATGAAGATGTTGCATTCCAAGGTAGTAAATGCATAAAGGTCGTTCCATCTCCAACAGAGACATTGTTCGCATAATCCCCTATTGTATCTTCACCAACTATAAAAGATTGGAAATCGAATGCTTTGTCATTATCGTAATATGAATAGAATCTATATTCTGAACCTGTATGAGCTGTGCTGGGAATGCCCAATAAAAGTTATGTGTGTTTGTAGTACTTGTATTAAGCTCTCGATTCCCACTATCAACTACTTGGTAAGAATATGTGCCATTACTATCTGTCATATTGGCATACAATCTAATTGGTTCTGATATATCATCAGAATCAGAATCACAAGGCCCGACTCCTTCTATCGATTCAGAACCGATTTCAATCCAACCGAATGGAGATTTGGTGTATATTATTGCTGAAAATTCTACATCGCATGTTTCATCATATATGAATACAGTCTGGACCTAATGCTTGACACTGGCCAGAAGAAGTATAGTAACATTCTTCTGTGAATAAATCAGTTACTATATTATCTTGAGTTAACTTGATTTCAACAATATATTCTTGATCATAAGATATTTGAAGTGCCTTAGCAGTAAAAGTGCCTGACGCCTGCTGAAAAATTACTACCATTTTGTACGCTAGCACCTTGGAAATCAAATGAAAAATCGGTAGAGGGACAAT
This sequence comes from Candidatus Thalassarchaeaceae archaeon, assembly GCA_045568235.1. Classification (GTDB taxonomy): domain Archaea; phylum Thermoplasmatota; class Poseidoniia; order Poseidoniales; family Thalassarchaeaceae; genus MGIIb-O3. Next base: position 6,753 of record JBJLBJ010000025.1, read on the forward strand.
TGGATACATCAAAATCTTTACCGAAGTATTCTTCTATATTGCTTGAAGATTGGTTCCTAAGGTATGCATGAATATCGACCTCACAAGTCCAATCGATGCTCGAAAACATTTCAAATGTTATGTCTTCAATGCCTCCATTAAAATAGTAGTTTCTTGAATAACTGGTTAAGCCGGTATTCCAAGAAGAATATAATTGATATTCGGTATTTTCATCCAAATTACTTACATTCCATGACAATGTAGAGCTGCCATTATCAATAGAAATAGGGTTGTTGGACCACGTTCCATCTTCTGATAGTGCATTAAATGAAAATGGATTGCCATTACATAAATTGGTTGCGTTTTGGGTAATTTCGTCTCGGTTCATTCCAATCCCATAGACCATCGCATAATTCCCAAGAGCCGTCCAAATTGGTATTGTAATAATCATTATCATTAGGCCCGTAGCAATCTAGTTGTGTTATTTCAGTGGCATTTGTATAGTCTATGTTCCTTGTAGAAATAAATATTTGATCGTTACATGAGATATCAAATGAGAACTCAGAGCCCCTAGTAAATAATAAGTGTCCGTCTGATAAAATAGTTGTATTATTAGTTATTTCAAATGAAGACCCGGAATCACCAATTTTCCATTCTCCTAAATCGCATGTTTCATTCCCACCATTATAAATTTCAATCCACTCATTGGAAGAATAATGATAGATTTCTGTAATGGTTACATTCGATATGTCACAGTCAGAAGTTGTACTGACTGTTTTGGTCGATGTAAGTTTTGAAGATTTAACATCTTCTGATAGAATACTAGTTTCTAGACTTAGCATAGGCGTTGCTAACATCAAAAAAACTAAGAAAAAAGCAGTTTTTGTCTTTGTATGGTTATTTGGCATAAGGTCCGGTGTAGCGTACACATTATTAATATAATTATAATTAATAACATATTATATAGAGAATAATAATTATTCAGCTTTCAAAATTTTGTGTTGACCTGGCTTTCTAGGTTTTATAAAAATTCGAAAGCCGCATTTATGGCAAGATTTGCCTGTTGAACCAGCCTCTACCCAAGCCAAGTGACCGCATTTCAAACATTTATAGCGAATTTCCATAGGATCCATTGGAGATACTCCATCGAAAGGGGAAATTACATCTCCTGTTGGGTTATAGGGCATTCTCTGAGTGCGTAAAGTTCTCCTGCATTTGTACAGAATCATATGTTCAGTGTCTTTAGCCATGGTTTGGGCGACTTGCCTGCCCTTCTTCAACCTGTCCGTTGAGTTAGATTGTCTTTTTCGCTGTTCGACATACCTGAACAAAATTAGAAAATATTTTCTGACCATATTCTGAATGATCTACTTCTGGGTGAAATTGTAAGCCAAATCTGGTTGCTTTATCGTTTTCCATGGCTTGTACTTTACAAGATTCACTATATGCTGTAATCTTGAATCCTAATGGTACACTGACAACTTCATCATTATGACTTTCCCATACCATTTGACTTGTCGGTGTATCTTCAAATAATTTGCCACCTGTATCTACTAAAGTTATTTTTGCTTCTCCAAATTCTGGTTTTGGTGCTTCTGCAGAATTTCCACCATAAAAATCAGCCATAAATTGATGACCAGCACAAATTCCTAGGATTGGTACATCTAACTGTAGGTATTCAGCACAATTACCTAGTTCTCCTGTAAGACCAACTCTTGCTGCCCCTCCAGAAAGTATCAATCCATCAACTTCTCTGAATTCAGATAAAGGTGTTTTATTCGATAAAATTCTAGTATCAACGCCTAAATAACGTAACATTCTCCACTCTCTATGAGTCCATTGTCCTCCATTATCAACAACATCAATCACAAGGTGGCTATCGACCATATTTCAACCGGAAAGTTGGAGGGTCATGAATGATGTCCTTGTTAAAGGTTGAAAAAGAGAATCCCGGTCGGAGTACTCCAAGCCCTGATGGTGTAGTGGCCTATCATGCAGCCCTGTCGAGGCTGCGACCCGGGTTCAAATCCCGGTCGGGGCGCCAATAACAGCATTTATTTTAGCCATGCCTCAAATGAACATAGCCTTAGTGTTGGACCATAATCGCGTTTAATTTTTAATTCTGGTTTTGGTTTATTTGAAATAAGGTCAGGAAGTAGTTGTTGTATAATTTTATTTGTTCTTTCAATTTCTTTCTCCTCAACAATTAATCTACCTCTAATTAATGAAGAAGATGTGTTGTCTAAGAGAGGAATGAGTTGGGGTAATAATTCTAATGTTCGATGAGGAAGATTAATTAAAATCATGTCCCATTTTCCAAGATATTCTGGGTTCAAGACCAAGTCCGTCGCGTCGGCAGTTCCGATTAAGCGGTTTGGGTATACCCAGCCAATTTTTTTTGCAACGTTTGGATATGGTCTTTTATCCCATTTTGACATATTTTCAAAAAGAATTTTTACCGCTTCTTGGTTCAAATCGGAAGAAAGAAGATTGTCTACTAAGTTGTGTTCTGATAATAATGAAGATATAGCAGGTCCAACACCACAAAATGGATCACAAACATTAATTGGCCGATTAAGTAAATCTCTCAATTCTTTGGCAAATAGTAAAGTTTCTTGTCTTTCGGTTTGTAATTTTGTAGAAAAATAAGCCTTTGTGGGGTCGCATATTATTTTTAATCCAGACTCTTTTATTGTGACCTTTGTTTTACACAATTCTTTAGGTATATTTTTCAAAATCGTCTGATTGTTGTGTCTAACTCCTATGGGAATTAGTTGCCTTATACGGAATTCCCCCTTGACTCCATAATCGGCTAATACTAATCTTAAACTGGGATGTGCGATCAATTTTGCCTTTGCAATTTGTGAAGAAAAAGAGAGGATTTGTTTATCTAATTTGATTATCATCATATCTCCGACAAATTCATGAGATGCGGGCCATAATTCTTCAAATTTTTCATAATTATTTTTATTCACTAATGTGGATAAATGAGTTAGCCAATCAGGATTTATCCGATTATCAGACTTGTAATTTGCATTGATTATTTCATATTTTGATAATTCATCTGGCAATTCACTTGGTAAATTTGTACCCAAGGGAATTAATCGAAATTTATCATCTTTACTTGGGTAAATTAATTTACCATTAGCCAACCAATTATTATTTTTTAGTAAGAGGAGTGTTTGTTCGACTTCGCGGTTAGGTACTTGGAGGTGCTGCATCATATTCATGACGGGGGAGGGCGTAGCCGGCTTCAGAATGACGGTGGCCAATATGTTTTCTGGTTTATGGCTAATAGGTATTGGTCCAGGGAATTTGCAACAGATGACACTGGAAGCCAAAGAAATTGCAATGCAATGTTCTAAGCGGTATTTAGAAGGATATACGGCGATTTTACCAAAGGATCAAGAAGATGTATTAGAGAATATAATTGGAGCATGGGAAAAGGTCATGAGAGAAGAGATAGAAAACCCAAGAAAAATCCTAGATGAGGCAAAAAATGAAGCCGTGTGTATACTTGTTGTTGGAGACCCAATGCAGGCCACAACTCATGTTGACCTAGAAATGCATTGCCATGATGAAGGAATAGAGTTTAACATTATACCAGGATTATCAGCTACTTCTTTGGCTGTTTCCATGTCGGGTTTACAATCATATAAATTTGGAAGACAGGTAACACTTCCGTATGCTTATGGAAATTATTTAGCCACTTCCCCTCTTAAATTGATACAAAAAAATCAAATCAATAATTTGCATACACTAATATTATTTGATTTAGATCCTAGTGGAATGGGAGTTGAGGTTCCTCAACCAATGAAGCCCTCAGAGGCTATCGAAATATTACAGAAGATGTATAAGAAATTAAATATTGAAGAAGATGCATTAGATCTAGAATTTCCCCTTACTTGGAATGGGATATTACTAAGTGATCTTGGGACTAAAGAACAAAAAATTATTTCAGGGACTTTAGGAGAATTATCTACTCAAGACAGAGGCACCATTCATTGTATGGTTATCCCTGCAAATTTTTCAGAAATGGAAAAGGAAGCATTCAATCGTAGACGCATGGTGGAGTAGGTTAGGTCATACTATGGCAAAGCCTCCAGCTGAAGTTAGTTTTCCGGGCGATAAAAATCGTAGGAAAAAAGTAAGAGTGAGGGGGATAAAAAAAGCATCAAAGGATATTCAAAAAAGATTAGAGAAAAATTTAACCGATTTATTGGAAGATCCTGAAATTTTTTTACCGGATATAGAAGGAGCTCTTGGGAAAAAAACACTATTTGGTAGAAATAAGGATTTGATGGCGATCACTTTACAAGATATTGACATGGTATCGAAAAAGAGGCATGACAAAAAATGGTTAACAAAAAGAATGTCAAAAAAGGGTGGCGATATAGTTTCAAGAGCTTTGGCGGGTAGTTTGTTAGCTGCTTCTGGAGACGATTTTTCAACTGTATCTGTTTTCAAGAATCCTTTGTTTGGATCTGCAAGTTATATTCGAAGAGGAGGTGGTAAACAAAGTCACTTAGCAGGAATTCAAAACTTTAATCATTCAAAATTAAGGATGTTGGTTTGGGATGATCATGCAAAAGCAGGACAATGGTTTTTTTCATGGGATAAGGGGTTTGTTTTTACTGGTAAAAATCCTGATCCTCCAGATGAATGGATAGAATATGTATTGAGAAATGCAACTATTGAGTTAGCAGGTAATGAAATAAAATATTCAAAGGGCCTAGATAAATCGATAGTGGAAAATAAATTATTCACAGACAATGGTTGGTTAAGGTTAGAATTTGAAAATGGTGTTACTGTTGGTATATCAAAAGAGTCTTTGATTAATACTAAAGAGTCTTTTGTTCAAAGTGTAGCGATGTCGATGATGCCTCCAAAGATTAGTTCTATTGTAAAATCAGAATGGATATGGAAACCGGAAGGATGGCCGGAAAATAAAGAATTACCTTCTGAAGGATTAGAAAGAGTAGAAGAAGTTATACAACAATGGTTATTGATGATATATGATGATAAGAAGTTAGCAAATGCCTGTAGAATTAGTATATTAAATTCTATTGAAGATGGTTTTGTAGTTGGAAGTTCTTGGTATCATTCAGAAAATATGGAAATGATGTTGGAGAATATGAATGGAAGTCAAGATGAAAAGGATGCTATTGCCTGCGTAATTGACTCTCTTGAGGAGGGGATTCACGTTAGATCTGATGGGGTAGTGATAAATTTAGAAGAAGAGGTAGTGCGTTTTGAGGATATTTCTTGTCATCCTGTATTGGTAGCTCTTTGGCCTGAATATGGATATATTATTTTAGAAAAGCTCTATGAAATTAAAGATGATGAGGCACAAAATATAATTGAATCTCAAAATCAAAGAAAGCAGGGGTTTGGAGCATTTTTAAAAGAATTGAAACAATCAATTTCTATTTCAAAAAGATTGAGTCGTTTACCTTGGAAGGAAGGAGATTTGGCTTCACCTTTGAGTTTTGCAGACTTCCTAGTAAGAAGTGCAGTAGAAAATGGTGTAGCATCAACTGTTTCGAAAGCAAGAAAAGGTAAAAATCTGGAAATGGCGATGGGTTGGGCTTGGTTAAATGTGCATGAAAGAACTGAGTCTGATGCATGGAGATTTGATGAATCCAGCAGAGACAAAGGAGGAGATTGGGTGCCTGCATTACGTGCTCTTTGGGATGCAGCTGAAGATTTGTTAGTAAAAGATAATTTAGAGGCTATTGTAGATTATAAATCAGCAATGAAGTGGTTAGCAGAAGTTTCTGGATCAAAATTTAATGATTAATGAGGTAATGCAATCCATAATGCAACTCCAAAGAGAGAAATTCCTAATGAATAATTAAGCCACTTTACCTTATTAGGCGTATTAAAAAACCCTCGTAAAATTGTACCAAAATATGACCAAGACAAAACCGCAGGTAAACCAAAAAATAAATTTAGAAAAACAAGTGCTATCTTACCAATTAAACCTGGTCCAAAGAAAGTGAATGGAATTGCCATAAGTACAAGGAAATGGATCCAAGCTTTACCATTTACTAACTGTAATAATATGCCTGTTTTAATTCCCAACAATTCAGTATCATGTTCATATTCAATTGTTCTGGCCGTAGCAATTTTATACGCCAAATATGAAATATATGTGGCTCCAAAATATGTAAGTATACGAAATATTTCTTCATTCTTCTCAATAGAATCTGCGGCTACTGCAACAAATATCCCCAACGTACTCCAACCTATTGCCATGCCTAATGTAAGGGGTATTGTATTTCGAAACCCGTGTTGAGAACCATGTGCAGCACACAGTAAATTATTAGGTCCAGGAGTAAAACACATAGGTATGATGAAAATTAATACTGCGAGCAAGCCAGTAGATGACACTGACTAATTCACGCCCTAGTAGCAAGGAAATCCTCTGAAATGGATAATGCTTGATTTACATCGGCCCAGATATCTTCGATATCTTCAATACCTACACTCATACGAACGAACCCTGGTAAAATGCCATTTTCATTTCTTACTTCCTCTGGAATAAACATATGACTTGAATTGAAGGGGCATTCAATAAGGCTTTCAACTCCTCCGAGACTTGTTGCTTCTAACGTAATTTTTAGAGATTTTATAAATTTTAAAGCAGCAGCATCTCCTCCTTTGATAACAAATGATACCATTCCAGTACCCTTTGGGATTATTCTTTTTGCAATATCAAAATCTTCATAAGTAGGTAAAGAAATATGATTGACATACTCTATGAAATGGTGGTTAGTCAGTCTTTCGGATAATTCTTCAGCGTTTGATGCATGTATTGGCATTCTTGCATGAAGAGTTCTCATTCCCCTTTCTAATAAATAGCACATATGAGGATCTGCTGCTCCTCCAAAATGAACTTTTTTAGGAAAAATTTCAGCAATTAGTTCTCTTTTACCAACAACAAAGCCTGCAATTAAATCTGAATGCCCTCCCAAATATTTTGTACCTGAATGAATTACTAAATCAAAACCGTGCTTAATTGGATTACAAGCCCAAGGTGAAGCGAAAGTATTATCGACGACAGAAATCAAATTATATTTATTTGCTATTTCTGCCATTGCGTCTAAATCACATACTTTTAAAACAGGATTTGATAATGTTTCTACATATATCATTTTTGTATTTTCTTTTATTGCTGCTTCGTAAGATGCAGGGTCTCTCATATTTGCCAGCGTTACTTCGATTCCAAAACGTGGTAAATCTTCAGTTAATAACCCATAAGTACCGCCATATACATCAGGGCTAGCTATAATATGATCTCCGCTAGAGAGAATTCCGAGAAGGGTTGTTGAAATTGCAGCCATCCCGCTTGCAAATACTTCACCATCTTCTGCCTCCTCCATTGCAACTAATTTAGCAACAACTGCCTCTGAATTAACACTAGATAATCTGGAATAAAGCAGTGTGTGCTGTGCTCCTGCGGCCCATCCAGCATACCTATCTTCAGTTAGTCTATAAGTTGAAGATAAAAATACAGGAGTATTTACCGCATCACCGATTGGATTTGTACCTGAATGAACAGATTTTGTAGCAAACCCTGTTTGGCGTTCGTCGTCATCCATGGTAGCGGATAGGTGTTAAGGTCATCAATTATTGCATTATTAATGACATATTTCAAAGCAATAAATCGGTAGCGTAGCATATGAGTTTGCCACATGGTGTGTTTAATGATGTAGTTGAAGCAATAGGAAATACTCCTTTAATAAGACTCAATAGGGTTACTTCGCATTTAAAAAAATCTGAAATTTGGGTTAAATTAGAAAGGTGTAGCCCAGGAGGTTCGATTAAAGATAGGATAGGTTTACAGATGGTTTTGCAAGCTGAAGAAGAGGGTTTGTTGAAAGCGGGAGGAACAATAATTGAAGCAACGAGTGGGAACACAGGGATTGGTCTTGCCATGGTTGCTGCACAAAGAGGATATAATTGTATATTTACAATGCCTGATAAAATGGCACAAGAAAAAATAGATTTGTTGCGTGCTATTGGTGCTGAAGTATATATTTGTCCTACTGCTGTTGATAAAGAAGATCCTAGATCTTACTATGAAGTTGCAGCTAGACTGTCAAGAGAAATAGAAAATTCTTGGTATCCGGATCAATATTCTAACTTAGCAAATCCTTTAGCACATATGAATAGTACAGGGCCCGAAATATGGAGACAGACGGAGGGAGAATTGACACACTTCGTTGCGACCATGGGAACTGGAGGTACGATTTCAGGGTGCGGGAATTCTCTAATAATACAAGCAAAAAATGAAGGTAAGAATCCTCCAACAATTGTAGGAGTTGATGCTAAAGGATCGATACTGAAAGAATTTTTTGAAAGTGGCACAATCGGTACTCCTCGAACATACAAAGTAGAGGGTTTTGGGGAAGATTTTATTCCTCCTGCTACAGATTTTGAAGTGATTGATGAAATAAGAATGGTGGATGACGAAGATTGTTTTAAAATGTGTAGAAAATTGGCTAAAATGGAAGGTTTATTTTGTGGAGGTTCATGTGGAGGGGCGCTAAAAATAGCACTGGATTTGGCTGAAGAATATGATTATTTAGACGAGAAAGCCAAGATAGTAGTTATTTTACCGGATTCTGGAAATCCTTATTTATCAAAATTATATAATGATAATTGGCTCAAAGATAATGGTTTTGATGTATCGACATGGGGTGAATAAATGGAAAAAATTGGAGATTCTACTAGATCGGTGCATGTTTCTGCTGAACCAGATAAAGATACTGGCTCAGTACAGATGCCTATTTATCAAACATCAACATACGTTCAGGAAGATTTTGCAATACATAAGGGGTATGAATATGCTCGTACACACAACCCTACAAGAGCTTTAGTAGAGGCTGCTATTGCAGAATTAGAGTCTCCTGGTGTGCCGGCGTATGGAACGTCATTTGCATCTGGCATGGCAGCAATCACTACTATAACTCAAATGCTAAACTCGGGAAGTCACATTATAGCAGCTTCCGACTTATATGGAGGTACAGCACGTTTATTCGATCAGGTTTTGAGTAAATTTGGCATCGAAACCACATATAGTAAGTTAAATGATGGAGATTTAGAAAAATATGCTAAAGAAAATACAAAAATGCTTTGGTTAGAAAGTCCGACAAATCCATTATTGGAAGTTCATGATATAGAAAAACTATCAAATATTGCGCATAGAAATGATTGGATTGTAGTGGTTGATAACACCTTTGCAAGTCCTATGTTACAACGGCCGTTAGAACACGGAGCAGATATTGTTGTGCATTCAACAACAAAATATATTGCAGGACACAGTGATTTAATAGGAGGTTGTGTGATAACTCGAGATGAAGATATAGATAAACAATTGAAATTTCTTCAAAATGCATTGGGGGCAGTCCCTTCGCCGATGGATTGTTTTCTTACTCTAAGAAGTATTAGAACATTAGCAATTCGAGTAGAAAGACATTGTGACAACGCTGAAAAACTTGTCAAAAAACTTTCTCAACACCCAAAAATAACGAGGCTTATATATCCCGGTCTGAAAACACATAATGGTCATGATATTGCAAATAGACAGATGCGAAGATATGGGGGCATGATATCGATTGAAGTCGTTGGAGGTGAGCAAGGGGCTAGGAAATTTGCTAGTGCATCAAAACTTTTTGCTACCGCTGAAAGCCTTGGAGGGGTGGAGAGTTTGATTAACCATCCTTGGAGTATGACGCATGCGTCCATACCTAAAAAACGCAGAGAAGCAATAGGAATTACTCCTGGACTAGTACGTTTATCGGTTGGTATAGAAGATTTTGAAGACCTATGGAAAGATATTGTTAGTGCTTTGGAGAGTATCTAATTACTGAAAAAAATATCAATTTTTTTAGTTAATTGGAGACATATGGCTACAGTGTGTCCAATAAATATAGCAAAAATAACTGTTCCTAAGCCAACTGTTCCTCCAAGATAGTATCCCAATAATAATACGCTTATTTCGATACTGGCTCTAACCTTAGCCACTGGAATATTAGTGATTCTTTGGATGCCTGTCATCCATCCATCTCTTGGTCCTGGTCCTAAATTTGCAGTCAAATACAAACCACTGCCAATACCAACAAATATTGTTCCAATTATTACCTGAATTATTTGTAGAACAGGAACTTCTGGTTTTGGAAGATGTGGTAACATTACATCTATTGCTAAAGCGATTAATATGGCATTCAAAATTGTGCCCAATCCTGGTCGTTCCTTTATTGGGATCCACAACAAAAGAACAATAACACTCACAAGAAATGTGGTTTGCCCTAATGTCCAATTTATTTGTTCTGCAATACCTTGGGCCAATACGGTCCAGGGCGCAACTCCAAGCCCTGCAGCAACAATAATTGCATCTCCAGTTCCAAAAATCCATAAACCAATAATTAAGATGGTGACTGTACTAAATTTTGGTTTCAATGACATTGGATCTGAAGAGCTCCAATTAGTAGATGGAACTTTTTTTGCTGGTTTGAGAAAGTTGTTCCAATCCATTGTATAGCCGTGAAGGTACTATTCTTCAATCCATCTTGCATAATCGGCAGTTGTTTCTACTTTCCAAGAAATTATTTGTGGAATATCATATGGATGTTTGTCTCTTATTAATTTGATTAAATTGTTTTTATGTTTATTTGTGACTTTCATTTGAATTTTCCATTCTTTAGAATTATGAATACCATTTTCCCATTCATAAATAGAAGTTATCATACTTCTTTGTATACATTTGGTTAATCCAGAGTCAACAAAATATGTTGACCATGAACCAATTATTGGTTCTATCATATCTTCTGGAAGGGTTGTTTGTACTAGCCATATAGTTTTGTCCATGTCAGTCTGAAGGGGGGTTAACGAATCAAGTCAATGGTAGACTTTGAATGGATGTGCCTTATCCGAAGAGTGGAGAGATACCATGGAGGACTGGACTAAACCAATGGATGTTGGGGCAATTCCTGAAAATAATAGTCATTTTGACGTAATAGTTGTTGGAGGAGGCCCTGGTGGTTCTGCCGCTGCCTCATATAACGCAATGAAAGGTCGAAAAGTACTTCTTTTAGAGAAAGAAGTTTGGCCCAGAGACAAAATATGTGGTGATGCTGTAGGTGGTAAATCATTACGTCATGTAAAAGAATTAGGCGTTAAAATAATGATAGAAAAAACTCCTCATTTCCGTGTAGATTCAATAATTATGAGTTCTTCTAATGGTAAAAATGTAAAAATCGACTTGCCCCAAGAGGCTTTTGAAAAATTAGAGGCCGGGTACTCTTTGCCTAGGATTCAATTTGACTATATGATGTTCAAAAGAGCTACTGAGATAGTTCTAGAAAATGGAGGAAGCGTAGTTCAAGGCTTTTCAGTGAAAGATATCAAGATTGATGAAAAAGCAGGTGTGAAAAGGATAGTTGGTGTTAGTGGTAAATCCGACAAAGGAGAAGAATTGGGTTTTACATCTTTAGTAACCATTGGTGCAGGAGGGTATAATTGTCCGGTAGCAAAAACGATTACTGAAAAGATACACAATGAACCTATGAGAGATATAGATCATTATTGTGGTGGCTATAGAGAATATTGGACAAATGTAAAAGGATGCGAGGGGGATTCCGGGTCAATAGAGATACATTTTATTGATGAGGTCAATCCAGGATATTTTTGGATTTTCCCTGTAAATGATGGTACCGTAAATGTAGGAATAGGGATGGTCATTTCAGAACAACGAAAGCAACATGGCATAAAGAAATCTTTGAGAAAGATGCAGAAAAATGTTATAGAAAATCATCCAATTTTCAAAGAGCGATTTATTGGGGCTACTTTAGTTGAAGGTACTGAAAAGGGATGGCAATTACCATTTGGCTCACCCAGAAAGAATGTTCCTTCTCATCAACCGAGAAGAAGTGCGATGGCTGGAGCGATGTGTGTTGGAGATGCTGCTAGTTTGGTTGATCCTTTTAGTGGAGAGGGTATTGGAAATGCTCTTGTTTCAGCTAAAATGACTGCTGAAATTTTTGATCATTCTATTCATTCTGCTGGTTTTAGTGAAGAGTCTGCTAAAATTTATATGGAAGAACTGTGGAGCAAACTAGGTCCCGAATTAACCAATTCTTACTCACTTCAAAAAGTCGTTAAGAAAAAATGGTTAATGAACTGGTTCATGAAAAAGGCATCAAAGAAAGAGGCCATTAGAGAAATGATGACTGAAATGATTGCAGGGAAAGAGGCGTCTGGTGGGATATATAGCAAATGGTTTGTAGTAAAATCTCTATTGTTACCTTGAGGTGTTTGTTTGATTTCAAAATTAGATACTTCACTTGAAGAAATAGAATGTGTATTTCTGGATTTAGATGGAACAATATATCTTGGAGGAGAATTAATTCCAGGAGCTATAGACTTCTTAAATAGATTAAAAATGAAAAATATACGATTTTTTTTCTTATCAAATAATTCAAGTAAATCTGTTAATCAATATTTAACAAAACTCAATGGAATGAATATTCCTGCGGAAGTTGATGATGTGATATTATCTACACATGATTTGATAACTTGGCTAAAAAAGAATGATGTTTCTGAAACATATTTGGTTGGAACCAGCGGGATGCAAGAAATGCTGGAGTCAGCAAATATCAAAACAAAATCAGATAAGCCAGAATATGTAGTACTTGGTTATGATACAGAAATAAATTATGAAAAGTTATCGATTGCCTCTTTTCATCTTCATAGTGGAGTAGAATTAGTTGCTAGTCATCCAGATATGGTATGTCCATCTCCTTTTGGCGGATTGCCAGATAATGGAGCTTTCATGGCCCTGTTCGAAGTTACAACAGGAGTAAGGCCGATTCATATTTGCGGTAAGCCTAATCCTGGAATGATTCTACATAAAATAGAACAATTAGGCCTAAAACCAGAAAAATGTGCGATGGTAGGAGACCGGCTTTATACTGATATGGAAATGGCGAAAAGGGCTAACGTAAATGGTATTTTAGTTCTTTCAGGTGAGGCAAATAGGCGAGATATTGAAGTGTCTTCACAGGCCCCTAACTTAGTCGTAAATTCTGTAGATGAGTTAGCCAGATAGTGTGATATTAGTAATCTTATTGAATAATTATGGGTTGCATTCAATAACTTCGAATGTTACTGAATGTCATGGAAAGGGATTGGCGAGTTCGGGACATTTCAGATTGCGATTTGGAGTTGTTGCCTGAGGTTTTTTCTTGGCCAAAATTATGCTCTCAATCAGAAGCTGTGGAAAGATTGGTATATATGGGAACATTAGAAGATTCTACCGTAAAAGATACTTTGTGTAAAACTCCTAGAGGAGTTCATGCGCTTCCAATTCCATCAAAAATTGAAAATATTGAAAGTAGTGCATTAAAATTGCCTTGGTGGTCAGATTTAGAAACTCCTAACTCCCTTTTACCTGGATTATTTGAAACCGGTCATATATTTCAAATGGTAGATATCGAGCAAAATGATTGTGTATTATTAATTGGTCCAAGAGGTAATTGGTGGACTGAAATTATATTACATCTAGGTGCAAAAAAGATAATGGTTTTGGAGACAGATAATGGCCGAAGAGAAGTTTTACAAAATAGGTGGGAGGATTTGCGATTAGATATTGTTGCTAAAGCATTAAATTGTGAAATTGGATGGTGTGGTTTAGAGTATGTAAACAAAGAAAATAACTATGTTTGGGATAAAATAATAATTACAGGAGGTTTGAATACTATACCCTCAAATTTATTACAAGATATCGATATTAATGGCGAAATATGGGCACCGATTAAAAATGATAATCGAGTGGTTCTACAAAAAATAACAAAAGAGACATTCGGAGAGATCAAATCTCAACAGATTACGCTATGGGATGTTGATATGCTTGATAGATATACTGAAAATATTCTTTGTGGAAGTATTAGTTTTGAAGAAGATTTGGTTAAAGAAGGTTTGGAAGAAAGTCCGGATTTAATTAGAGATGCCTGGTTGTGTGCTAATGAAAATCCCACTAGAGATAGGCTTGGTCCTGAATCATTATTAGAAATTATTGAAGAGGTGTGGCACTCCAAGGATATTCTCATTGAAAAAGATAATATCTCTGTAAAAGATTCTATAGCCAAAGATCTATTTAGGATGGGCAATGTATTACAAAAAATTGGAATTTTTAGAATTGCTGCGGAACATCATGGAACATCCTACCTACTTTCTCCATCGGCTGAATCTGCATGTTATTTAGGAAAGACCTATTCTGTAGATAATGAAGATTCGTTGGCTTGGCAAAGGAAGGCAATTGAAACTAATCCACATTTTGGTGAAGCATGGAATGAAATTGGAGAAATATTGATGAAAAGAGATGAGGTGCAAAATGCAATAAATTGGTTTAGAGAAGCTATAGCGTCAAAAAATTATTCAAAAAGAGGAGTAGCATGGACTAATCTAATAAAGTCACAAATGGAATTAGAACAAGATATCTCTGCGTTCTTTTCTGCCCAAAAGGCATCAGAATTATTCCCAGAAGATAAGGAGCTTGAAGAATTGCTATTCTACTTGAGTGAGGATTTGGTTTAGGGCAAAACTCAATCAATAGGCATACTTCGGAGATATGTGCCTAAAGACCTCGTGGTTGTTACTGGAGCAAGTGGGTACATAGGAAGTCATATCGTTGCAAATCTATTATCTAAGGGTAAAAGCGTAAGGGCTACTGTTAGAGATATTAATGATCCTGAAAGAACAGAACATTTGAATAACTTACCAATAGGTGAAGACGGTTCATTAGAAATTGTTGAAATGGATTTATTGGATGGAGATAGTGTAAATGCGGCAATTTCTGGATGTAAAGACGTAATACATACTGCGGCAGCAGTTATAATTAAATCAAAAAATCCACAGAAAGATATAGTAGATCCTAGTGTTATTGGAACTAAGAATGTGTTACTAGCAATAGAAAAAAATAAACGAATTGAAAATTTTATACATACATCTTCTACTGCTGCAATAAGGCCTAAAAAATGGAAAGATGGAGTAGTTTTGACAACTGAGACATTTGCAGAAGATGCAACATTAGGGGCAAATCCATACGGCCTGGCAAAATATAGTGCAGAAATGTTGGTAAGAAAATGGCATAAAAATTTAAAATCTGGACCTAGAATGTTGACTATTCACCCTTGTATGGTATTTGGCCCACCAATGTCAAGAAGGCATTTGCATGGATCACTATCCATATTAATGATGTTAGTTAAGAGAAAATTGCCTATTTTATTGCCTATGCAAATAAGTATTGTCGATGTCAGAGATGTTGCTGAAATTCATGTAAAAGCATTATCTATGGGAAAAAATAGAGGGCGATATTTGGTTGTTGCTGGAGAAATGATGTGGGATGAAATGGCCAAATTACTAAAAAAAGAATTTCCTAAAAGAAGGTGGTCGACCAAGGCATTACCTTATCCTTTAGCATTATTATTGGCCGCTCTTCATCCTAAAGTGACATTAGAATGGGCAAAAACACATCTAAAAAATAAGCTTTATTGGGATTCAAAACCTGCAAATAAAGATTTTCAGATTTCTTGGAGAGATCCTGAGGCTACTATTCTGGAAACAATGCCAAGTATAATTGAAAATGGGTGGGATAAATAAACATAAACATGTGCTATTTTTTAATAGATGGTCGTTAAGATGTATTATGCGTAGTAATGCCTTGATGATGGTCGGTGTAATTTTGTGCTCTTCTTTAACGGGGTGTTTTGCATCTGAATCTAGTATCGATATTACAGAAGATAATATATTCAGTTTTTCAGAAGGAGAAATACCAATAACAACATGGTATCATTTCGCTGGAAGTGTAAATCGTCCTTGGGCAATAGATGCAACAAATTCTTTCGAAGTAAATAATGCTAATTTAACATTTAACTTGAGTGGTTTTAATGTTCCATATTATACAAGTGGGACTTATTATGGAACTGGTTGGGATACCTTTGAACCCACAATAGGAATTACTTCTTCTGGCGCAATTTTCTTCACTAACTATAATGGCCTTGGTGACGGCACTCATATAATTAGATCTAGGGATCAGGGCCAAACCTGGGAAGATGTCGGGCCATTTAACCAAATTGATGATGATTCAGGGCAAACTCCTAATTCAAATGATCCTTATCTTTATGTGGATAAATTTAATGATAAGTTAGTTAAGTTTGATATGCATGCTTTGGCATCTATGTTCGTAGAATATTCAGAAGATGAGGGAGAGTCATGGAGTGTTCCTTTCCCCGTTGAAGGATATTATGCTCCACAGGATCATCAAAGTATAGCTTCTGTTCCTCATGAGAATGCGATCTTAGGAGGTATTGTGTATGTTTATTGTATAAATACTGGATCTCCGGCATTAGGGGCTCAGTGCTCTAGATCATTAGATGGAGGGCATACATGGGATTTACAACAAATAGGATATCCTGCTGAGAGTTTTGGAAATCAATGTTCTGGTTTGCATGGCCATGTAGCGGGAGGGTCGGATGGCTCTATTTATCGAGGAAATCCTTCTTGTGAAGGTCCTGCAGTGTATGCATCACATGATGGAGGCTATACATGGAGTGAGCACACAATTACTACTGAAGTGGGTATGCAACAGGGATGGCATTCACATGAGGTTGCTGTTGCCGTTGATGAAGGAGGAAATGTTCATGCAACATGGATATCTACAGATATGATGCCATGGTATGCATATTCTAAAGATAAGGGAGAAACCTGGAGTCATCCGATGATGGTAGCAGCACCTGTAGTTAATGAGAGTGGTTTTCCAACTATTTTTGCAGGAGATTCGGGAAGAATAGTAATAGGCTATATCGGAGAATCTCATGATTGGAATGAGTCAACAGGAGGCGGTTGGTCCGGATATATGGCGATTATGACAGATGCCTTTTCCGAGTCTCCCTTGATTACTAGTGTGGCGGTCAATTTACCTACAGATCCGCTAGATATTTTACCAGATTGTGGCAATATTAGATGTGGTGGTTTTGGAGATTTTATAGATGTGGAAATCGACGATGAGGGGCGTCCATGGATTGCTTTGGCACATAACGCCGCCGGAAACGAAGAAGCAATAATTGGGACTATAATGACTGGTCCTGCATTGTATGGGGAGATTGTGCAACTTCCATTTCTTCCGGAAGGGGGCAACTCTACTCTAAAAATGTAATAGAACATTCATCAGTTCATATGATGTATAAAAAGGGTTGCCGGTAAGTTATGAAAGGTGCAGCAACTGTAATCGTACTTTTATTTGTTTCATCAACAATTACAGGTTGTTTAGGTAATGAATCGATAAAAAATACAGTAGAAGCGTCAATTTTAGATGATATTTGTCCTGATGGGATGGCAAATAATACTTGGTATCATTTCTCTAATTCTACAAATATAATTACAATGGAAGCTTCGGAGCTTTCTTCTATTTTAGTGGGAGAAAATATTCCAATATGTGCAAAAGGTACATACTATGGAATTGGCGTGTCTACATTTGAACCTACAATAGGAATTACATCCTCAGATAATCTTTTCATGACTAGTTGGGGCAATGGACCTGGTGGATCAACAGCTATAATTAGATGTTCAAATATGATTGAAATGGTTGAATTAGAGTACACTTGTGAAAATACATACCAAGGTTCTGTTGCTAATAGTAATGATCCTTATGTCTACGTAGATCCTTGGACTGATAGGGTAATGAAATTTGATATGCATGCTCTCGCAGGAATGACTGTTGAATGGTCGGACGATGAAGGTGAGACTTGGGGGCCCCTAGGATTAGCATCATTTGCTACAGGTTATTCTGTACAAGATCACCAAACGATTGCCTCATCTCCATATAATGCTCTTTTCCATGAAACTACATGGGTATTCTGTGTTAATGGTAATTGGGTTTCGCCCCTTTGTTCTACAAGTAATGATGGGGGTTTAACTTGGGGGCCGGAAGTTCCTGGTGCCCCAGTAGATTGTAACAGTGGAGGTTTAACAGGACACATGGTGGGCTCAAATAATGGTAATTTCTATCGAGGAAATCCAAGTTGTGATGGAGAAGGATATGCCATATATCGCAGTACTGATGGCGGATTAACATGGTCAGAACATCGATTGCCTACTGAAAATACTGGTATGGCTACAACCTGGAATTTTGAAGAAGCACAAGTATATCCTGATGAATCCGACAACTTACATGCAATGTGGATGGGTGTAGACAATATGCCGTATTATTCTTATTCATTTGATACTGGAGATTCTTGGAGTAACCCAATAATGATTGCTCCTCCAATTGGCTTGAATGGGACCGGTTTTCCCGCTATTGCCGCAGGAGATTTTGGTAGAGTTGCCTTCGCATATCTAGGCGATTCTGGAGGAAATACCTGGAATGGTTATATTTCGGTAATGACTGATGCGTTTTCTGAAATGCCACTTATTACTACAGTGCAAGTAAATAATTTTGGTGACCCACTTGATACTGAAGTTGACTGTGGATACAATAGATGTGGTGGTTTTGGAGATTTCATAGACATTCTTGTTGATCAATATGGCAGACCTTGGTTTGGCCTTTCGCATAATATTGTTGATCAAGGAATATATGGTACGATGATGATTGGTCCTAGTTTGAGAGATTCAACAATTCCATTGAATCCTCTTCCTGAAGGTGGTTTTTCTACACTATAATTTAATTCATGAGAGGATATCTATTGAATAAAATAAAAATCCAAATGAAAATAAAATCATTGCAAATCCACAGATAAATAAGCTTGCTTTGTAATATAAATGGGGGTTTTTTCCTCTAGTTCTATCGAAAAAATATGCAATCATTATGTTTACAATTATATGTGTAACCAAAAAAGATATTGCATAGCCAATTGGGGCTAATGGTTCTTCAATTGCTGCGCGAGCCATTAATGGACCACCAATTAGAAACCAAAATATATACACATTTGGATTTAATAAATTAGTCAAAATACCTCTTCTGAAGGATGTTGAATAATCATAATTATCGTCTTCTAGTGTTGGCGGATTCATAGAAAAACACTCAAGCCCCATTTTCATCAAGAAAATTGATCCAAGTATAGAAATTAGAGCTAATATTGTAGGGTTTGATGCAAACCAATTTGCTGCAAAAAGACTAATGATTATTAGTGGACCATCAGTAAATATGGGTGCGGCTGCTGTCCTTATCCCTGCTCTAAGTCCTCCAGAAAGTGTTTCACGGATTACCATGGTCAATAATGGTCCGGGCTTTATTCCTTCTATAACGCCTAATGAGATGCCAGCAATAATTAATGCTATGATTAAATTTATTTCCAATTCAATCCCTTAACATGATTTTCCCCAATAATCTCACTATTTCAAGATAAAGCCATGCTAATGAAACAAGTAAACCAAAGGCTGCTCTCCACTCAAGTTGTTTAGGAGCTCCACGTAAAACTCCTCTTTCAATAAAATCAAAATCTGCTACCAGAGTTAATGTCGCTATTCCAACAACGAAAAATGAAAAGACTATGCCAAGTGGTGTTGAATCATGGATTACAGGCACTTCAAAGCCTACAAATAATCCAATAAGGGAAATTACATATAATATCATTATTGCAAATACAGCCGAAGTAACTGCGATTTGCATATTTTTATCCCAGTGAATCAAACCTAATCTGTATATTGTTATCATTACTGCAAGAATTAGGAATGTGATTAGAGCGGCTAATAATCCTAATCCTGGAACGCCGGTCATATTTTCCCAATACCAGGTGAATCCTCCCAAAAGGAAGCCTTCAAAAACCGCATAAGTAGAAATTAAAATAGGATTTGTTGATTGTTTGATTCCTATTATAAGAACCAAAATTAGTGAGACAATGAATCCTAGGATAAATAATATAGATGATTCTGGCATTGTCATAGCAGTTGCTATCGCGGCAGTCGCTGTAATTATCAAAAGAATGGCAGTCTTTTCAGAAACGCCCTCTATTGTCATTTTATTGGAAGATTCGTTTTCCCACCAATTAATGTTATTATACGCATTTTTATCAAAGGTCGAATCAGTAAGAGCTGGGTTTCCGGCACGGTACATTGTTTGTTCTCAGAAGGTGCTTATACTCAAAAGTTAGGGTATTAAGATTAACCAAATGCAAGTCCGTGACGTTTTCCTGATTTAGCAACCTTATGAAGAAAGTTTTCAAAATGAATTCTGGCATAAGTAGATCTACGAATTGAGGTGTCACATATTGCTAATGCTTCTAGCATATCTGATTTGATAGTGTCTGGTAAAGATAGTCGGCGACCTACAATAATATCATGTAATTGATTAATAATATCATCCGCATCAAGGCCTTGGTTGTTCATTAGATTATCTATTTCTGATATTGCGCCTGATAAAATTTTTCTTTTTTTTCCGCCTTTGTTTTCCCATCTCCATTCAACGACTGCCCCTCTAAGGGCCATTTCCAATAAATGTCTACTTGATTGTAATGTTGAAGTTTTGACTAAGTCATGGACTGCAGACCTATTTTTACTTAATTTTCTCATATCCAGAAGTTCTAATATAAAAATTGCTTTTCTTAGATTTCCGTCTGAAATATATGTAATATCTTCTAAAACTCCTGAATCAATTTCACAAGAATTTGTGATTGAGATATTTTTTAGTGTCTCCAAAACAATATTTTTCTCTGTAGAAGGGATTCTGATCATTTGGGCTCTAGATCTTAAAGCATCTATTATTCTAGAGGGAGTTCTAGTGACCAAAATAAATCTAGATGCGTTGCCAACTGTTTCCATCATTCTACGTAAATATGATTGTCTTATATGCCCCAAATAATCTGCATCTTCAAGAACAATTAGTCTACTTATTGGGTTTTGGTTTGTTTCTATTTCTTTTCCCGCTGGGGGGATATCGCCCTCTAATTTTTTGATCATTCCTCTGTCAAAGGAGTCGAGGCTCAACATACCTGCCAATGTATCTGAAGAATTTCCTCCTGGTTTCAAAAACTCTTCAAATTTTCCCATTGCCCCCCTTTGTCTTACCAAATCCCTACATTGTAAAACATGAGTTGTGGATTTCCAACCCGGGCCTAGTATTTGTCTAGCATATAATTTCCAAGAAATTGTTTTACCAACTCCGGCTGGACCAGTGATTAAGAGATGTGGTGGGTTTGGTGAAAGACTGGCTGCTTTCAATCTCTTACACACGTTCCTTGGAATAGATATTTCCTCAAATGTTTGTGGAGCATTTGATATTAGCCAACTCGGCATATTCTTCTCGAAGAAGTAGGGGTGCTTGAAGTCTCTCCGTTAGATGATAAAATAATACTAATATTAAAGAAATTATCAATAAATGAATCTTAATACCGAATGATAGATTAATGACTCTTTAGAGTCATTGGATATGGTTGTGCGGGTAGCATCAAAATCTACTCTTGATAACCGTAAGAAAGTAAAGAGTAATTTGGCCATAATTATTACAATTGTATTCTTAATTCAGATGATGTTTCCAATCGTAAATGGAGAAGTGGGATCTGATACAGATAATTTACAAATTTGCTCAGAATTGAATGCTGGTTTTTGTGACAGTGTAGATGATTCTGATGATGAGTCAAGCCAAGAATCTTGGATAGACGGAGAGTATTCACTAACAATGGTAGACACTGGGATGATGCAATTGAGTGCGACCTGGGCTATTTATGAATATGATAGAGCCCCACTGGGTTTTTCTGGAGCTGCTACCAACACCGCACTTGAGCAGGATGGTATTTTTGCAGGAGATGGTATTCCTGCTGATGTTATTCGTAATTCATGGGACGAGCCATGGGATGGGAATCCTGGTTCAGAACCAGTATATAATAAACTAATGAGTGAGATTAATGGCAGTATAAGTTCTCTTCTTGGATCTTTAGGGACTGTCTCTACACCTTCGACAAATTATGTAAGTCAAGTAAATGGTGAGGGGGGAGTTGTAAATTGTGAAACAAATAGGGAATCTGATGATGATGGAAATGCGTACTCTCCACCCATATGTGTTCAAACTATTGTTGACATTAGTATCTCTCCTGATAAATTTAATCTAAATTCTAATCCTAATTTAGATCTAGAGAGTGCATATAAGTCCTTGTTAATCATGGGAGGTTCAGTTAAAACAGTGTTTCCAATATCAGTGGAGTCTGGCCATAAAAGTACGTATTATGTAGAACCTCCCGATTATGCAACAGTGATATCAACTGGAGGAGTAAATAGTGAAAAAATATCTGAAAATAATGGTTTTCCTTATAATTCTGGAAAATGGGACGCGGATAACCGAAATTTAGCTTCAAGCTATTCTGGAGAATTGGAATTTACTTTAGGTTTTAGAAACAATGCAACTACTAACTCCTTTACTTTAAATCAAGATGACTTGGGCATGGATTTCAATGTGATTTTAGATTTATCAGATGAAAATGCAGCAACTATTGATTTGGTAGCACAAATAAATCATATCGAAACTGCTTCAGTAGAAGGTTTGAGTATAATCCCTTCTGGAAAGGGATCTTTGCCTGTTGTAACTTCTGATGGAATTAGAATGGCTCATCATAATGGGTTAGTTAATTTGGATATAATATCCAATAATTTTCCAATAAGTAGTGTTGGAGATTCGTTGTCAAGTAACATACCAGGCCTAACAGTACAAATGGGTAATTTTGAATGGGTTTTAGATGGGTCCAGTGATCAGAGACTAGGACAGGGGGGTTTGAATTATGTACATACAATGGCAGATTGTAGTGAATCGGGTGGATACTATTGTATGGATGGTGGAATCGCGATGGGGAATACTCACCCTGTATTTTTACGAAGTGTAAGTCAACCATTCCAATTAGGATTGGGTGATTTAATTGGAGATAAATTAGACGATTTAACATTCCTTAGTGGAATAAATCAGGATGATTTAGAAAAAATAGTCAATAGTGGGATGTCCTTTGAAACTATTCTTGACCCTAGTTTTCTGAGTGCTATGAAGCCTGAAGGTATCGAAAATAGTGAAATTAATTTAGAATTAATACTTCCAACATGGGCTCAGAATACTAATGGTGAGTCGTCAATAATATTGTCACATAAATTGAATGGACAGCATGTTGGTGAATTTGGCCTTACTGGTTCAAGTTCTTTTGACTGGAATCATGCCCTGTGTTATTCGGGACCAATTGACTGTGATGATAACAGTGAAGATGTTTTTTGTAAATCAACAGAAAAATCATGTCAAAGGTCTGATGTGAGTTTAGACATATCAGAATATTCATTTTCTGAACTACAAAAAGGAATAGTCATTGAATTTAGTTTAGATATTGATTTAGCAGTTCATAGAATTGAAGTGCCAAAATCTGTCTTAGATTCTATGCAAAGCCAAGATACGTCGCTTTCGTTACCAGTTCTTCCTGTCGATCTTTTAAAATTGATTTTGGACATTGCTGATAGAGGGGATGAGCCATATTCAACTTCTTTTTCGATTTGTGATGATCCGGCGATAGATATTTGTAAAGGAGATCGGTTGCTTGAATTCTCGTCAGACGGTTTGTCTGCTTTCACTAATGAATTTGGCGAAAGTGTCACCAGTCTCATCAAATCAGAATTGAGAACTAATTCAGTAATAGGAGATATTAATCTTGATGGTTTTGAAATAAATACAACTTTGACTGGTTTGGTTGATAGTGATAATACTATTGGTGATTCTGAATCCATTAACTTGGCAATTAGCATACCAAAGGTCAGAACCACTATTGGAGTCGGCAATAGTTGGGGTGAAATTTTTGAGATAATTAATGGAGGAGAAACAGAAAATTTACAAATTAATATTGATGCTCCAAGATTATCTAATGCTCTAGTTAATCCTATAATGCATACAATGATGGGTGCAATGGATAGTTTAACCGGAACAATGGCATTATTCGCTGCGGCTAGTATGGCAGATGGTGTAGTCCTAAAGGATTTGGATACAAAGATACCCAGTAGCGATGCCATTGGAATACCTGTTGATTTATCATTAAAATTACCTTTAGGAATCTATATTGATGATCCTGTTTCTACACAAAGTGAAATAGTAATAAGTACTGATGATAAAGGTAGACAAATAATCAACTATAGATCTTCATCGGATGTTGAAGATAGTTTAAGCTTTAATTTAGTAATTGGTTGGCAATGGGTTTTAATACAGTTATTGCCCTATATTCTAATTCAGTTTTTATTTATTGCTTGGAGAATTAGAGCTAGGGCCAAGAAGAAGAAGAAGAAGCGAAGAGCGGCGGAGATTAAATTAATTGAAGCTGAAGCTAGTAAAAATAAATACATACCAATTAATACAGATCCAGAGGTAGAAGTGCTTAATGTTTCTAATTGTAATATTACTATCAAAAAAAGAGTAAGTGGTTGAATGATATCAGCAATAAAATCATCTAAGACTACTATTGCTTTCTTTCTTGTAATAACAATGATATGTGCTCCTTTGAGTGGGTGTTTAGAACCCGATAATGAAAAATTGACTGCAGACAAACTTGTAATCAATTTAAACTCTAATGGAGATGGTCAGAGTGGTTTTTTCCATAATATTGAGTTTCAATCTAAATCTGCTATGTCAATATATATACCATATTTAATACAAGATGAAATTACAGGATATGTTCAAAATTCTACTGTAATTGATTTATCAAAGGGGGACTCTATGGAATTATCAATCCTAGTTCCTCCTAGAGCAGATTCAATGATATTTTTTATTGGAGAAAAAAATAGAGAATATTGGCCAATAAGAAGTCAGGACGAGGCTTGGGGTTCTTGGCTAATCAGAGGCGGAGCAGAGAATGGTGTTGGTAATGGTATTCAAAGGGTGTCTGCCGATAATAATAATTCATATGATTCCGTGAATAACAGTGTTATTACTGGGGGCCCTGTAATTTCTAAATCAATATTAATTGAGCGATCTATGAGTGTTGGTGTTCCTGAGGGAGGTTTGCATTCTAGTGGTTTAGTGCATGGAAAAAATGTATATGACAGATTATACGAAATAACCGATCCTACGGATTCTTTTGATATTGTTGATGGTAAAGTTGGGTATTATGATAGGTGGGCAGGACAAGGCAATCCTGCTTATGAAGATGCAGCCATGTACCTAATTGACGAATTTACGGCTTTTGGATTAGAAGTAATATCTCACCGTTTCGAATTTACAGATATATTTGGTAATCAAAATCCAGAGTCTTACAATGTTTGTGCATATAAATGGGGCTCGGAAGAAAGAAATGAATGGTTGGTTTTTGGAGCACATTTTGATGTTGCTCCTCCGGCAAATGCTATATTGTTAGACCCTCATATTACAGGACAGCGTACATATGGAACAAGAGTAGGTGCATATGATAATTCTGCCGGGACTGCAATGGTTATGGAAACAGCAAAGGCTCTAACAGAATTTGAAAGTAGAAGAACAATGGTTTTCTGCCTATGGTCCGGAGAAGAAGGAGGCAAAAGAGGATCTGATTATTGGACAGACTATTATGTAAAGGAAGATAATCCGGATGTAACAGTTACTAATTATATCAATTTAGATATGGCAGGAGTAAATTGGCCTGGTGGAGGAGGGGCCCCTCATGGAGATCCTGATCCTGCAATTGATGAAGAGGGTTATCCGAAAGACGAGGAGGTGTGGCCAATGAGAGTCTATATTGGACCTGGTCCTAATCATGATAAATTGGATCAGCCAGGAATGGTTGGTTTGTCTAACTGGATTGGATCTGATGCTCTTGGATTGGAGGAACAAATGGGAACATTGGTTGGTCTAAATTATACTGCAGAAACTTGGAAAACAAATGTTTGGTTGGATATGGATAGGCCTGAAATTATAGTTTATGAAGATACAACTGCTAGGAGTGATCATGCAAGCTTTCAGGATAATTTAGGGACGGTAACCGTTGGTTTCGGGGGTTTGGTCGATGGTTATTGGTGTTATCACCAAACATGTGATACATTAGAAGAAATGGAAGAGTGGATGGACACAATGGGCAAAGGATATGGTGATGAGAATACTGGTGTCGCGAATTTAGTAAATAGTTTAGATATGATCACGTGGTGGTCTCTTCTGATGTTTTTTCATTGTGATGAAAAGCCTATATTAAATACCGCAAATTAATTTTTTAGAATGCTAATATGTCTGAAACATAATTTATTGTTATCCAAATACATGCCAAGGCGATTGTTAACCAAACATAAAATGTGGTTTCTGACCAAGTCTTTATCTTCTTTCCATCCAATGGACCAAATGGCAGCATATTGAATGCTGCTAAAATAGAATTTCCCCATAACCATATCCTTATCATTGAATCTAAGTGTAAATTGAGACCCCCCATTAAAAGGGCGATAAAAATTCCTAAGCACCAAAGAGATATATTTGTGACTGGTCCTGCTAATGCAATGCGACCAAACTGTGTTTTTGTTGTTCTCCCGGAGACCATAACAGCGCCTGGGGCCATGAATACGATTCCAAGAATAGCGGCCAAAATTACACCAAATCTTAGTCCCGCAGGGTTAGCTCTAAATTCGGCCCAACAACCATATTTTCTTGCAACTATTTTATGTGCGATTTCATGTAATAAAAATGCAGGAGTTAATGCAATGAAATAAAGTACTCCCGAGTATATGAAATTAGTTGGGTCACCTATTGCTCCGAAAATTCCCTGAGACCCCATAAATGCTAAAGCAAGAGTAAATGCCATTGTTGCTTGAGTTAGATGTTGAATTTCAATTTTAGAAAAATGCCATATTGAGCCTTTATGAATTGGTATAATATATCTCTCTTGGGCGCCAAAGTAATCATTCAGAATGTCCTGGAAAGGATTCTGTTCTGAAGAAAATGTTGAGTTATTTGTTCTGGTACCGTTATTTCTTTCTTTGGAGTTTTTTTTATCAAAAGGGTCATCATCAAGCCACCAAGCACGGGGATCTCGTTCTGCTGGCATATATGCTTCACCCTTCAAACTCCTATCAACCCGTCGTTAATTATCTTCTTCTTCCAATAATTTACCAACTTCTGATAATAAATCATCCCATTTTGTGTCTTCTTTAATTATGTCTTTTGTAATAAGTTGTAACAATTCTTCTCTTTCAAAAAAGTCTGGAGGGTTATCATTCCATTTGTTCTGATTAGCAACATCTCTAATTATTGATTTGTTCTTTTTTAATCTCAATTCTTTAAATCTTCTCTCAATTTCTTCAGCTGTTTTGGCGGGAGAGACTCCATTGTGTTTATCTATTAAAGATGCATAATAAATCATAGATTCACCATGTTCAGAATCGTCAATATATTTGGAAGGTTGTGCCAACATTGTAATAAATTCGCGGGCTAGCCTGTCTGCTTTGGTCTTGGGTGGCCCTTGGTTTAGCCTTTCTCTACTTTTAGCATGGTTATTGATACAGTTCCTACACCGTTCTGATCCTGCAATATCTTTAGCATCACACATCAAACAACAAGTTGCGAAACCCATCTGTTCCATTGCGCGACGTGGCAGTGCCATGTGCTTTCGAAACGATAGTGACGCATCAATACTACTAATCAATGATTGAAAAGTTAATTGTTTACTGCTTCTAAATTTTGATATGTATGGAGAATATTACTTCCATTACGTACTATTTCAGGAAAGTACATGGTTGAAGATGATGGGAGGATATGAACAACACAGGCCGCACCGCATGCTGGTGCCAAATAATCTTCACCAGTATCTGTAAATACTATTTTTAGACCATGTCCTGCAGGTAATAGTGCATCTATTGCTTGAAATTCCATCATCATTGTCAATTGTTGGTTTGGAGTGACTGTTTGTGGATCATTGCCTCCAGCGTGATATCGAATATCCATGGTAGCATGTCCTAATCTTAATCCGGTTTCTATATCTTGTAATTCGGCAAAAACCTGTCCACCATCGAATGAAGCGATCGCTTCTAAATGTAATCTTATTAAGCCGGAAATTAAGATATTATTTGTTTCGGATAATGATGGGCACGTAACTTCGGCTGACTGTCCTCCTCCGATAGCAGGAGCTCCTCCTCCAATAAAAGCGCCTGAGATAGAACATTGAGAAAGTGGATAATCTATCCAATCAATATCTTTTGGTGGCCAAGTATCTTCAATTCTCCATTGTCCGTCATTTCGTTGTACTTGAACAAAAAAGTCTGGTTTAGGTCCTTTTTCCTTTAGATAATATTCATACCATTCAAATAAATCTTGGGCCCAGTCCCATCTTGTCATATTTTCTATTGCCTCTCCTCCATAGCCACTTTCCTGTGCATTATGTTTAGTCCATTGATCTGGATAGTTATGTTCCCATTGACCAAAAATACCTCTTACTTCATAACCCGCATCGATATAGTCTTGATACCAATTGATGCCCACTGGTCCACCAAATACTTGATGTGGGTCTACATTCCAATCCTGAAGTCCCTGCACCCAATATACACTTCCATTCCAATTTTGAAAGGCTTTATCTATATGGCTTCGTTCATCATAATAATTAGACATATATGGATCTAATTCTCCAGTTCCATATGTAATTGGACCGGCAAAAAGGCCTTCTACAATGTCAGGGCATACATTATCTAGATCATCTTCATCATAATCTATTGTACTAGAAAAATAATTCATATGCATTACTTGACTTCTAGCTTCTGCACTTCCATTTTTGTAGAGCAAGGGATGTAACGCTGTTGTACCGGAAATAGGAACTATTGTCTTAAGGTGAGGGCTTGCCAAAGCTGCTGCTTCCCATTGTGTAGCGCCTTCATAGGATTTGCCATATAAGCCGACATTGCCGTTTGACCAATTCTGTATGCCAAGCCATTCGACTGCATGGTGTATTCCTAAACCCTCGCCTGCACCACGGTAGTCAAAGCATCCACTAGAAAGTTCAGTTCCAAAGACCGATACTTGTGCAAAAGCATAGCCATGAGGAACAAAGTTTTCAAAAATAAATTCGCCCCTTCCAGCACTAACAATATTTGTTGGTGTCGATTCGTCTCCTTGGAGGCCATATGAGAAATATGGGCTTATTATAGCTATTACCGGGACTTTGTCTCCTTTCAATGTATTATTTGGCAACCAGTAAGAAAGGTGTACTGTAGAAGTTTCAGGTCCTGTTTCCCAAATATCTGAAGTATCTACTTCGATAAATGCCTCTTGAACTTCTAACGACGAATGAGGTCCTTTTTCTAAAACATATGAAAAGGTATGATTATCTTGAAAATCTAAATTATGCCTATCAAAAACTGAAGGGTACTGTAAATCTGAACTATTATTTTCTGTTTCGTTTGAATCAGAAAATATACAGCCAGAAAACGTCATGCATGTGAACATTAGAGTAACGCCAACAACATATACACGTTTGCTCATTATTTACGCGAAATGATTTGTATTATTGTAATTGATGTATTGGCGACCTCGAGGGAAAATGAAAATTATATTCCTATCATGTCTTCGTGGCCACACTCAGGATAGGAGCATATTACTTTGTAGCGTTCTCTCTTTGGCCTTGGAATTGTCATTCTTGAACCACACATAGAACACTGATGTAACATTGTTTCCGGTTCTTTCTTTTTTTCTTCTTCAATAGGAATTATGTCTGAAGAAGCGGTTACCCATCCAAGCCTATCTTTATATTCGTCTACTTCTGAATCAATTTTAGCCGATCTAATTTTTAATCTTAACCGCGGGCCACGAGATTTTTTCTTCTTAGGCCTTTTTTCTGCTGCTTTTTTCCTCGGTAATGGTTTTTTAACCCTCTTTGGAATTGTTTTTGGTTTTGCTTTCGGGGGGGAAGGTGGTTTGGTCTTTGGTTTTGCTTTCGGAGGAGAAGGTGGAGGTGTTGCTTTCGGAGGAGAAGGTGGAGGAGGTGGAGGTGTTGCTTTCGGAGGAGAAGGTGGAGGAGGTGGGGGTGTTGCTTTCGGAGGAGAAGGTGGAGGAGGTGGGGGTGTTGCTTTCGGAGGAGAAGGTGGAGGAGGTGGGGGTGTTGCTTTCGGAGGAGAAGGTGGAGGCGGTGGCGGGGGTGGTGTTGAATTATCAGCCATCTTAACAGCCGATGGAAAGGCATGCCACCTTTGAATAAATCGGGTCTTCGATAAAATATTCATGCTGGGTATTTCAAAAGCGAATGGATTGGAATATCTCCTAACAACTCTCGTGCACCTAAGCCTTCTAATTCTATTATGAAAACTACACCTATAACATCGGCTCCCATTTTTTTACAAAGTTCAATGCATGCAGATACAGTTCCGCCTGTAGCAAGAAGATCGTCAATAATCAAAATCTTTTGTCCAGGAGATATTGCATCTTCATGAACTTCTAAACTATCGGACCCATATTCAAGTGTATAATCTATTTTAATGGTTTTAGAAGGTAATTTTCCAGGTTTTCTCACAGGCACAAAACTATTTTTGAGTCTGGTTGATAATAATGGACCAAAAATAAAACCTCTGGCTTCTGGTCCTACTATAACATCTGGAATCCAATTTAAATTTTTAATATCTTTTACGATCCTTTCCATCATTTCTGTAAGAAGTAGGCTATCGGATAGTATAGGAGTGATGTCTCTAAACAAGATTCCTTTCTTTGGGAAATCTGGTACAGTTCTTATTGTATTTTTCAGTTCTTGTAAAAGACTATCTGCCAAAAAAACCACATCAGAATATAGAGAGTACCACAGTCTAAATTAAATAAACTGTGGTACTCAATTTATGTATCAGTATCAAAGATTGCTGAATAGATATTCAAACGTTGTTTGATCTCCTGGGCCCAGATAAAACATTATCATTAATACGAATAAAACGCCCATTACTGCGTTCACTTCTTGATATTTTCCTGCAACTACTTTTACTAAAACGTATGCTATTATTCCCCATGCAATACCTGCTGCTATTGAATACGCAAAAGGCATCAAAATCATAGTTATAAACGCTGGAATAGCTACTTCAAGATCGGCCCAATCGATATCAGCAGCCTGACGCATCATCAATGATCCTACGATTATTAAAGCACAAGCAGCTGCATATGTTGGTATTGCTTGGAATAATCCAGAAAGGAATAATCCAGAAAGGAATAGCACACCACATGTTAGTGCAACTAAACCTGTTTTCCCACCTTCTTCCACGCCTGCTGCAGATTCAATGTATGTTGTTGTTGTACTAGTTCCGGTCATAGCACCCACTAGAGTTGCTGCAGCATCTGAGATGAATGCTTCATCAGAGTTTTGCAATTCGTCATTATCATCAACATAACCAGCAGCTCTTCCAACTGAGTAAAGAGTCCCTGCTGTATCAAATATATCTACGAACAAGAAGGTTATCATTACTAGTAAGAAATCTCCTAGAGACCATGTGTATGCGGCTCTATATCCATCCTCGCCTTCAACACCTATAGCATCTAAATCTCCAAATCCATCTATAAATCCAAATAATGTCTCTTCAGGTAATCCGGTAAAACCAAAGATATCTCCAAGCTTTGGCGCTGTGGCCTCTGGACTACCCCAGCCTGCTGGTGCATGGAAAACGGTGAAGTCTACGCCTGTATATGTAGCAAATCCAATTGTCTCCATCGGAGTAGTGTCGACGTTTGATGCAAACAAAGCCCCCTCGTAGAAAGTGTATGTCGGATCTGCGTTACCTAGCATATTGTAAGGGTCTGAAACTCCTAGAAGCCAACCAATTACAGATATACCAAGAATACCCCAAACTATGGATCCTGGGATTTTCTTTGCCATCATTGCTGCTATAGCCACTATTCCAACAAGCGCCCAAAGTTCTCCTGAGGTGTGTGTCCAAGAAGCTGTATCATCTAATCCTACCAATGTTACGCCATTATTTACTATTATTCCAGTTTCTTCTAGACCTATGATTGCTAAGAACATTCCAATTCCGGCACCTGTTGCTATCTTCAAATCTTGAGGTATTGAATTTATCATTTTGGTTCTCCAACCTACTTGAGGAAGAGAGATTACTAAGAAAATTAATCCTTCTACAAATACGGCTGCTAGGGCTACTTCCCATGGAATTCCCATTTCCATTACAACAGTGAATGCAAAATATGCATTAAGACCCATTCCAGGTGCTAAAGCAAATGGTAAATTGGCCCAAAGACCCATTACAGTACAGCCGATAAAGGCTGCCATTGCCGTTGCAAACAAAACGTCGTCAAAAGGCATTCCAGTTCCACTTAACATGGCCGGGTTTACCAATAGAATATACGCCATAGTCATGAAAGTAGTCAATCCCGCTCTCATTTCACTTTGCCACGTCACTCCGGCATCAGTCAATCCAAATCTTTCATCCATCATTTTTTCTAATTCACTCATTATTTCACCTAAATCCAAATATACTGGTGAGTCTGGACTCACCTAGTGTAACTGCTATGACAGACGGCATATGAACTTCCCTACTAAAATGTAATTTTAAAGGGTTATAGATTCAAAAATAGGGGTTTATTATTTTGAGGTAAAAATACTTTAAATTCACCATCTAATTCATTTTGAAGAGATGAAATTCCCTCATCGGGCGCATGGAATAATATTATTTCTTTAGGCGAACAGTCCTTTGCGAATTTAACTAATGAAGGGCCATCTGCATGATTAGAAAGAGCATATTGATTTATTTCTAAATTTATTTTTGTCATTTTCCCATATATTGAAAGTTGTCCTTCATCGAGCAATAATCTTCCGCCTGATCCTTCGGCCTGATAGCCTGTTAGTAAAATTGCATTAGATTTATTAGAATTTAAACGGTTAAGATACCACAGGGCTGGACCGCCGTCTAACATTCCGCTGGTAGTAACAATTACATCAGCATTTAGGGCTTTTTTCCTATCACTTTTTCCATAAACTCTCTTTACCCATTTCCAAGTTTTCATAAGTTCCTTAAAATTATTATTATATTCAGGGAATAGTAACCAATCTTTGGTCAGTCTTGTCCCCATACCATCGAAATGGACGTTGAGATGCGGGGCATCTCGTTTCAATATACGAAGAATATCTTGGCCTCTACCAGAAGCAAAAGCGGGCACTAATGCAACTCCTCCTCTGTTGACGACTTCTTCTACTCTCTCGACGAATCTTTGTTCTTCATCCGATCTATTGGGGTGTGTTCGGGCTCCATAAGTTCCTTCTAAGCATAATATATCACAACTTATTGGGCTTGCCCCTATTACATTAGGACTATTGCGTGTATCGATATCTCCTGTCCAAAGTATTCTTGCGGATGGAGTATTTATTTCTACCATAACTGCTCCTGGCATATGTCCTGCTAAATGGAATTTGCAATCCCATTCTCCTATCTTGAATGATTCGCCAATTTTATGTGTTTTCCATGAATCTAGGGCCAAGTCTAGATCCCTTTTATCCCAAGAAAGGGGATATTTTTCTATTGAAGAAACTTTGTAAGTATCTCTCCACATTATTTCTGAGACTTTTGCCGTCAAGGCTGTTCCATGTAATGTAGTTCCATGTGCTCCAACAAGCCAAGGAGCCATTCCAATATGGTCTATATGGCTATGAGTGATTATGGCGTCAGATACTGGGGGACTTTCTGATGGATATCTTGGTGGCCTAGTTGGAGCCATACCATAATCAATTAATAATCTAGTACCAGTATTATCTTCTATTATACAGCCAACATTTCCTACTTCTTCTGCTCCTCCCAAAAAATAAAATTGGATACCTGACTTAATTTTTTCACTAGGATAACCTGATGTATTTCCAGGAGTATAGAGAACCATGGATTAAGCGAAAATATATCTTATTAATCAATGGATTGATAATATGCCCTTATTTGAGAGAAGAATGATGAAAGACTTGATGTATAATCGTTAACTAGTCAATATGATGAGAGGAGAGGAGGTATGGGGCGCTAGATGGAAAAATTGTGCCAATCCTCTTTCACATCGTTTCATGGAAATTGCTACAAAAAAGCAATCATTAGTTGTTTTAGCTGCTGATTTGAAAACTATTAGTTCTCTTGTCAGTCTAATTGAATTGGTTGGCCCATATATATCTGCTCTGAAAACACATGTCGACATGGTAGAAGATTTCGATATCAAGAAGTGGGAGAAAGTTGTCAATTGTGCTAAAAAACATGATTTATTACTGTTTGAAGATAGAAAATTCGCTGATATTGGGAAAATAACACAAATACAAATGGGTGGTATTTATGATATTAGATCGTGGGCAGATTTAGTTACTGCACATCGTATTTCAGGTCCGGATATTGTAGATGGTATCGGTGCAGGGTGGGAAGATGTGCAGAGGATTGGAGGTGTATTTTTACTTGCTCAGATGTCAAGTAGAGGGAATATGCTTACAAAAAAATATACTGAAGAGACGATAAAAACTGGTAGAGGTTCGCCCCACGTAGTTGGATACATTGGTAACGGTAGTTCTCCAGAAGAAATAAGTTTACTCAGAAAGGAAGTTGGAGATAATCAATTAATATGGACTCCTGGTGTTAATTTAGCGACCGGAGAAGGAGAATTAGGGCAGCGATATGGGCATCCATATGATGCTGTCATGAGCGGTTCTGATGGTGTTATTGTTGGTTCAGGGATACATGGTGCGGAAGACCCCGTCTCTTCTGCAAAAATGTATGCAAAGGAAAGTTGGAAAGCACTAATTGAGAGAGATAATGATGGTTGATCAAGATACTATTGGCTGGATCTGTTCATTTATTGTAATTTCTTTATTGATAATAACTGTAATCTATGAGATTATTAAAAGATGGCGACTATCTTTAAGATTGGTTGCTTTAGATGAGTCTTTATTGAATGATAGTTCTATAATAATGGAAGAATTAATAGATGCACCCGAGGGTAGTAAAATAGTACAAAAAATACCTGCTTACTTAATTGGTGATGATGAATTATAGTGATTTCCTGTTCAATTCAGAAATTAATTTTTTAGGGATAGAGCTTATAACGTGTATTTCTTCTCCATTAGGATGTTGAAAAATTAATTCTGAAGCATGAAGGCACAATCTGTTTACGCTTGTTTTGCCCCTCCCATACCTTGTATCTCCTAAAACTGGACAATCGATATTTGCCATATGTAATCTTATTTGCGCTCTTCGTCCTGTATCTATTTTTATTCTTAATAGGCTATTTACAGGTCCTGTTTTCTCTATTTTCCAATGTGTTATCGCTTCTTTGCCCGCTCTTTTATTTCCAATAACTAAACGAACGCGTTTATCTTTTGTTTCTTGGATTCTTATAGATTCTATTCCAGATTTAGTCTGTGGCTTACCAAATACAACTGCATAGTAAATTCGCTCAATTGTACGATTTTTGAATTGTGATTGTAGCATATCTTTACTTTCTTGGGAAGTTGTAAAAATCATACAACCGGATGTTTCTCTATCAAGTCGATGCACTAGAAAAATTCTTTTCTTTAGATTTTTGGAAGCCCAGTTAGATACCCTATCATACATCGTATCCGATTCTCCTCTGTCTGTTGCGACAGTCAGAAGTCCTTCGGGCTTATTCGCCACTATTATTTCATTGTCGGAAAATAATACTTCTGGTTCTTCTAAGCTATTTTTATTATTTCCTTTTTTCTGATCTCCATCTGCTTTAGAAAGCACTTTAATCGTAATGCCCGATGATATCATTGTATTTGCTCTATTCATCCTCACACCATCAGCCATGACTCTTCCGTGATCTATCATCCTTCTAAGAGAGTTTTTTTTTGCATTGGGATATAGTGTGATCAGTGTGTCAATAACTGTTGCTTCTTCTTCCAAGGTGATACTTGGTTCAGACATGGTTTCCGGGAATCGTTCAAAGCATTCAAGTTTGTCGATGCTTTAATGGATATATAGAAAATATCTATATGCCTATATCATTTTTGAAAACCAAAGAGGACTTAATATGGACGCTAAAGAAATTCTACAACCAAAAATAATGATGATTGCACTGGGAGTAACTGTAATACTCGGTTCAATTTATGGTATGATGAATGGGGATGAATGGGCAGAAGTCGGATGGGGGGGCGCAGATAACGTCCTTGCACACGATGCTGCATATGAGGAAATGTGGGCTTTGCATATTATGCCATTAGGTGTTATGGCTATATTGACTGCGATAACTGTTACAGGAAAAGAGTTGGCAAAAATGGCTTTGTATTCCCCGGTAGTTCTTGTAATTATACTGGGAGGCATGGGAGTTTTGACCAATGAAAATGGATATGGTGCGTCGACTCCAGAAGGAGTTGGTATGCTTATTCCAATTTCAATGCTACTTGCGACCGTATTAACTGGTGTTGCAGGATACATGCACAAGGATGGTGAATGATTGAATCCTTTAGATCCACAAATTTGGCTAATTTTAGTCGCACTTGGTCATACTGGACCTGGGGTCGTGCTCGCAACAAATTGGGCAGATGATACTGCAAAAATGATGGCGGGTTGGATGCTTCTAACTTCGGTCACCTTAGTCTACGCCGCTCTAGGCATGGACGGTGAAGAACAGGCACGGCTAGCCCTTGTAATGGCTGGACCGGTTTGGGTATGGTTCGTGATTTGTATTTCTCAAGGATTGGAATATACAATGGGTAAAGAACCTATTAAAATGAATTGGAAGGATAATGGTCCACCATTAATTCTGTGGGGTGTTTTAGCACTTAGCGGATTATTGGCTTCCGGATGGGTATGAAGTGAGAATTTATGGATCAAAAAAAAATATTCAATCCTAAAATTTGGCTAACACTATTCGCTGTAGCACATACCTTTGCATTTGCTTTGTGGGCACTGATAGCTGGCTTCGCTACCGATGCAGAAGTAGTCGAGTGGTTAATTGAAGACGGTTTGCCAACCGATCAAATTATTGTAGACGAAATGAGGTCTGCTATGTTCTTTTTGGGGGTAATGGCGATTAGTATTGTACCTCCTTTTATCGGAACCGCTTTCCTCTTGAAAGGTAGGCCGCAAGCGATTATGACACTTGTTTGTGGAGGAACAATGACCATGATGTGGTTACTTTCAATCTACGGCGACGTAGTCGTCGAAGGGGGAGGGTTTTCTGCTGATTATCTCCTGGGCGCAATATTTGCAGGAAGTATCCTATACTCTGGATATTTACATTTAGAGGATGAGGGGCACATTGCTGACTAATTTTCATTCACTTGGATTTTTTTCCTGAAATTGCTAAGGTTCCTATAAAACCGGGCTTCAATCCCACTTTTCTTACTTTGACATCGGTAAATCCAGCGTCAATCATACCTTGTTTCCATTGGGCTTCACTCAGTG
>JBJLBJ010000026.1:0-69013 GCA_045568235.1 Candidatus Thalassarchaeaceae archaeon
CTACGGATTATTATGCATGTATCATAGAGGGGACCCCTATCTGATGACATGTCTGAACCTGAGGTCGACAATCCACAATACTCACGACGAGGGTTGAAAATAGCAGGACTAGGACTACTCATCACATTCAACTATGCTTTTCTTTTTCCTCCTGTAGGTGACCTATTCTTTGACGACGGTTTTTCCTATTTGTATTGGTCTATTTTCACGGTTACAATCGGAACGCCGATTGCATTTTTTGGATTGTTATTGTCAATCAGGGACAAATGGAGAATTGGTAAAAAAAATATCGTGATTGAAATTATCTTTTTGATCGCCCTTTTTGGAAATGCATTTTTCTGGGCAACACTCGGTACCATCGGAGTTTGAATTAGGCATTAAGATTTCTACACTGGTTAGGGAATATGACGTACCAGTAAAGAAGGGCCCCCCAATCGTATCACATGGGTCCTGGGAATAGTGATGGCGACCAGGATCCAATTTCCAAAAATAACTGGATTGGTCCAGATGGGACTGAGAGTGGTCCGGATGTCCCTGAAGATTGGTACTTGACATACGATGGGCCTGCACCAGTCGTAGAGGATGTTTACGATGAGAACTATGCCGTAGATAGGGGAAATGGTACTGTTCCTATTGATTTTTACATCAAAACGTGGGGCGTTCCAGAGGGTTTTGGAAAAACAGACCATGAGAAAAAATGGTCTATGGACCAGACTTGGTGGAAGGGCCTAGACTCAGGCCTGGGAGACGACGGCGAAGCCGTTCCTTCGAAACTCGACAAGGATTTCACAACGGAACCCCCCTCAGCAATAGCTTTCATCGCTTTGTCCTTTTTTACAGGATTACCAGCGGTTATGTTCGGAGGAATTGGGGTGTACGTAATGCTCTTCTCGATAATCAATCCATATCACGAAGACGGGGGAATATTGGGATTTATATGTTTTGGGATCCCCTTCTCATTTGTTGGATTGGTCTGCCTCTTAATATGGTGTTCCGGCGTAATCAAAGAACGCCTGCGCGTGCAGCACAGCAGGGATCGACTGTACTTCCAGGCTACGATTCTCGGGCTCGGGTTCCCTCCGCTTAGGGGGCTTGGTTTACTCTCCGAGAAGAGGCGCCTCTCAGAAGCAGTTTACCTCGAGACCGACAAAGATGGGGACGATGCAATGGTCCACGGCCGCTCGAGCGAGGGGGTGGAGTGGGAACTTGATATCTGTGGTGTGGTTCGCGGATTGGGGGAATCCGAGAATGCATACAACCCACCCTACCAAAAAAAGGCGAGAGAGATAGCGGAAGCAATTGGCATTGAGTTCCGAATAGGCGTGGAAGAGAAGCCTGAAACTATCCCTTTTGGCCAGGATCGGGAATTCATATCGGATGCCTGGGGAGCAGTGTCCGGGACCATTGCCGTATTATTCGCCTCCATCTTCTGTGTTGCTTTTCTACCTCCAATAGTAGATTCGGTTGTTAATCTTACGAATTTATTAACTGGAGAGCTGGAGCTGGAAGCGCAGCAATTGGCAAATTTGTTATTTCAAATGTCATTCCTTTTGGTTCCCCTGATCGCGCTTGGCTGGCTTTTCAAAAAATTCTCCGTCCATCGTCTGCGTGTACAGCACGGCACCGACCTATTGATTTTTGATAGCACGTTTCGGGGGCGCAGTTGGAGAGTCAAGGAGAGGCGCCTGTCGGAATCACTCTACCTGAGATACCACAAATGGACGGAAACAGACACCGACTCGGATGGGAACAGAACCACCACAACGCATCGCGAATACGAAATCCACGGACACTCCGATGAAGAGGGCGAATGGGAATTGGACATCACGAGCATGGTGGAAACATTCGACGATTCCACAAAAATGGCACGAGAAATAGCGAGAGCAATTGGTATTGAGTTCCGAAGAGAGTGACTTACACTCCAACGAGTACCAACAGCATCATCTAGGGTACCCTATTGTAAAATATGCACTACAGGGCTCTCAGAGGGTTCCATTTGTTCCTTGTCTGAAAAATGCTAGTACGTCCCCATATGTCTCATCGTCTGAAGATGGCAGATGGTGATCCGCGGTGCTGCTGATGATTATCGTCGGCTCCTGGTAAATACCTGCGAGTTCTTCTACTCCGAATATGAAAATATCATTGTCTCCGCCGAAAATAAGCGCATCTACATCCAGGGGGGCT
The DNA here is from genome assembly GCA_045568235.1 of Candidatus Thalassarchaeaceae archaeon. Classification (GTDB taxonomy): domain Archaea; phylum Thermoplasmatota; class Poseidoniia; order Poseidoniales; family Thalassarchaeaceae; genus MGIIb-O3. The sequence goes on from JBJLBJ010000026.1 coordinate 2,185, forward strand.
ACTTCGTTGATGGTGTCGTTGAGCCCGGAGTGAGTCGTAGGCAGGTATCCGTTGAAAAGGAACGCTTTCTCGAAGGATGTATTGGAGTTGGCGATGTAAACAGTTGCCATCGGGCACCCTTGTGAGTATCCAAGGATGCCGTAGAAGGGACCATGCTCCTCCACTATTCCGTCTAGATACTCTATCGATATGTCCGCCCAGGCCCTATCCTCATTAGGCTCTCCCTTCCCTCCCGGAGGATCAGCGTACCAGCATTGATCGCACATGCTGTCGTGGTCAGGAGCATCTGCGAAGAAGAACTCGAACTCCGGGAGGTCGGACATCAGGTCCTGCATTCCGGGCTGACCCATTAGCCCCTCTGGACTGTCTCCACCCCCATGCAAAGCAAGTATCTTGAACTCGCCAGTATAAGCTTCTGCCTCCATCGAGTCTTCTTCCGAGCCAGTGCACCCTGTAAGGGTGGCAAGGAATATGAGTAAGAATAAATTTAGTGCGATGACCTTCATGATACTTGCACCTTATTCTCCTTTATGATGAGTTTGTCAACTTGGGTAGCGAATATACCTTATTGCAGTACAACGGTTACTATATTCAAATCGATTAGTTAGTTATTTTCAGAAAAGGACATATGTGAGTCGATAATACGACATTCGTGGAAGACAAAGAATTGAAGGTTTTGAAATTAGATGAAATGACCAATTTAATATGGATAATTTTTATTGCATTGGTTGTAATAATTTCAATAGTCTCCCTATCAGCAGAGAATTCGGAGTTTAGTATTTTTGGGTTTTTTACTATAATCGCAATTACAATCTTTTTTTTGGTTCCTATTATTTGTATTATTTTAGGAATTTTAATTATGATATTGAGTAAATTAAATTTTGTTAAAACCGATGGAAACTGGGGTACATTAGATTTAATGAAGTCATTTTATTCTGAACTTGATGAAGATGAGGAGGATTTCAAGATAGTCAAGATTCTCCCCGTGAAAGAGAGGAGAATAGTTGGAATAATTTTGTTATCGGGAGGAATCATTCTGTTCATCATTGGATTGATGATGATGATTCTTTTCCAAAATACAAACAGTGCAGGTATCGTGCCGGTTGAAGGTTTGTTGGTTTTGATATTGCTTGGACTTGGGATTATCAGCATGGTAATCTCAATTAGTTTTTTCAGAAAATTTGAAGATAGGGGATGGTTAGAGGACGCTTTATTTTATTGGTCTTATTGGACTGATTCTAAGTTTCTAAATCAAAAAAATCGGAAACAACAAATTGATTGCCCATCTTGTAATCAAAGGTTAAACATCCCTTTTAGTTATTCAGGAAAGATTTCTTGCCCTGCTTGTGGCATTTATATTGAACTAGAAGAAGGAGTAATACAAGCAGAGGGAAATCCATCCTATGAGGCGCCCACTGGTTAGAGAGACTCCTTTGAGGAGGTGGTCTCTAATGAGTCCTCCTAAGAAAAGACATATTCTACCAAAAAGAGCGAAAAAACCACATTCTCGGTTAACGAATGTATAATATACCAACTAACTGTAGGATTGTTTGTGCGTATCTTAGTACCAGTAATGATTCTTATTTTGATGGCTTCAGTTTTGTCCGGATGCATTGTCGGGGAATTCGTACGTACACCATGATGTATAAATTAATACGAATCTATCATTTTGGGAAACGTTCATATTTTTTGACAACTTCTAACCACTATGTCAGAGCAGAACCTACTCTCAATAGGCGCTATTTTGGCAGGTTTTTTAGGTACAATTTCACTATACCTAGTGTCAAAAAATAGTCAACTGAGGTGGAATGAGAAGATAGCGGGTTTTGTTATTTCATGGATTTTCATCGCCAAGGCAGTTTCAAATACTCACTTCTCTATTCTTCGTAATATTTTCGACAATCTTCAGGGGTCAATCATCGATAGTGAGACTATGTGGCAATATTGGTGGGCAAATGGACATATGGCCGATTACGTCTTTACTGCGGGGCAGACGCTACTTTGCCTTGTTTTCCCGGTTGCCGTACTACGTACCAAAAGACAACTAAAAATCGCGATTTCAATAATATTACTCCTCATGATGTATTGGCCAATAATCTACTCATCACTTGGCCCTAATTGGTTAGAATTTGCAGGATTCGTATATTTATTTCCATGTATAGTTTGGACTTCGATTTACGTAAGATTTAGGCTTACTCAGGTCAATGAAGATGATGCTAATGCAGGAAAGGTTGCCGACATATGTCTTCTACTTCTCTTAGTTCTTAATGGCCATATCTGGTTTTACTGGGTTGGAATGTTTGCACAAGATGATTACTTCTATTTCGTTGACATTGCCGGTGCATGGTCGGAAGCTGGATCTTTACATGAGTACATTTGGCAAATGTTCTATACCTTAGCCATCGCAACAGGACTATTTATTGTCGGAATGGAGATATTCATTCTGCAAAAAACGGGTTCTATCAGCACAGTTGGAATCATCGTTTTCATTTACATGGCAATCGGCATTATTGGTTTCTTTGTACTTTCGATGGGTAATGCCGACGAAGCTTTTGCTCTGGGGGCAGATACCAAATTCAAGGATATGTGGAAGATTTTCACCAACCAGACCCATTTCACAATTGCACGACCTCTAATTGCAAGTTACCTACTCATCAGCCTCGGCTTAGTTGACCTATCCTCGGAAAGAAACAAGAGGATTTCCAAGGGTTTGGCGGTTATTCTCATTGTGGTAGCCACTGCAGCCTTATTGGAGATGGTTCAGTTCGTAATTCCAGTTAGTGAGGTTCTATCAGCCGGCCTACTAGGCATTGTGGTCGCAGTTGGAATTGGCTGGGAAGAGAGGGCATATTCGAAAATGGTCGACTCTAGGACTTCAATTAATGATATTCTAGAAGGTAGTGGTTGGGAAGCCCCAGACATGAAAATAAGTGAAAAAATATTCAAAACAGCAAATATTTCTATGGTTGTATATTTTTTAATCCTTATGTTATTATCATATATTATTCACATTTCGAATAATTTCATCAATACGTTGTGAGCAATATGGAAGAAGAGACTAATTTTATCTACCTTATCACCGAGGATTCTGAGACCAACAAGTTCCTTGCAATCATGTTGGGAGTCATGTTTGTATCAATCACTTACCACGCAGCAGTATTTTTCCATTTCAAGTCCGACGATATAAAACTAAAGAACACAATTCCTGATTGGAATCTGTTGTTTAATGAATCGATAATTGAATCTGGTGAGACTCAGATTATTGCTGATTCACAACAGTCCTCATTTTTCCTAGAAGTAGACGACGATTTTGTAGCAGAGGGAAATTTTGTAGGATTCTTGGTAATAGACGTGTTATATGATGAAACATCAGGAAACATTGGAGATCCCTGTGATTTTGTAAGTGCTAATTTACGCCCTGAAGGAGTATTGGCCCAATGGGAGAATGAGAATAATACATTATCTGGAAGCAGTGATAGTTGTGAAACAATATCTCTTTTTCTACAGATTTATCCCAATTTCGACGGAGTTAATAAAACCGAGAGTGGTAATAATGAGGGTGAAGCATTAGAAACCTGGACAAACTCAACATTTGGTTTTGGAGAGTTCAATTTGGAAGTAGAAGTAAACACACAAGAGCTCGTTTCAGGACTTCCTACACAATCTGACAGTAATGAGGAAATAACTGTGCAATGGAGCTTGGTGACCTTTGTCCCTATGGCAACCGAATTGTAGTAAGCGTTGTAGTGCAATACAGAGTATTCGCTAGGGAATATGTTAGAACAAGAAAGGCCCTGCAACCAAAAATAATCCAATCAATGATCCACCAACAATATTCATCTGGAAAATCTTGGGATACTCCTCTCTCGCCCCCCATGAAAACGTCTTACGAATCCATACTTTCTGATTGACCAAGCAATTTGCCACATACAGGAGTATAGCCAAGCCAATCGAAATCCGAATGTAATCAAGTGTAGTTAACTCCATAGTCGTTCCAATGGGTCTCACCTTATGATACATGCATATAATACCAGAAGTAGATGTATATGTCATGTAGAGAATTTAATAAAGTGAGTACCTTACGCTATTATGATGAAGCCCATATCTGAAATAGAGGAAAATCTGGCAAGTAAGGCTGAGCCAATCCTGGGCTTCAAACCATCTTCTAAAATCAAAAGAGGCCCTATTGGAATACTAATCAGTATGATTTGCATAGTGATTGTGTATAGAGAATTGAGCCGTGCTGGCGTAATCTAGGGTAGGAAAGACGAAAACCTCGCTAAAATGTGTATCCTCTGAGTTTCTAAAGATTAAATAGCCGCACCCTCATCTAATTGCATGACTAGATGGCAATACAAGGTGGTAGGGACTACCAATAACAAAAAACTCGAAGCAGAATTGAACAAACTCGGGCAAGAAGGATGGGAGGTTGTTGCCGGGGGGGTCGGTAGTTGGCCAAATTCGCAATTTGTCTTGAAGAAGTCCCTGTAACTAGGCCCATTGATAACTCATAATTATCGGTTAGAGGTATGATTCAGAGATTATTCTCATTCCTCTGAGTTTTTTTGTTCTTTGAGAGATTCCAGATTAGTAGGTAGGTAGAACATTCCAGTCGAAGGATCGAATGCAAACTCGGTTGTGGGTGTATTATCAATTCTGTATCCAAACTTTGCAAATATTGGTAATAGGACAAAAAGTACACCAACGAAAAATGAAATTATTCCGCAGATTTGGACAATCGGATTAATTACACCCTCGTACCAGTGAGTTACAGGCTCCCTTTGTAGAAGCCTATATCCAAATAATGAAAAGGGTATTCCAATCAACAAAAGATACCAATTGACATCTACTTGATTATTTTTATCTTCCATGAAATGCCCAAGTATAGTAAGTTCATTACCTTTTCAATTAAAGACTACTAATTGAAAGGTTTGTGACTACAATGCTGTTGTATTCTGGACTTTATATCTTCTAAATATCGCATAAATAATAGAGTTAGTCCCTTATTAACGATTATGGAAGAGGATGAAGGGTGGAAAATATACCGTCCTGCGATTGTCATTGTAACAATCTTAGTGTTAATTATCGGATCAACTTTCCTTTACGTTTTCTTGGAAAGGGGACTTGAAGGTTTCATAGATTGGTTGGCTGACCGCATCATTGGAGTAATGTTTGCAGGATTACTGGCAGGCGCATTTGTAATGTTCGATAAACTGTCTAATAAATTGAGTGTGATTCGGATGAGTATGCATGAGAAGAGAAAAGTTCAGCAAATCCCTTCTTACCTAATAATCGGGTCATCACTAATCGGCGTTATTCTTGTATCTCCGATGATATCGACTCATTTTCTTTATTTCTTACTAGGTACTTGGGTTCTTCAGACAATAGTAATCCTAACTCTATATCCGAAAAATGAGTATTCTGCTGTAGAAAAACACATATCAGAAGAATGATTTATATTGATACATTGTTAAAATAATTCAACAGCATCCATCACACAAACAGCTAGGACCACAAGGGTCGCAATCACAGCATTCACAAGGCATGAATTTGGTAGGGTAGATTATTATTTATAGGTATCTAAATTAATAATCTACTTTGTATTGTTCATCACTATTATCGTATAAGCCATAAAAACATAATTAATACCAGTCGAAATTATACATAGGTTCATACGTACAATTTTATAATTTTTAATAACACGTGGGGAATAACTAATACACGATATAAATATAGTAAGGAACTATTGTAAGAGGAATGTTTGAAACCGATGTTTACTATCGAAATATATGAAAGATCTCAGCACACATCTACTTCTCCTGGTAGTAGCTGCAGTATGGGGTTCGACATGGGCTGTTGGACGATTTCTTAGTTATGGTATGGATGAAGGAAATAGGGCCAGCATGGAGCCTGCCACTTCTGCATGGTTACGATACGCTTTCGCAGTTGCTGCATTTGTTATTTGGTGCTGGATTTACAGAAATACCGACTCTCGTAGAATTCTTCCTCAAGGGAGAAAAGCATGGAAATATACGCTTTGGATGGCTACACTGGGTACTATGGGTTACCAACTTCTTTTCATGAATGGAATGAAATGGACTGCAGCCGGCGATGCTTCTCTCATTATTCCAATGAATCCTGTATTTACCGTCATTCTCGCTATTCCATTACTCGGACAGAAGCTAAGTTTGAGGATGATAATCGGCCTAATTGTGGGCCTGATTGGTGTAGCAACCGTAGTCGGCTGGAGTCCGAATACAGATATATCATTCAATCATCGATTAATCGGTGCGGTTCTAATCGCTTTTGCTGCTTTAACATGGGCTGCAACGAGCAATTTGACCAAGATGGCTTTGCTTGATGGAACAATAGGTACCTCCTTCGAGATTGTAGTATGGTATTCCATAGTCGGTTGGGTATTACTCACTCCATGGATGTTGGTTGAAGTCTGGAATTCTGGCATCCCTAGTCCCAACACTACTGAGTGGATTTCAGTGGCTTATCTTGGGCTAATTTCTACAGTTCTTACCTATGCATGGTTCGCTAGAGGAATAGATAGAATTGGAGCTACTGCCGCATCTTCATATGTATTCTTAGTTCCTGTTTTTGGAGTTCTTAGTGGATGGCTATTACTCGATGAAAGTATTGGATTCTCGATGTTAGTTGGATTCTGTATGATTATTGTCGGTGTTAGAGAAGTTCAAAGAGAAAGTGATAGATTAAGTGCTGATTAATATTATGAACAATATTCATAATATTCCAATTGAACCGGAGTTTGAGAGATAGTATGGTGACCATGATGGACTTAGAGAATGCGCAGCGAGCTTGGGGAGAAGGTATTGTTTCGATAGCGGCGGCATATAATACTGGTATGGACTATGTTGAAAGAGCAAGAACACATATCAAATCCTTGTATGCATATGATATCAGCCCAGTCTTATTCAAGCCAACACTTGCTGTTGATATTCAGTTTCGCCCAACCTTCGAAGGGGCATTATCATATTTTGTTGCGGGTAATGATGAATACTCAGAAGACAAAGGTTTTGCCATTAAAGGTTGGACAAAGGTACGATTTGAGAATGAAGGCATTATCATCAATGGAACAAGTGCCATAGCCATGGGCAATTATTTTTTTATGACGCCCGAGGGTGATGAAGTAAAAGTAGAATTTTCTTTTGGTTACATAGTTGATTCAGACGGTTCTCTAAGAATCAATTTGCACCATTCCTCCATGCCTGCAAGTTTTGAATAAAATATCGATATCTCTTGACTGAAAATCTCGTCTATAGGAGGATTTTGAGAGATGAACCATTTTCTCAAAAAATAGTTGATTTTTTAAGACAAAAAGCTCACCATTCTATATATTATGATCCCGACAAAAATTTGTTAGAATAATTTAAAATGATAACTAATTTAATATACAAATATTCTCTGTATATGAAAGTGGAAGTAACCAGAACTCACACATTTTCTGCTAGGATAATTCATTGGACATTTATCTTTTTGTATGCATATGGTATATTCAAGCAACTAGATGATATATCCGAGTTAGAAAACTCGAGATTATTAGTTTTTGAGGTATTTTTTGCAAGTATTTTCTTAATAATTGTGATGATGCGTTATTTTTATATGAGACGTTTTGAGACATTTCTTGGCGCCAGAGAACCTATTCCTTCTGCTCATAGATACCTTGCAAAAACAATCCACACCAGTATGTATCTGTGCCTAATTATTTTACCTCTTTCGGGTTTATTGATTGCCGGTTTATTTACACAAGGAATAGTTGACGGGCCGATGCAGGATTTAGTAATCGAGATACATGGTTTTTCCGCTGATTTAAGTTATTTTCTTATAGTAATTCATATTTGTGCTGCTATCTATTCTAGGATTAAGGGCGAAGGTGTTTGGACATCTATGGTTCCAATTTGGAAGGAAAATAAATCACTAACCAATGAAACAATAATTAAGGTTAAAAATTTAGAAAACAAATTTTTTGAAAAAGTCGAAGATTTCTTTTCTACGCCAAAGTAAATTCTACAACAACACTTGAAACATAACGCCTTTAGGATAAGGTATGGTTTTCACTTCTTCTCGCAGGATTGATTTTCCAATGGTCGATTTGGCTGGTATAGCATATTATCCAAGATTTTGGGATTTAGCGCATCGCTTCTATGAAGAATCATGGGAACATACATGTGATATGCATTATAATGTAATATTAAATGAACATAGAATAGGATTTCCATTAATCCATAGCGAAGCAACATTTCACAACCCTCTAAAATATGGCGATACAGCACAATGTAAATTAACAATAAAAGAAATTGGCACTACCTCCATAAAATGGTATTATGAAATTTATAATCAAAATAACGTTTTGTGTTGGTCTGCGACACAAATCACAGTATGTACGGATATGGACTCTATTACCAATAAACTCACCGTTCCAGATTGGATGAGGGAAAAATTAGAGAAAATAGTTGTAAAATAACTCATTCTTTTGGCCATTTTTTTGATAGTGCTTTACGTAATGAATCATCTAAGATGGCATCCCACCAATTTGCACCCCTCCAAATTGCATATCTACCTCTAATACCTCTCATGTCTGCACCATCTAGCCTAGCTCCTTGTAAATTTGATAATCCTAATTTTGCTTTCAGAAGCCTAGCCCCTCTGAGGTCAGCGCCATCCAAAGCGGCTTTCATCAAATTTGTACCCTGAAGGGAAGCATTTCTGAGATCAGAACCAGATAGATTAGCTCCTTCCATATCTGAGTTATCAAATACAGCTCTCTTTAAATTAGCATTTGGTAATTCCACATTCCGCAAGTCCTTCCCAATATGAGAACTAAATGACCAATCTTCAGGCTCTTCTTCCATGTTAGTAACAACCATTAGTTGTTATTACATAAAGTTAGGTTTTTTTTAAATTAATTTAATCAAAATCCGTGAAATTAAAATGAGTCCTACCCAAGGGCTCGCTATGGATGATGAGACTAGCGGCGGATATCCTTTGGTTTTACATTCAGGAGCAGATTCTTCAAAATTAGGAGGAGTTGCAATATGTGGATTTTCTACAGTAGGCTCTGTTGGAGTTATTGCTGCTTCACATCTTATCAGATCTTTAAATCTAGAACCAATGGGTACTGTAATGCATCCTAAGTTTCCAGCTATAGCCTTAATTCATGATTCTGTCCCAAAACATCCTGTAAGAGTATATCAAGGCGATGGAATAGGAGTATTTACAGCAGAAATTCAATTCCCAAGTGAAAATGATGTTTACTTTGGCCAGACCGTTTTAGAATGGTTTACCAAAGGAGGATTTAGTAAACTAATCGTGATAGATGGAGTAGTAAGTAATGATCTAGGAATAAAAGAAGAAAGTGATTTATGGAGTGTATCTTCAACAGGAGAAGGCAGAGATAGACTTGATGATGCCAATATTCAAAGGATTCAACAAGGCGTTGTATCGGGTATTGCTGGTTATTTAATAGCAGAAGGTGAAAGACGAAATTTCGATATTACAGCACTATTATCGGAATGTAATCCAGTATATCCGGATGCAAGAGCAGCATTAATTGCAATTGAAGGACTTAGTGAATTACTAGATATGGAAATCCCAGTTAATGATTTATTAGAAGATGCACGTAAAATAGAAGACAAAGTTCGTGAGGCATTTGAAAGAGCACAATCTATAGCACTTCCCGCGCCTGATGATGATGATGAACTTCCAATGTACTAATTAGTAGAATGGATTTGTACCTGCAGCATGATCAGTAACATCAATGACTTCCGTTATTCCTGGAACTTTTTCCTTTATCATGACTTCAACGCCCTGTTTTAGTGTTACATCAGCCATACCACAACCTTGACAGCCCCCTCCAAAGGAAATTATTGCCTTACTATCATCAACGCCCACCAAATCTACATGGCCTCCATGTGATGCTACAGCTGGGTTAACTTCATTGGCAATTATTTCGGCTACTGCTTGAGATAATTCATCCATCCATAACGGATTAGGATTATCAAAACTAAAACCACCACCCATTAAAGTTTCTTTGTAATCTATAGTTGTACCTTCAAGGTATATTTTACTTTTTGAATCAACTAGAACAGCCATTCCATCAATTTCTAGAGCAATATCGTCTTTTTTTTCTTCACTTTTATTGACTAGTTGTAAATCATATTGAAATCCTTTAGGACCTCTACCGATTATCTCTATTCTCAATAAAAGATCATTATCATCTGCATCTTCTGCAAATTTATCAAGCATTTCACGTGCCTTTGAACTAATGGACAGCATCTTTCTCGATATATCGTAAGAGGTCGTCTTTATTCAATCTGTCCAATATGAGTAACCCTAATCACCTGTTGCTTAACGCATATGCTATGGTATCCGACAAGTATGATCGTCAATTACGAGATCTACGTATTTCGGTTACCGATAGGTGTAATTTTAGATGCAGATATTGTATGCCAAGAGAAAAATTTGGTTCTGATCATTCATTCATGCCCAAGAGAGCCTTTCTTTCTTTTGATGAAATAGAAAAAGTTGTAAAGTCATGTAAGGAATTGGGACTCCAAAAAGTTAGAATTACAGGTGGTGAGCCATTATTACGTCCAAACATTCCAGATTTAGTAAAAAAACTTTCAAAATTAGATTTAGATATTGCATTAACTACGAATGCTTCTTTATTACGTAAACATGCAAAAGAACTTTCCGAAGCAGGACTTAACAGAGTTACAGTTAGTTTAGATGCATTAGATCAAGAAATACATTCCAAAATGACTGATAGTAATACTTCAGTAGATACAATATTGGATGGTATTGATGCAGCAATTGAATTCGGTCTGACTCCAGTTAAGGTAAATTGTGTAGTCCAAAAAGGAGTTAATGAATCAGAAGTAAAAAAGTTAGTAGACCATTTTCGTAATACAGAAGTTATTGTTCGTTTTATAGAATATATGGATGTTGGTAGAACAAATGGTTGGATGTTAGGGCAAGTAATCTCTTCATCAGATATAATCAATTATTTACAGAAGTATTTTGATCTAAATCCTCTAGATCCAGAATCCTCTAGTGATGTTGCGAAGCGATGGGCTCATTCAGATGGTTCTGGAGAGATAGGAGTTATTTCATCAGTTTCATCTCCTTTTTGTGGGGATTGTGTTCGCGCACGTTTATCAGCAAATGGTTATTTACATACTTGTTTATTTGCTTCGGGAGGACATGATCTACGTGCAATAATACATAATAGTGAAGAAATACAAACCCTTACAGATGCCATAAGAGCTATTTGGACAAGAAGGGATGATAGATATAGTGAATTACGTTCTAGTGATAATTCAGCGTTACCCAGAATCGAGATGTCTTATATTGGCGGTTAAGTGTCCAAGGCTAATTTAACTATCAAATCCCACGGAGCATCAGTTCTGATTGATGGTTTTCTACCATAATTTGTCAAACTAGCACAATAACCAGAATCCATTATTCCCTTAACCAATTTCTTAGGACTTGGCGGAGACCCTATTTTCAGCCAACTTGATAGAGAATCAACAAGAATATGATGTGGAGTTTCAATCGCATTTGCTTCATTAGCTAAATTCTTAACACTTTTAACAATCCTTCTTTTTTCATATTCAAAATCTTTTTCTGTCCATGATAATATATCATCCTTTATTGCATTAGGAGCACACATTTCCAATACTCTTTCTTCTGTCATAAATTGTAAAACTTCTTTCTTGCCCATATTTTTTATCCACATTGGCCCAGAAATTCGCTCGTCTTTCCTATTTATCGGATAAACAAATGGTAAAAAACAATGTATTGGCATTACATCTAAACTAGTTTTTGGATGAAGGCCGGATTCTATTGATGCCAAAATTTCTTCGCGCGTCGGAGAATATACCCTCCATCCTAAAGATTCTTCAATTTTATTAGCACCTTCGATACTTCTAATTACTCTTACTGAAACTCTAAGATGATGAGAATCCCAAATTGATATTAACGGCTCTATTCTTCTTTCATGCTTCGATGCCGCCCTTCCCACGGTAGCCAGTAGAACTCTTAATGCAGAATCATGGGCCAAACCATCATTTCTTACTCTTGCACCATATCTTCTTAGAAGTGGATTTTTCGAAGATCCTGTTAATGCAGCAGTATCCGTAGCACTAACTTCTAAGATTCCTTTACGTGCTATTGATTGAACTGCCGCATCAAGAAAAGGAATCGGAGATCCATAAGGATCTATATCTACCCAATGCCATCCTTGATTTAGTATTGCAGATCTCAAATCACCATTTATGGCTTTTAATTCTCCTTTAAAATGAACTGGCGAAAACTCCTCATGTGTCTTTAATGCTAAATTAAGAGCAAATTGATTCATATCAATTATTGTAGCCCGAATTCTTTTTGCACTGTCTTGAGGTAATTCGTTCAACCACCTTCTTGCTCTTAAACCGGTAGCAGACAATCCATCAACAGCATATATTGGGCCATTTCCCAATAATTCGTTTTCAATTGCATACTGCATTAGTAGTACACTTCTTGTCCTACTTCTACTCATTGCAGGATTGTAGAAAACAGGATTTTCACCCTTTATCGCCGGGCCTATCTTATTCTCATCGGGGTCAGAAAATAATCTCATCAGAGTTTTACCTTCTCTATGTAGAACATCAGGCCATTCTTCCACAGACTTATCTACCACATTATCACGTATATATTAATGCCCATGTAAATAGTATCTAACTTCAATAGTGCTCAAATATAACGCTACTATCAATATGAGTTACTTTTCTGCCATTGTCATTTACTGAACCTACAATTTTTGTTCCTGGTAGTCTTTCATCTAACCAATCCACTATCTTATCAGCATTTTCTGAAGAAACTGCAAGAACCATTCCCATGCCCATATTAAATGTTCTATGCATTTCCCGGTTATTTATTACTCCAATTTCTGCAATCCAATTGAATTCAGGATGTATTGGTAAAGGATTAGATATTTCCCATCCCAATGTATTATGTAATCTAAGAAGATTAGACAAACCCCCTCCAGTAATATGAGCCAAAGCTTTCAATTCAGAAATTCCACATGGCCCTCTTTCTTCTCTACAGGATATTATCAAATCAATAATGGGATCAACATATATTCTTGTCGGGTTAAGAAGAACTTCTCCAAGCACAATATCTTCGGTATGTTCGGGAAAACGTTCGATTATTCTCCCTTCATGTTTTGGATTAAATGGCACAATATCATTTAAGGATAGGCCAGACCTTTGTAAAACAGCCCTTACTAATGTGTATCCATTTGAATGAATACCACTGCTTGGAAGGCCAATTAAGACATCTCCCGATTCTAAATTTTCACCAGTTATCGCTTCACCTTTTGGAAACCAACCCAATGCTGTACCTGACAAGTCTAATTCATTTACGATTCCTGGTAATGTGGCAGTTTCGCCACCTGCTAATGTTATTCTAGCCCTTTTGCAAGCTTCGGAAAGAGAAGAACCTAACTTTGCATGAACATCTGGATTAGTTTCTGGAACAGCTATATAGTCAACAAATGCTATTGGTTCAGCACCTACACATAGTAAATCATTTACATTCATTGCGACACAATCTATGCCAACACTCTCCCATCTTCCAATTTCATTAGCCAGTTGAAGTTTTGACCCTACTCCATCAGTAGCAAGTACCAATCGAGAATCTCCAAATTCTATTATTCCACCAAAACCTCCCGGTAAATGAACAGGAGCGCCTTTTTGACCACTTTTCCTAGTCGACTCACTCAATGCATTAATTAAACTAGAAACAGCCTTTCCTTCTGCATCGATATCAACTCCACTGGAAGAATAATCCATCGGCTCTTCTGATTTCATATTTGGCCGATATATTGGTACAATTTCATCTTCTCGGTTAACAATATATCTAGATGTTCATAATATTATAAATCCAAGTATCAAAAAGATGAGTAATATTAATGTTGATCAAGAAAGATAAATTAGTACACTATCAAAACAGGTAATAATAATTATATCAAAATTTATTAATTTAAATAATTTATTTACATCAATTTTTTTAAAAATTCTTATTTTTATAGTATTACGGAGTCTTTTATGTTCATACTATATAAAATAAATAAACAATAGAGTCTATAAGTGTTACACTTTCTCGTAGAAACCCGGAGTGTGTGTATCACAATGAATAATAGAAAAATAATAGCAATGATGATGACTACCAGTATGCTTGCAGCAGCATTTGCAGGATGCCTTGGTGGAGATGACGATGATGAAGAATGGGCACTAACAGTAGCAAGTGATGTTGATAGTGTTATAGTAACTACAGATTGGGATGCAATTTTGGGTTCAATAGCTACTAACAGCTTTGACACATGTGATGCCATAATTTCATCTGTAACCATAACAGATGAGCGTAATGAAAACAGTGATTTCACTACTGCTTATTATTCTAGTACTCAAGGAGTAATTGCAGGACCTGGTGTTGCTGCAATTAGTGATGTATCAGAACTAAACGTTGCAGGTACAAAAATAATAGTACAATCAGGAACAACTTCTGATCTTTATGCTGCTAGTGATCTTCCATTGGCGACCGTTGTCGCTTTTGCTGATTTCGACTCAGTATTTACTGGTTTAGAAAATGGGGATGGTCACTATGCTCTTGGAGATGCACCTGTTCTAGCTCTACAATCAACTCTATTGACTACATTCTCTCCAGAAAATTTTGGAATTGTAGTTGCTGATGATTCAGATAATGAATTAGAAGATGCATTAAATGTTGCAATTGCTGCAATAATTGCATCTGGAGAATATGATGCACATCTTGAAGCATGGTTCCCAGGAACATCAGGAACATTAGAGGATACAACAACTGCTGCTACAGCAACCGCTTATCCTATGCCTACTGAAGGAAGTGCGCTAACAACTGTTCTAGAATCAGGAAACTTAAGATTCTGTTCTGATACTACATATCCTCCATTCGAGAACTTAAATGCTGCTGGAATTGCGGAAGGATTCTCTGTGGACATTGCTGATGCTTTGGCAGATGAGATTGCAGAACACTATGCAAATATCGCAGATACAACTGTATTGGGATGCACAGATTCTCAATCTTCTGCTTACGACGCTAATGCTAATCTAGATGATGGTTCTTGTGGAGACAGAGTCAAAATAGGATTCCTATTAGACCAAACCTCTCCTGCCATTTCTTCATATGCATCTAATTTCATGGCAGCTGCTCAAATTGCAATAAACGATCTAAATGATGATGGTGGATATTTCGAGTTAGTTGCTGCTGATACAGCATGTAATACTGCAACTGCTGGCCAGTCTGCTGCCGTCTTAGCAGCTTCTGGAGTAATAGGAGTAGCAGGAGCAGCATGTTCCGGTGCTTCTATTGGTGCAAACAATGTACTAGGGCCACTAGGTATTCCAATGGTATCTTATGCAAGTACCGCTCCATCACTTAGTGATAATAACATCCATCAAAATTTTTGGAGAGTAGTTCCAAGTGATGCTGGACAAGGACCTGCAATGACTGGTATGATTATAGCAGTTGCTATGCAAAACGGATTACCAGATATGGCAACAGCAATGGCAGCAATGAACCCTGCTCTTCTTCACATGTCAAATGATTACGGTGTTGGATTAGGAGGAGCATTCAATGCTTCATGGCAAGCAGCTGGTGGAAATTTGTGTATGTCACTTCCTTATGACCAAGAAGATGCTACTACTGATTACGCTGCACTTGTAGGACAAGTAGTCTCAGCAGGCTGTGGATCTGTTGTCATGGCATCATATGCAGCAGATGGTGCTGCTATCATGGAAGCACTAAGAACAGTATCTGCTATACCTGCGTTTGGTGGTGATGGAATAGCCTCAGAAGATTGGTCCACGCCTATAGTGGGAGACGGAGATGAACAAACAGGTAACTTCGCAGATGTAAGAAATGCTAATTTGGTATTTGCTACAAAACCAATTGCAACAGCAGGCAGCGGATCATTTGCAGATGATTGTGCTGCATCAACAGATTGTGCAGGTGGAATTTATACTTCAGAAACTTATGATGCAATCACCATCATAGGTAAAGCATACAATATGGAATCCGGTGCTAATATGGCTACTCATATCGGTATGGTTGGAATGAACTATGCAGGTGCATCAGGTACAATTAATTTTGATGCAAATGGAGATATTCCAGCTGAAAATGGTTATGATATATGTGTCCATGCAATCGTCTCTTCTACAGATACATACCTAAATTGTCAATGGTTCTACACAACTGCTGGCGGAGTAGAAGAATATGTATTTAGTGGAACAACAGTAAAGTTAGGTTTCTTACTTGATTTAACTTCTGGTGCTGTATCTCCATATGCTGCAGGATTCGTAGCAGCAAGAGAAATTGCACTTGCAGTAATGAATGCAGCAGGATACAGTAACGGCCTACAGTTCGAAATGGTTGTACAAGATACTGCTTGTTCAAACGCAGGTGGAGTAGCTGCTGCTACTGCACTTTCCCAAGCAGGAGTAGTAGGAGTAGTAGGAGCTGCATGTTCCGGTGCTTCAACAGGCGCTAATTCTGTATTAGGACCTCTAGGTATCCCAATGATTTCCTATGCAAGTACTAGCCCTCAATTGAATTCTGATGGTGCAAATGCTAATTTCTGGAGAGTAGTTCCAAGTGACGCTCTACAGGGTCAAGCATTAGCATCTGCGATAACTGCAGGATCTAACCCTGCTATCTTGATGATGTCTAATGATTACGGTACGGGACTTGGTTCTGCAGTCAATGCTTCATGGCATGCAGCTGGCGAATCAAGCTGTTTCACAGCCCCTATTTCATATGATAACACAGATTTCGATGGTGCTGCAATCGCACAACAAGTTTTTGATGCAGGTTGCGACAGTGTTGTGCTAGCATCATATGCTGCCGATGGTGCACAGTTGATCACAGATCTTCAGACTGCAGGATTTGACGGTGCATATTATGGTGGTGACGGAGTATCTGATACAGAATTCGATGCCCCAGAAGGTATGGTTACTACTAAACCAGGTGTAGCATCTAATCCTTCAGAGAGAGCTCTGGCCTTCCAAGCACTTTGTTCAGCATCTCCTGAATGTTCGGGAGCTGGAAATGCAACAGCAATATACACTGCTGAGGTATTCGATGCAATGATTGTTATGGGTTACTCTATATTTGCTCAAGCAGGAAGCCCTTCAGTTCCATTGACAAGTATGATCCAAGTTGTTGGACAAGGCTTCGTTGGTGCTACAGGTGACATTACCTTCCTAGCAAATGGAGATGTTCCTGGAAATGGCTATGAAGTATGTACTTTCGATAGTTCTAGTTTACTTACTTGTGACAGAGAATGGACTGCTACAGGCGGATTAGCTGACGTAGCACAGTCATAAATTTTTGAAAACTAGTTTACTTCAAAGATTTACATAAAGCACCACGGGGGGGAAAATCCCCGCCGTGGTGTCTTCTAACTCAATATTTTTTGGTGACTAGATAATGATTGGACATTTGTTCCTCTTAATATCAGCTATAATCTTCTTAATGCTTAAAGTTAGTAAGAAATGGATGTTAATTCCAAGACTTTATACCCGATTGATAATATCACTTGTGATATTTGTTGATGCCTATTTTGGATTATTATATAATGAAGGCTTTCTAAACATATTAAACACATTACTTGATAATAGATTACCTAATGAAAAAGGCTTCATATGGTTACTACAGTTAATACAAGCAATATGTGCTGGTTTTGGATTTGTAAAGATAATATTCGATGATTTACCAAAAAATATCTTTAGACAAATATCTATTAGTCTAACTCCTTTATTCATAATTTTTCTTTTATGGATATGTTTTGATGCACTCATCCAAGGAAGAAACCAAACAGCAACATCTTATTTTGATTTAGTGCAAATAACTTTCTCCACCTTTAGATGGGCTGCAATTTATCTTTCAATAGCCGTTGCATTAACTCTTACTTACAAAGTTCAAAGATATGGTAATTTTGCTCAAAGTGAATATTTTATGCTTGGTATGTATGTTTCCATAGCATTAATATGGACAGACTATTTTATACCGCTGACAATGTCTCCAGCAGATGGAGTTTTACTTTGGTCTGTTCTATTTTATGTCTTATTGGCGGCCTTCTTTTTGACCGGTATAGCAGGATTAATGATAGATAGACTAGTATACAAAGACTTCCGAAAAAAGAAAGCATCACCACAGGTAATGATGATCGCTTCTTTAGGGGTTGCACTAATTCTTAGGGCAATAGTTTGGTTAAGATTCAGCTCAAGAAATAGATTATTTCAACCAGATAAAGACTGGAGGATAACTACAGATTCTCCTATCGGCCAATTATGGAAAATACCTACATATAAATTAAAATTAAATTTTGGTAAAAATTCATTAGAAGACGGCGAATATTATACATCAGCTCATTGTGAAATAAATAATGGTGTTGCAAGTCAAAAACAATTAGATCATATTCCATCTTTTGAATTTTATAAGCTCGATACAGATTGTACATCTCAATTAGAAACAGGTATAGCATTTTATAACGGTCCAACACCTGTAGTAGTCTTTACATCTGTATTCTTATTACTATTTTTACTGAAAAAAACTAGACTTGGACGCAGGATGAGAGCAGTTGCTGATAATCCAGAATTAGCAGCAAGTAGTGGCATAAATGTAGAAAGAATCCACAGTTACAGTGCTTTCCTATCTGCAGGATTATGTGGTGTTGGTGGAGCAGTGTTTGCAATGACTTTAAAATTCTCACCAATAACTGCTTTTACTCTTTTATTACCTTCTTTTGCAGTAATCGTTTTAGGGACAATAGGATCTATAGAAGGTGCAATTATAGCCTCATTGATTGTTGGTTTCATTAGAGCCATGTCTTTACCAATCCTTGCAGGTTTAGGTCAAAATTTAGGAAGGGGAACATATGCTAATTTTGAGGTAGTTACTCCTTATCTTTTCTTAATTGCAATTTTACTTATTCTTCCTGAAGGTATAGGCAATGCCTATGAAAAATGGAAAATAGATAGATTGAGAAAACAAGCAGAAGAGAATATCAAACCTTCTAGGGACACCGGAGTAATACTTTCAATATTCTTTGGATGGGTAGGACTTCATAATCTTCAACAAAGGAAAAAATCACGCTTTTCAAATATGGCAGGTTTGACGGTATTTGCATATTTAATTAATAAATTAACAGGTTTTATTGATAAAAATTCTTTTTCCAGAAACGCATCACCTATGAGAGAAGGGTTAGGATTTTCATCAGATTCCAACTTTGAGATGAGAACAGGTAGGACTGATTGGACATTTTTACCCTCAGATTCTCAATTAGAAATCGAGCATGTAGTAACTAATCCTCCCTCGGATGTTGCTCCATATTTACATGAAAACTGGCGTCAAAATACTCTTGATGAGATGCGAAATTCTTGGGCAGATTTGATGAATAATGAAATATTATTTTTGGACATTATTACTTTCCTAGGGGATTTATTATGGCCAACAATACCTATTTTGGTTTGGATTTTTGCCCTTGTAGAAGGGTACTTTCTGTATACTGATAAAAGTCAAGATCCGTTAATAATTATCAAATCATATATTTCAAAAATTACTAATCCAATATCAGAAAAAATGAATAATTATAATAATTTAAAACCTTCTTTAGAAATCTTTAATATCAAACTAATTAGTAAAAAAATACCAAAAATTGATATTAAAATAAATAAAAGTGCATATTTCTTATTGATTCTATTTATTTTCACTAATTCATTTTTATTTAAGTTTGTACTATTTTCTTCAATACTATGGATTGTTGTTTTATCTTATAAAAAAGATTCCAAGTTAACATTGGTAGATCAATTGACAAAAAAATCAACATATGGTAGGGAAGGAATCTTTTTATCGAATATGGTTTTTGTTACATTGATTATTCTATTCATTTTGATTATTTTATGGATGCCTGTTGCTGAAGATGCAGCAAACGCTAAATTAATTAGAACATTTAATATTTCAAATATTTTATTATCGATTTCAATTTTCATTCTTATGGGATTCTGTCTAAATTTACACACTGGAGTTACGGGAATGGTTAATTTTGGTATTATTTTCTTTGTAGGTATAGGGGCTATATCTGTAGGTATATTAACAGGCCCTGTAAAGTATAATGGTTATGAATGGCCAATATTCTGGGCAGTATTTATCGGAGTGCTGATTTCAGCAGCATTTGGGTGGATACTTGCCTATCCAACTGCAAGGCTAAGAACTGACTATTTTGCTATTGTAACAATTTCTTTAGGTGAAATACTCAGAGTTATTCTTAATTCTGAGCCATTAGTTCAGTCATACAACACAACCGCAAGTTGGTCAAGTCCAGTTCCAGGCGTTTCTTATTATCCACTTCCTTTAGAAAAATGGTGGTTTTGTGGTGATTCTGCACCTCTTGATTGGGTTACTAGTGAACCTTTGGAAAGTTATACAGCATTAGATTGTAGCACAGCAATTGGTGGAACTACGATACCTTCAGATCTACACCCAGATGGTATCCCTCAAAATATTGATAGCATGTCAACATACTTTATGGATATTTTAAGTCTTGAGACTGGCGCTCCGTACGTAATGCTATTATCCTTTATTGCTCTTCTTTCAGTTATTTCTATTTGGATAATTCTTAATATTTTACTCAGTTCACCATGGGGTAGAATATTAAAATCAATTAGAGAAGATGAAGAAGTTGCACAACACCATGGCCACGATGTTCTTACTTACAAAGCCTCAAGCCTTGCAGTTGGAGCAGCCATTGCAGCACTTGCAGGTGCATTCTGGGCATGGCAATTACGAAGTTTCCAACCTTCTTTCATGCTTCCTGCTACAACTACATTTTTGGTTTGGGCCGCTTTCATAATTGGTGGTTCAGGCAATAATAAAGGAGTAATCGTTGGATCATGTATTATTATACTTTCACAATATATTTTCAGAGTTTTAGCTACTGGGCAAGCATCCTCAGACTTACCCTTACACGACACCGCCCTTTTCATTGATGAAATTTTTAGATGGCTAGTAATTGATTACTATGAAGTTATGATACTATTCATATTATTAATTTTATTAGGTACAATATTACAAAAACAGAATATTTCTGAAATTGGTTTTTGGGGGTGTATAACCTTCTTTATTTACAGCAACCTGACTAGTGACTATTCTCTTTCTCAATCATTCAGAGATGTTGATTTTGATGGTAATTATGATATTATTTCTGAAATGTCATATGTTAATGTTTTATTGGTTGGTTTTGTTCTATTGTTTTCTTTAAAATATAATCCAAAAGGAATATTACCAGAAGTTCCTAATCGGCCATTAAGGCCAGAAAATGGTGGTGATTAATAATGAGTGAAGATACTGTTCTACGGGTGAACAAATTAAAAAAAGAATTTGGAGGTTTGGTAGCAGTAAAAGACGTCTCCTTTGAAATAAAGTCAGGAGAATTTGTAGGTCTTATTGGTCCAAATGGTTGTGGTAAATCCACAACTTTCAATTGTATTAGTGGATTATTAAGTCAAACATCGGGAGAAATTGAGGCATTTGGAACTGATATTTCACAAATGAGGCCAGATCAGATTCAAAAACTTGGTTTTACCCGTACATTTCAACATACACGTTTATGGCATCAGATGACCGTAATAGAAAATTTGATGGTTCCACCACGGCGTCAATACTCTCCAAATGTACTAAAATCTTTATTTATGCCCAAAACACGTCCTAATGAAAAAATCAGACTATCCAATGCTTATGACGCATTAGATCAACTTGAAGTCCCACATATGGCTCATAACTTAGCAAGTGAATTATCAGGAGGTCAGAGTAAATTAGTTGATATCGGCCGTTCTTTAATGGGCGATCCGCAATTACTTCTGCTTGATGAACCAGTAGCAGGAGTTGCAGGACCTCTTGCAATGAAAATATTCAATAATCTACGTAGAATTGTGAATGAAACTGGCATATCTGTTTTAATTATAGAACATAATATGGATTTTATCCTCCGCCAAGGCGTAGATCGCATTATAGTGATGAATGAAGGAGAAATTTTGATGGTCGGCACTCCAGATGAAGTTAAGAAAAATAGAGAAGTCATTGAGGCCTATTTAGGGGAATGAGGAATTAATATGTCAAAAATACTTGAAGTAACTGGGTTAGAAGGAGGATATGATACTGTCCAGATTTTGCATGGTATTGATTTGTATGTCAATGAAGGTGAATTTGTAACTATAATAGGGCCAAATGGTTGTGGAAAATCAACCTTTATTAAAGTAATTTTTGGTATTGCTACACACTACAGTGGTGATGTATTGTATAATAATGAATCAATCACCAATTGGCGAACGGATCAGTTAGTAAATAACGGAATTTCCTATGTTCCTCAAGTTGACAATGTATTCCCTTCATTATCTATTTTTGAAAATTTACAGATGGGAGGTAATAATTTACCAACTAAGGTACTAAATGAGAGAATAGAGGAAGCATTGATCATGTTTCCAGATTTAAAAACAAGAATACATGATCTTGCTGCTTCATTATCAGGAGGTGAAAGACAAATGTTAGCAATCTCAAGAGCATTGATTTCAAAACCAAAATTTCTTCTTTTAGATGAGCCAACAGCTGCATTATCTCCATTGTATCAATCTCAAATTATTGAGAAAATAGATAAATTAAGGGATACAGGAATTACCATATTGATAGTTGAACAAAATGCCCGACTCTCTCTTGCTCGTTCTGATAGAGGATATATTTTTGCGAACGGTAAAGTAGTGCATACAGGAAAGGCAACAGATATTCTCAATGACCCCGAAATAGGTGAATACTTTTTAGGGAATAAATCAGACTAACTATTCAGTCAATGATTTATACATGAATGGAAATGATATATCCATTCTGTAATCTATTGAAGAATGATTATCATCAAACTCTTCATGAATATGTTCTATTCCTAATACCTTCAGTTTGTCAGATAATTGCCTTGCTCCAAAATGAAGATTATATTGATCTTTAAATCCACAATCAATATATATGCCCTTCAAACTCTTGAGATTTTCTTGAACATCAACACGATCAATCATGACAACAGGATCATTTTTCAACCATTCTGCCCATCTAACTTGATCTACAACACATGTTCTTAGGTCAACAGGTAGTCTAATTCCCATAGGTGCGTTTGGATCAGGATCATAGAATGCACCCATTGCCACCATCATCAAAACGTGAAAATCATCATGACTAATTTTCTTTGAAGATTTAACATGATCGAGAAAATTTTGTATCCCTCCATGTTTTTCTAATTGCGTTACCGATTTAGGAAAATCACCCATAAATAAAGACTCAAAACCCATGTCTCCCGAGTGACATGCTAATGCACCCCAATAATCAGAGTACAACATACCGTGTACTATCGCTCCATATCCTCCGCTAGATTTACCAAATACTCCTCGGTTTTCTCTTCCCTTTTTCACTGGGAATTTTTTCTCAATTATCGGAATCATTTCTTTAGTTAAAAAATCAGCCCAATTACCAGTAGCCAAACTATTGATGTATTGATTCCCTCCTAGAGTTGTGAAACAATCAGGAAAAGCAATGATAACCTCTCCCATTTTCTCCTCACTTACCAATCTTTCAACTCTTTGAGGGACTGATTCTGCAAACGGTTTCCAATTAGTATGTGCAAATCCACTACCTGTATATCCAACCAAATCAACAAACAACGGATATTTTCCACCTTTATCCCAATCTGGAGGTAGATATATTGCTACTTGTCTAGTATTAGGATCTCCTAGCATATTTCCGTCAATAGCTTTGGAATCTATAGTTAAAATCTTTATTTCTCCCTTGATTGTACCAAATGTATGACTAGGCATATTATTCTCTCCTTAATTCTAGTTTGACAAAACTTCCTTCACCATGGACTCTACACATCATACTAGGTTTTACTCCATCTGACATTATTCTAAGATGAATTTCAGCAGTTATGGTTACTGTGGCACTGAACAAATGCCCTCCTAATACATTCATATCGTCATCAGACATGATGATATGTATGTGAGTGAAAGGGCCATCAGGACCGGGACAGAGATTACCCTGAGTTGATAATAATTCTACTGGACCAGAATATGTTGTTTTTTGATAAACTCCATCAGAATCAAGATAAGCAACTTCTGCATCATGTACTCTCCCGATTCCACTCGTTATTACAGCACTCTCTATTCCTTTATGTGACAAACTTTGTATTGACTCATGAATTTCTTCTCCGGGGTCTAATCTAACAAAAACATCTCTGCCTGACACTATGTGTTCCATAATTCGGGATAAACTTCTTTTCTTTAAGGTCTCGATTATAAAATTCAATATCTCGGCTAAATTAGAATTATTCTCCACTAGAAGTTTTTTTTACTAAATTTTATTACAAGATATCATTTATCTTTCCAGTGGAAATAAAGGGGTTACATTCGGTATCCAATTTGATTATGTACCTCCCCTCTAGTTCAGCAAAGCCCGGAGGACAATTGATGACTATTCATGTACAAGATTCTAGTGCAAGATGGAAAACTTTTCTCACAACTGCCAAAGAAGATGAGATATTGTTACTACTTACAAAACAGTCCCAAACCCCAGTTTTAAAAATAGATTTTCATGAGTTACAATCCTTTGATTCTGAATTTGCTGATTGGATTCTAAAAGATCCTCGTGCGGTACTGGATAGTGGATCTAAGATGTTAAATGATCTCTGCCTTGAAAGAGGGGGTTCTGTTGTTCATTGTCTAATTAGAATAGGTGAATTACCAGGCGATGCTAGAATCCATTTACGAGAAATTGGCAGTGAATCAATTGGAAAATTCTGTAGTGTTGATGTTGTTGTGAATAAGGTCTCAGAAATCAAACCTAGGTTATATATGTCCACATTCAAGTGTGAAACATGTGGCTTTGAACAAGATGTCGAGCAAAAAGATGAAAGAGAATTGAAAGAACCTTTGAGATGTCTTGAAATAAAAGGAGGTTGCGGTTCTTTCGCTCGAAAGGGAGAGACTACGTTTCAATTAATGATGCAAGCATCTAAGATGATCAACAATCAATTAATAGAGGTTTCAGAACTTCCTGAGAATGTTCCTAGCGGCTCACAACCAACAAGAGGTATATTATTCCTTGAGAGAGATCTAGTTCTTACTCTAGTGCCCGGAGATAGAATTTCTGCCAATGTTATTCCACAAGTAAGACCAGAATTCAAAAGAAATAAAAAAACACCAATGTTTGAAATTGTTTATGATTTAATTAGTGCAGAGCATGAATCTACCCCATTTACTGAAATTGATATCGATGATGAAGATACTGAAACAATAATAGAAATTTCAAAAAGACCGGATTTACTTACATATATGTATAAATCAATTGCACCTTCAATATTTGCTGCCGACGCAAAATTAGAATATGTCAAAAGAACTTTAGCGTTACAATTGTTTGGCGGTGTTTCTAGACTCAATAGTGATGGTACTCGTTCACGAGGAGACATACATATTCTTTTGATGGGAGATCCTGGTGTAGCTAAATCTCAATTATTAAAATACATGTCACATATTTCTCCTAGAGGAAAATATGCTTCTGGAGGAGGAGTATCAGCTGCAGGCCTTACTGCAGCAGCAGTAAAAGATGCATTCAACGATGGGCGTTTTGCTCTTGAAGCAGGAATTCTTCCACTTTCTGATCGAGGCCTCGCTGCAATTGATGAATTTGATAAAATAACAAAATCAGATAGAGGCTCTATGCATGAGGCAATGGAGCAACAAAGTATACACATAGCAAAAGGAGGACTCACTGCCCGTCTCCCTACAAGATGTGCAGTTCTAGCAGCAGCAAATCCTAAAGATGGACGATTTTCAAATAGGAATAATAGATCTTCTGTACTATATTCATTTCAAGAAACTGGATTACCTCCACCACTAGCGTCACGTTTTGATGTTATTTGGTTGTTGAGAGATGAGATTGCTTTACAAAATGATGAAAGAATTGCTAAGCATATTTTGGCAACCCGTGCAAGAGGAACTACAGAATCTATGAGAGATAAAGGACTAATTATCGATAAACCAAGAGAAGAGGGTATTACAAACATCGGCGTTGATGGTAATGAACATTTGACCACTTCATTTTTGAGAAAATATGTAGCTTATGCGAAATTAAACGTTTATCCACAATTAAATGAAAAAGCAAGATTATTATTGCTTGAATTTTATAGAGATGAAAGGCAAGCATTTTACAGAGAAGATCAACCAGACGATTATGATGATAAAACTAGTAAAGTTCCAATAACAGCCAGAGCTCTCGAGGCATTAAGTAGACTGGCCGAAGCTCACGCTAGAATGCATTTGAGAGATATAGGAACTGAGAAAGATGCAGAGGTTGCAATAGCCATTTTTAAACATTGGAGGACAGAAGGCAATGTTGGAGATGAATCCGAATTCCATAGTGAAAGAGCTGCTAAACAAATTAACCCAAATAAAGTAGTTCGGCAAATAATCACAAAATTATGTGAAGAAAAAGGTGAAGCATTAATTAAAGAAATATATGAAGCTTCTAAGAAAGCTAAAATAAAACCATTTGAAGTAGATCGTATTATCGCTACCCTCAGACAAGGGGGACTATTATTTAATCCAAGAGAAGGTGTTTATTCGTTCGCTTAATATTACATCATTAATAGTGAAATATGAAAGGCAAAGACCTCTCGAATACTATTATTATGGAGCCGATAGGAGATATTTCAGATCCTGAAAATCTTAATCCTGACATATTAGGATTTATGTGCGGCTTGGAAATACACCAGCAATTAGATACTGGAAAATTACATTCAAGAATGCCAAGTAAATTATTTGATTATAAATTTGATGAAATCCCTCCAACATGGAAAAAATCTGCACGAAAACTTAGAGCAGCACGCGGAGAAGGAGGAGAAATTGATGTTGCAGCAAGATTTGAACATCGTCGAAAACGCTCCTTTATTTATTTTCAATCTCCAAATGCAAGTCTAATTGAATTAGATGAAGCACCACCGGATACACACGATAATGATGCAGTGGATGTCGTATTGACAATTTCTGCAATGATGAATGCAAAACCAGTCACAGCATTACAGGTTATGCGTAAGACTGTTGTAGATGGATCTAATACAAGTGGTTTTCAGAGAACTACTTTAATAGCCAATCAAGGTATTTTAGAAACTAAATCCGGAAACGTAGGGATAGATGTGATTTGTCTTGAAGAAGACTCTGCTAGGAAACTTATTACTGAAAAGACATCTAATGGTGATATAGTGTATTACAATTTAGATAGATTGGGAATCCCATTAGTAGAGATAGCAACTGCACCTGACATCATTTCTCCCGAGCATGCCAAAGAAAGTGCAATTGGATTGGGAACTTTACTTCGAGACACTCGTAGAGTACGTAGGGGATTAGGCTCAATTCGTCAAGATCTAAATGTGAGTATTTCTTGTGGAGATAGAGTGGAAATAAAAGGATGCCAAGATCTAGACTGGATTCCCAAAATAATACGTTTAGAAATGGCTCGTCAGATACATATGTATAGATTAGCAAATGAATTACGTAGTGAAGCAAATCTTCCACAATTATCTCCTAATAGGTCTAATGATGAAGTACCAGTTGAAAATAGGGTTGCATTACATGTTAAATCAAAAATCAAACATGAAATACATGATGTTACAAAATTATTTTTGAATTGTGAATCAAGTATGCTACAAAACTCGATATCAAATAATGAAGTCGTTAAATGTATAATTTTACCGGGTTTTGCTGGTAAATTAGGCAGTAAAAAAAATGATATCCATGGCTCCCAATTACCAAGACTAGGAAGAGAATTAGCAAGTGCAGCAAAATTAGCTGGAGTTGCAGGAATATTTCATTCCGATGAATTACCTGCATATGGAATTACAGATTCAGAGGTAAGTTCTGTTGCCAAAAATCTTTCTTTATCAGATAAAGACGCTTTTGTATTGTGTGTCGCTCCCGATTGGCAATCAGATTTAGCTTTAGAATCGGTATTAAATAGAGCAAGATCAGCATATCATAGGATTATAAAAGAAGTTAGAAATGTTGTAATTAGAAAAGGTCAACCAGATGATGGAACAACTACTGCAATGCGACCACTACCAGGGGGTGCACGTATGTATCCAGAGACAGATGTGCCAATTCTCAACATAAAAAAAGAAAGATGGCAAAAAATATTGAGTAATTTACCACTTACTCAGCAAGAACGTTATGAAAGAGTTTCAGAAATAGGAGTTTCCAATAATCAAATAGATGCTGTGATAAGGGCAGAATTAGATGATGTATTAATACAAGGAATTGAAGGAAAAATTGATGATTCTATTCCTCCTCTTCCAGCAAAAGCATGGGCAACAGCAATTTTGGAAAATCCTGAAAAAATATCCTTCCCGGTGCTGGCCTCTTCCATACACCTCCGAGAATCTAATTTATTGACACGAGAGGGAGTTATACCAATTAGTAAATTAGCTATAAATTCTAACATCTTAAATTCTAATCTTGTCTATTGGATGCAGAAAAAAGTTTCAGATTTAGGATATTCTCCAGCCAATACCGATGATGTTGAAGTTGCCATTGATGAAGCAATCAATGAAATGAATGAAATGGTAAAGGATAGAGGTTTTGGAGCTATAGGGCCACTAATGGGAGTAGTTATGAAGAAACTAGGAGGTACTGCGGACGGTAAGTTAGTAAATAAATTATTAAAATCAAAAATTGAAGATTTAATATAATTAAATATAATAAAAAAAGCGATTTAATTTAACAGCAATATTTATTGTGGTTATTTTATTCGTTAGAATTCCATGATTACTTTAATCCCGTTTGCACTGACATTTATTATAATTTCACTTTTTATTTATCAAACTACAAAAAGTATTGAAAGTAACTCTTTTCCTAAAATATTTGCAACATTTTCCCTTGTATTCATATTGATAACTTTCTCTTCAATTAATACAGAATGGAATAGGATGACATCCGAACTTGTTGACGAAGCAGATGATCCACACTTCGGCCTTCCAGATTTATGGGATGGTAAACAAGCTGTTTGTTTTCATTTCCCAACACCTGAAACTTCTCCTTCAGGTTTAGATGATGGAAGACACCATTTTGATTTTGATGGAACAGATTTCAAAACTGATAAAGATTGGAATCAAACCGGTGGCTGTGTAGGTGGTTTTGAAGATTTTGATAATGGATTAGATTTACTAAATGCTGCAATTGAAGCAACTGGGAATACTTTTTTGGTAACCTCAACCCAATTTTCTTTTGGTCTACAAATAGATTCAATATCAGGAATCACACCTTGTGAAGTTTATGAGTGTGCATCCGATTTTTCATCTGGCGCTTACTGGGAACTTCTCCATAATGGTGCATACTCAATGGTTGGAATTTCTGACCTTGTCTTAGATGAAGATAGTGTAGTGACTTGGCAAATAGCATCATATTAATCGCAACTATGAATAACATGGTTGTGGACGATAGGGTTACGAGAACATGATTGATGCACATGCAGTTAACCTTGGACCTTATGGTTTACTTTTAGTTAATTTAACACTCCTATCTATGATAGGCTGGGCATTATGGAAAACTGAGAGAAACTTATCTTCACAGAGTGATACGATAGTTCTGTTTCTCCTAGGCATTTTTGCAGTTTCAGGAAGAATATTACTTGAACCAATACCAAATGTTCAGCCTGTTACAGTAATAATTCTAATGAGTGGCATATATTTTGGATTTAGTAGATCAATCATTCTAGCAACATCTGTTGCATTAATATCTAATCTTTTTATTGGTCATGGATTGTGGACATTATATCAAGCCATTGCATGGTCATTAGTGGGTATAATAGGAGCCACATTGTCTAACAAATTACATTTGAATAATGCTACTTCTGACACACCTCTGATGGTGGTGGCAGTATCTTGTGCATTTATTTTTGATTGGGTTGTATCTCTTAGTGTTCTACATACTTTGGGACCAGATTTACTATTTGTTTATATCCTGTCAGGAATTCCATTTGATATACTTCATGCAGTAGGAAATATGTTTTTTGTAGCATGGCTTGCTTCACCATTGAGTGAAATAATGACACGCCATTTGTCTGTAAAAAAACCATTGGCGGTGAAAGAAATTGTCAAAAATCGGATATGAAACAACTATGGTTTTAGTCACACGAAATGACCTTAATCTTTCAAGTGGAAAATTAGCAGCTCAGTGTAGTCATGCAACGGCGGAATGTGTCCTTAAAGCAAAGCGTCAATCTCCGCAAATTCTCGATAAGTATCTCAAAACTGGTGCAAGAAAAATCGTTTGTACTACTACAAATGTTGATGCGTTGAAGAGGATATACGGTGAAGCTAAAGATGCAGGATTAATTTGCTACATGGTTAGGGATGCAGGTCATACAGAAATACCTCCTGGAACTGTAACAGTAGTAGGAATAGGCCCGGGAATGAGAAATTCTATTGATAAAATAACAAGTAGCTTACCTTTAGTTAAGTGATTCTACCATAATGGTCATCAATAATCACCACTCCAGCAGAGACATGGTGACGCAAGTAGTACTATCTCCAGAGACAAGAGAAGAATTACTTTCCAATTGTCCAGAGATGACTAATTTTGTAAATTGGTTAGATTCAATAGATAGGCGACCAGGACTGGATGAATTAGCCTTTAAATTATCAAATCTGAAACCTAATTCTACTGCGTTAGAAAACTGTGTTGGTTATGCTAAAGAAGGATATCAAAGGCATGTTATTAAGAAAAATGATTTTTACGAATTAGCAACAATTTGTTGGAAACCAGGGCAAAAAACTCCTATACACGACCATGTTGGAAGTGATTGTGCATTCCTAATAGTTTCTGGGACATCTACGGAAACAATCTATGAAACTAATGGCAATGGCCTAGTGTTTCCGACTAAGTCAATAATAAGGAAGTCAGGAGAGGTATGTGCAGCAGAAGAGCAAGATATTCATGTTGTATCTAACGATGGAGACTCCGGTCTTGTTGAATTACATGTATATACTCCACCTTTGAGTGGATATAATGTCTATTCTAGTGTATAATGCTCATATCATTAGATCTAATGCCTTTTCTACCCATCCTTGTTTTTCAATTCTTCCAGGAGGGAATTCAATTGCATTATTTATTATTTCCATATTTTTCGCATCCATTCTACTGATTTGTTCATATGATATAATTTCTAATGCATTTAATTTTCTTTCTACAAATTTATCAATACCATCTATTTTAGTCAAGTCATCCGATTCATCAAAATCTGCATCGCCAATTACTTTCCAATTAACTTGATGAACTCTAAGTGCTATTCTTTCGAGAACTAATTCTTCTCTAACCATTAAATTAGCTTTTAATTTCAACTCTGCTTCCGTAGCTTCTCTTTCTACTCTTTGCCTTTCTGTTTCCATGCCTACAACCTGATCAACTTCAGTGTCTGCTTCAGATTCTAATCTATCCAATTCAGCTTGAACCTTTTCGGCCTTTTTTAGTGTCTCGTTGATGGCTTCTCTTTCTGACTTTATCTGTTCTTTCATTTCTTCTTTTTCTGCTTGTGCTTTAGCAGCTTCAGCCTTTGCTAATTCTATGTCTTTTTCTAATGCAGCAATTTCTTTGACCACACTTTTTGCTGCCTTTCTTTCATGAGTCAATTGTCCTTTTGTTTTATGTAAAGCTTCTTTACTTTCAGCCATTGCTTTTTTAGCCTCTTCTTCTTTTTCTGCCCTCTTTTCTCCCTCAGTTTCTATTTTTTCTGTGGCCTTTCCTTTAATCTCACTAAGCTTAGCCAACTCTTCTTGAGCCTTTTCTTGAGCCTTTTTAGCCTCTTTAATCTGTTTTTCAGCAATCTTTCTTTCCATTGTAACTTTCTTTGCCTCGGCTTCAGCTTTGGCAGTTGCCTTCATTTCTTTTTGTAATTCTTTTGTTGCTTCTTTAGCAGCAGCCATCGCTTCCTTTGCTTCTTTCATCAATACTTTACTCTTTTCCGTTTCTTCTGCTACCTTCTCTTTAGCTTCACTTTCTCTAGCTTGTAAAGACTCTCTAGAAGCCATGGAGTCTTCTGCAGCCTTTGCCATCATCTCTTGAGCAGCAGCAGCCTTTGCTTCAGCTTCTTTTCTTTCTAACTCTGCTTTTTTAGCCTGTGCCTGGGCTTTAACGGCTTCTTTAGCATCCTTTGCTTCAGCCTTTTTAGCCTGTGCTTGTACTTTTGCAGATTCTTTGGCTGAAGCAATAGCATCCTTTTTAGCCTTAGCATCAGCTTTAGCATTGGCTTTAGCTTGTGCCTTTGCAGCTGCTATCTTTTCTTTCTTGGCTTCTGCATCAGCCTTTGCTTGCTCTTTTGCAGCCGTTTTTGCTTCACTGGCTTCAATTTCAGCAGCCAATTCAGCCTTGGCATCATCTTCTGAAACTTCTATTTTCTTTTTCTTCTTTTTCTTAGGTTTTTCTTCTGGCTCAGGAACTTCTTCTACTACCTCAACTTTCTTTTTTGGTTTAGCTTTCGCTTCCTTAGCATATTTTTGAAGTAATTTTTTAATCATTGTGTCATAATTACCATCAAATTTAGCCAATAATTTGGGGATATTTTCTAACCTAGTTGTTAATTCAGGTTCTTCAACATATTTTTTATATGTTTTCTTCAAAATCGCCGTAGCCTCTTCCTCTGATAACTTGCCCACGGGTTTGGGCTAGACAACTTAGGTTTAATATTTTGACCTATAATTTGTCAATATTCGCAATTATTAAAAAAATTATAATTTAAATTACATCAACATTTCTTCTAATCTAGTCAATCCCAAGTCCACATTATCATAAGAAGGACCAAATGAAAATCTGACCCATTTGTTAAATTGTTGTTCCTCTCTGATTGGTTTAGGATTCACATCAAAAAATGTACCAGGTACTGTCATCACTTTCCTATCCAGCGCTTTCCAAAAGAAATCTATACCAGTATTATATCCTTCTGGCAAGTCTTCTACACATGCCCAAACATAGAATGTAGAATCACCTTCTAGACATCTAATTCCCATCTTAGTCAATCTATCAACCATCATATTCTTTTTCTTTGAGAACATTTCTCTTAATGCACTAGTTTCTTGATCTGCATATTCTGATTCTAATGCACGCAACGCTAATCTTTGACTAACTCTACTGGGGCCTCCATCAATTGCACTTGCAGCTCTACCTAAAGTCTCAATTATTTCTGATGGACCTAGAACCCATCCCATCCTCCATCCTGGATATCTAAACGATTTGGTAAGCCCATCAATCACTAGGATCGGATCTGTTTCTGGATCATCAACGAATTCAGCACTTGATACTGGTCCACAACCAGGATCTCTCCCCTCATAAATGAAATGAGAATAAAATTCATCCATCAATAAAACACAGCCTGTTTCTCTTGCAGTTTCGCAGTATGATGCTAATTCGTCTCCTTGTATGACATGGCCAGTAGGATTACAAGGATTTGAAACTAAATAACTATCCAAATTTTTGGCAATATTTTTGAATTCATCAGCAGGTATTGAGAAATTATTTTCTTCTTTGGTAGGAATCAAAATTGGTTCTAAACGAGGAGTTGCATAATCCATCATATCTTGATATGCAGTGTAATCAGGTATCTGATATCCCATTTTACCTTGAACTGCACCAAAAATCCGACTAAGCATCAATCTTCCTCCCTGTGCTATTCCAACATTGGCTGCAGTATACGGCTTCTTACCTCGTCGATAATATCTATTGTAATGTTTAGCAACAGCTTCTCTCATCTCATCTGTACCATTTATTGGACCATAAGCCTGATCTTCAGGTTCAATTAATACATTTCTAAGCCTATCCGGGGCACCTTCCATTTCTCCTATCTCGGGTTGTCCTTGGCCAAGATTACACCAATCAGGATTACCGTTCCAAAAACCTCTTTTTACTGCTTCAGAAACTACCCAAATTACGCCCATGTATGGTACTTCTCGAAATGCCCCTTCTCCTTCCATGTTCTCCGGTATTTGTACATCATATCAATATTATTAATTATATTTTTTTAAAAATATTATTTATTTCCTATTATCTCAATTTATTTACGTATAAATAATATATTAAGTATATTACCGCCTATTATGTTTAGACCTAATCTCGTTGATTCTATAATTAGTTTGACAATGTGCTTCTTGATGATTGTTGCTCCTTTAACCGCGTTATCTTCAAATTATGAAGAGACGGCCTTGGATGAAGAAACAAGGAAGTACTATACTATAGGATCATTAAATATGCCGGGTTTCCAATCTGGATCAATTTACTCAAATGATACAATTTCTGTTGGGGACCAATATGCATGTGCTGTATCAAATGGAGATGTATTATGTTGGGGCAGAAATTACTATGGAACAATAGGATATATACATACTCCAGGACAAGGCTTACAATATGGTAGCGATACTAACAAAGCACACCCTACTAATGCCAATTCTCTATATTCCCATTATGGATACTTTGTAGAAGTAGTTGCTGGAGCACAATCGACATGCGCGTTAAACACCGAAGGTGATGTTTACTGTTGGGGTGGAAACGCATATGGTCAATTAGGAAATGGAGATAATGATGTATCCGATAATACCGCCCAAGACCGAGAGATAATTACACCAAGATCGGTTCTTCTTCCAGAAAATACATCTGCGATTTCTATTTCTTCTTCAGAGAGACAGCACAAATGTGCAATATTGAATAATTCAGAAACTGTATGCTGGGGTCAAAATAACTGGGGGCAATTAGGTGCTGGATGGACTTGTGATGAGGATGAAGATAGCTGTACAGAAATTAATACCGATAACAATTATTGGGAATACACGGGGACTTCATTTCCTCAAGTTGTAGACTTCCCCGAAAATAAATCTGCTATTTCTGTTGATGCTGGTGATAGTTTTACTTGTGCAATTACTGAAGACCATTCAATTTACTGTTGGGGTCAAAATAACTGGGGGCAACTCGGACAAGGGAATTATAATTCTCTAAGCTCCCCTGAATTAGTCGAATTACCAGGAGATAGAGAAGCAGGTGCTATCGCTCTTGCCAAAGAAAGTGTCTGTGCAATTTCAATGGATCAAAATGTCTATTGTTGGGGCAGGGGTTCCATCGGACAACTTGGTAATGGTAATAATCAGACTAAAACTACTCCAACCTTAGTTATACTGGAAGAAGGCGATAATCCAGTATCCATAACCGCAGGTGGTGCTTTTTATTGTTTAATTTTAGATACCGGGCAATCTAAATGTTGGGGAGAGAATTGGCATGGGGGATTAGGAGATGGAGGGTCTTTGGATCAATGGGGAAATGGAATGTATCAACTATATCCTTTCAATGTAACAGGCAACCACTCATTTTCTGGAATAGAATCGGGACTTCAGAATACATGCGCAATCAAGACTAATGGTTCTGCTTATTGCTGGGGAAGGCCATATGAAGGAGCCATAGGAGATGGATCAAGACTCATGACAACACAGAAAAATTGGCCATCTAGAGTTGGCACTTCTACGAACCCACTCTTTACAGACGCTTCTGAATTAGATCATGATGATGATGGAATAATTACTATTTTTGACTCCAACCCATACATGTGTAGTTCTGGTTTTTATCAAGTAGAAAATATATGTATTGAAGTCCCTGCGGGGTCGTATTCTGTAAATGGTATCCAATATTTATGTGATATTGGAACTTATCAACCTCAATCTGGCCAAGATTCCTGTTTAGAAGCCGATCCGGGCCATTATGTTAATGTGATAAATTCTTCAAATCAAGACGAATGTCTTGCAGGAACACATCAACCAAATTCAGCACAAGGTGAATGTATAGGAAATTCTCCCGGATATTATTCTTTAAATGGTGCTGATCAACAAATTGGTTGCCCTACTGGTTCTTATCAACCATCTGCGAATAGTACAGATTGTATACCCACAGATCCTGGATATTTTACCAACTCTATTGGCTCTAGTTCTCAAACCGCCTGTCCGGCCGGTTCTTATCAACCATATTCAAGTCAAATTACTTGTATTCAAGCAAGTATGGGTTATTTTGTAGCTTCCTCAGGTTCAAACAGCCAAGAAATGTGTACTTTAGGAAACTATTCAGATTCTTTAGGGCAATTTGAATGTACATTAGCTTCTCCAGGATATTACGTCTCTGTAGATGGTTCAAGCAGCCAAGAGGCATGCGAATCAGGAACTTATCAAACCCTACAAGGACAAACAGATTGTATGTATGCATCTGCAGGTTATTATGTCCCTTCTAATGGCTCTTCACAACAAATTTCTTGCCCTGAAGGCAGTTTTCAGCCTGCAGGCGGAAGTAGTTCATGTATTCTAGCAGGCTCAGGATTTTATGTTTCTGATTTAGGTGCAACAGAGCAATTACAATGTCAACAAGGGACTTTTTCTTCTGAAGAGGGTCAAGAAGCATGCACTCCTGCAGCGCCAGGATTCTTTGTAGATACTGATGGTGCAACTGCGCCATCGCCTTGTCCTGCTGGTCAATACCAAGATTCCGAAGGATCTGGATCTTGTGTAGATTCTCCGCCAGGATATGTAACAAGTGCAGATGGTTCTTCTACAACATCTCCTTGTCAACCGGGGACATATGCAGTGGCTGGCCAATCTTCATGCGTGGATGCAGATCCTGGAAATTTTGTATCTGATTCAGCACAATCATCTCAACAACTTTGTGAACAAGGAACATACCAACCTGAATCAGGACAATCTTCTTGTTTATTGTCACAACCTGGAAATTTTGTCGATAAATACGGGGCAACTGAACAAACACCTTGTGATGAAGGAACATATCAAACAGGTCAAAATAAATTAGGATGCATGAATGCAGATCCTGGAAATTTTGTTCCTTCTACAGGAAGATCATATCAGAATAGTTGTGAAAAAGGACAATATCAATCAGAAGCAGGTCAATCTGAATGTTTAATGGCAGATCCAGGAAATTTTGTACCTTCATCAGGCGCAGACAAACAATTCCCTTGCTCGCCCGGTAGTTATCAACCAGCATCAGGTCAATCTAATTGTGAAATGGCCTCTGAAGATCATTTCGTAGGAGAATCAGGAGCAACCGAACAAACACCATGTTCTTCGGATGATGTACAACCTAATACAGGAGCCTTGAAATGCCTCAAAGGCCCAAGTACATTTGGTGACTATTTACCAATTCTAATAATTCCTTTACTCATTGTTGCTTCTGCTTTATTTTACAAATATAGAAAGAAGACAGATGGAGTTGCAACTAAAAAGGGTAGAAATGATAAATGGGGAGAGAAAACAATAGATTATGTTCCTAAGACCATAGGAAGAAAGAGGAAATAACAAATTTAAATTATTTTATTTGGTGCTAACTATGCGCGACTACCCTGGAGAAAGAATAGATTTTCGTAGTGATACAGTTACTAGACCTGTTCAGGCAATGAGAGACGCCATGTCAACCGCAGAAGTAGGCGATGATGTTCTCGGTGACGATCCTACGGTTATTGAACTACAGAATCGTATTGCAAGTATGTTAGGAAAAGAAGCAGCAATATTTGTTCCTTCAGGAACTATGTCAAATGCAATTGCAATCAAAACTCATACAAATCCTGGTGATGAAATAATTGCACATGAGAAAAGTCATATTTACCGATATGAAGGAGGAGGATATGCTATGCTATCGGGTTGTTCCGTAGCCCTTGTTGGAGGCGCACATGGCATCATGTCTGCAGATTCTGTCAAAAAAGCAATTAGGAAAGTAGAAGGTAGTCAAGCACATTATCCGAATGGATCATTAGTTTGTGTAGAAAATCCTCCTATGTATGGAGGGACATTTTATTCCCAGGAAGAATTGGACGAGATATGCGATGTTGCACATGCCAATAATTGCAAAGCTCATTTGGATGGAGCTAGAATTTTTAATGCCGCTATAGCAAGTGGAACAGATGTTGCACGAATGGTAGAAAAATTTGATACTGTATCAGTATGCCTTTCTAAAGGCCTAGGAGCACCAATTGGCTCAGTTTTAGTTGGTGATAAAAATACAATCAATGAAGCACATAGGTGGAGAAAAATGTTTGGCGGAGGAATGCGTCAAGTAGGAATTATAGCAGCAGCAGGATTATATGTTCTTGACAATAATATTGAAAGAATTAAAGAAGATCATTTACGCGCCAAATATTTGGCTGAAAAAATAAATTCAATGAAAAATTATTCTGTAAATTTAGAGATCACTAAGACAAATATAATTTTCATTAAATGTATTGAAGACAGTCATGAAGTAGTTAAAAAATTGTCCAATGAAGGAATAGACGTTTCATCTATTGACGACTCTACTATACGCATAGTAATTCATCTACATATTACAGATGAAGATATAGAAAATACTATCATTGCGTTTTCTAATACACATTGAGACGGAAGTATTCAAAATCTATCTTCCCCTCATCATAATTATGAGGGCCATTATATCGTTCTTGGCAGTTGCATTTATATTGACTCCAGTTGTATCTATTGCCACAGATTCATCGAATATAGAAACATGGGAAAATGCAAGATATAAGCAAAATTCAGGTACACTTGGAGGAATTTCAATATCTTTATCCAATAATTCCTTAGTTCATGATTCTACGATGAATATTGAAGATTTTCCAACCATCATCGAGACTTACACTGCAACTTGGTGTGAAAACTGTGTGATGGTTGAACAAAAAAGAAATGAAGCCATAGGCAATAACAGTGCAACAGTGATACATTATCACAGACACTATTATGAAACCCAAGATCCATTTGGAGATAATAGTACAGAAAATAGATGGGAATTAAATTATGGTGCATCTTCAACAAATTCTCTTGGGGCTTCAAGATTAGCTCCTACAACCGTCATCGACGGTGAACGAATGCACCCCGGCCATCGTCCAAAAACCAGTACTTTGGAGAATGATTTTATCACTTCCATCTCTGTAGGTTCTACTGCACCTCTTTATGGGAATATTAGTCTATCAGTAACTAAAAATGATTTCGCAACTCAAGATATTGAAAAATCCTCTATATTTTCCTGGTCTACATCTACTTTGATGCCTATTTGTGCTGATGATTGTCGAAATGCTGTTTCAACATCAGCATGGCTATTATTCGTTGAAGATGTGGCATATTTCCCAGAGGGATCTAATGATTTAGAGTACTATCACAATGTCCTGCATCATGTGATTTTACTTGAGGAATTAGATGGTTCAATGAATTACTCTTATCCTTCTGCATGGGATGATGATGATATGAATGTAATATTAATTGTAGATTGGGTTGAAGAAAATAATAGCAATAATTTCTTTCCAGGGCCTTCTATGATTTTAACCATATTTTGTCTTTTAATTTCTTCACTGGTTTACTCAAAAAAGAACTAATTATGCCACTTCTAATCGAAACTATTAGTTGGGTTCAATAACCCCCTCCTTTATGGGATATGCTCGGTGATGTGATGTTGTTAAGAGAGAATTACTCTGTTACTAACGAACTAGTCTCTGAAGGCAACCTTTCTGAGTGGTTAAAAGAGCACATCAAATGGCAAGCAATTAGTCCAAATTCTATACCTGAAGAAAGGAAAAATAAGATAATGATAATTTATCCTTCCGAAGAATCAAGAACACAGTCTTTATCTGAATTAAGTCTTGAAGGTTTTGCATTCGATAGGAAACTTCATCATACAATAAATTCATTATTAATCTCATTATTAGCAGATTTCAGATTTCCAAGATTATTACCTGTAAAGGAAGAGTTTAGTATTATTTTACACGAAGAATGTAGAAAAGCAGCTAAAAAATTATCATTTCCTATAATAAATCCTATTCCTGAAATGGAGTGGGGTAGAGGAAAAACAACTGCATTAGCTACATTACATGAATATCTTTCGAATGAAAATAATGTTGAATCATGGAACGGACCAGGTCTGACCTCTTTTAGAAAAATACTGAAGAACCTTGAGCAAAAAACAGGAAGGACACATCCAGATATGGCAATAAAAAGAATTATTGATAGATTATCGACCTCCGATAAACCATTTTCTTTGATTGATGTTGAAGGAATAATAATGTTAAATCATCCTCCTGGGTTGTCTAAATCTCATCAAGAATTATTATTATCCATATCTAATCACTGCCCCATTCACCAATTAGTGTATCCTGGAAATTTTAGACTTGGACACCATGGTTTTTCATTAATCGATAAACATCCCATAAATTCCTCTAATGAGTTACCTAAATGGATTCCTTTGCATGATATTGAGATTAAAAAACAACAGTCTAATGTTTCAAGATACATCCTTCAAAGAGAAGATCATTCTTTTGATTCTGCTATTGCTCTTACACACCAATTTCTCAAAAAAGATTCTAAGTCAACCGTCATAATTGTTGACCCTTCTTTAGATTCAAATATTTCTAGATGGAAAAGATTGGTTGAAAATATTGGTTTATCGATGAAAGAAAATAATAAATCAATCACCAGCGATTCCTACGGGCATTGGCTTAAACAGTTAATTACATTAGGTCATGGTGCAAATAGTTTCTCTTTAGAATCCTTAAGAACTATCGCTCTCCAAGAAATCATATCTCCTTTTGAATCAAACATAACTCACCCAACAAACTCTGAAATTATGTCGATTCCAGATTTACAATTGTTGACTAATTTAGCCAGGAGTGAGCATATCTTAGGTGGCCCAGGGGCTCTCAGGAGATGGTTAGAATCCCTTTCCAGACCTTCAAATTCTGAAATTGATGAGATTAAGAAGGAGTCAACACAGTGGTGGCTGTTGAATCTTGCTAAATCCCTCCAATCACTACTCAGAGAAGAAGATATTTTAGCCTTGAAGGAAAAAAACCTACTTACAGGATGTCATTCAAAAATTCTATTACCATTGAATGAATCAAGTATTGATGGCGATAAATGGATATTAAATCGATTCAAATCATCCAATAAGTCGCTATCCTCTGAGTATATGGACGATTCTGTAGGCAAATCTCTTGTTATCCAAACACTTCTAACATCTCATCAAGAATTAAGAAATATGCAATTCAATTTGAAACATAACTATCCAAAGAGTGGGGCAGATTGGGTTGAAGAATATCTAACTTTGATTAATTCTGTTTCACTACCAGATAACCAACTAAAAAGTGGTTCTAGATTAAGAATACTTACTCCCGATCAAGCAATTGGTTGTTCGGCCGATTTAATCATTTTAGCAAATTTATCTAGTTCATCATGGGATATGAGAGTTTCTAAGTTACCATTTATGGGAGAAGAAGAAAGACATAAATTGAATTTGCTGAGGCCGGATGGACCGATTAGAAAAGCTAGACATTTCCTAAATCACTTATTATTTGCTGGAAAAGAGACTATAATTCTAGACCCAAGTTTAGATGACTCAGCCCCTCCCACAGCCCCAATCAGAGAATGGATCTTATCGAATGAAAATATAGAAGAATTAATATTAGAACTCAATCCAACTAGTCCAAGAGATATTCGCCAGTTAGATGGTGATAAATTAATAAAAGGTATTGAGACACAAAAATCACCAATTAATCCTAGTTCGATATCCATTCCTCTTGATGTTCAATTACAACGTGAGCGAGAAAGAAGACAACCGGAAATAGTAGATGATAATCACTACTTATCGTTTGAATCACGAGATCATATTTTTTATCTTGATTATTCCGATTTATCTAGAAAAACTCCTAATGGGAAAACAATACCTAGAGAATTTTCTTCATGGCCAGTAATCGGAGGTATTACTAAAGAGGGAAAAAGAACTCCTACTATAGACCCTAGGCCATTCACTCCGACATCGACAGGAGTTAATGTCAGTGATTCACGACATGGCCATGGAACTGGAGTAGAACAAAAGGTAACAATCTGGTCAGCTAGTAGATTACATGATTGGCTAAAATGCCCAAGAAGTGGTTGGTTGAATAGAGGACTCAGGGCTGACCAAGAAGAACTACAATCTGAAGATTTAGATTTACGAACTCATGGCAACCTTCTTCATTTTATACACCATGATATTTTATGCCACATATTAAGTATGAAAATAGGTGAAGAGTTTGATAGTATTAATAATAAAAGAGAAAATATCAGTGTTGGAAACTCATGTCTATCAAAAAATGAAGTTATGAAAGTAGCATTAGAATCACTAGATTCAAGAGCACCTTGGTTAGATCGTACAGATGCGGTTTCTATCCATAGACTTCAGGTTCTTACTGGAATGAACAGAGATCAGTATAATGATTGGCTTGCAAATCCTATTCCTGTAGAACCCAAAGGAAGAATTGGAACAATAGTAGAGGCTGAATTTAGTATATCTGATGGAATGCCAATAGGTATTGAATGGGATATTAATGATCATAATGAGAATGGGATAGAGATTCATATCCCATCAGAGATCACCAGTCCTGATATGCAAAAACTACCTCCAATAAAAGTAAGAGGTCAAATAGATAGAGTCGATCAAGTACCATTTGATAAAGATGGTAAAATATGGTTAAATAAAGATGGAGATAATAGCATAGCTCCTCTAAAATTAACTGATAGTGATTGGAAACCAAAAAGATTGATAATTATAAGAGATTTGAAAACTTCCGATTCTAAATCATCAAAAGAGAGGCATAATGTTGGACTTTTAGAAGAATTACAATTAGCCATTTATGCCAGAGCATGGGAAATTTCACACCCCGGCGATCTTGTAGTTGGTGTTGGAATATCACTTTTTAGTCATAACACATCTCATAATCTAGAAACATCTAATGTCTTTCCACATATCAATAAATTAGATATTGGTATCATTTCAAGAATAACAGAAGACTTATACAGATTTCCAAATGAAGATAATAGCCCCAGTAGTGATCAATTTAGAGCATGGCTAACTCACCGACTGTCAGTTTCTTTGGGAGTTGCTAATAATGCTACATTAGGAAAGGTACACCCTACTCCTTCAAAGAAAGTTTGTACTTATTGTTCAGTGAAACAAATATGTGATGTTAAGATGGAGGACAATTTTTGATGCGTCTAAATACAGCTCAACGTTTAGCCCTGAATCTTGATTCACATATTGTGGTCGATGCGGGTGCAGGAACTGGTAAAACAAGTACTATTATTGATAGGGTAATAGAACATTACCTCACAGAAGATCAACGTGCAACTAGAATTTTACCTATGCCAGAAAGACCATCGAAATTAGAAGGTGGTCTATTGGTTTCTCCTTCATCAGAAACCACCGATCTTCGTAAATGGAAAGGACTTCTTCCTGGCGAGGTTGTTTTACTTACATTTACCAATAGAGCATCAGATGAAATGCGTGATAGATTAAGGAAACGTATTTCAAAATTAAAACCAGGGCCAGTAAGTGACGATGGAATAACTAGAACAGATCCTAGAATCCGCCATCAGGGATTCAATGAACAACTTTTGACACTCCTAGAAGATGCTCCAATTGGAACTATAGACGCATTTTTCAATCAATTAATATCTCCATATAGGGGCTATTTAGGAGATTTTAATACTAAAGATATAATTTCTGATACTAACCGAATACTCTTAGTAGAATCTGCAATTAATACTCTTTGGAGACTTCCAAACTCAATTAATTTAATCGGAGAGTCAGTTGATGCAGGAATACCTTCAGAGATAGCTTCACAAGTGCTAGATGCTAGAGATAGTATTTCTAGACATTATTCAAGTAGAAGAAGTGCAACAAACGTCCTAAGAAGTTTAGTCTATAAATCAATATTCATCGAGGAAAGCACAAGACTGATTACTAATAAAGATGGAAAAGTCAATCCAGAATCACTTAAAGAAAGAATTATTATATCTATAGATCAAGAAGATTTAACAAATTTTTCAAGAGAACTGTTTGCTTTGGTGACAAAATACTGTGATTTCATTAAAGAAAACATTACTGTTCTAGCACCAGAAGGAGTATTTTCTGATACAAGAATAGCATGTCTTGATTCTCTTTGTGAGTCACAACCTCCTACTGATAAGTGGAGACAATTAGTTCGACTTGGTCATTTGTTACTTTGCATTACTTCTGATGCATCAATAATGAGTAACAAACCATCTATTTTTCCAAATTCTAAGTTGCCTTCAGATACATGGGAAAGTGGAATTAGAAATTATTCTGAAATTGAAAATAAAACAACAAAAGAAACCGTTAAAAATGGTCTGAAAGAACTATCTTCTCAGATCAAAAATCTATGGTATAAAAAGATTGGAAAACTTATTCTACACTTCACTCAAGTTACACTAATGCTTGATAATTCTAATCCTCCTATGACTTCTGCGGATTGGCAACATCCTTTACAACCACTTCCATTTCCTCTTCCTAGCAGATTATCAAACGATTCAAAAATTAATAAATTTCATTTCACATTACAGGCAGAAGTAGATAATCTAGATAATTTAAAATTAGTACATGATGGCTTTTTAGGAATCTTAAAAAACCTGAAGAAAAATGAAGAAACACATGATTATGTTGATGTCCAAAGATTAACTGGAGATTTACTACTTGCAAATTGTCCCAACGTCTGTCGAACCTTTTATCCACAATCAATACAAGATGCTTTGAATTCTCTAAATACGGAAACATGGCGTGATGATCATATAAATGAAGCATTTTCTATATTAGAAAAATTAGAAAATAATGCAAAAAGAGCTAGTAATTATCCAGAAAAACTATCTACAATTCGTTTA
This sequence comes from Candidatus Thalassarchaeaceae archaeon, assembly GCA_045568235.1. Lineage (GTDB taxonomy): Archaea > Thermoplasmatota > Poseidoniia > Poseidoniales > Thalassarchaeaceae > MGIIb-O3. The sequence continues at coordinate 47,081 of JBJLBJ010000026.1, forward strand.
GACTTAACCCAACGTTATGATCTATTGAAAAAAATTAGACGTCGCTATCGCGCTTTCATCATAGACGAAGCACAAGACAACTCTCCTTTACAATGGAGACTTCTTTCTAGACTATGGGGTGAGCGGGCTATTCAAGATGACGATCCTGAAGTACCAAATACACCATGGCAACCAACCATTTGCTATGTCGGTGATGTAAAGCAAAGTATCTACGCATTTAGACAAGCAGAAGTTACAGGATTTCTGGAGTATTCGAGAATCTTAAGGGATATTAATGAACATGAATTTTCTAGTGTAAAGGAATTAACCCGTAAACCACCTTTACGTAAGTCAGATTCAAGCCGAGATCCAAGAAATTCTTACAATTTGAATATAGTAAAGGGCATTGAAGTAACTGAAGAAGGCGGTCGAAATTTAATACCATGGATACCATTTGATTTATCTGACCCTCATCTTCCTATACCGACTTCACAAGAGGTAGAACATAGAAAACAAGGGCTAATTAGTTTACAGATTAATTACAGAACTGATGGAGGTTTACTAAATGTAATGAATGAATGGTGGCAAGACATCTTCAATGAAAAACATAGACACTTACCTAATGGTAATTTCTATGCAAAACCACAGCGTCTATTTCCAAGTAGAGACAAAATAAATGCTCAAGGGTCATTAGAATGGATATGTCCTTTAGGAATAGGGGGCGAAAAAAACCCTCCTACTGATTTAAGAATACCACTTGATCCATTTGGGCCTGGAAAACCAGATTCTATTGAAAGACAGAGTATGATGATAGCACTACGAATAAAAAAATTAATTGAAGGTAAATCAATAAAAATTCTCTCATCTGAAGGGAATTGGATAGAATTACCGGCGGAAGAACCCGTAGAACCTAGTGAAATAATGATACTATTACCAAGTAGAAGTAAAATTAGAGATGTTATAATCCGTCATTTGCACAATTTAGGAATTCCTGCACAGGCTGATCGCGAGGGAGGATTACTTGATCGTCCAGCAGCTCATACAATAGAAGGTTTATTGCAATTTATTGCACGACCATTTTCCAGACATCATGCTTCTTGGGTCGCAAGGTCTTCTTTGATCGGCTTCGATGATACTAAACTACAAGAATACCTTTTTTACTCTAGAAAAGAAGAGAACTTACTAATCAGATTAAGAGATTTTGCAATCAATGAGAGGCAAAAAGAATTAGTACAAAGATGGATAGATCTTTCCTCAGCAGGACGTATAGTGGATCTTTTAGAAGAAACAGTAGATAGATCGGATATTCTAATGGCATTTCCAGATATAGTCTCGCGTCAAGACATAGAACAAATAATAGATATTATCAGAAATTTATCTAGAGAAGTTGGAGGGGATTCAATTGTTTTAGCAGATAAAATACGTGATTTAAGAGAAAGTGGCGGCAATTCTCTGGAAGCAGTGACCATCCCTCCAAGTGACGCAGTCAGAGTAATGACTATACATGGGTCAAAAGGACTACAAGCCAAAGTAGTTATTCTTGCAGATTTATTTTCTGGGCGTCAAACTAATATGACTATAGATGATAGAAATAGACTCATTGTAACGCCGGAGCTTTTCGCAGGTAATCCAAAACCTTGGTCCAATGAATTATCTCCATTATCCGCTCTATGGAAACATGTCAGGAAGATTTACCAAGCTCGTAAAAGTGCTGAATCACGCAGACTTCTTTATGTTGGAGCAACAAGAGCACAAAACAAACTCATTATAGTAGGATCAACAAAAGGTACTAAATGGGAGGATGGAAAAGGAATAAAATTTCCTTGGACATATTCAGAATCATTACCACAGTTAGGTGAAATGTGGATAGAATCATTACGACAAGGATCAGCTAATAGGAATGAGACAGATTCGCCATGGCTCGATCAATCAGATGTTATATCAGGTGAAATAAATATTAAAACACGCGGATATCGTGAATTTAACCCACATTCATTGTTTTCTAAGGGATTTATAGGCCATTCTAAGTCACCAAATGGATTAACATTATTGCACCATCCTGATTGTCTGATTTCAGAAAATAAACCTTCTTCGATTTCAACCCCTTTAAGTAGAATAGAAAATTTAGATGCATTTGCTAGAAACTCTATATCAAAACACACAACCTCTTCAATTTCTCCAAGGACAGACTATTCTGCAAGATTGAGGATTGCACCAAGTAGAATCTCAATTATAGAAAAATGTCCAAGAAGACATTGGTATGAGACAATAGGCGGCTTATCTCCTAAACCCATCATCCCATCAAAGTCTGTAAATTCACCAAATGGACTCCCAGGAGGAATTGACCCTGCTCTTTTTGGTACAATAGTACATAGGATAATCGAGATAGGTATAGGTAATCCCGGACCAAAAGAAGAATATCCAACGACTCCATTACCTGAATCATGGATAAAAAGAGAAATTGATTTAATTGATAGTCCTGAAATACATAATACAGTTTTTGATGAGTTATTGCCCTTAGGAGTAGATCGAGAAAGCACTATTCACTTAGTCAACTTAATGATTAATAGGATAAAATCCGGACCTCTTGGTAAACTATCCAGAGGTGAAATCTTTGATGGGCACAGAGTTGAAGGATTAAGAACTGAAATGCCATTTAATATTACTAAAAAAATAAATTTAAACGGCCTAGTTCGTAGCCGATGGACTCCTGAGGGATATGAGCCACTATCTAAAATTGAATTTGCTAATATTGAAATGAGTGGCCTCATTGATCTTGTACTTTGCACTGTTATTAATGGAAAATCAACTATTCGCCCCATAGATCTCAAAACAGAGGAAGCGAGTAAATTGATAGATCAAAAAACCGATGGGTTGATTGAAGCATTAGGAGAGAGCACAACTGAACCAAAATGCCAAGCGGAAATAGAAATTTTATTGGAACATAGAATGCAACAAGCCCTTTACTATATAGCACTTAAAAATCTTGAAAATGAAAGATCAAAATACGGTTATCCTTCAAGAAAAGTCCTTCCTCCAGCAATTTTGATTGGCGTTACAGGAAGATTAGTAGTGTATCCGGATGATATGTTGCAAAATGCATTAGATGATTTAGAAGAAAATTTGATATTAGCAGCCAAAATGTCTCTTGGCTCTAATGTATTACTTTCTAACTTCCCTCCTTTAGAATCAAGTAAATCTGAGACATGTCATAAATGTCCCTTTAATCAAGGAGAATTACCTATTTGTGGCCCGTTAAATTAACTAATTAAACGAAGAATACATTTGCAAGGTAGTAGACAGGACATCATGCCTCTCGACCTCGATGCACTGATGGAACGTAGTGATGAATTATGGGAAGAATCAATCTTACCTAGTTTGAAGAAATTTATTGAAATTGAGGCACTTTCTCCTGCATTTGAGCCAAATTGGGCTGATAAAGGAGAATTAGATGCAACAATTGATTTATTTTGTTCTTGGCTAGATAATCAGCAACTTTCTGGAATGTCATACGAAGTACATAAAATAGAGGACTCCACTCCTGTTCTTCTAATTGATGTAGAAGGAACAGGATCAGGGGAAGTAATATTTTATTCCCATTTAGACAAGCAACCCTCTAAACCAGAACTATGGTCTGAAGGCTTACATCCTTTGAAAGGAGTTAGAAGAGATCCGTGGTTATTTGGCCGAGGAGCATTAGATGACGGTTATGGCGGTTATCTTTGCGTTACAGCATTAAGAATGCTACAAGAACTCAGAATTCCTCATCCAACCTGCAAATTCTTGATTGAAACATGTGAAGAATCTGGCTCCTTTGATTTACCTCCTTATCTTGAAAAATTAACTGATCAACTTGGAAATCCTAATTTAGTTGTAGTACTAGATAGTGGAGGGCCTGATTATGATCATATTTGGACAACTGAAGCCTTGAGAGGATTAGTATCAGGGACGCTTTCTGTCAAAGTCTCCCATGAAGGAGTACATTCAGGAATGTCAGGCGGAACTATACCTTCTTCATTTAGAATACAGAGAATTCTTTTAGATAGGGTCGAAGATTCACTTACTGGCGAAATTCTAATCCCTGAGATGCATACTACAATAACAGATACAATTCGCGAGCAAGCAAAGGCTCTTGCAGAAGTTGTGGGAAACTCAATATGGGAAACTTTACCTGTAATCGATACATTAGTTTCACAATCACACTCTGTTGAAGAAAGCTTACTTGATGTGAATTGGAGGCCGGCATTGACTGTGATAGGTGCAGATGGCATGCCCTCGGTACAAAATGCGGGTAATGTACTACGTACGAATACGGATTTGAAATTAAGTTTCAGAATCCCTCCAGGTATAAAGGCAAATTTTGTTGAGAAAATAATCAAACAAAAATTAGAGACTAATCCTCCATTTGGCTCACAAGTCAACTTCGCTCTCGATCCTTCAGCAGATGGTTTTCATGCACCTCCTTTGGAAGGAGAACTACTCCAATCATTACATGATGCTTCTATGCATATAACTGGATTACCTCCATTAGCCACATGGGTTGGTGGCACAATTCCTTTTATGGCTATGATGCAGGATAAATATCCAGATGCCAAATTCCTTTGTACAGGTACTGGAGGGCCTGGTAATAATGCTCATGGGCCAGATGAAAAACTCCATATACCCTCTTCAAAAAGATTAACGGCTGTTCTTTCTGCAACGATCGCCGCAGTATCAAGTTAAAATTGTATTTTTTGACGCAAGAAGGATATTAATTCCGCCGATGTTAAATCAGATGCGGCCGTGGAACATATCGAGACAGACATGAACGAAGGCGAAAATGGAATCAATTTTCCTGAACCAAACGCTCCATCCTCAGTAAATTTAGAAGAGGATTTGAGAATAGCAAATGATAGATTAGAAAAATTATATATTGCATATAATGAATCATCAAAGCTAAATGAAGAATTACAAGCCATCATTGAAGTTTTAGAAAAAGAGGCTGTAAACAGTGAAATTGAGAAAGAAGGAATTCAAGCACTCCTAGATGAGAAAGATGAGCGTTTGAGGGCAATGGAATTAGAGCGTGCCAAGGCAAACAAAACTATAGAACATCTTGAACCAAAATTAGAAAAAACAGAAGAAATGTATTCCAGAGAAAAGGCAAGGCTAGGACGTGTTTTTGAAGTAGCTGAAGAACTTGATGAAGCTTTACAAACAGCAACTACTGAAATGTCTGCGAGAGATGACTGGTATGTACAGCATATGCAATTATTTGAAAATCTCAATGAAGCCATTCAAACCAGATATGAGATGATAGACAGTGCAGTACAAGCAATGGCTGAATTCCGTCAAAAGCAAGATACATTCAAAGATCGTATGGACGAAGCTCTTGATGCTGTTAAAGAACAAGCTTCGGAAGAAAAATCATCAAACGCTGACGAAACAGAATAAGCAATTATTCTGGTTTCGATCCATCTACTAAACGGATACATTTTGCTGGTAATCCGCCCCAAACTTCTCCTGCAGGTACATTGGTCCATTTAGGAACAACCGCTCTTGATGCTATAACCGCACCTTCTCCAATCGTACATCCTGGTTGAATAATTGATTCAGTACCTATAAGTGCATCATTTTCGATAACTACTGGTGCCATAACCAATTCTCCTTTTTCAGTAAGATGAGCATTAATCACAGCCTTTCCACCAATTACTACTCTTTCTCCAATTGTAACTGAACCACAATCATTAACGTTTGGAGTATTTATTTGTGCCCCTCTACCAATTTTTGCTCCAGAAAGTCTGTAGTAAGTATTTCCAATGAAAGAAGGTACTAGATGAGGTAAGAAAAATAAAGCAGCCTTATGAAAAATCATTGACCAAGCCCATTGAATTGTAACAAATGATTGTAATGGGTATCTTCCAGGTTCTAGTCTCGGCCTCAAAAGACCTGCCATTAAACCACTAAATATCACTAAACTAATGCCCCAAGTCATAATGAATAATCCAAGAGAAACTCCAATCCCCATCAGCTCTAAGAAGTAACTTTCAGCATTTGATGTAGAAATTTCATGCCCATAATTAAATAATGCTAAAGCAGGAATTGCTGTAATTCCAATTATAGCGGCGAAGATTGGTATTACTAGTGCTGTTAAAAAATTTTGAATAATAATGAATGACTTCATTGGTACACCCGTAATGGTGCGTGAGAGTGTTCAAAGAAGATGTTTCGGGATAAAATAACAGACTTTCATAGTATATTTTGATTAATATATAATTTAGCGCTTACGGCAGTATCAAGGCGGAATGTCCCACGCATCAATTATGGCTACAGCATCTGGCTTACTGGGAGATGGTAAAAAAGCCATTAAAATACATCATCTAGTTAAAGCCCCAGAAAATACTCCACATTCAATTTCAAGAAGAGAATCATGGGATGCAGACAAGCCAGCTATAGTTTACAAAACTCCAGAAAATCTTCCCGATGGAACGCCCTGTACTGCCGCTACAGTTATTCTTAGGACCAAGGGTTGTGTCTGGTGGTGGAAATCTGGATGTACATTTTGTGGTTATTTTAATGATGTAAGGGATGATGTTACTTCTGCAAATCTTTTTGCTCAGTGGGAGGAAGCTAAGCGGCAAACAAATGATTTTGATGGTTGTAAGATGATTAAAGTATATACTTCAGGAACTTTTTTTGAAGATCAAGAAATTCCTGTAGATTTCCAGGAATCAGTTTTAATTGAAACGTTTGAAAGAAAAATACACTTAGTTATAGAAGCTCAAGCACAATTATGTTATCCAGAAAAAATTGCATGGCTGGCCAAAAAACATCCAGGCTGTACAATTGCTTTAGGACTTGAAGCATATGATGACATTGTATTAAGATTTCATGTAAATAAAGGATTTTCTACTAAACAATGGCATAAAGCAGTTGATTTACTTAGAGAAAACAGTCTTAGAGTTAAGACATACTTGATTTTTAAACCGCCATTCATGTCAGAAGGTGATGCATTAAGACATACAATAAAATGGGTCAAGCAAGTAGCACCTCTCTCAGATGAAGTTTCAATAAATCCCATGAATATTCAAAGAAGTACAATTGTAGACCGTTTATTTAGAAATAGAGAGTTTAGGCCGCCATGGCTATGGTCTTTGGTAGATATGATTGAAAAAACTCATTCAGAAATTTCACAACTAGATTGTCGTACTATTGTACATCCAACCGCCGGGGGTAGGATAAGAGGAGCGCATAATTGTGGTTCTTGTGATGAGGATGTCGTTGCAGCAATAGAAAGATATTCAGTATCTGGCAGCTTAGAAGAATTTTCAGGTATCGATTGTTCTTGTAAAAAAGTCTGGAGTACCGAAATTTTCAATGATAATAATCTTCCAATTCCTCTCGGTTCAGGATTAGATCGTAGATCTTTCAGAACTGATACAGTTCGTGCCCCATGAGCCAAAGCGACCTCATCTTTCTCCTAATGCTTAAGGGGCAATCTTCAGTGGTTAAGCATGTCCTACACGGTGGGATGTATGTGGTGTCGAAATGTCTAATGACGGTTCAGGTAAAATAGGTCAGTTTCTACAAGGTGAGAAGGAACCTCCTTCTTCATGGGTAATTTTGGTAATTGGGTTTGTAGCAGCACTAATTTTCTTAGTAATATATAATATATTATATCCTGGGCAAGATTTACCTGTCCTTTCTTCTCTTTTACCTATGTTCGAGGGTGTATTTGATTCAGGAATTTGGTTCTTCATACTGGGTGCTATGATTGGTGCATTCGCCATTCTAGGCACTATTCTTACAGAGGCAACTATTGAGTGAGGTTTTAAAATGGATATAATATTATCAACTTTAGTTATTTTTTGGGCACTCATTATTATTTCTTATATCTTAATTCAAAGAGGTCTTGGTGTATTAGGAGAAGTTGTACGTGGTTTGACTATGTTCATGCTTGAAAAAGCATTAGGACCAGGTGCAGATCTTGTAGAAGGAAGAAAAGGTGCTGGGTCAAAAATTTGGATTGTACAAGGAATGATTTGGTTATTTGTTTCTGCAACTCTTACTTTCATAGGACTTTGGCTTGGACATGATCCCATCGCTCTGCATAGTTTGGAAGCTTGGGGATACAATGCTCTTTCATCAGAACTGTTTTATGCAGGCAAATTTGCTGCATTATTTGGAGCAGTCGGAATGTTCATTATTGGCTCAGGATTACATATACTCCCTTCATTATTAGAGGTCGATCTAGCAAGTGAGAAAAACGCTGTCTTAACCTCTTTTGTATGGACAATATCAGTAATAATCCTAATCATTGGCTCTCAAAGTAGTGAAATTTTTGGCTTGGATATTATTTTAATTGGAACAGGAATAAATTTACTTGTTGCTACTGCTATTACCGCTAATCAATTGCTGACTAAAGCAAACTCAGATGTTACGTTGGCAACACCAGGTTGGCTGATTATCTTTGGATTAATCGGTACACCAATTGCTATCATCTCTATATTAGTTAGTGGTGCATACGATGAAGGAATAGGCCAATGGTTGACATATCATCTATTTGGCGCTACATTCTGGTTTTCATCAATAGCTGGGATATCACTCTACTCAGCTAGTTATGGATCTGGGAATGCATTATGGTCAAGAACTGTTGCAGGTGTAGTTATATTTGGAACATTATTTACAATAAATCCACTGGGAGATGTTCATCCAGTAATGGCTGTAGATATGCTTGGATTATCAACAGCAGAATTAGTTATTACAAATCAAGATAATGTAATTGGATCATTTTTGATGGCATTAGCCATAATTCCAATAATAGCATTATCTTCAAACATATTAATCACACTCCGTGGTACTGATACCTTTGTAGAAAATCCAGATTCAGCAGGTATTCCAGAAATAAATTTTGGTGCTTGGATGCTACTTCCATTAGGCATTGGGTCTTTATTCGTACAAACTGACTATCTAAGTGGAGTAAATGAACTTACTGGGATTTCTAATATAATTCAATTAATGACTATTTGGACTGTTTTTATTCCACTAACTTTGGGTGCAGCATTACAAGTATTGCCTCCGGCTAGTGGAAGATACCCGCTTTCACAGAATAGGGCAAGAATGGCATTTTGGATGTTATCTGGTGGAGCTGTACTGGGACTAGTTCTTACTCTAATATCAGATATCACTGACCTTGCATTGGCAGAAGCACTTGTTGAAGATCCTAGTACACTTTCTCACACTATGAGGAAAGCTGGATCAGTAGTTTTCTATGGTACTGTTTTGGGAGCAATATTCCATGCTACTAATATCGTAAGTGGATTATATAGGGGGGAGAAGGTTAAATCTCAAGTAAGTTTGTCTGAGACAACATTTGTTCCTACTTCATATCCGTTGACTGCAACTACTTCTATTCGTAAGATTTTAGCAAGTGGAGCGGTATTAGATACTGAAGTAGTACCTACATTCGAAAGTAGTGATTCCGGAAAACCTACTCTACTTCATATTGAAGAAGAATGAGTTCTATTTAACGGTCATATTATGCGTATTGGATTAGTTGGAAAACCGAATGTTGGTAAATCTACATCCTTTTCTGCGTTGACTGAAAAACCTGTAGAAATAGCAAACTATCCTTTTACTACTATCGATCCAAATGTCGGAATAGCTTGGTTACCCTTACTTGATAGTTGTGCATGTTCTCAATTGAGGATAAAAAAGGAAAAGGAAGGAAAACTAGATGTTGAAATTAACGACGAAAGAAAGGGAAGTATTTGTTCTCCTAATTCCGGATCATGCGTTGGCTTCACCAGATTAGTACCAATCACATTGATTGATGTTGCCGGACTTGTACCTGGTGCACATGAAGGAAGAGGCAGAGGAAACCAATTCCTTTCAGACTTGGCTAGGTGTGATGCATTGATACAAATTGTAGATACATCAGGTTCAACAGATATTGAAGGTAATCCGATTGGTGTAGGAGGATCAACACCTTTGGAAGAATATCATTTCCTGCTCAAAGAATTAGATGCTTGGATAACCGGAATAATTAGTTCAGGCTGGCAACGCGGTGCAAGGAGAGTCCAATCTGAAGGAGAAAAGGCAATTTCTCTATATCTTTTAGATCAATTATCGGGATTAGGAGCTAAAGAAGTACATATTTCATTAGGTCTGGCAGCTGTCCATGAAAAATTCCCAGATGCCGGGGTTCCTTGGGAATGGGGAACAGGGGAATTGACTACTATCGCTTCAGCAATTAGGTCTGAACTTTTTCCTATTTCCATTGCAGCAAATAAAGCAGATTCAGCATCTCAAGAATCTTGGTTAGAATTAGAAGAAGTTGTAAAAATAAATGGAGGTATCGTTGTCCCGACTAGTGCAGAGGCTGAATTGGCATTAAGAAGAGCTTCTCGTTCAGGTTTGATAAGCCATATTCCCGGTGAGTCAAATTTTGAAATAACCAAAACTGGAGAAGAAAAATTATCTGAACCACAAAGAAAAGGACTATTATCAATTAGCAAGACTCTAAATTCTTGGAGAGGAAGAGGATTAGTTGGATTATTATCAGAGGTAGTTTTTGGAATTCTTAATCGTAAAGTTGCATATCCTGTTCAAGATGAATCACACTGGGTTGATGGAGAAGGTAATATCCTTCCAGATGCAATACTAGTTCCTGAGGGAACTACTGCAAAAGGCCTAGCATATGCAGTTCATTCTGATCTTGGAGACGGATTCATCCGAGCAGTTGATGCTCGTTCTTCAAGAGTAATAGGAGCTGATTATGAAATAAAAAATGGAGATGTAATCCGAATACATGCAAAAAATTAACTTCTCTATTTTATAAATTTACCAGAATCTGACCTATTAAGTGAAGTTAATGCCCCCCCTCCTAAAAATATTAATCCACAAATTGCTTCTACACCAAGTTGACTGATCATAAGTAGAAATTTATCTTCATCTCCAGTTAATAAAATTAATATTACGACAATAACAAGTGATACTATTCCTAATATCTGTAATATCCCTCGATTTTTTTCCAAATCTTCTCCATCATCCCACCATTTTGTATGTCCTGTGAAATCACCCAATAACTTAGATTCTAAAATTTCAAATGCATCTTCCATCTTCATTTTTTTACTCTCAATCTTTTTACTATCATCCCAATGTTCCAATTCTCCCTTATCAACTGCATATTGTACGAATTCATCTTCATCTATGCCTAAATCCACAACCCAATACTGTTTTGCAGCCTTGAGTAGAATCAATAATTCATCTATGTTTTTCGAACTTATTCTCTTCTTATTTCCGTCAATATCGTATCTAATATCTGATTCATCTGAAGGTTTATCAATCGGATTTTTTTTAGGAATTATTACTTCTAATGGAGGATAATGATTTTTGTGTCTATTACAGTATCCAACACTCCTAAATTCTAGTGCATTACAATTAAATGCAGCACACTTCCTCTTTCCCACAGTTTTTCAGATATTGACTCAACTTTCAAATTATTGCCGGATATTATTTAATCTATGATATTTCTACTATTTTTGTGAGTAGAGATTTGGAGGATGCTGAAATCTTGTCTGTTGTCAATGAAGAAGATTTAGTAATTGGACAAAGGAGACGTGATGAGATACATTCTCTAAATCTATTTCATCGTTCAATTCATGTGCTGATTTTTAATACAAATGGGGAAATATTTCTTCAACAAAGAGGTCTACTAAAGCAAGAGAGCCCTGGTCTTTGGGCTTCTTCAGTATCTGGGCATGTCGATGCAGGAGAGTCTTATGATGTTGCATGTATTCGGGAAATTGAAGAAGAAGTTGGAATAAAAATAAATTATATACCGGAAAAATTATTCAAATTAAAACCTTCAAAATTAACTGCAAATGAATTCAGTTGGGTTTATTATTTAGAAACTGACCAATTATTAAATCCTAATTTATCAGAGATAGAAATGGGAAAATGGTTTTCAAAAGAAAATCTAGATTATTTTATCCTCCATAATCAAAATAAAGTTGCAGATTTATTTATCCATATTTGGAGAAAATATTGTGATTTATAATCTTCTAATTTATATCTCAATTACCGGCTCTATTGTTACTATGTATGATACTACTGTCCATGTAATCTCATAATCTTCATCAGAGTCTACAATATCTCCAACTATTGGTGCTGGAGGTGAACTAATGTCAGCAGTTATTGTTGCAGACCAAGTTCCTCTGCCAAATCCATTGTCTGTCCATTGATTGAGTATTTCTTGTTCAGTAGTTTCACTTTGTGTAATATTGTCTCCTGTGTAATTTGCTGTCACATCCCATCTGATGTTTACTCCTGAATTGCCGCCCCCATTACATGATCCTTGCTCATTCTGTTCTTCAAACTCTCCTTCAACTCCACTTAGATCAGTAACCACATCCATTCCATCAGTAAATCCTGGTCCTGGATCATCATTATCCATACAAGTAATTGTTAACTCCACATAACCAATATTAATTTCACTTACAATATCGAAGAATGTATCATATGCTTCATCATCTGCTAAATTAATTGTTTCAGACAACGTCTCTGTCGTCTCTTCAAATGATATCATCCATTCTCCCTTTATTCCATTTGTTCCTCCAACCATCTCACTATCAATTAATGATGGCATTACAGCAAAGTAGGATGGAAAGGCAATCATGAAAATGACACTCCACATCAGCATCGTTCTCTTACGAGAAGTATTTACTAGGTCTTCAAAGTCCATTGTATTACATCAACCGGTTAGGTCATCCGCATTTCAATTCCTCTATTGCTAGTGCAAAAATTATTAAAAAACAGACTTCTTAGTCCATTTTGTAATATCTACTCCCTCTTTCTTCAATTGAGATTTAGATTTATAAAATTCTGGCTGGAAATATCCAATCATAGATCTTTCTCCAAAACTCCATTTCCAAGGACAACGACTAAATTTTGAAACCCATTGATTGAGTATATTAATCCATATTTCGCCATCAATTTCAATTGGCACTTCAAAAGAAACTTTTGTTATTTTCCCAGCCGAACCAGGAGTATGCGACCATACTCTCATAGCAAGACCTTTTACTTCACCCTCTTCGATAACTATCCCTAATACTCTTGCCATTTTACTTATGGGCATGACTATTGCCCATCTGCTAACTATCTTTGATTCCTCAATCCTACGCATTTTCCAATTATTATGTTCGCCAATTTCTCTAATCGCCCTTATTGCATCAGTAGGCGTTACACTGACGGGTATTTCGACTAATCGGCTCGACATCATAAAGAATCCCTCTAGGCCCTCGCCCATAGCGTCTTCGCGTATCATTAATTATCGCTTTTACTTATCCGAAGAGAGAACCGAGACCTTCGAAACCACCGGCTTCTTCCTCAGGTTCTTCTTCTGCAGCTGCGGCAGGAGCTTCAGCAGCATTTCCGCCACCAGAGGCAGCAGGTGCAGCAGCAGAAGCAGTAGGTGTAGCTATAGCAGTAGCCATAGCTTCACCGATATCAACAGATCCAAGAGATGCAACTAGAGCCTTTACGCGACCCTTGTCAGCATCCACGCCAGCAGCAGTTAATACTCCGCTAACACTTTTTTCGTCAATTTCCTTTTCAGCAGAGTGCAGTAACATTGCAGCATATACATATTCCATTTTTTTCACCTTTTATTTAACCGAAGAGGTCACCAAGTCCATCGAACCCAGTTTCCTCCTCTTCCTCTCCTTCCTCTTCAGTAGCAGGAGTTCCTGCATCTGATTCAGTCGTTTCAGAGGCCACGACAACAGCACTTGAAACAGCACCTAGTGCTACTGTTAATTCTTCATCAAGTGCTGAGGAATCTAATTGGCTCGCAAGAGCCATCATACGCGCATTGGCACGCGTTACAAATAATTCTGCAGTTTTATCATTCACAATACCAGCTTTAACTGCTACCGCTAATGATTCACTGCTAGCTTTCGCTAGTAGGACCGGAGTAGTTGTTGTAGAGAACCAATGTGCATTGCAAGCCAAGTTGAATGCACGTGAAGTTGCAATCGAAATATCATCTTTCAGGCCGTCTAAGTCGAGATCCAAATCATCTGCAGGTAATAATAATCCTTCTTCAATAGCTCCAATTAAAATTAAACCAATTTCTATAGGATTTATTCCAAGCTTTGCTAACATCATACCTAAATCAGCAGACATAGGCTCTCCAGCAGATACAACTTTTGTTTCTTTTTGTATTGCTATCTTACCTTTGTCAATTTTTGCTGGAATTCCTACAGCATTAAATTCTCCCACTAAAGGCCCTGGTGCGAATTCTGTCGGTCCGGCTGGAACAATAATATCCGAAGGTGCTAATTCACCTTCTTTTGCAGCACGTCCTTGGCGTGTTTTCTTTAATTCATCAAATAACTGATATGCATTTAGTGAATCACTGTGTACTATACAAGGTTGAGCAGCACCTTCAAACAAAACTTCCAACTCTTCAGTAGAGCGACCAGATTCTTTCCAAGCAATTCTCATCAATGTCTTTTTCGCCATTGTCATGCTAACTATGCCTTTTAACGAACTTCTCATATCTAGCATATTCTTTGCAGGAACTCCTCCAATATCTATAATTCCGACTACACCCGGACTACTAATAATTTCTTTAAGTTCGTTAACACGCCCTTCTTTCCAAGATGCTACTTTAGGAATCATGAATTAGCAACCTCCACTTTTATTGAAGGTCCCATAGAAGTTTTAACGTAACAAGATCTAATGTTTTTGTCTCCACGATCTAATCTCCCAATCACTCTCTTCCATATTGCTAGAGCATTAGCAGTCAACTCTTCATTTGATTGAGTTCGAGTACCTATGGCAGTGTGAAATGTTATTTTATCTCTAGAACGAACTATTGCAGTATCTTTCAAACCTCCTGCTATCATAGCAGGATCTACTGGTGGAGGTACAGGTCGGGGCATCTTTCCACGAGGCCCTAGGACTACACCTAGGAATCTACCTACAGACCCCATATGTGGTATTTCTGACAAGAAAAAATCATATCTGTTAGCCATTTTTCTAGCTGCTTGACGTTTTGTACCCAAATCTTCGATTGTTGATGGATCAATAATTTCTAATCCGGCTGCTCTAGCCTTAGCTGCCATTTCTCCACCAGCAAACATTGCAATCTTCGGTTCTTTACCTCTCCCTGAAGGAAGTCTGACTTCTTCTTGTATTCTGTTAGAAGGATTCTTCAAATCAATATCTTTCAAAGTAAATGACATTTCTAGTGATTCTACGAAATTTCGCTCTGGAGCACCTTCAAGTGCTTTTTGAATTGCTGTTTGTAAATTATTTTCCATTATCTCACCTCTGCGGTCAACGAGGTTTCCCTCTACCGCAATTCGTGTTCGTTTCAACTAAAATGTTCGCTAAATCTCCCTTCACTCATTGCATTTAATGCTTCTTTTGGTTGCATTCCTTCTACACTAACTCTCATAGATACACATGTACCCATTACTTCACGACATCTTGCGTAAAGAGTAGAGCCGGTCAAACGTTCTTTTTGCTTCTCTGCTATCTGTTTAATTTGATCCATTGTCAAGTTCTCAGTAGCATCCTCCCAAGACCCATTACACTTCTTTACACCAAGTGTTTGATTCACCATATGTGGTGTTTCATTCCTAGCTGACATCTGTGTAACCTCCTGTGTTTGTGTCTCGCCGACCTACTTGCCCTATTTGAGATTGATGTAAAAATCAATTTAGCCGATTCCTCGCTTATTCAACTCTTTGTGTTACTCTGACTTGATCTGCTCGTACTGTTAGTGCAACAGGTACAGCAGCTTCGAATAATTCAACTGTAACCTCTTCTTTTGATTCAGTAACACGAATTACACGTGCATTTTGACCTCTAAATGCTCCTCCAACAATTTCACAGAGACTACCTTCTTCTATTCCAGATGTAGCAGCCTTAGGCTCTAAGTAGGGCAATACATCTTCAAGTGGAGATTCTCCTGGTAAAACCTTTCTACAGTTCTTTAGAGGTGTGACTCCTATCCCTACTCTGCCAATTAATTTCTCTACATGGTGTAAAGCAGATGCTTCAACGAAAATATAACCTCTCATGAAATGTGGATTTAGTACACCAAATATCTCATCTTGAATATCTTGTAGAGAACCAGTTCCTGAAAGTCTTGCTCTGATTTCTTTAGCAACATTTTGCTCTTGCCCTATTGAAGTTTTCAAGATGTAAAGATATGATGCCACATCTCCATACATTTCGGTTAATTTCGGAGTTGAATATTCTTTTTCTTTAATTCTTCCAGGATCTACCCATTCACTATTTTTGTACAATGTACTTGGAACAACTTCTTTGACTTTACATACACAAAGTATCGGAGTAACATCTACCAGTCTATTTCCATATTCCAATCCACGTGCTTCGCCAGTGCGCACAAATTCAAAGTTCTCTCGTGAAATACCAGTACACTCCTCAACTCTTTTTGCTACTGCATCAAGATCATCAGGATTTCCTAATCCATAGATTCCATCCCATGCGCCAGCGAAATCAGAAATTCCATCAGCTCTTTGCATTAAGAGTACTTTTTCTTCATTTCTTAGATAAACTGTAAATGATTCAGACATACTTTACACCTCATGCTCCTGTTAACCAATCAAAAAATGCTGGGAAAACATTATTCATCATAGCTTGTACAACGAAACCAAATAATCCCAATATGAACATACCTATGCCACAAACTATCATAGTTTGTCTAAATTGAGCCTTTGTTGGTTTACGTGCCATCTTTAAAATTCTTGCATATGAACCTGTTTGTAAACTTCTAACTCGGCTTTCAATATCGTCCTGAACGTCCTGAACTTTCTCTTCGAATTTACTAACTTTGGAATTTTCGACACTCATCGTTCTCCCTCAAATCGGCCAAGCGTCCAACCAATTCCATTTAAGGGCGACGGGAAGGTACGTCCATAGGAAAATATAAAATTATTAAAATTAAGAGATAAATTCTACAGTCCTACTTCTTAAATTTCTCATCTGAGTATGCATCGAAGCACCATGTATTTGTTCACTTTTTACTCCAGTTAATACTAACAAAACTCTAATGTTATTGCCCAACGATTCATCAGTCGTAACTCCCCAAATAATTTTTGCATATGTATTAATTTTCTTTCGAATTATATCAGCACATTTTTCTGCTTCTCCAAGAGTTAAACCGGGCCCTCCAACAACATTGATCAGAGCACCCCTTGCATCTGAAATATCCATGTCTAGTAGTGGATTCTCAATTGCTTCATTTGTAGCAATCTCTGCAGTCTCGCCTTCTCCAAGTCCAATGACTCCAATTCCTCCTCCATTACTGAGGACTGATTTTAAATCTTGAAAATCAAGATTGACTATCCCTTCTCTAGATATCATCTCAGAAACGCCTGAAATACTTCGAACTAATAATTCATCAGCCACACGAAAAGCAGCATCTAACGGTAATTGCTTAACAGTATCAATTTCCAATAATCTTTCATTTGGCAATACAATAACAGTGTCGGCAGTTTCCTTGAGTCTCTCTAATCCCCAATCTGCATTTTGTTTTCTTAGAGATCCTTCTGATAAGAATGGATAGCTAACTACTGCAATTGTTAATGCCCCAGCCTGTTTAGCTAATCGGGATATTACAGGGGCAGATCCCGTACCAGATCCACCCCCCAAACCTGCGGTAATAAACGCAAGATCGCAGCCTTCAACTTCAGTCTTCAATATTCTCTCAGACTCATATGCTGCTTGTTCTCCCTTTTCTGGATCGCCACCTGCCCCCCTGCCACGGGCTGTGCGACCAATTAGAATTTTATTTTCAACAGCAACTTTCAACAGATGTTGAGCATCTGTATTAATTGCCATTCCTTTTACATATTCATCATCAAACAATGACTCTGCCTCAAGCCTTGCTACTGCATTACTTCCAGCACCTCCACATCCAAAGACCCTTATCTTTGGTTGTAAAGATTTTAGTAAATCTTGAAGATTCAAATCTTCAACTGGCTCGGGAGTATTCTGAGCAGTAATTTCGTCCTCCTGAAGCTCGAGGACTCTATCGATAATATGCTTCACGAAGTGAGAGGGACATTAGGCAGAGGATAACTATTGCCCTACAAACATAGGGTAACATATAGTTTTTCACAGGTATCAGAATTTGCCAATTAGCCTAATAATCCTTTACGAGTTTTCAAAAATCTAATGATAAAAGTATACACTCCTCCCCATGCAGAGAATGCTATTGCAAATGTTATTCCATTAAGTTCAGAATTTCCTAAAATAATCCAATCAAAATATTCATGAATTGAATTACTAGAAATACCGTTAGTATCAGTAATAGCTTGAACTGCTGCTGCTAATAGACCAATCATTGTTATCACTAATCTATCTGCTCTAGAGAAACCTCCGTATATTCTTCCTAGGCCCACAGATTGTGCTTGTGTCCCCATGTAAGAACCCATCAAAGTCAATAGTGCGGCCATTGATCCAGAACTCATATCATCTACAAATGCAGCATTCATTCCAAGAGCCACTAATAATCCTATATCTACAACACGATCTATAGTATGGTCCAGAAAATCTCCATATGGGCCATCAGTTCCTTGATGTCTAGCCAAAGCACCATCTAACGCATCAAATATTCCTGCAACAATAATTAGCACAATTCCTCCAATTATCATCAAACCTCCTGTTTCATCAAATTTTGCCTCTGCAAGAAGTACAAATGCTACAATTGCTATTACAAGACTTGTCCAAGTAAGTATACTGGGATCAAGATTGCCCATTTTCACTACTATTGGCTCAGTTGCTTTAGTCCATGTTTCTCTAAACTTTTCGAACATTGTTAATCCTCCATTTTGGATACCCAGTCAATTACCGAGGGAGGGTCATTGGGCTTGAATCCATCTGATATCCAAAGTGATAAGGACATGAGTATTGAGTGTACATCATTTTCCGTGGTATCAAACTCATTCCAAGGGATATCTCCTTGTCTATCATTCCATGAACTCCCTAAAATCTCCCAATCACAGTTAGATCTTATCTTTGATTCCGAATATCCTCTCTTTAACATTCTTTTCTTTAGAATTTCAGGTGAACATCTCAAAACTACTACAGCATTGCTTGGTAAATGATGTGAAAGATGACCATCAATAATTAGAGGCTCTAGAGGATTATTTTGCCATTCTTTTTCAATAGAATCTACTAATTTATCTAAATCTATTGGACGAGCATTATCGTCACTGTCAATCTCCCCTATGCAACCATATTCTTCTGCCATTTCTTCCACAGAAGTAACATGAAAACCCAATCTTTCAAATTCTTTTGCTAAGGTACTTTTTCCTGAACCTGGTGAGCCAGACAAAGAAAGCCGATAAGGTACTGCCACAACTCTTCGTAGATGCCATATCTGATGAATACTACGTGTTACAAGCGTAACATTGACTTCTTATTGTATATGCCAATACACTGAGGAATGTCATGAGCGAGTCATATCAGGGATTAATTAAGGCAATAAATCCAAAAGAATCTAAACTTAATTTTCTACTTTTAGCGATGCCTATTTGTTGTTATTTTGCTTACGTATCAAAAGATGGAACAAATGCCTTCTTTGCTTCAATGGTAGCAATAATGCCTCTAGCATTCCTAATGGGTCATGCTACTGAGGAAATTGCATTACGAACATCTGAATCCATAGGAGGTCTTCTCAATGCTACCTTTGGCAATGCTGCAGAGATTATTATTTGCCTCTTAGCATTATGGTCAGCATACAAAGCAGGAGTGGGTTCAGAAACTGCCGAGATTATGATCCATATCGTCCAAGCAAGTCTAATTGGAAGTATTCTTGGTAACCTATTACTTGTAATGGGGCTGGCATTCGTTTGGGGAGGAATTCACTTCAAAGAACAATCATTTAATGAAACTCAATTTGGCTCAAACAGTTCTCTATTACTACTTTCAGTCATTACTTTAGTTGTTCCAACCGTATTTCATCTTACAGTTTCAGGAGAACAGGGAGATACTGGTGTAGAAGATCTTTCCAGAGCTGCAGCTGTTATTTTATTAGCAATTTATATCTTATTCTTGTTTTTTCAATTAAGGACACACTCAGAGCTATTTGCAACTGATGATACACATGAGCATGAAGATTCTTCAATGACTATGAAAGAAGCAATTATTTTACTAGTAATTTCCACTATTCTTGTGTCATGGATGGCTGAGATTTTAGTCCATTCTTTAGAAGAGGCGGCCGAAGAAGTGAAAATGTCTCATCTCTTTATTGGAGTAATCTTGTTGCCAATGTTCGGAAATGCTGCTGAACATTTTACTGCAGTTTCTGTAGCTGGAAAAAATAAAATGGATCTTTCCTTTGCTATCGCCATAGGTTCTAGTACACAAATTGCAGTATTTGTTGCACCTTTGATGGTAATAACTGCGTGGGCATTAAGTCTACCATTAACTTTCGAATTTGGTTTACTTGAAACAGTTGCAGCATTCCTTGCAGTATTGATAGCAAATGCAATAGCCTCTGATGGTAAATCTAATTGGCTAGAGGGTGCGATGTTATTGGGAACCTATGCAGTTTTAGCACTAGCATTCTGGTTTCATCCATAAAATTGTTTAGAATCACTTACCTTAGCATTGATATTCAAGCACCCAATGCGGTGAGTCAGAGGTAGATAGTATGAGAGATACAAAACAAACCAACGATAGCATACCAACAATCGAAGCAAGTGCACATTGTGATGGGCCTTGTGGCGTCTATGATCCTGCAAGCGCACGTGTAGCAGCAGAAGCAGTTCAATCAATGACAAAGAAGATGAACACTTTAGAAACTAACCATGGAGACTCTGGAAGTAATTCTGCAGCTTACATTAATACTATGTCAAGATATGCAGCAATTAAAGAAGAAGAAGCACAAAAGTGCAAAGATGAATTATTAGTACTATGGACTGATTTCTTTAAACCACAACATCTTGAATCAATCCCGAATCTTCATGACACATTTTGGCAGGCTGCTAAACTATGTTCTGCTTGTAAAGCTGAAGTTTCAGAACAGCATGCACAAGAATTAATGGATGCAGTAGAAGAAATTCATAACATGTTCTGGGCTGCAAAAGGCCGTGAAGTACCTTGGATTCGCGCTTCTTAAACGTAGTCGTCAAAGGCGACTCAATGTGGCCCACATTAGTTGATGGTGTTACTGTAAAGTTTGAGATTTTAGGAGCCAAAACTCCTGAAGTTGGACAAATTGTTCTAACTAAACACCCCTTTAGAAAAGATACTAAAATAATCAAGCGTATTCAATCGATTGAAAATGATAAAGCATTCTTGGTTGGAGACAATCCAGATCCTACAGCAAGTGATGATAGTCATAATTTTGGAATGATTAATTTCTCTGATATAATTGCCAGAATAATAAATTAATATGGGTGTATTCTACCATCCCATGTTTCAAAACAACCTGTTGTTTCAATTGATAAAGCCGAGAATCGCTCTATTAATCCATTAGCAGACTCAGTAGGAGTAAGGTTACCTTTGTTACTGGTCATATCAGTTTGTACCCAACCTGGATGATATATGCCGACTGAAATTCCTTCTGACTTTAGATCTGTTGCCAGGTTTCTTCCAAGATTCAATGAGGCAGCTTTTGAAGATCGATAAATATATGATCCTCCAGGTGCCGTGGTATCGCTTGCCATCTGAGAAGAAATTATAGCGATTTTCGGATTATTAGCAGATCTTAAGGCTTTAAGTTGTGTTTCTATTGCTAGGTATGTTCCAGTTACATTAGTGGCAAATGTATCTTCCCATAATTTAGCTTCAAAACCAGATCCAATTTTATCTCCTCTATCCAGAAAAACACCAGCATTACAAATCAATAAGTCCAATTCCTTTGTTATTGGGACATGGTTATTTGGATCACGTACATCTAATTTGACCCAACTAACATTATCTTCT
>JBJLBJ010000027.1:0-34881 GCA_045568235.1 Candidatus Thalassarchaeaceae archaeon
ACTGCATGAGTAATGTTTTGATGCACTCCTCCGTCTCTCCACCAAATTCTATTTGTATCTGGGTCATCAGATTTCCATGATTCTATTCCACTAACAGTACTCATGCGCCATTTACCATCTCCCTTATCCTGAATATCTACAGTATTTGTCAAAAAACGATTCCCCGAATCCTGGTTTCTCCTCCATCTGCCTATGTGATGCGAACATCCGACCACTCCCGGCTTTATCGACTCAGTTACCCATACTTTATCCACAAACCATCCTATTTCCGTTTCTATTTTCAATAGTTCTCCTTCTCCGATTCCTAATTTTTTTGCATCTTTAGGATGAAGCCATATTGGATTCCTGTGTGCTATTTCTACTAGCCATTTAGCATTTGCCGATCTTGAGTGTATATGTTGCGGGAGTCTAAAATTAGGCAATAGGCAGTATTCATTTTCCTCCTTGTAAGTTACTGGGATGTACTTGACTATTTACTTTATAATGAGGGATGGTATGTTCCGGATAGCCAAACTCTTTCATAGTGAAAGAGTAAAACTCTTGCTTACCCGAAGGAGTTGGCCATCCTTCTTCTTCATGTTTCTTGTACGTTGCAGGCTCTATCAAAAATGCCCCATGCTTTCGCATATATTCTAAAGCATCAAGATTTTCCTTTTCTGCAGCTTCAGTTAGACCTGGTACCCGCTCAAAAGTATATTTGTAATATTCGTCTATCGTGATTTTTTCATTTTCCCGGTAGGGACTCATGAAATGTTCTCTAATGCCCATCGTCCCATCATCTATTTTCCATGATAACTCTATCCAAAACTCATCTTCTTCCCATACCTCTCCGGGATTAGTTTCATGCGTGAATTCAACGTCTTTTCCTTCTCTGCGTGAAAACTCCCTTAGTACAGGCTGCCTAAATGCAACCCATTTTCCTGCTGAGGTCGCGTATGAATTAATATCATGACGTTCAGAAGCATGACCCATTGGTAAAACATAGTCGGCAAAAAAAGCAGTCTCATTCCACGTCGGCGTTAATGCTATGTGGCAACCTAAGGCCTCTCTATGTTCTGCAAGCATCTCAATCCAAGTAAATCCATCGGGATATGTCCAAACTGGATTAAAAACTCTAGTAAAATAAACATCCATCTTTCCCTCGCCCTTCCTTTATCATATGCGGAAGAATGTGGCTCATTTCGAAGTGCGATAAAGTATATTCTGGAGGGAAGTGTAATTCATTCCATCCATCTGGATCAGGAGGTTCATCAAATAACTCAGGCTTAAATTTAGACCAAGAATTAGGAGCAGTCCCTCCCTCGGTTCCTACCGAACCAGTCAAAACATTCAGAAAATGTAAGGTTCTACTAACTTGCCAGCCACCTAGATTACCTATTGCTGCTGCTCTCCAAACATGAGTACACAGCCTTTTGCCCGCTGATGCTACTATTTCTCCAACTTCTATTACTTGTTCGACTGGTATGCGGCATTCTGATGCGGCATATTCTGGAGTATATTCCTCATATTCAATTAGTAACAATTCAATAAATCTGTCAAATTCACATTTTTCCTTTGGATGCTCTGCTTTCATCCATTCGTCCCAATTGACCCAATTCTCCATAAATTCACGATCATATAATTTCTTTTCTAAAATAATTTTAGCCCATGCTAAAAATAATGCTGGTTCTGAACCTGGCCATGTAGGTAACCAATGATCTGCCATCGCAGCAGTATTTGACAATCTTGGATCTATCACGATCAATTTTGCACCATCCATCATCCCTTCTAAGATTCTTTGCGCATGCGGATTGAAATAATGTCCAGTTTCTAAATGCGATGAGGTCAGAAGAATAACTTTTGCATTAGCATGATCGGGAGATGGGCGATCATGTTTATGCCACAGTGCATATCCGGTTCTGGCACCTGCAGAGCAGATATTGGTATGAGAATTATGGCCATCTACTCCCCATGCCTTTAGAACTCTATTTGTATATCCTTCATGACCTGGTCTGCCAACATGATAGACTACCTTATCTTTGGCCCCAGTTTTCAGTGAAGATCTTATTTTACTTGCAATATCATCTAATGCTTCTTCCCAACTTATTCTCTCCCATTCACCTGATCCTCTATCTCCCTTCCTCCTTAATGGAAATAAAATTCTCTCAGTATCATTGATCTGATTTATTGTCGCAGGGCCTTTTGCACAATTTCTCCCTCTTGATCCGGGATGATGTGGATTTCCTTCAAATTTGCTGACTTTTCCTGTTTCCTTATCTACATATGCCATCAGGCCACATGCTGATTCACAATTAAAACATGTAGTGGGAATAAGCGAATATTTCCTTTCAATTCTTTTTGGCCATGCTTGAGCATCTAATTCTGTATGATTATGCCAATTTTCCGGTGCAGGATATTTTTTTAATATTCCATGATTATTCAAATTTATTTCTCTTCTAGAAAGATCTGGTATAATCTTTAATTTTACTGCAATTCTCTCAATAAGACTATCTTTTTTCATTAAGATTCCGCCTATGTTAATGACTCCATTTGAGGTTTAATTATCATTCTCTTTCCTTCATGCCAATAGAATACCAATACTCCAATTGAAATTAAAGCGTATAGTATTTCATTGTAGTTAGATATTAGTAATAATGATGCAATACCTATAATTAAAGTATCAATTAAAAATCTAAAGGGAAGTAATTTATCTTTTGACCATGACCTGCCTTTGGCTTGTTGTAGTAACCAGGCCGTGTAGACGCCAGTTAGAATTGAAACAGGTATGCCTACTACCGCTAATAACTTAAGATAAATTATATCTAAATCAAAAATAATTATGACTAGGTTTAATATCAAAATACCTCCAAATAATGAGAGGACATATGCTCCTTTAACTAACCATGAATCCCAATTTGGCCTAAGCATGACATAAAGAAATCTTTCAGGCCTATCTAGGTCCATTACTAATAAAATTCCTGTAATAGCCAAAAATATCAGACTTATTCCTATCACTGGCCATAATAGTCCGTATTCATTTAAGTCATAATCAAATAATAACCAGCCCATCATTGCTACCATATAGAGGCCTGCAGAAATCGCCTTCGTCCATATGTAAGCTGATACTTCCCATCCCCATAAAATTCCTTTACTAGGTTGGTCATAAGTCCTTTTTGCATCTATTTGATTATCTTTGTCTAATTTTTCCATGACATCTCTAATGATTGCCCTATCACGTTGATTCGATGATTTAGCCTTCTTTTCTAGTGCTAATTGTACTATCATAGAATTAGTGTTCGCATTAGAAATTCTTTCTTCTGCATATTTCGCATAGTGTCCAACGCCAGCTACCTGTTCACTCCATACATAGGACTGTGTTCTTTCTGTTGCTAATGGATCTAACATTTCTGGACTCGCATCAATATAGAATAGGTTTGGCCTTGCTCCCGATTCAGGTTTTCTGACACTCACATCATTTTCTAAAATATAATTCGATATTGAAGAGTTTTCTTCATCTAAATCGCCGGAGATAATTGCTTCTGTAGGGCACACAATGACACATGCAGGCTCATAAGACTCTTCTATTCTATGTGCACAATAATTACATTTTGCCGCAGTACCTTTATTGGGATCTATATACAGAGCATCATAGGGACAAGCTTGCATGCATGATTTACAACCTATACATCTTTCATCATCAAAGTCAACTATCCCATCTTCTCGTGTGAATAATGCAATAGTTGGACATATCGTCGTACATGGAGAATCTTCACAATGATTGCACCTATGTACTGAAAACTCTCTCGAATTATTAGGATATTCCCCCGTTTCAATATATTTTACATGAGTCCGATTAACTCCAATCGGCACTTCATGTTCAGATTTACATGCAACTGTACATGCATGACATCCAATACATTTCCTATTATCAATTACAAAGCCGTAGTTTACCATGTCCCTACACCTTCATAGGCCTACTACTAGCCCTATTATTCCTGCTGTTCCTATCCATGCTCCTAGGGAAGATCCTATGTTTCCGAAAGTAGTAACTAGTAATATTTTTCCAACATTATTTTTCCAAAACAATGTCAAATCATCCAACTTTAGAAAATCCTGAGCATCTTTGCCCGTTGGAGGAGACATTTTGTATTGTGTGTAGCCAGCAAACCATCCTGCTGCTAGTGTTGGATTTAATGAAGTAAAAGGAGATGCAATAGCACCCACTATGACTGATAATGGATGCCCTCTAGCAATTATTATCCCTAGTCCAGCAAAAGCCATATTCAATATTAACCAAGTTTTAGCAACTTCTTGGATAGCAGCAATCTCACCATTGTATGCCAACCAACCTATTGCAGAGAAAATTAATATTGGTATCAGTAACATAACTATTTTTGGCCATTTGGACTTCTCAGGAGTCTCATTTAATTCATTAATTATTCTTTCTGAATTAGTTTCTTCTTTGCTTAGGTTTTCATTTATGCCATTCACATGTCCTGCACCTACTATGGCCAAAACTCTTCCTTTGTGCCTTATCTGCCTTATTCTCTCGGACAAATAAATATCTCTTTCATCTATTAATGTGTATCCTGCACCTGGTGCTATATCACGAGCTTCTTCTAACATATTACTAAGCATATCAGAATCTTCCAATAACTCATCTATTGGTATTTCCTCATCTTCTTCTGCCCATAACATCGCATATAGGACATTCCATTTTTCTCTAAATCCCATCTTTTTCCAAGCCCTTCTCAATGTAATGACAACATCACGATCTACTAATTCTACTGGTATCTCTCGTTCTTCTGCAGCATTTACGGCTGCTAATAGCTCAGCACCAGGCTTTTCGCCAGTAGTAAGCCCCATTCTTCTTTGTTCTGCAGCCAATGCCGATTGTAAAATGACCATTGGGGCTTTCCCTTCTTTTACTATTTCAAGAAGAGTCTCAGATTCTAGTTTCTCAGGTTCTTTTAAACTCCTCAATCTAGATTCACATAATTCTACTGCAATAATATCAGGCTGCCATGCATCAATCTCTGTAAGGACTGTTTCAATTGATTTCTTACTGATATGAGCCGTTCCTATTATTCTTAGATTTTCATCAAAATCAAATACATCTCCAGAAATATTCTCTGACATTGAAATCACTCCAGTGAGGCCATAGTTGTGTATAAGTCATAATGCTCTCTAACATCATGAACTCTAATTATATCTACTCCTTTCTTTGGCGCCATTGCCGCAACACCCAAGGTTCCTGCGAGCCTATTTTTGGTTTCATCCCTTCCCAATAAATCTTCAAACATTTTTTTCCTACTAACTCCCCACATTAGAGGCATTGATTCATGTGCAATAATGTCTCTACCTGCCGATAATAGACTTAAATTATGTTCTAGAAGTTTTCCAAAACCTATTCCTGGATCATTAATTATTTTTTGCCTATCTATTCCAGATTGTATTAATTCTTCACTAATAAGTTCCAAATGTCCCTTAACTTCTTTCACTACGTCTCCATAAAGAGGGTTATTTTGCATGTTTCTAGGTGTTCCTTGCATATGCATTATGCATATTGGGGCATCATTTTCTAAAATTACATTTTTCATGTTGGGGTCTGATAAAGAAGAAATATCATTTACCATATCTGCACCATGTTTCAATGCACTCATTGCAACTTCTGATTTTCTCGTATCTACAGATATCCCTATATTAGGTAATTCGTCTCTTATTATTTCTATGGCCTTAGAAACTCTATCCAATTCTTCTTTTAATGTTACTTCTGTAGCTCCGGGACGGGTCGACTCTCCTCCGACATCTATCCAATCAGCACCATTTTCAGACATGAAAATAGCTCTTTCCGATATTTCATCCAAATTACTTGCTCTGGAGCTTTCAAAAAAAGAGTCTGGAGTGACATTAATGACCCCCATTATTCTTGGAAAGCCGTTATCTCGGCATTTTATAATAGGTCGCCAGTCAGCCATTTTATCTCTCCATCCTACGTATCCTTTATGACGTGTCAGACACGCAAGCCTCCAATGGTCATGGGAGAGGACATAGGTGATGAACTCTTACAAAGTAATAGTGGAGTATCTAATAATCAATCACCCGATGGCCAAACTCTGTTAATAATGGATTCAATAATACAACGATTAAAACCAAAAGATTCTCACCATGTGAGAGAAATGATAAATCAAAGAGGCTTGATGTCTGGGGCATTAATGATGACTAGTGCTTTATTCTGGTGGATATCTATTAAAAAAGGAGGAAATACTGTCAATGATTCCAATATTCCTGCATCAATGATAGGTCAATTTGAATTTGAAATGTTAAGTTTAATTGTGGCCGCCATAATTTTTCTTTCGACTTTTGTTATTGTAATGGGTAGAGAAAAAGGAAATGCTACTATATCTAATCTAGGTGGTTTATTAATAGTACTGGGAATGTTCTATATCATAGAACCATTACTTCTTCACTACGATGAATTAGGAGGAGAATCAGCAGTATTCGCCACTGGAAGACTTCTTACTCTCTCTGTCATGGTTTATCTAGGATCAAAATTCTTTTTCGACGCTCTTCTTCTTCAATGGGTTAGTTCAAGTATGTTAAATATGGATGTAAATATCTCTTCATCTTATGAAAACCCTGATGTTGAGGGACATACTGATGAAGAGAATCCCTACGCATAAACTCTGTGAATACTTCTGAATCATATGAGATTTGTGTACTTAGGCTGGGCCATAGGAGAGAAAGGGATAAGAGAATAACTTCCCATTTGGGACTTACTGCACGTGCTTTTGGTGCTGATAAGATTATTTTATCCGGTGAAGAAGATAACTCTCCTATTGAAACATGGAATTCAGTAACTTCACGTTTTGGAGGCGTTTTTAATTGCCATTATGAGCCTAAACCATTAAAATTTCTAAGAAAAATTTCTAAGAATAAATCCTCAACTATAATACATTTGACAATGTATGGTGAAGATATGGAAGAGACAATACCAAAAATACCCAATGATAATTCTCTGATTATTGTAGTCGGAGGAACTAAAGTTCCAGGAGAGGTTTATGGCTTATCTGATTATAACATTTGTATAGGTAACCAACCACATTCAGAAGTCGCTGCTCTAGCTATTTTCCTAGATAGATGGGTGGGTAAAATAGATGTCAATGAAAAATTCAGAGGAGGGGAAATAAAAGTATTGCCTTCTGTCCGTGGAAAGAAAGTTTTTATTTCTGAGGAAGAGTAAATATTCTTTCTTTAACACCACTTTTCAGTTATATTATTCTCAATGATTAATAGTCGTAGTTTAGCAGCATCATTGATGTCGGACTCGATGATAAGGCGAGGATTCTCTCCCGGCTCTTCAGGACATGGAGTAAAAGATTATCCGACTTTCGTAGATGCAGCTGATATTCTAATAGATTCAGATGATATTTCTCAGTCAAAAGGCAAAAAAGGCGTACTTTTATTAGCCGATGGTTCTAGATTTGAAGGCCAATTATTTGGTTCAGAGACAATTTCTCAAGGTGAACTAGTTTTCATAACAGGAATGACTGGATATCAGGAAAGTCTAACCGATCCTTCATTTGCTGGACAAATTCTGACCTTTACTTGGCCCTTGTTAGGCAATTATGGCATTATCCCGGGACAATCAGAATCTTCGAGAGTTCACCCAAGGGGAGTTATTTGTAAACAAGTAATGAAAATACCTGATCACAGAAACAGCATTGGAAGTGTACATGATTTTTTACAATTACATAATATCCCTGGAATAGAGAATATCGATACAAGGGAATTAACAAAAAAAGTCAGAGAGTTTGGCACATTACTTTGTGCATTTGGTCCGCTAGAGAAGGAAGAAGAAATATCATCTTTATTGGAAAATATGCTACCTCCAGATAGTGAAGATTTAGTATCTTCAGTTACTTGCAATGAAGCTATTTTGATGAACCCGGGCGCAACAGATGAGCAAGGCCATAAATTACCAAGACTGGCAGCAATAGATTGCGGAGTTAAATATAATATTCTTCGAGAATTATGTAATCGTTTCGAAGTAGTATGGTGTCCTGCATCTTCAGATTTTAAAACGATTATGAATGATTGGAATCCCGATGCATTATTCGCCTCAAATGGACCTGGAGATCCGGCACATCAAGGTAATGCTTTAATCGCTCGAAATACATTGGCCTCCGCTGTTCGTGCCGGCCTACCTGTCATGGGAATATGTCTTGGGCACCAGTTAATGGGATTAGCTGCAGGATTGAGGACTTACAAGTTAAGGTATGGACATAGAGGTACTAATCAACCAGTATTAGATATTGAAACAAGAAAAGTTATAATTACTAGCCAAAATCATGGCTATGCGTTAGAAGATCCCGATAATGGCATGTTATCTCCTCATCCTTCCGGTTTGTGTTCTGGAATTAATGAAAATATTTTAGGAGCAGATTTTAAGGTACGTCATATTAATGCTAATGACAAAACTGTTGAAGGACTTGATTTAATTGATAGACCTGCTTTTACAATCCAATTCCATCCTGAAGCTTGCCCGGGGCCACATGATGCCTCTTCACTTTTTGATAGATTTTCAGATCTTGTAAGAAATAATAATCATAAAGAATTAAAATCATTAATTTCTGAAGGAGATATGTTTTAATGCCCAGAAGGAACGATATCAAAAGAATTGCCATATTAGGCAGTGGACCTATTCGCATAGGGCAGGCTGCCGAATTTGATTTCTCAGGTTCTCAAGCGTGTCGTGCGTTAAGGGATGATGGTTATGAAATAATAATAATAAATTCAAATCCTGCTACTATCCAAAATGACCCTGAAATGGCTGATAGAATATACATAGAACCACTCCTGCCAGAGGTTGTAAAGCGTATTTTAGAAATTGAAAAACCTGATGCCTTGTTGGCAGGTATGGGTGGGCAAACCGCTCTAAACCTTGCTTCCGCTTTATCTCATGATGGCTCATTAGAGGAATTAGGAGTTGAATTAATTGGTTGTGACCTAGTGTCTATTGATGAAGCAGAAGATAGAGATTTATTTAAGAAAACATGCGAAGAAATAGATCTTCCTGTATGTAAAGGAATAGCTTGCTCTTCAATTGATGATGTTCTATTGGCTGCTGAAACTTTAGGAGATTATCCTTTTTTGATAAGGCCTGCTTTTACATTGGGAGGACTTGGAGGAGGGACCGCATTTAACAAAGGACAATTAGTTGAGATAGCGAGTCAGGGAATTCTTCATTCAGCAATCGGTCAAGTACTTGTTGAAGAAAGTATACTTGGCTGGCAAGAGCATGAGTACGAAGTTATGAGAGACGATGCAGATAATGCAATTATTGTTTGTACTATGGAAAATCTAGATCCCATGGGAGTTCACACGGGTGAATCTATTGTTGTGGCTCCTCAGCAAACATTGTCCGATCAGGATCACCAAATGCTTAGAGATGCTGCATTGAAATTGATACGCCGTTTGAATATCAAGGGTGGATGTAATGTACAATTTGCATTTAATCAGTCTAATGGGGATTTTCGAGTTATTGAGGTAAATCCTCGTGTTTCTCGTTCTTCAGCATTAGCATCGAAAGCGACCGGATATCCTATTGCTAGAATGGCAGCATTGATAGCAGTTGGATATACTTTAGATGAATTACCAAATCCGATTACTGGTGAAGGAACTACTGCAGCCTTTGAGCCAACATTAGATTATTGCGTCGTAAAAATACCTAGATGGCCATTTGATAAATTCAGAACTGCTGATAGGACGATAGGGACATCTATGAAATCAACTGGTGAAGTGATGGCTATAGGACGTTCCTTTGAAGAGGCCTGTCTTAAGGCATGGGCAAGTCTAGAATATGGGAATCCACATCCAAGGCCGTTAACTATTGCTGACTGTTCAGATGGAGATTTTCAAGATGTAGATTCATCTGCACCTCTTCCAGATGAGATATTAGAAGAATGGCTTAGAATTCCTTCTGATAGAAGAATTACCGCTATATTTGAAGCCTTCAGAAGAGGATATGGAATTGAAAATATAAGAGATTTAACTGGCGGCGTCACTCGTTGGTTTCTACATAGATTTGAGCAAATGTCTTCAATAGAATCAGAGGTGATAGCTGCGGGAAAATCAGGTTTAGATATTTTCCAAATTCCAGAAGAAAAATTACTTCTTTGGAAAGGAATGGGTTTTTCTGATCTATATATTGCTGAAGCCTTTTCAGGGTTCTCTGTAGAAAATTCTGATAAGATAAATGAATCTTTAATTACAAAAAGAAGACATGAATTAGGAATTCATCCACGATTCAGAATGGTTGACTCTTGTGCAGCTGAATTTGCTGCAGTCACTCCTTACTACTATTCAACCTATGAGGGAGGAAAGGCAATTAATGGGATTGATAAAATCCCTGAAAGTAAAAAAACTAGTAAAAAAAGAATGGTAGTAGTTGGTTCAGGGCCTATTCGAATTGGCCAAGGAATAGAATTTGACTACGCATGTGTACATGCTGCAGGAGCAATACAAGATCTTAATCACGAAGCGATAATAATAAACAATAACCCCGAAACTGTTTCAACAGATTTTGATACCAGCGATAGACTTTATTTTGACCCATTGACTTTAGAAACCGTTTCTGAAATATTGCTGAGAGAATCTGCAGATGGGATTTTACTGCAATTTGGAGGGCAAACTGCAATAAATTTAGCCTTACCATTGGGTGATAATCTAGAATACTTAAATTCGTTGGGCCTTAATACTATTATTCAAGGCACTAGTCCTTCTGTAATTGATGAGGCTAGCGACAGATATCGATTCGAGAATTTTGCGTCAAAAAACAAACTAAGAATGCCAAATGGCCTTACTGCTAAGTCTTCCGGAGGAGTAAGAGATGCGGTTAAGAAAATCGGATATCCAGTTTTGATACGGCCTTCTTATGTTCTGGGAGGAAGGGGGATGGAAATACTATCTTCTGATGAACAACTTGATGCATATATGAAAGAAGCATATATCGCTAGCGACAGGCCTCTATTAATTGATGAATATTTAGGAAATGCAATGGAATTGGATGTCGATGCTGTTTGCGATGGAAAAACAGTCCTTATTGGGGCTATTATGGAGCATTTAGAAGAAGCAGGCATACATTCTGGAGATTCTACTTGTTTTATTCCTACTCAGAATGTTTCTGAAAATATGTTAACAGAAGTAAAAGAATGGACAGAAAAAATTGGATTAGGACTCGGAATAAGGGGGTGTTTTAACATACAATTTGCTATAAGAGATGAAACATTATATGTTTTAGAAGTTAATCCTCGTGGATCTCGGACGTTTCCCTTTGTTGCTAAATCTACAGGAGTCCCCCTTGCAAGAATAGCAGCTAGGGTTGCTTTAGGAGATAATCTTGAGGATCTACCAATACCTACTCCTCAAAATATTGCAGTATCTGTCAAAGCTCCAGTTTTCCCATTCATAAAACTCAGAGGTTTAGATCCTGCGCCAGGGCCAGAGATGAAATCAACTGGTGAAGTAATGGGCTCTCATGTACGGGCGTCCGCTGCATACCTCAAGGCACGATTAGCTACCGAATCTCCAGTTCCTACTGAAGGTGGAGTTTATTTGACAGTTAATGATAAAGATAAAATCGGAGTCATTTCCCATGCAAAAAAATTACAAGAAATGGGTTTCAAGTTATATGCAACTAGAGGGACTTCTAGGACACTACGAGAATCTGGAGAATTATCAGTGGAAACATGTTACAGGATTTCTGAAGGCTCTTCTCCTGATGCTTTGGATCTTATGAGACAGGGTAAGATTAACTTGATAATTAATACGCCTAGTTCTACCGGTGGCGCCGTTTTAGATGGCAATATGATGAGAAGATTAGCTGTAGAACTGAATATCCCATTCGTTACTACTATGGCGGGTGCAAAAATGGAAGTTGAGGCTATCTCCGAAGCTAGATTGGGTATGCCCGAACCCCGTTCTTTAGATATCAATTCACTCTAATTTTTCACATTAGGAATAGTTTCAAACAAATCAATCACTTCCATTCTTTCCAATTCGGAAATTATTGATACAATTCTTGGGCCATTATTCTTATCAATTAACAACCAATAAATGGCAACAAAGGCATCTTTTATTCCAATTTCAGCCTCTCTCGCAGTATCTCTTATTTCATTATTTATTATGCTATCGTCCCATTCACATTTTTCTAATCTATTTTTTAAATTTATTAAAAAATTTATTTGCTCTCTGGTAATATTTTCTTTAGCATTTTCACTGATCACTTTCTGAATTTCTATTCTGGAATCCTCGGGAAAATGGGGCCCATTAATCCAACTTCGCATCCTCCTCAATCTTTCTCCTAAAGCGGATGTTGGTGTTTTTCCTATATGGCCACTTTTTCTTAGAGACTCCCAGACATCACCATCTTCACTTTTTATTTGAGCGAGTAGGGCTAGATGTCGGAATGAAACTCCTGCCCATGAATCCTTTGGGTCATCTCCTCTATTTATTTGACTTAGTCGGAGTGCACCATTGTTCGTTTTTATCGCAATTTCTTGCCTTCTCGATAATTCGCCTTCAATCTTTTTCGATGTTTCTGACAGTATACGTTCATATTCATCTGCCATTTCAAACAAGGTATTACCTGTATCAAAGTCAATATGGCGGTTTACTTTGCTCCTTGCTATAGAATATCTAAGTATCTGAGGAGGCACTAATTCTAGTGCTTCTACAGGGCCAATTGTAACTCCTTTGGAACTTGACATTGGGCCCATACCTTTTATTTGAATCCATTCATACACCATTTTCTTTGGCGGTTCGCCCCCGAGTAATTTACAAATCGGTATGCCAGTATCATAACTCCCTCCTGCCGCGCCATGGTCTTTACCTGCCGGCTCAGATGTAATTCCATGTATCGCCCATCGTGCCGCCCAATCTATCCTCCAAGGTAGTTTACCTTCTGCTTTATTGATGTCTGACTTCCCCTCAACTCCATCTTCATCAATCCAAAAAACATATGGCTTTTCATAACGTATCACTTTAACGCCATCCATACTGCCATTCGAGCCAATAGGAGAGTATGGAAACCAGTCTAGTGGCAACTCACGACCAGAAATATTCTCTATTATTTCTTTAATTTCATTTCTCTTGTTTATTGCAATATCAATTTTTTCAGCAAATTTACCTTGCTCATAGACTTCATGATTCATCACTATTTCCGGTTTCACTCCAATTTTTTCAAGAGAAGATAAGAATGGTTTTAAAAAATATTCCGCATAACTCACTCCCTCCTGATTCGGATTGCCATTTTCATCAGGAGCAGGGATAAATGCTAAAGGTACACCAATATATCTTTCATAATCAGGAGATAGGAAATCATAGGCCCTTCTAAGTGGATCCATTGAATCGACTATGAAGATATACTTTGATTCCAGGCCCAAATCCAAACATGCCCGATGTATCATTTCAGCACTTAGGATCTCTCTAATATGGCCTATGTGAAATTCACCAGATGGAGTTATCCCTGAAGCACAAACTTGCTTCCCTCCTCTTTCTTTGAGTGTTTGTGCGGTGTAGTCCGCCCAGTGCATATTAAAACCTCAAACAGAAACTACTCTAACCAATCCTCTTAAAGGAACACCTTCGAGTTCGTCTGCCGTAGATTTATTGGCAAGAACAATACATAAACAAACATTACTCCCCATATTCTTCAGATTATTGATAGTTTTCTTCATTGTTGTCCCCGAAGATATCACATCATCTACTATTACTACATTTTTCTTTCTCACATCTGCATAGACGTCAGAAATATGCCCATCTCCCTCTTCACTAATACTTCGGCTTATTGAGAGCTCCAAGTCCATCATGCTAGCAATCGATTGGGCAAAGGCTATCCCATTAAGACTAATTCCTACTATAACATCAATTTCTTCTCCACATTCTTCTTCAATTATATCGCAGAATACTCGATGAGGCAGCCTCAATTCTTGACGCCTTTACAGCTATAGATCTCCATCCCAACTCTAATATCTTTAGGCTGTTCTTCTACTACGTCTTTAGATGAGAGCCACAACACGGTAGTTTGGGAAAGTGACATCTCATCTGCTATCTGTTGTGTACTCAAACCTTCAGTACGATAACTTTCTACTTGTTTTCTGAGTTCCTCTATACTCATTTGCATAATGCCTGCCTAACACTCGAGTGCTATGAATCCACCGACAATAGACTAGTTATTTTAAATAAAATTGCAACTTTTAGAATTTACCAGTACTCCCAAAACCACCAGTTCCTCGCGATCAGTATTGCCTAATTCTTCTTGGTTTACTTCAGTGAAGTTAACTTCTGGTATGGGGCAAATTAGTAATTGTGCAATTCTCTCGCCTGCGGCAACTGTGTAGGATTCACTTTCTCCTATCCAGGTCATTAAGACAAACAACTCTCCTCTGTAGTCTGAATCAATAGTTCCAATACTGTGGGGCAATATTAAGCCCTTTTTGCCAAGGGAGGATCTTGATCTCACTTGGCCCTCATATCCGTTTGGTATCGCAACTTTAATTCCTGTCCGGATTTTCATACTTTTTCGAAATGGAATTGTCATATCTTCTAGTGCATATAAATCCCAGCCAGCAGCATGAATACTTCCCTTTGTTGGCATCCTGGCTCTTTCATCAATCTCTCGCAACTTTAACTTCCAACACCTTATTCATGCCATTAGCAAAGGATGTCTGTTTTTTACATTTAGCAATTAATCATTAAGCGGTGAGGTGAAAAAGGAATAGCCATTGGGGTAATCATGTCCGACTACGAATCACTTCTCGATAGGGCTAGGGAAATGATACCAAAAGATATCAGTGAGAGATCAAGGTGGACTATGCCAGAACCGGATGTATTAATTGAAGGAAGTCAGACAATACTTAGGAACTTTTCAGATATCGTTGATGCAATGGACCGCGATTCAAACCATGTTTACCAATTTCTATTAAACGAATTAGGGACATCTGGGACTAGGGAGCAAATTAGAATAATGTTCAAGGGTAGAGTACCTCCAAAAAGGATTAAAGAAAAAATTGTATCTTATGTTAAGTCATATGTTATCTGTAACCAGTGTAAATCTCCAGATACAGGATTCATAAGAGAATCTCGCACTACTCTTCTGAAATGCCAAGCCTGCGGAGCAACTAGGCCAGTAAGGTTGTAATCCAACATTACTCTGTCACATCTCAATTCAGAGGAGAAAAGTCTAAGATTATTTTTCCACAATTTTTCCTATCGTGCATATGTTTCTGCGCGTCGCAAACCTCTTCAAATCTCCAAACCGAATCAATTATCGGGTCAATATCTCCTGATATCATCATATTATTCAATTCCTTGAGATGGTTCTCAAATAATCTTTCATCTTCCAAAGTTCCCATATGCACTCCAAAAATAGATTTATTAGATTTCATCATTTTAATTGGATTGAATTTAGGGAGTACTAATCCACATTCTTAATGCCGCTAACCATGATTTCTTCACCTTGGGAATCGCCGAAGAAGCACCGAAACAGTGTAATTTTCCTCCATTCCTAAGGGCCTTGTAGGATCGCATCAAATGCTTACCTGCAACCGGATCTATGGCCTGATGAACTCCCTTTCCCTCCCGTATTTTCTTTACATATTTTTACAAAATCTTCTCTGTTTTTATCTACAAATATCATTCCTAAAGACTCTACAAAATCTCTTTTTTCACCTGATGCCGTCCCTACTATTGCAGATGCTCCGTATGACTTACATATTTGTGCAGCTGCAGTTCCAACTCCTCCTGCTGCATGATGAATTAGTACCGCGTCTCCTTTCTCTATTCTTCCCAAATGAACTAGCATATGATATGCAGTCCCATAAGTTACAGGTATTGCAGCAGCCTGTTCATAACTCATCTCTTTAGGAATTTGTACTACTCTATTTTCTGATAGTACTAGTTCTTCAGAATACCCTCCAAAACCAGGGATAGCAATTACTCTATCTTTTGGTTGAATTTTGGTCACTTTTTTTCCTATTTCAGTAACTTCTCCTGATGCTTCATAACCAGGAGTGAAAGGAAAGTCTGGACTTGCACCATACAAACCCTGCCTCATCATAAGATCAGCAAAATTGATTCCCGCCCGATGAACTCTGACTCTTACTTCTTTTTCTCCAATAGTTTCTCTTTGTTGCTCAACTATTTCTATCGTCTCGAGCCCTCCAACCTTCGTATAAACTACTTTCTTCATATTAATCACTTCATTTAGTACCCATTAGATAATCATCTGTTATTATTCCTTTTTCCAAATTTAATATTATTTTATTGATTATTTCATCATCATCTGAAATTTTATACCAAATTCCTTGAGGATATATCACACAGGCTATCCCCTCTTCACATCGATTCAAACATCCAGATTTATTTATCCTGACATCATTAATCCCCATTTCTCTAGCCCTTCTTTTCAATTTGGTCATTACTTCTAAAGAATTCTTCGAAGAACAACAACCTCTTTGATTGCTGGGATCTCTTTCATTCACACAAACAAACGCATGCATTCTCAATTCGTCTTTCAAAAATATTCCTCATACTTTATCAAACTTAGATGCTAATATAAAATCGGATTCGGTCAAACCATCTATTTTATGCGTAAATATTCTAACTTTTACCCTGCCCCATCCGATTTCAAAATCTGCATGGTGCCCTTCATCTTCGCATATTTGTCCAAGTCTATTTGTGAATTCTAATGCAGATATGAAATCATCAAATGACCACTCTCTTTCCAAATGGTGCATAGATATAACTCTCCCAATTTCCGTCTATCATTTTCAACATTGACTACACATTCTTCACTCGCTTAGGGGAGGAATTCCTCCTTCACAGGGGATACATTTTTTCTCACTTAATTCCATTCTATCAATCCCATATATGTCCATCTCGTCTTCCTTCAATATTTTTTTCTGCCTTTTCTTGAACATTTGCCCGTCTACGCATGTCCTCTTTCTCAAACGTTAGTAATTCATCATCTTCCAAGTATGGTTTACGCATATGGGCAATTATTTCTATCTGAACTATGACATCTCTTGCAATTGATATAAAACTACCATTACTATCCAGTATATCTACTGAATTCCTAGTAGTTCCAATTAACATTCCTCCTACTTTCCTATCTTCATCCTTTGTAAGGACTCTATTATCTATAGTTATTTCAATTAAATCATCCTTCCTCAAACCGTGTTTCCTATCAATCAACGGCTCCATGAAAATTATCTTTATTTTCATTGAGGTCAGGAGAACCATTTTCTACATACATCCTTCTAGCCCATTCTGGTAATTTTTCAGTATCCGATGCATTGCGGCCTCCAGTCATATATGCTCGTGAACGTAATTCTAAAAAAAGAGGTAGGGTCATTGTTTACTATTTTAGGATGCTTAACGACTAATGATTTCAAGTGTCATGGGATGCTCATCCAACGGCCTGAGGAGTTCCTATGGCATCCATCGAGTGGCGTTCTATTCCCACAGTATTATACCCTCAAGAAATTTTAGATAAAGCATTTTCAAGAGCAAGTAAACAAGCAAATTTAGTTGAAGATCCGGATAAATATCATAGAGTAAGAAAGCAAATGAACAGGATGGTCCAATCTGCCGCCGATATAATCTCGACAACTCTACTTGATTACATAGCAAAATGGCCTAGCCTAAATTCTCTATCCGATTTCGACCAAGCTTTAGTCGATGCAGCCGTAGGAAGTGATGATTTTCGCCATAATTTAGGGGCATTACAATGGGCTTCAGATAAAGTGATTCAGATAGCATCAGACTCACAACAAAAAATGTTAAGATTAAGAGAAATTGACGGTTTTCACAAACAAAGAAGACACGCCTATGGCCGATTGTCATCAATTATTGATCAAATCTCAGATCCTATATTATGGCTTGGTGATGCAAGAAATATCCTTAGAAAATTGCCCTCCATTGATTCATTTGAACCTTGCATAGTAGTCGCTGGCTCTCCTAACGTTGGCAAATCTGCATTAATCAATTCTCTTTCGAGTGGGGAGCCAGAAGTAGCAGAATATCCATTCACTACTAAACAACTACATTTAGGGCATTTCTTGCATCGAAGGCGTTCTTACCAGATGGTTGATACGCCCGGGCTTCTAGATAGGCCAATGTTTGAGAGAAATAGTATCGAAATGCAGGCTATTGCCGCTTTAGAGAATATTGGAGACATTCTACTATTCTTAATAGACGATACTGGAAATCCAACCACTCCTATTGATGAACAAGAGAATTTACTTAAAGAAGTAAAAAATTTGATCACCGGCAAGCCAATCCTGGTCGTCCATACCAAATCGGATTTATACGACGAGATCCCATCAAACTTGGATATTTGCATAAGTGCAAAAACTGGATCCGGTATTGAAGAACTTAGATCATCTCTCATCAAGATAATTGCTGCAGATGACGTATCTGATCCATTAAGTCTTCCTGAGCATTGGCATCGCGAAGACGATTCAATAAAACCAATGGGTTCTCCTCAAGAAATTTTACGCCGTCAAGATGAGGCTAGATATTCATGAAATATGCCAATTATGGCCACAAACAGTGCAAAAAATCTGATGCCCTCCAAATGAATTATCTAAACCTTCAATCTCTTTCTTTGTTCCGCAGTTAGGGCATTTCGGCGCAACCATGTATCTACCACTATCCTTTGGTTATTCAAAGATACTATGAAATACATCACGCTTCTCTAAATTTTCTATATAATTCTCTTAATGGGAATGCCATTTGAGTTGCACTAAGGAATAAGAATACTCCTATTCCTCCAATAATCAATTCTAGTGCGGAATTAAGATGTATTTCAATTCCTATTACTGCATCTTGGTTACTTATTGTAGAACCATCTTTGCCTCCTGTAATGAATCTATAATCACCGGATTTCATTCTGAATTCTAATTCTCCATCAGAACTAGATCCGCCTGCAATTATATATTCTTCAAAATCGACTTCTGTACAGTTTGTTAGGCCATTGTTATCGGGCTCACATAATTCATCATATTGTTGGATGACGCCAAACCAACTTCTTTCAGATTCTTCCCATTCAACAGAAATTTCTATTTCAAGTAAATTAAATGCCTGTGGGACTTCAATGTCCGAACTCGTCATTGCCACTCTACATCCAATATCTTCATCTTCACTACAAGGTACTATTGGAATGTCATCTACTACTTCTTCAGTAGAAAAACCAATAATACTCCCAATCATAATACCTATGCATAAGAAGCCTACAAATCCAGGCAATATTGATAAAATCTTCATCATCATTTTTTCAATTCCTAATTATTCAGCTTTGTTGTAAAATATTTATTATTAATAGTAGAATTGCAAAAGCAGGGAAGAAGTACATCATTATTGTCAACCTCTTCCTTGATTTATCCTTTTTCTTCCATGATTCTGCACATTCTTCGTTACTACATACTGGAGGCATACTTTCAAGAGTAATTGGTTTCCAACATATTGAACAGTGCCTATGGGGCGGTATTCCTGAATTTTCTCTTCTTTTGCTTTTTCTGGACGCTGCTTCTCTTGCTTCTTTGGCAGTTCTTTGGGCTGCCCTAAGTATCGTATCTTTACGACTCAACTAATCACCTTTTACTATAGTGCCTTCAAATACATTTCCTAGGACTGCATTTTTTATATTTTTCATCTTTCTTCCATCTAATATGTTTAATGTTAAGTTAGATTCTACAGCCAAAGAAACACCTATCGGATCTACGACTTGCGAAGCACCCGCTTTAGCATGTTTTGCAGG
This sequence comes from Candidatus Thalassarchaeaceae archaeon, assembly GCA_045568235.1. Taxonomy (GTDB): domain Archaea; phylum Thermoplasmatota; class Poseidoniia; order Poseidoniales; family Thalassarchaeaceae; genus MGIIb-O3. Next base: position 19,802 of record JBJLBJ010000027.1, read on the forward strand.
ACCTACAATTTCTTGTAATTCATGGATACTCATTTCATCAAATGATTTTGCATTTTTGTTTTTTCTTGGGTCTTCATCATAAACCTTGTTTACGTTTGTTGCTATAATGCATTTTTCAGAATTAGTAGAAATTGCCAATTCAATAGCAACCTTGTCAGTTGTATGGCCAGGCAAAGTCCCTCCCATTACAACAACATCATATTTCTCCATCAATATAACTGCTCGAGAAACATCATTTGGTATCTTCTCAGGAACATTTATTCCAGAGTTTTGAAATATTTCTTTAATTATTGAAGCATTCAATCTAGTCGCAGAAATTCCTATTCTATCAAGGGCTAAAACATCATTAATTACCGACTCTACAAGTTGAATACTTTCTCTTGCTGGACTTCCTCCTCCTACGACTATTCCAAACCTCACTCCAGAAGAAACCTGCTGCTTCACTAACCCTGCTAAATCTTCAAGCCAACTACTTCTTTCTGCTACTTCAGGACGTAATAAGCTTCCACCGACCGCGACGACGACGTTCTTCATTGTCCGATGGAAGAAGATGCTCCCTTTCAAGTTCTATGCTATACAAATGCTGAAGGGTTGAAATGTAGCCTCCTATGGCCTTTCACAGGAGGGCGTGCATGGCTGAGGATTTAGAATTACAACAACGTCGTTTAAAATTAAAAAAAGTCCTTACCGAAGTGGCTGCTATGCGCGGAATGGGTACAGAATTAGTATCAGTGATAATACCTCCTGACAAGATGATTAGTGATGTTAGACACCATCTTTCACAAGAAGCTGGACAAGCAGCAAATATAAAATCAAAATCGACAAAAAAGCATGTTACTGATGCTATAGAATCAGCAATATCGACACTCAATAGATACAAAACACCAGGTGATCTAGGAATAGCCTTATTCGTCGGACATGTAATTACTGGAAATAATAAAACTCGACTTATTTCTACGGTTATAGATAACCCTCCTGAGGCATTTTCTTCATTTAGATACAGATGCGACTCATCATTCGAATTAAGTCAACTTGAAGAAATGCTGATAGATAGAACTGCGTATGGACTTTTTGTAATTGATAGATCTGAATCTGCTTATGGTCTAGCATCTGGTAAAAGGCTACACTGTCAAGAGCATATTACTTCTTTAGTTCCTTCTAAGCATGGGAGAGGAGGTCAATCTGCTCAAAGATTCGAAAGATTAATCGAAGAAGCAGCTCATAAATTTTTCAAAAAATCTACTGAAAGAGCTTGTTCTTACTGGCTTCCAATGATCCAGGATCTTAAGGGGATAATAATTGGAGGCCCAGGTGCAACAAAGGATTTTGTAATTAGAAATGATTATTTTCACCATGAAATAAAAAAATTAATTCGTGAACCCTTTTTTGATGTTGGTTATTCCAATGAAAGTGGCCTGAGAGAACTTATCCAAAGAGCTGGAGGTTTAATGGATCAAATTGAATTAGATGTTGAAAGAAAGATTGTAGATATCTTCCTTCGTGAAGTAATGCAACCACATCCTAAGGCAACATATGGAGAATCTATGATAAGAGCCGCACTAGAACAAGGTGCAGTCGAAACACTATTACTTTCTGAATCTATTACAAAGAGACGAGTTCATTGGTCTTGTAAAGCATGTAAAAATACATGGGAGAGTACACAAAATAGGTTGTCTGACGTCCCCCGATGCCCTGAATGCAAATCAGAAGAAGTTTTTGATGATCCAGAAAAAACGGTTGATTTAATAGATGAGCTTTCTATATTAGCAAAGCGAACTTCTTCAAAAGTAAGACTAATTTCATTAGATACTGAAGAAGGGGCAACATTAGATGCCGCTTTCGGAGGAATAGCAGCTATCTTGCGATATGCATGGTCATGAGGTGAGTTATTTTGGATACTTTAATTAAAGATATCTATCCCTTCTTCAAAGAAGTATTCACTTCCTTGGGTTTAGAAGAGGATATTTGGTCACATTTAATTGGTCCAGCAACCATTGAAGGTGATTACGATATCGCTTTACCTTGTCATTCACTTTCAAGGTTAATGAAAAAATCTCCTGTCGATATCTCAGAACAGATAGTTACTTTATTTTCTGATGATATTTTTAGTATTGCAAAAGCTTCATCTAAGAATGGTTTTGTTAACATAGGAGCCTCTACTTCTTGGTTAGAAGAACAACTTTCCCGTATATTATCCGATGAGAGGCTAGGTATCACTAATGACAATTCACGTATATTTGCAGTTGATTATTCCGCACCCAATGTTGCTAAGGAAATGCATGTTGGCCACCTACGTTCTACCGTAATTGGAGATTCAATAGTAAGATTATTATTATTCAAAGGCCATACTGTTCATCGTGAAAACCATATTGGAGATTGGGGGACTCCTTTCGGAATGCTTATTGAACATCTATTAGATCTAGGTGAAGATAAAGCAGCAGAAGAATTAGGAGTAGGTGATTTAGATAGTTTCTATAAACAGGCAAGATCTAAATTTGAATCATCAGAAAAATTCGCATCCAGATCCCGAAATAGAGTGGTACTACTTCAAGGAGGAGATAAAGAAACTCTACGTCTTTGGAAAATATTAGTTTCTGAATCAATGAGATACTTCAATGAAGTATATTCTACATTAGGTGTCTTACTATCTGATTCTGATATTAAAGGCGAATCATCATATCATGATTTATTGCCAGTTGTAATCAATAGGCTCTCAAAATCTAATATTTTAACTAATAGTGATGGTGCAGATGTTGTTTTTCCTACAAAGAAATGGTTGAATAGAAAAGGTGATGAGATGCCAGTAATTATTCGTAAAGGAGACGGAGGATACAACTATTCTGCTACGGATTTAGCATGTATTATTGATCGAACAGAAAGACTAAATTGTACAGACTTAGTTTATGTTGTAGGGACTCCTCAAAAACAGCATTTTGACATGGTCTTTGACGTTGCCCTTATGGCCGGTTTCATGCATGACAAGCATAATGCGACTCATGTCAATTTTGGCTCAGTTCTCAATAAAGATGGAAAAATCCTCAAAAGTCGCGAAGGTGATGTGATAAAATTAGTTGATTTATTGTCAGAATCAATATCCAGGGCAAACGCAACAATCATTGAGAAAAATCCTAATTTATCTAATGATGAGAGAATAAAGGTAGCAAAAATGATAGGTATAGGAGCAGTAAAATATGCCGACTTATCTACTGAAAGAAGTAAAGACTATATTTTTGATTGGGATAAAATGCTCTCTTTAGAAGGAAATACTGCTCCATATTTGCAATATGCATATGCAAGGATATGTAGTATTTTTTCTAAATCTGACATCTCACGTAGTTCACTAGTTAATTCAATTTTTAGTATCGTAGATAAAGAAGAAGAACTTTTAGCAAAAAAACTTCTTTCCTTCCCAGTTATAATTGACGAATCGATATCTACATACTCTCCACATAAATTATGTAATTATTTACATTCACTGGCATCTTCTTTTGGTTCATTTTACGAAAATTGTCCCGTATTGAAGAATGATGATGAAAAGATCGTTAGAAGTAGGTTGTCTCTTTGCGATTTAACAAGTAGGACATTAAAATTAGGTTTAGAGTTACTAGGCATAGATACTCCGGAAAAAATGTAGTTAATATGCTAAATGATATGCAAAACTGCCATAAATTATTCCAGAAACAGCTAAACTTTCTTCATTAAATCTTTCCATGGTATCTAGATAAGTATGGTACTCAGAAGAGCCAGATCCATAGCAAGATACAACATTGCCAAATCCATTTTCATCTATTTCATTTAGAAAAGGTGCAAAATCAGAATTATTTGGCATTTCCGATGATTCAATATATCTAACATTAATTGGATATTTTTCATACAATGAGGAGTATTTCTTCTCAAATTCTTTTATTATATTATTAATTTCTGTAATATCCTTTTTATTATTTCCGAATATTGTTATTCCAGTATTTCTTTCTAAATCAACATGATTCATATCTAGATTAATATATATTCTCAAATTTTCTTTAAGATTGGCTTTATGTTTTTGCACCCATTCACTTGAGCCCCACAGGCCTTCTTCTTCTCCCCCCCAAGTGCAAAACCAAATAGTATGTTCCGGTTTTCCTTCTGATTCTAAGATTAGTCCAAACTGTCTGGCTATTTCCTGAACTGTAGCGGTTCCTGCAGTATTGTCAACTGCTCCTTGCCCGTTGTATACTGTATCATGATGGGCTCCAAAGATAATTAATTCTTCACTTTCTCCTTCAATAATTCCACAAGGCACATATATTGTTTCTTTTCCCTGATTTTGTACGTCTATTATTAATTGAATTCTAGATTCTCCGTTAATAACTTCGCTAATTAAATATTCTCCTGTACTTTTAGAAACCATCATTAATCCGATATTTTCTGGTAAATTACCAAAGGATTCTACATCTAAAGATTTGAAGTATGGTACGCAATCACCTTCAATCAAACCTGCACAGCTAGTCTTATCATTGACCAGTATCAATGCAAGCAGTTGATTCTCCTGTGCTCTCTTGAATAATATTGTGTTACTTTCTGTTGCAGAGATATCCCCTCCTCCTTCTCTTATCCAAACTAATCCTATTTTTTCAGATGCTGAACTCCAACTTTCATCACTATTTCCTCTATTCAGATCAACTATTTCTACATAATCGGCATATCTTATGTCTGTAAAACCACTATATCCTTGTATGACATAATCTTCTCTATGTTCAAATTCTGTTATTTCTCTGTTAGCATCAGCTAATGTGCAAGGACTAAATCCTCCCAATATATCTCCTACATCACCTGGCTTACATGTTGATAATTCAAACTGATTTCCCATAACAAACATTGGTACTGAAAACTCTTCTAGAGTTGAAGGAATGCCCATTTCAGAAAAGTTATATTTTATTGAATCTGCAGTATTTTTTTCTTCTATTGTGCCCGATAATCTTCCTTCCCATTCTGGGTGTCCAAGGTTAACTAAAGTTTGTGTATATGATTTAGTTTGTTCAATATCAAAGTCAATTAATGTATATTCAATATCTTCTCCAATAAATTCCATTATCTCATCAGAGTACAAAAAAGCCCCTCCTGAAGTTCCAATAAGGAGAATAGCAATAATTCCTAATGATGTTACAGGTGTATCCTTTAGTACAACAAAACCTTGATAGATTTTATTTTTTATTCCTTCCGACAGATTATCATTTATTATTTTCGCATCAATAATATCTGAATTTTCTAATTTTTCTATTAATTCTTTTTTATTACCACTTTGTGATATTTTTCGACCTTTCAATTCAGCTTTTAATTCTTTAACTGACATTTCTTCCCATTGTTTCATTCCTATCACCATTGCTATTGGAATTTATTTTGGTATTATTAGATCATAATTATCTTATTTCCTATTTTTTCTTAACTTCTGTACCTTTCCATCTTTTTCCCAATTTATGTTCGATATTCAATTGATCCAGTATTCTTGCTACTACGAAATCAATAAGTTCAGAAATTGTTTTCGGTTTATGGTAGAAACCCGGACTTGCTGGAAGTATCACAACACCCCATGTTGACATTTTTGCCATAGCCTCTAAGTGAGTAGTTGCAAATGGAGTTTCTCTAGGGACTATTATGAGTTTTCTACGTTCCTTAAGTGCTACCAAAGCACTTCGAGTGGCCAAATTATCTGATATTCCTGCAGCAATTTTTCCTATTGTTGTCCCACTTGACGGGCATAAAATATAAGCGTCATATTTGGCAGAACCAGAAGCAGGTCTGGCTGCTAAGTTTTTGTTATCATGAAGAGTAACTCCCTTCCTATTTGCCATTTCTTGCGGAGTCATTGAACATTCCAAGTCTAGATTAATTGAACCTGCATTAGTAACTATCAAATCTACTTCCCAATTTGCTTCTGAAAGTGCTTCTACTAATCTCACTGCATATTGTGCTCCAGAAGCACCTGTAACTGCAACTACCGCTCTTTGCATGAAATGGCGTAACAATCCTGTAATTTGAACTGTTGCCTAAATATTATACACATTCATTCAATGCCTTTGCTAGATATACATACTCGTCTTCATGATTATATAATTGAGAAGATATGCGGATATATCTCGTATCATGCAATTCCCAAGGGAATACAGGAACTTGAATGGAATATTCATCTAATAATTTATTATGCAAAGGATCTCCTTGAATACTGAAGGGCGGAATTTCCTTATCTGGAAGCTCTATTGAAGCTATTGCCGATACCATATTTTCTGGGAATGGTGCTTTGATATCTAATTCTCGACATAATATATTCCTCCCTTTCACTGCTAATTCTGTATTTTTTTTCATTATTTCATCCCATCCTCCGTCTACCATGCTTCTCATGTGACGGATAGAATCTGGTATACACATCCAAGGAGTAGGATCGTAAGTTCCTGGCCAAGAGAATTCAAATTCAAATTTTTCTTGAGCATTGCCTTTAAATGAAGCACCATGACTAATATTCAAAGGCCTGAAATTATTCTTTTTGTCTTCACGAACATGTAAAAATGCTGAACCCTTTGGAGTACAGAGCCATTTGTGACAATTACCTGTAACATATGCTGCATTAATTTTCTTAAGATCCAGATTTACTATCCCTGCTCCATGGGCAGCATCCAATAAAACATCTACATTTTCTTCATCTAATTTCTTTATTATTTGTTCAAAAGGCATCTTCATCCCGGTCGGGCTTGTAACCGTATCAATTAAAGCTAATACAGTTTTATCACAAACAGAATTTAATACCAAGTCTACTACTTCTTGTTCATTTTTTACATTAAATGGTATTTCCACAACTACCGTTTCCGCATCCATTTTTTTTGTTATAAAATCTACTACATTTCGGCATGCTTGATATGTGTGGTCCGTTACGATTATCTGATCTCCGGGTTTTAAATCTAGATTTTTCAGTACTGTATTGACTCCACTCGTTGCATTTGAGATAAACACTAATCCCTCTGGATTAGCATTAATGAATTCAGATAAACTAATTATTGATTTTTTCCAATAATCAAAATATTCTCTTTCAAAAAATTTTACTGGGTCTTTTTCTATTTTATGCCTATACATATCTTGTTTGTTTAATATTTCTATTGGTGTCGCACCAAACGATCCATGATTTAGGAAAACCGTATTTCTGTCTAACTGCCAATATTTGGCAAGATCACTCCTTTGAGGTAAATCCATATCCATTCTAAACAATCCAATCTAATGGTTCTTGTGGAATTCTCCCCAATACTTTTTCAATATTAGATAAGAGTGCTTTTTCCAGTCTTGATCTATCAATCATTTTTCCTTCATTATCGTGAGTGTAACCTAATTTATTTAATGAGGTTGTAACTCCTTTTTCTAGTCCACAACAATTTAAGGATTCTATCCTATCTTCTGGAGTTGCATAATTTAATGCCAATCCATGCCTACTAACCCAATGAAGAAAAGCTAAACCAACGGAGCAGATTTTTTTATTTTCTACCCATACCCCCATCATCTCCTTATTTCTGTATCCATTGATGCCACAATCTTCTAATGTTTTGATAACTAATTCTTCTATTCTACCGATTATTTCTCTGATATTTTGCTCACTTGTTTCCCATTTTATTATTGGATAAACTACAAGTTGCCCTGGTCCATGCCATGTAATCCCCCCTCCTCTGTCTACTCTCGAAGTGTTATAATCGCTATTCACAGTTATTTTATCCCTAATTGCTTTTGCTCCCATAGTAACTATTTCGGGATGTTCAACCAAAATTATAATATCGCTTATTTCATCATTTATTCTCATTTTTTGTAGTTTTTTCATCTCATCGTCAACTACTTTGTGAGACATTATCTTCGCTCTGAGAATCTTAATTGGCTTCAAGTAATCCCTCAAGATATGTGTATCGCATGACCAAGTGTTTTCAAAACACTCTCATGAAAAGACTCTGTCATGGTTGGATGCGCATGTACAGTATCAGCAATATCCTCTAATAACGCTCCCATTTCTAATGCTAATACAAATTCTCCACTTAGTTCTGCAACATGACTACCTACGGCCTGTATTCCGAGAATAACATGATCAGATTCTCTGGCTGTAACTCGTATAAACCCTCCAGTCTTTTCTGCTTCTAATGTCAATGCTCTACCATTAGCAGCTAAAGGAAATTTTCCAGTTATCACTTCCTCGCCTAAATTTCTTGCTTCATCAGGATTCAAACCAACTGATACAATTTCAGGTTCAGTAAATACGATTGCAGGAATGGCCACTTTGTCAAATTCTCTATTATTGCCAGCAATTATTTCAGCAACCATTTCGCCTTGTGAACTTGCTTTATGTGCCAACATTGGCTCTCCTGCTACATCTCCAATTGCGAATACTCCTGGCGCAGAAGTCCTACATTTCCTATCAATTCGTATAAAATTTCCTGAAGAATCCATTCTTATTCCCATATTTTCTAATCCCCATCCTTTTGAGTTCGGCCTTCTTCCAACAGTGACTAATACTTTATCTACCTTTATTGATTGTTCTTCTCCATCCTTTTCATATCGCAAATGAACCTTTCTTGACGCGCCTTTGCCTTTAATTTCAGCACCTCTGGCTAATGCTTTGGTATGAATTCTCACTTTTCTCATTTTCAACCATCTTTCTAATGGCCTCCTGATCTCTTTATCCATGATTGAAAGTACTTCGTCTAAACCTTCTATGACTGTAACTTCTGTTCCCAATTTAGTTAAAGCACAACCCAATTCTAATCCAATATATCCTCCACCAACTATTGCAACACTTTTGGGGAGTTCCTTTAGGTCTAGCATACCAGTAGATGACAAGATAAATTCCTCATCACATGGCATAAATGGAAGATCTATATGGCTAGAACCCGTTGCAATTATGACATTCTCAGCTTCGATATTTATAGTGTCTTTTCCAGTATTTACTACACATTGTTTAGAATTTTCAAAACTTGCCCATCCATTAATTACCTCAACACCTGCTCCTTTTAGAAGAGACTCAACACCTTTTGTCAATTTATTAACTATTGAATCTTTCCAGGAAGTCATAGCTTCCATGTCGATTCTTACTTGTCCATCGACACTAAGTCCCATATGATTATCTTCGGAAGAATGTTTTTGTAAAGACTCAAATCTCTCCGCACTATGAATTATTGCTTTACTTGGGATACAACCAACATTTAGACAAACACCACCTGCTTTATTCCCTTCTACAATCACAGTATCTAATCCTAATTGACCAGACCTGATAGCAGCAACGTATCCTCCAGGTCCAGCGCCTACAACTAAAACTTGACATTTACGTATTTCTGACATTTTTACGACCTCATATGAAAATTAAAGCGGGAGTCTCTAACATCTTCTTTAGATTTTGAATTAAAGCCGCCCCATCTGCACCATCTACTACTCTGTGGTCAAAAGAACTTGACACATTCATTATTCTTCTAATTACGATATTACCGCTTCTGACAACAGGCATTTCTCTAGCTTTATGGACTCCTAGTATTGAAACCTCTGGATGATTTATTATTGGAGTAGCACCAAGGCCACCATCTCTTCCTAAACTTGTTATTGTGAATGTAGATCCACTTAATTCATCTAAACTTGCTGTTCCATTTCTTGCAGAGCCCGTTACTCGCTGCATTTCAGCTGCTGCTTGCCATACATCCATTACTTCTACATGTTTTACTACAGGAACATATAATCCTCTCTCGGTTTGTGTTGCTATTCCAAGATGCACCGCTCCAAATCTACTTACGATATTCTCTTGATCATTATACCTAGCATTACACTCAGGGTGCTGAGGCATTATTTTACTCAGTGCAAGCATAATGAATGGTAAATAAGTCAGTTTTGGCTGTGTTTCATCCCTAGTTGCATTTAGGGTCTGCCTCAATTTTTCCAATTCAGTAACATCAATTTCTTCAAAATATGAAAAATGCGGTATCGTTCTTTTACTAATTACCATTTGTTCTGCTATTTTTCTACGTAATCCAACTACTTTTACTTCTGTTACGTCTTCTCTTTTCATAGTCATTGAATTAATCTGACGACCTCCTATCGCCCCATCCGCAGCCACATAAGCATCCAGGTCTGAGTGTCTTACTCTTCCAGCCGGTCCAGATCCATTTATCATTGAAAGATTAATTCCAATTTCTCTTGCTCTTCTTCTAACGGCCGGACTTGCTAAAACCTTCTTAGATTTATTTTTAGATACTAATTCAGGTTTTGTAACCACTATCGGTTCAGGAGGGGCTACCACTACCGGTTCAGGAGGAGATACTACTGCCGGTTCAGGAGGGTCTACTACTGCCGGTTCAGGAGGGGCTACTACCGGTTCGGAAATATTTGTACTGCCTGAATCCTCTATTTTTTCTCCTTGCTCAGTATCAAAACTAATCAGGGTAGAACCTACAGCCACCATGTCTCCAATATCTCCACTCAATCCAGAAACTGTCCCATCTATTGGAGACGGTATTGTCACTGTTGCCTTATCAGTCATTACATCTACTAATGCATCATCTTCCTTTACAATAGATCCGATTTCAACATGCCACGTCACTATTTCTCCTTCTACTACTCCTTCTCCTATGTCTGGAAGTTTAAATTCATATTTAGCCATCTTTTTTAGTCCTCCTGAGTCTTTTTTATCGCTGCAATAATTCTTGCTGTACTGGGCATATAGTCCCATTCAGTAGTATGCGGGAAAGGAGTGTCCCAACCTGCAATTCTCTGTATTGGACTTTCAAGATTATAAAAACATAATTCTTGTATTGAAGCAGAAAGTTCAGAGCCAAAACCACTTGTTTTCGGAGCTTCGTGAACTATCACACACCTCCCAGTTTTTTTTACAGAGTTAATTACTATTTCTTTATCCCATGGCAAAAGAGTTTGTAAATCAATCAAATCACAACTAATTCCGGAGTCAATTATTGCCTTTTCTGCCACATGTACCATTGTTCCCCATGCAATAATTGTACATCTATCACCTTCCATTGCCAATCTCCCCTGTCCTAATGATATCTTGTAATAATCCTCTGGGACTTCTGCTTCGGGATGTTCTTTCCATGTCGGTACATTATGTGGATCTCCATAAAATGGTCCTCTGTAACATCTTTTTGGCTCAAAGAAAATAACAGGATCATTAGATTCTATTGAACTAATTAACAAGCCCTTGGAATTGTATGGTGTTGAACAATACACAACTTTCAAACCAGGTGTATGAGTAAATTGTGATTCTGGAGATTGAGAATGATGATGCCCTCCTCTTATCCCTCCTCCTGCAGGAGTACGTATGGTAATTGGACACCAAAATTCTCCTCCAGATCTATGCCTGACTTTTGCTATCTCATTTACTATCTGATCATATGCAGGAAATATATAATCAGCAAATTGAATTTCTACAACAGGTCTTAGTCCATTAATGCCCATCCCAAAGGCAGTAGCGGCAATGCCGCCTTCAGATAAAGGAGTATCAAAGACCCGGTGTTTACCGAATTTTTTTTGTAATCCGTCACTAGTTCTAAACACTCCACCAAAATATCCTATATCTTCGCCGAATAATAACACATCTTGATTCTTCTCAAGCATGTTATCTAAGGCACTGTTAATTGATTGTACCATATTCATCTCAACCATATTATTCAGTCCTCCATTTTTTCATTTCATCCCATTGCTCTTGAAGATGCCAGGGTACAGATTCGTATACTTCTGTAAAAATTGTATCGGAAGAAGGATATGGTCCATTAGCCAAATCTCCGTATTTTACTGCTTCCTTATATGCCGATATGACTTCTTGATCTATTTTTTTTTCCAAATCTTTTTGTTCTTTTTCCGTCCAATCTAAATTTTTTATTAGATGGTCTTTCAATCTCTGTATTGGATCTCCACCCGGCCAATATTCATGCTCATTGGAAGGCCGATATCTAGAAGGATCATCACTACTGCTATGCGCTCCGGCCCTGTAGGTTAGAATTTCTATATGGGTTGCTCCAAATCCTAATTTAGCTCTCTCTCGAGCCCATTTAGTGACCGAATATAGTGCTAAAAAGTCATTTCCATCCACTCTAAAACAAGGAATTCCATATGCCAAACCTCTAGTTGCAAAATTATTACTACCACTCGCTATGTTGTAATGTGTTGAGATAGCCCAATGATTATTGACGACATTTAATATCACTGGAGCCTTAAAAACACTAGCAAAATTGAGACCATAATGATAATCTCCTTCAGCTGAAGCACCATCTCCAATCCAAGTAATGGTCACTTCATCTAGATTTTTGTACTTAGAAGCCAAAGCTACTCCCACTGCTTGGCTAAATTGTGTCCCAACAGGGCTAGAGACTGAAATAAAACGTCCCTCTTTGTAAGTATAATGGACTGGCATCTGCCTTCCTTTGACATTGTCTTCTACGTTCCCGATACAATGGCATATCATACTTACCATATCCCTTCCTCTTACAAATTGAGCACCAGGTTGTCTATAGGTCGGAAAAATCCAATCTTTATCATTAAGTGCCATAGTCTGTGCAATAGCAATACCCTCCTCACCAAATGATTGCATGTAAAATGATAGTTTGCCTGTTCTTTGCATTTTCATCATCCTATCGTCAAAAATACGTAATCGAACCATATGTTCTAAGCCCAGTTTCAATTCTTCAGTTGTTAAATTAGGATTCCAATCTCCTAAAGCTTCTCCATTGTCATCTAAAACTCGTATAAGACCTGTCGCATGCTCAAATGTTTCATCTGCCAAACAATCAAAATCCGGCTTTTTAAGATCATTTGGATGCCATTTCCATGGTTCAAAAGAAGAAGAATCGCCAGGCCTATTCGGTGCATCAGGAATATGCAAAGGAATTTGTTCCTCCTCTCCTCTAGACATATTATACCCTACCCTCTTCATCTTATTATATTACTTTGTAATTACTGTCCTATCTGAGTTATGATAAGAAATATTGGTCACAGCAGATCCAGTGGAACTTTTAATTGCTACAGGTATTCCTCCATTCGATTCTTCATACAAAAGTCCCGCTCTGTATGAAGAACGTACTAAAGGGCCACTTGCAACTGCTTTGAAACCAATTTCTCTAGCCAAACCATCCCAAATTGCAAATTTTTCTGGCTCTGGAAATCTAGAAACCGGCAGATGTTTGTAACTTGGTTGAAGATATTGTCCTAAAGTAATCATGTCGACACCTGATGATTTCAGTAATTTCATAGCCTCTACAATTTCTTCATCAGTTTCTCCAAGTCCTACCATTAGGCTCGATTTAATTTTTAGATCAGGCCTTAACTTACGGGCCATTCTAAGAATTTTAAGTGATTGTTCAAAAGATGCTCTTGCATCTCTCACTATTGAGTCAAGACGAGGTACACATTCAACATTGTGTGCAAACACTTTCAATGGCAAGTCTTTCAATAACACTTTCAAAGCATCAATATTCCCATCCAAATCAGAGCACAACAGTTCTAGCCCAATCTCGGGATTTTCCTTTTTCACCTCGATAATACAATTTTTGTAGTGGCTTGCACCACCATCTTCCAAATCATCTCTATTTACTACAGTTATTACTGCGTATTCTAAACCCATCCTTTTTATCGAATTTGCCAACTCTCTGGGCTCATTTTGATCTAATTTTTCCGGCCTCTTTACAGTACCTACTGCGCAGAATTTACACCCTCTTGTACAGACTTCTCCGGCTATCATAAAGGTTGCAGTGCCTCTTCCCCAGCAATCATGGATATTGGGACATCTAGCTTCTTCGCAAACTGTATTTAGCCCATGCTCTCTAACATTATCTCTAGCTTCATTAAATTTCTTTTGAGCCTCTCCTATTGGTAATGAAGTTTTGAACCACTCCGGTAGCCTTTTTCTTTCTGCTTTACGTTTTTCAATTGCAGACATTTTCTTAATAGAATATCCGTCTTTATTTACTTCTTCACCACCTTCAACTAGAGGGAGGCGTGGCACCATGATTGCTTCGAAAAGAACATAAACATTAACTATTATCATGATTACTTCTCCTTATCTTCCTAAACCTTGTAAAAAGTTATTGCATCCGGAAAACATGAATCAAGGAATAGTACTAGTTACTGGAGGGGCAAAAAGAATTGGAAAAGCAATATCTCTGAAACTTTCATCAGATGGATTTTCAATAGCAATACACTACAATAAATCTTCAAAGGATGCCTTTGAATTAGTAGAAATAATACGTTCCAATGGAGGAGTAGCAGATGCTTTCCAAGCAGATCTTAATAATTCTGAGGAAGTTTCAAAATTAATACCAAAAATTCATTCTGTAATGGGAAATATTTCAGGTATTGTGAATAATGCATCTCTATTTTCGTTTGACGATTTACTTTCAATATCTGACGATTCTTGGAATGACCACATGAACATTAATGCGAAATCACCAATCTTACTGATTAGAGATTTTTATAATTTGAATGATGGCAAGAATCAAGGTTCAGTAGTTAACATATTAGATCAAAAAATTGTAAATCCTAATCCCGATTATTTATCATATACGGCATCTAAATTCACTTTACTAGGTTTAACAGAAACTTTAGCTAGAAGTTTAGCACCTAAGGTACGAATCAATGCAGTCGCACCTGGGCACACAATTGCCAGTCCAGAACAATCAGATTCTGGTTTTTCAAAATCTCAATCTGAAACTCCCTTGAGAATCGGGCCAAGCCCAGAAGATATCGCCAATTCTGTTTCATATCTTATGCAGGCCAAATCGGTGACTGGACAAATAATATTTGTCGATTCCGGAGAACGATTTTTATCTAGAAGAAGAGATGTTGTTTTTGAAACGGAGAGTTAGAAATGAACCATTTAAAAAATATTTTTTTACAAAACTTTAGTGACAAAGAGATACATAGAACTATATTTTTAGAATCGGTAATACGGAAAATGGATATCGGAATCCATGATCATGAGATAGGCCATCCTCAGAGGATAGAATTCGATATCTATATAGCGGTAAAAAATGATAATAAAATTATTGGCGATACTATTGAAGAAGTAATAGATTATGAATATCTAATAG
>JBJLBJ010000028.1:0-39006 GCA_045568235.1 Candidatus Thalassarchaeaceae archaeon
GGATGATTATTGTGGGAAGCGGTTATCAATGATAGTTAGTCCGGGTGAAATATATGGCTACTAGGCATCCTGTTGCAGAGGCAAGACTTCTGAAGAAATGGATTTGTATGAATTGTTCAGCTACCCATAGAGGATCAAAGCCCCGATCATGTCGAAAATGCGGCTATACTAAACTAAGGCCTAAGGCAACAGAAAGAAGGGCGACTTGATTGTCATTAGAGTCTATTTGGCTCGAAGGTTTTGTGATAAGTATCGCTTTGATATTTGCCATTGGTCCGCAGAATGTTTTTGTATTAAGGCAAGGATTGATGAAAGAACATGTATTCATAACATGTCTTATCTGCTCAATTTCAGATGCTTTTCTTATAGGAGTGGGAGTATTGGGCTTAGGCGCATTTCTTTCGTCAATTGATGAAATTGCTATGTGGATGTCGATAATGGCAACTATTTTTCTTACAACTTACGGGATTCTAAGAATTAAATCATCATTGAATCCTGAATCAATAAAAGTTGAAGGAGATTCATCCAACAGTATTAATACGACAGTTTTTTCTGCATTAGCCTTTACTTTCCTTAATCCTCATGTCTATGTAGATACACTTCTCTTGATCGGAGGCACTTCGAGTAGGTATTTGGGTGATGAAAAGTTAGCTTTTGGAGCTGGTGCTGCTTCAGCATCTTTTTTGTTCTTCTTTTCTCTAGGATATGGTGCTAAATTCATGTCCCCTATTTTGAATAATCCGAAATCATGGCAGATTATTGATTTGTCAATAGCAGCAATAATGTTCACTGTTTCTTTTTTTATTATATCTCCATATTTATTCTAAGAATGGAAATATCTAAGAAAATGATATAATATATTTATCTAACTTCATTAAGAAGAGATTCTAGGGCAGTTTGGATTTGCAAACATAATGGTCCGTAGTGACCGGGTAAATTAGGATCATTAAATATATCATCTAGTGTTGAAGCGGTCATTCCTAATCTTATATCCATATCCTTATTCTTGTTCAATAACCACTTATCTATTGCTTCTTTAGCAGAAGAACGGATGTTCCGAGGGACCTGGGTATCATCCAGTTGTCCTAATACTTGTGCAATCTGTTGGATACGCGTTTCAAGCTCTGACATGACATCATCTCTAAGCGTCGGAAGATAGATTCATCCTTAAGAGCATCCCTAGTTTATTACATCTTTAGTGCCAATCCATGTTGACCATGGCATATCAGTGTTAGCAATTCCCACACCTTCTCCTTTATCGCTTAGAGCTATCATCCCAACTGATATTGAGTCATCAATAAATTCTTTTAAACCCCATGAAAGTGCTTCTTTCAATGAATCACTAGATTGTACGAACTTATCTAAAACTCTATAACTTAGCAAATTATTGGTTATTTCTTCACCATTTCCTGTTGCAGCTACCGCGACTCCTTTTTGAGTCCAAAAACCTGAGCCGGGGAGTGGGACATCTCCAACTCTTCCTGGAGGGCGAAAGGAACACCCTCCTGTACTAGTAGCACACGCGAAAAGGCCGTTCTTATCTCTAGTTATTACACCAACAGTATCTCCGATATCTTCCACAGGATGGCGTCCCTCTACCTTGGCATTGACAAAAGCCCTCTTATCAGCCCATTCTCTTGCTCCTTGGCCAGTTAATCCATTAATTTCTTCATCCAATAATGCTGCAGCCACTCGGATTGGATTTGGAGTATCGTGCATAGCGATCACGAAACCTAATCTACCATCACATGTTTGTATAGAAGCATCAAGAAGTACTGAACCATCAGTTCTGAATACTCCTCCAGTCCCCGCATTGAATACAGGATCATTTTCGAGAATGACACAAGCCTCGATAGCGGCATCTAAAGCAGATCCACCTGATTGTAAGATTCTTGCTGCTGCTCTGACGGCTATTTCTACATTTTCATTTCTTTCTGGCCCTGGTCCTGCTCCTCCATGAGCAACTACTGCAGGTATCGCCATAACTCTAATCCTCCTTAGGAAGGTTTATTGATATTTTGAGATTATTGAGTAATTTTAATTGTAATATTAAAGCGATTATAAATATTATACCAGCTACTCTGAAAGAAGTATGATATGTCCAAAAACCACTTCCTTCAACAGTCAAAGACCATAAATATGCAGCCAATAATGGACCAAAAATCCTAGCTAACGCTCCATACCCTTCTTGTGCTCCCATGACCATACCTAATTCATAACCTCTTTTTGATGATTCGAAAGTAAGTAGTGATGACTGAGTTGGAGAAAACAAACCATTACCTATGGCAATAAATGATGATGAAATAAAAATTAGCCAACTTATGTGGCCAGGGACATATGGTATGCTAGCAATTCCTATGCCACATATTACTGTACCAAAAATCATCAATTTGCTTAAATCAAACATCTTTGTTAGTTTTCCAATAAGCCCTCCTTGAACGATTACTCCTAGTAGTCCTATATATGCGAAAACCCAACCATTCTCCATAGCATCAAAACCCAAACCTCCATCTTCGATATTCATTGCAGTAAATAGAATAAATATTCCATGTATCATACTAAATCCCATAATAAATAAAAAATTAGCAAGAACCAAAGTTGAGATAATGGGTAATTGTGTTATTTTTATAATGTTCTTTAAAGTATCATATAAGCCAATGAAAATACCTTCATCTGTTGATCCTGAGAGTATTTCTAGACTTTCTGGTAATTTTATGAACGCTAAGAATAGTGATATTAAAGATAGCACACTAGACAAAAGGCAAGGAAGTAAATAGGGATACTGTTGCCAAAAGTCAGTATCAAAAGGTCCGCCTATTCCACTAGCAGGATTAGAAAGTAAACCCCCTATGAAAGGCCCAATCATAAATCCAAGACCGAAGGCTGCTCCAATTGCACCCATTCTACTAGGTACCAAATCTGGACTACTGATATCTCCAATATATGCCCTAGCAACTGCTATATTTCCATTCCCTGCTCCGGCTAAGAACCTAGCAGCTAGAGCCATCATCAAACTTCCAGATAGCCCAAAAACAGTGAAGAAGATAGTATTCATGAATAGACCGAATAATAATATTGGCCTTCTACCTAATCTATCGCTTAATGAACCAAGAATTGGAGTAAATATAAATTGGGCAAATGCGTATACCGAAATTATTATACCAACCCATAGATCTCTCCTACCTGTATCAATTATTCCATCAGAGGTAGCCAAATCCTGCACAAAATAGGTCAAGAAAGGTATTACAATAGTGAATCCTATCATGTCAATGAAAACTACTAGAAATAGAATAAACATTGGTGAGCGTTGATTACCATTCATAGATTTACAATACTCCGAAGTTCGCATTTATTATCAAGAGTTGTAAAGACTTAAGCTGAAGGTTGAACATCTTTACCGGTGGAAATTGTATCTACCACATGTGCGAGCCTTTCTACTAGACTTATCTTTTCTTCAGAACCAACTAAGGCATGATTAAGTACCTCGTCCAAGGAATCTACAGGGATTATTTTTACTACTTTCTCCCATTTTTCATCGATTAAAACATCCTGCATATTTGAACGGGGTATAATTATTCTTTGAATACCTGATTTCGCTGCTGCCTCAATCTTGGCAGTAACTCCTCCGATAGGTAGAACCTCGCCTCTAACAGATAAAGATCCAGTCATAGCGAGGTTTTGATCGATAGGTATCCCTTCAAATGCACTAATGATGGCAGTTGCCATGGTTATTGATGCACTATCGCCATCTACATTGTGAGTTCCAGGGAACTGGACATGGATATCGAAATCTTTGATATCTTTTCCAGTCAGTTTTTTGACTACTGCGCTAATATTAACTACACTTTCTTTAGCTAAATCAGATAGTCCGCCAGTTGCAATAACATGGCCGGAACGCCCTTGAGAAGGAGTTACCATAGCCTCTACAGGCAAAACAATACCAGAATAGTCAGAAAGTCCACTATCTGCTCCAAGTACTGCTAGGCCGTTTACTCGGCCTATGCGATTTCCACTGTTGACTAACATTGAATAATCAGATTGTCTCTCTATGTATCTGTCTGCAACTTGCTGTTCCAGTGGTTTTGCAATCATTCGAGCTCTAACTACATGTTCGGCGCGAGTAAGTGTGGCTCCTTCCTCGGCAGCTAAATCTCCTGCTATTCTAACTAAACCACCTAATTCACGTAATCTAAGAGATAGTTTGCCTCGACGGCCGCTTCTTCTTTGTGCCTCTTTAAGAATTAATGAAGTAGAGTCTGCATCAAAATGTGGAATAGATTTACCAGAAGATTTTGATTGTTCATTATTAATTTCTTGGGCTATAAAACGGATTAAACGTCTTCTATTTCGAACAGTATCTTTCATATCAGTGTTGACATATACTTCATACCCATATCCACGTATTCGGCTTCTTAATGCAGGATGCATTTGTTGAATTCCATCTAAATTGCCCGCAGCAATTAATATGAAGTCGCTAGGAACAGGTTCAGATTTAGTTAAAGCCCCTGAAGATCTTTCAGAACGGCCACTGATTGATAATTTTCTTTCTTGCATTGCTACGAGAAGAGCTTGCTGCTCTTCCATTCTTAACATACGTATTTCATCTATGTAGAGTACACCTTTATTCGCCCTGTGAACTGCGCCCGGTTCTACTCTTTCATGAGCTGGTGTAGCAAGATCTGCTCCTGATTGAAATGGATCATGACGCACGTCCCCTAACAAAGCACCTGCAAGAGTTCCAGTTGCATCTACAAAAGGAGGTTCTTCATTTGTATCGTGTTTAATTAATAATTTAGGCATATTTGCCTCTTCTCCGGCTGTCAATCTTGTCCTCAAAAAGAAGTAACCAAATATTAGTAGAAAAGATCCAAAAATGAAAGTCAGTATATCTCCGGAACTAATTGTTGCTAACAATAATGCTGAACCTACAACGAGGGCTATGAATAATAAAGTTCGATTAGTTTTTTCTTTTTGGATTCTTACCTGCGCCTTTCTCTCTGAGAGAATTCTAGATCCTCTCCCAGCAGGAACTGTACGAACTCGGGGTTCATTTTCATCATCTATATTTCTATATACTAAAATATCTTCTAAATGTTCCTTAGGAAGAAATTCTGTCATAGACCTAGCAAGCATGGATTTTCCAGTTCCTGGTTCGCCAACCATTATCACATGCCTTCTTTGTTCTGCCGCTTTGCGAATAACAATTGCCGCTGCTTCTTGCCCTATCACTCTATCAACTAATTTTGTTGGAATGGGTACATCAGCAGTAGAACCCATCTTGATATCTTTAATCCATTCTTCCACAGGGATGTCGCATATCTCATCTTTATCTTGTGAAACACCGAATGCAGCACCTTCGGACCATGAATCAAGAGGATCTACAGGTTTTTCAACCTGATTTTCTTGTGACTTTTCAGCACCCATATCAAACCCTCGCGATATGTCCTAAGCATATGACCTTCTTGAAGGTGTGTCACTACAGTGAAGTAACACAAAAGTTAATTTTTGAGGAATATTACAAAATATAAATTTTGATTGATTAGTGATTTTTTCTTCCTGGAATAGAAATTGCAGCCCCTAATAGCGATACTATTCCTAATAATAACGAGAATCCTGGAAGTACGGATTGACCCGCCCTATATTGTGCATTATCTCCAACGCCATTTCCATCCATATCTTCGGTCTCAGTAGGATCATTAGGGAATGCATCTAAAGAATCTATGACTCCATCTCCATCAGTGTCAACAATATCAGAGTTTGTATTAGTATCTTTATTTGCATAAAATTTTGCTTTTTCATTAGTTTCTCTAATCCAACCTTCTGAATCTACTGCATCGACATCTAATGTGATATAGTCACCATTTACTAGCCCGCTTCCGCTCTGAGGAATAACTGAAAAAGGATCTAAATTACTTACTGTTCCATAAGAATGGCAAATCCCAGTAACACCGTTACAAATATTCCAAGTGATTTTAATTGATGATAATTGTACATCGCCTACATTTTCTACTTCAAATATTGGTTCTGAACCATAACCAAGAGAATCAAAGGAAACGGACAAATCACCTTCATTATATTCATCTTCCCACGTAAGAATTTTGTTAGACATGACTGATATATAGAATGAATTTGTAGTAGATGCTCCGTGTCTATCTGTAGCATATAAAGTGATACTTTTAGTGCCTGCTTCATCATAAATAATAGATAATTCATGAGATAGTGGATCAAGTATAACAGCACCACTTGGGTTACTAGATACAGAAGTCCATATTTCATCAATAGGATCATCTACATCTGATAAGAATTCAGTGAAATCAAAAATTGTTATCTCATTTAATTTGACTTCATGATGACTGAATTGAGATAAATCGATAGTAGGAGGGTCATTAATATTGAGAATGTGAAAAGCGATACTAGTATCTGAGAATTGTACTCCATCAGAAGCACGTAGCATGATTTCGGCAACACCAAAGGAGTCAAAATCAAGAGTTGAAACAGTAATAGATTGACCAGAAATTGAAGCATCTACTAATGAATCATTAGAATTAGACAATATAGAGATAATTAAATTAGAAGGTGAAACAAAATTACCATCAGCATCGGTATCAGATAAATATTCAGATAGACCCATACTAAAAGATGCTCCTTCATTAATTGATTGTGAGGATATAGGAGACCATCTTGGAGCACCATTTTCAACGACGTTAAACATTATCATACCATTATTAGTATCTTCACCATCAGAAATAGAAATGAAGATTCCCTGTGGTACTGGATTCCCATTATCCCATACTACTCTATCAAATTTTACAGACATCTCGAGTGTTGATGGGTCCCAACCATGGAATTCTGGATCATCACTTTCTATAAGTAAGTCAGATAAATGAGACTCTGAATCGACTATAAGAGGCCAATCAATCAGAGAAATTTTTTCCACCATCTCAACTTTTACTACAGGCATTCCCATATACTCTGTATCATCAGCATCTAGAACTCTTGGTTTCGAATTACGTAGCTCAAACATTTCTTCAACAACCAACCAATCACTATGTTGACCAGAAGAATCGCCCCACTTTATCCTAATATCATAATTTCCAGTATCTGCATAAATATCTGTTTCTAATGTATGGATAAATTCTATGTTTTGACCTCCTCCTACTGTTTGGATATCTGTAATCCATGAGTCGTCCCAATTTGATAGAGAAGATTTTGAGTACTCAAAATAAGGTTGCATTGTAGACATATCATCAACCAAGTCATTCGGTAATGCAGAAGATTCGAATTGTATCATATCTCCTCTTTCAATTACTGTTTGGCCTAAAGAAATGGGCCTGTTAGCAACAGGAGGAAGATCATGAAAGGCAAAAGCATCCATGTAATTATTATGTGAGAATCTATCTCCTTCTAAATCGGATAAAATAACTCTAAAAACTGATGAATCTGAAGGATTCAATGATATTTCTGATGTATCAAACTGAATAGAATATTCTTGATTTTCAGATGCCTCCAATGTATTTATTCCAGTACTCTCGATGAAAAATTCTTCTGATCCTTCAAGTAAATATATAGAAATAAGTCCACTATCGGAATAAGTATCTGCACCATTATTTGATATTTCTACATTTAAATCTAGTAAATCTCCTGCCTGGAATCCTGATCCTCCATCCTCATTCATTACAGAGAATTCAGAAATACCTACATCTATTAGTGGAATCATATCTAAATCAACAGCCGTAATGACTGAATTATATGTATCATGAGGCCCATCCATTAAGGCGAATACTGGCCAAAAATTCTCATATTGAGAATATCCCGGTGAAGACCTAACGGCACTCAATGGAGTTTCCCATGATAATGTTTGAATATTATTTGGCGATAATGTTAATTCTGTAAAACCATCGCTATCATCATTTAATAACCACTGTCTAAAATTATGATGTGGCCTATTCCCGTTATTATAGGCATCTGCACCTATTTTTTCTGTAATTGCTCCATAAACATATACAGTGACTGAAGAAGATGAACCCAAATAATTTACATCTAGTGAAGTTATGACTTGTTGGGACGTTTCATTCAAACTGATATGTATTTCCATGCTGTAATCATTAGAATCTGAATCCATACATCCTCCGTTGGAATAGTCGGAGTCATAGTAATTAACTCCAACCGCACCTACTTTGAAACATGACCCGCTTTGTCGGTCAGCGAAAGAAAAGACTGGAATCCCGGAGGCTGAACCGGAAACATGATCTATACGATTCAAAGGACTTACATCAGGATAATTACCATTGGCCTGAAAAAAGGAAACGAAAGTAAAGTCTTCAGGGTTCGAAGTCTTAAGATTGCTCAAAGAAGGAGAAGCGCTACTCATACATGGGCCACACCATTCTGCCCCCACATATTCTCCAAATACACTATGCCCGGGACTAGTTGCAAATAATTTAGTTTCTTGTTCTATCAACTGAACGTCGATTTTATTTATTTTTTCAGAAAATAAAATACCAGAAAATGACATTGTGAATATCATCAAAATCATCAATCCACCAGCGATAGATTTTGAATCATTCCGAGAATTCACAGAAAAGACGGAGTGACAACATGATTTAACGATATAGGAGTTTGATGTTAATAACATTGTTTTAATTTAATAGAAGGTATTGAAACATGAAAAGAACTCGGAAGGTCATGAATGCAATAGACCCAGGAGAATGGGTTGCACTAAGAGAAGATGATGGGAGAGCATATTTACTTCAGAAAACTCCTGGTGAAGTAAAAATAAAGGGATTAGGGAGATTTGATTCTAATCAATTACTTGATGGTTATGCAATAGGCGATAGAATAATAGTTGGTCAAAAATCATTAACTATAGTAAAACCAACACTTGTAGAAGCTAGACGAAATATGTCAAGGAGGGCACAGGTCATTGGCATAAAAGATTCTGGATTTTTAATCTCATGGATGGGAATTGGAGTTGGTTCAAGAGTTTTAGAAGGAGGACATGGTTCTGCTGGACTAGCGATGCATTTGGCAAATGTGATGGGGGAAAAGGGAAAATTAATCTCCATAGAGTCAAGGGTAGAACATGCAACTGTAGGCAAAGAAAATATGGAACGTTTAAGACAAATTATACCTGAATTTCCAGATTGGCACTTATTTGAAGGGGATTTTAAGGATTCGGAAAATTTTATAAAAAATATTTGTGATTCAATAGATGCTGCAATAATAGATATTGCTGAACCATGGGAAATAGTCTCCATAGTTGAAAAAATTTTAAGACCTGGCGGTAAATTAGCATGTTATTGCCCAACAACAATACAACTTGAGAAGTCATGGGAAGCTATTGAGAATTCTGGAATGATAGTAGAATGGGCAGGTGAAGTAATAGAGAGGAGATGGTCAAAGGCAAGTAAAGGCGGAGTAAGGCCAGGGAATACTGCTATAGGACATACAGCATTCCTTATTTTAAGTGCAAAAATTTCTAAAGATGAAGAAGAAGAATGACTACAACGAGTTAATCTTTGTAATATCTTTCTTAACTATGCAGTCACTCGGAACTGGTATGAGAGACAGTAGTCATTGGAAGTCAACTGCTTACAGAACGCATACAATCGGGCAGATTATAGAAAATGGTTCTGAACTCTTAGGAAAAGAAGTTGAGATAGCAGGATATGCAGAAACTGTAAGGGGAAGAGGGGCAATTTGCTTCTTAATGTTGAGAGATGGGACTGGAAAAATACAAGCTTTCTTGAAAAGAGATAATATGGATGAAGATGTATTCAATTTGATACAAAATTCAACTCGTGAATCAACAATTCAAGTTAAAGGAATAGTGGCACAAAAGAGGCCGCCAAAAACCGCTGAAGGAGAGCCTATGCCTCCTCCAGAATATGAAATAAATGTTAAATCTGGCATGATTCTTGCAAATGCTATTGCGCCATTACCAGTTGGAGTCACAGATGATGTCCATGTAGGTCTAGATGTGAGATTAGATAATAGGCACTTAGATTTACGAAGATCGCATATTAATGCTATGTTTCAATTACGCAGTAAAGTCCTAGAATACGGAAGAGAGCATTTGATTAAAGAAGGTTTTATGGAGATGAATAGTCCAAAGATTATTGCCAGTGCCTCTGAAGGAGGGACGAATCTTTTTCCCATGATGTATTTTGATACTCCTGCTTTTCTGAGTCAATCTCCACAATTGTACAAACAACTTGCAGTTTTAGGAGGTTTAGAAAGAGTTTTTGAAATAGGACCGGCATTCAGAGCAGAAAAACATGATACTTATCGTCATCTAAATGAATTTATTTCTTTTGACATAGAAGGTGCATGGATGAATGATGAAGATGTAATGGGAGTTCAAGAAAGAATGATACATCATATTTGGAGTAGTATCGCTGATAATGATCAGAATTTAGTAGACATTATTAATGAATATAGAATTAGTCAAGGGAATGAGAAGATTATAGTTAAAGTACCTAATTTGCCATTTCCTAGAATATCTTATTGTGACGCCATAGAAATTGTAAAACTTGGAGGAGGAGAAATTGAATGGGGAGATGACATAGAAAGTCATCATTGCGATATAATTGCGGCCAAATATCCAGGATTTCATTTTATACCAAGATGGCCGATGTCAATGAAGCCATTCTACATTCATCACAGAGAAGATGAGAAAGGAAAAACAGGAGGTCAATTAAGTAGAGGATTTGATCTTAACTATGGAAGAGATGAAATGACGTCTGGAGGGCAAAGGGAACATCGTGTAGAAGTTTTAGAACAAAATCTTAGAAATATGGGCCTTGATCCTGATGATTTTGCATTCTATACTGATGGTTTCAGATATGGTGCACCTCCTCATGCGGGTTGGGGATTAGGAGTTGCAAGACTCTTAATGGTCCTGACTGGAGCAGGAAATGTGAGAGAAGTTGTACTATTTCCTCGAGACAGGAATCGTGTAACGCCTTGATTTAACATCTTTTGACCGAAAAGAACGGGTATGTGTACCTCTTCCGAGAGACGATAATATGGTAAAGCCGAGATTTGCATTCCTGCTTTTGAAAGGTCACCCATATGGACGTGAGATGCTAAGGCAAATTCTTTCAGAAGACTTTGTTCCAGAAATTATTATTGAAGAAGATTCGGAAATAGCAGACGTAGAGAGAGAAAAATTCTTGAAGAGGATTGAAGGTAATCCTCTAGCTCCTCCGATTAGGGATCAAGTAAGTGAATTAAACACGGAAGTTGTCTCAGTGAAGATACATAATTCTGATCAAGTAATGCCTTTAATCAAAGATAGGGCATTGGACTTGATTGTTTTTGGAGGGACACGAATAATCAGAGGAGATATACTAGACTTCCCCAAGGATGGAGTGATAAACTCACATCCAGGACTTTTACCAGAATGTAGAGGTTCTGCATCTCCTGCTTGGTCAGTTTATCACGATATTCCAATAGGATCATCAACTCATTTTTGTGACAATGGAATAGATACTGGGCATTTACTAATTAGAAGAGAAGTATTAGTAAAAAGAGGGATGACTTATGAAGATCTATGTTTTGAAACATTATTATTAGCAGGAATTTTGATGAAAGAAGCTTTGATGGCTTATGACGAAGGGAGATGGAGTGAACTAAGAAGGCCGCAAGGAGATAGTGAAAACCCTACCTTCCGCAATGCCCCTGAAGAAATTTTACAAGTTGTCAGGCAAAAATTACGTGATGAAACTTATGCACATTATAATGACTAAGGTGAGAATATGGATAAATTATTGGAAGAAGAATTTTCGTTTGCAGAAAAAATATTAGAAGGATATACTGCACTTGTGTGTGGTGCATCTAAAGGAATAGGAAAGGCTACTGCTCAAATGCTCGCTAGATCTGGAGCAAGAGTAGTAGTCTGTGCTAGAAATGAAGCTGAATTGAATAATGTGGTTTCTGGACTACATGGTAAAGGCCATGTTTCATTGGTAATAGATTTAGAGGAAATTCAATTAATCGAAGAGAAGATTTTAGCATTGCTAAGTGAAGTCGGAGATATTCAAATATTAATAAATAATTCAGGAGGCCCTCCTGGAGGCCCATTGATTGAAAATGATATTACTGACTTTGATGGTCCTTTTAAGAGACATTTGTATGCATCCCATATTGTAACAAAATTGTTAATTCCAGGAATGGAGAAAAGTCAGATGGGCAGGATAATAAATGTCATTTCTACATCAGTTAGAGAACCTATAGATAATATCGGACTTTCAAACACATTGAGAGGTGCAATGGGTTCATGGTCTAAATCACTAAGTAGAGAATTGAGTCCTTTTATTACAATAAATAACATACTACCAGGTTTTACTGATACCGATAGATTATCCTCTCTTTCTGAATCGATTTCTAAAAAGACGGGGAAAAAAGTAGAGGAAGTTCGAAGAGAATGGATGAAAAGTGTCCCTATTCAGAGGTTGATAGATCCATTGGAAACTGCGAATGCAATAACTTGGTTAAGTTTGCCAAGTAGTGGAGCAATAAGAGGAGTTAGCTTAGCAGTTGACGGTGGAAGAATGCGTTCTATTTGAGTGATATTATGGAATTTGACATATTTTTCTCAATTTCTCAAACTCCAGACTCAACCGGATATATTCCGACAGAACAAGAAATGTTCAGAAGTTTCTTTGATCAAGTAGAATTAGCCGATAAGCTGGGATTTGGAGTGGGTTGGGTGGCTCAGGCCCATCTTTCAACTGAAGTTCAAAAAATGAATAAAAAACCAGTAGTCCCTCATTATCCTGGAGAAGTGGGTCTTTGTACTGATTTTGTTCAAATTGCTCGTGAAATGTTCTTAAGAACAGAGAAAATGGAAGTAGGTAGCGCTGTAATGAGCATACTTGCCAGTGGAGGCCCGATTGCTCATGCTGAAAGAATTGGTGCATTTCTGACATTACACGGGATAGAAGAAAGTGAAAAAAGACGTTTACATATTGGCTACTCTGCAGGAAGATTTGAATTTATGGCTAGGCCTTATGGGATAGTTCCTAGAAATGAAATAGAAGAGGTTGCTTGGCCAGCCTTAAGAGGACAAATTTTTGCCGAAGCAAGTGAGATATTTTTAAGATTATTAAATGGAGAAGTGATTTCTAGTAAGGATATTAGAAAAACAGTATTAACCAGAGATAATTTTTACACCGAAGAAGATTGGATAAGAGTTCAGGAAGTAGCAAAGAAGGTATATGCACTAGAGTCTCAACCTAGAGAAATAGAAATACCTAGAAGATATCAATTTGAGCAAATAAAAACTATACCTCAGGATTGGAGAAGTGAATTATTGAATATTGTACTCGGAAGCCATGACAAAAAACTACAAATTGAAGCAAACAAATGGAGACCAGTACAAGTATTTAATCTAAGTATAACTCCTCCTCATATAATTGAAGAAACGCATCAAAGATTTTCAAAGTATTATCACCAAGATGGAGGGCCATGGAAAAGAAGTATGATGCCACGAACAATAATGGTATTCATTAACGATGAAGAAGGTTTAACATTTGAAGAAAGGAGTACAGCAGCAAAAGAAGAAGCTAGAAATGCATTGTCAATATATTGGAATGCATTAGAAGGTACGATAGATCCTAATAAATTGGAAAAGGCTACCGATAATGCAGTTATCGGCAATGTTGAGCAAGTTGTAAAACAAATATTAGATAGGTTCGATAAAGACGATAGGTTGATGTGTTGGTTTGATTTCTTTAACCATGACAATGAGCGAGTGAAAAGGAATATGAATGCTTTTATGAATAAAGTTGTTCCAATGATAAATGAGGTAGAATGACATGACTGAAGAATTTAAGCATAGACCGTCTAGTGTATCTCCTGGCAGACCTGGTTCAGAAATATATCCTACAACGCCACTTGGAGAAAAATACTCAGGAATTGCAACCGGGAGAGATGTAGAATGGGAACCATTAGTTGATTTTAGAAGAATGGATGTGTCAGAAAATACTATTCATGGAGCTATTGCATGGGCACATGGAGATGAGATAGTACATTCTTTCGGAGGGAATGTATTGGTATATGGAAGATCTATGATGAAACCATTGATGATGAAGACTTTTGCTGATGCATTAGAGGACGAAAAAATTACATGGGAACAGAAGGCCATAGCATGTTCTTCGCACAATGGAGATACAGAGCATGTTGCTGCTGCTCAGTCCCTACTAAGTGAGTCAGAGTGGGGATTGATGCAATGCCCATTGGATGTTCCTTTGATACAATTTGGTAGACAAGTAAGGAGGCCAAGGAGGTGGTTTCATACTTGCTCTGGAGAACATTCTGCCATGCTGAGAGGAATGCGTAGAATGGGGATGAGTAGAGCAGGATACACATTACCTAGTTCAGAGTGGTTTCCAGTATTCTTAAATGTATTAAGAAGATTGATGAATAAACCGAATTGGGAACCAGTTAGGGTTGCAAAAGATGGATGTGGTTTGCCAACGGTATCGAATACGGTAGATGAATTAGCAGTAATGTTTGCTGGTCTAGCATCGGAAAAGGATGATGATTGGATATGGGAAGCAATGAATAAAAGTCCCGATTTAATTGGAGGTTTTAATAGGCTAGACTCAACATGCATAAAGGCAGGAAAAGGTACTTTAATAGCTAAAGAAGGTGCTGATGGATTACTTGGTTTATCGATAATTCATCCTGAATGGCCAAAAGGACTTGGTATTGTAATCAAGATAGCACATGGATGGAATTCACAAGCGACTTGGTATGTTACTAGGGCAGTATTGGGAGTATTGGGAATAGAATTAAGGAATCCTTACCCATTACATAGACAGAAGGCATTTATTGTTCCCGGGATAGTTCATCCAAAATATCTTGAGAACCTTGAAGAAGTAGTTACATGGGATGAATGGGATCCCAATCAAGATAGTTTTTCCCTAGATTGGAAAGAATATGCTGCAAATGCTACTAGATTGGACCCTTTTGGGAATGAAGGTTTAGAGAGGCTTTAAAGTGCAATTGATGAATTATATTAATGGAAATTTTTGTCCACAAACAAGTAGAAAATGGATTATAAACCTGAACCCTGCGACAGGAGAGGAGATTTGTAAAGTTCCTATATCAAATTCCAAAGATGTCAAGGAAGCGATAAATTCGGCCAAGAATGCTTATCCCAATTGGAGTAAAAATACACCTCATGAGAGAGCTATGTGGTTGGATAAAATAGCAGATAAATTGGAAGAAATGTTTGAAGAAATAGCACAATTAGAAAGTATGGATACTGGTAAACCAATCTCATTATCTAGAAGTGTGGATGCCAATAGATCTGTTGCTAATTTTAGATTTTTTTCTGAATTGATTAAGAGTATGAAAATAGAAGAATTCGAAATGAAAGATGCTACAAATTATGTGATTCAAAAACCAATCGGAGTTGGAGCATTGATTACTCCATGGAATTTGCCACTTTATCTATTGTCTTGGAAAGTGGCACCAGCGATAGGAATGGGAAATACAGTTGTCTGTAAACCCAGTGAACTAACTCCTATGACTGCAGATTTACTAATGCGTGCTGTAGATGAAATTGGATTACCAGCAGGAGTGATAAATTTAGTTCATGGAAATGGCATAGAAACGGGTAGTTTACTAGTAGAAGATTCAGATATTGACTTTGTTTCATTCACGGGAGGAACTGTCACTGGATCAAAAGTAGCATCATCTGCAGCTTCATCTTTCAAAAAACTCAGTCTTGAGCTAGGAGGTAAAAATTCAAGTATAGTTTTTGCAGATTGTGATTTTGAAAAAACTATAGCCGGAGTAGTCAGGTCAGGTTTCTTAAACCAAGGACAGATTTGTTTATGTGGATCACGGATTTTCATTGAAGAAGAGATATATGAAGATTTCAAAAATAGTCTAATAAATACTGTGGAAGAAATGAAAATAGGAGATCCTCTTGATGAAGAAACTGATTTGGGAGCATTAATTTCAAAGGAGCATCTCAAAAAAATAGAATATTATGCTAATTTGGCCATAGAAGAAGGAGGAGTCTTGCTAACAGGCGGAGTTCCATGTTTACCAAAAGACTTTGAAAATGGTAATTGGATGGCTCCAATAATAGTTGAAGGTTTAAGTTATGAATCAAGATGCTCTAAAGAAGAAATATTTGGACCTATGGTGACATTACACCAATTCAAGGAGGAATCTGAATTAATAAAAATGGTTAATAATACAAGATATGGCCTTGCAGGAAGTATTTGGACAAAGGATGTAGATAGAGGGAGAAGACTATCTGAATCAATCGAAACAGGCATGATTTGGATTAATACATGGCTACACAGAGATTTGAGAGTTCCTTTTGGAGGAGTTAAAGATAGCGGTGTTGGGAGAGAAGGCGGCAGATGGAGTTTGGGGTTCTTCTCAGAAGCCATGAATGTATGCGTTAAACAAGAATAATACAGTAACTGTGAAAGTCTAGTAACTTGCGAATGCAAATAATAATATGGTTGCGGCAGGTATTGTTGGTTTGGGATACTATGTTCCTCCAAAAATTATGACAAATGATGATTGGGCAGAAATAATAGATACTAGTGATGAATGGATTACTACTAAAACCGGTATAAAAGAGCGAAGAATAGCAAATGAAGATGTTTGTACTAGTGATTTAGCGGTTTTGGCATCATTGGAAGCCATGAAAGCCGCAAACATTCAACCTGATGAAGTTGATTTAATCATACTTGCTACCAGTAGTCCGGATGTTCCACTTTCATCCACTGCAAGTATTGTTCAACACAAACTTGGTTGTAATAATGCTGGTTCTTTTGACGTAAATGCTGTTTGTTCAGGTTGGGTTCATGCTCTGGAAATAGGGGCAAAATTTGTTATTGATTCAAACTATGATAACGTATTGGTAATTGGATCGGAAGTTTACAGTAGAATTGTTAATTGGGAAGATAGAGCAACTTGTGTACTATTTGGAGATGGTGCTGGAGCAGCCGTATTACAGAAGATAGAAGATGGCAGAGGGATAATAGGTAGTTGGTTAAAATCTGATGGTTCGGGTGCAGAAGTGATACAGATACCCGCTGGAGGAGTCAGGAAAAATATATTTTCCGAGAATTTTATTGATGGTGAACAGTATTTTCATATGGATGGAAGGGCAGTTTGGAATTTTGCTGTTGAGGCATTTCCACAAGCAGTAAAAGAAATATTAAATCGGATCGATATGGAAATAGAAGATATTGATATGATAATACCGCATCAAGCCAATTACAATATAATTAAAGCTGGAATGGAGAATCTTGGATTATCTATGGATAAAGTATTTACAAACTTGGACAGATATGGCAACACAGCTGCTGCAAGCATCCCAATTGCTTTGGCAGAATCAGTTAAAGAAGGAAAAATAAAGGAAGGGGATTTGATAATTACAGTAGGTTTTGGAGGAGGCCTGGCATGGGGGGCAAATGCGATTATATGGTGAAAAGAATTTTTTCAACCTACAGGCTCTCCACCTTCAACCAAGAATGCTAGCCTTCTAAATCCATTAATCTTGATAAGATAATCAATTGTAGATTTTGGTAGCGATATTGAAAGAACTGTCTTAATGGCTTCATCATCATTAATTGTTGATAACATTAGTGCCGTAGCCCTAACTCTCCATCCCTCATATTGATCTCTATTTTCGAGAGGGAATTTGATAACATTCCAACCTGCTTTACTATAAAGTTCTGCAGAATAGCTATCACTAGTAAAAAATGATCCTCCTTTACCGTGATATTTTTCTGCATGAGATACCCACATCGGGGGATTGTCAATATCTGGTATACTAACTATTTTCACATTATCAAAGACTTGTTCATTTTCTAACCATAATCTAATCATTTCTTCTCTTTCTTTGTAATTCCAAGGGTTTTTCATAGATTCTTCCTTGTTTGAAGAACCTATGCATAAAACAAGTTGTGAATCAGGAGAGTTTTCTAAACGCCATTGTTCTGCTGCTTTAATTAGTAAAGTATGGCCTAAATGAAGAGGTTGGAAACGTCCCAAAACAACTATACATGAATCCATAACATCATTTGGAGGGAGAGGTTGTAAGATTATTTCGTCCATATTTTTCCCTCAAAAACTTCCAATCTTATTCTTACCTAAATACCATAATTCAGAATCGAGATAGTCTCGGCCTATCATTAAATCTAATTCTGGAATAGAGGTTTTTGTAATAAAATTAAATAGTGATTTACTCAATTCATTATGCGAATTCATAGTAGGCAAAATCTTCGGATCTTCGGATGGTTCCATTGTTTCACCTAATTTTTCCCTTCGGCCCATCCAATCCATTACTATGGATTCTGTAAAAGAACGCTGATCCAGGATATAAATTTGATTATAGAAATTTTTCCATATTTTGGGTTCTAAAAAATTACCTACATTGATTACTTTTTCCTCCAAAAATGGTTCTACATAAAGGAATAATCTTGCATCCCAACAAGTCCATTGAGCAACAGAAGACCATTTGGCGAGTAGTAAAATTAAATCATTTTTGAATTCATAATTGATATCAGAGATTATCTCCTTGCCTTCCAATAAGGATGCATTTTTGTCAAAAATATCTAAAATTTCACCCTCGATATCTACGTCAAAATCTCGATGGAAATCAGGAAAAAAATTCGGCCTAATGATAGTTAATTCTTTTTTATTTATCAAATCAATCAGATTAGATACAGTATAATTCAATATAGAATGTAAGGAATCACGATTCACCAGATAGAGGATTACATCTGCCATCTGTATATTCCTCTTCGCGTAAGTAGAATAAGCCTTACTCACTGTGAGAACTATATTATTAGCCACCGGATTCAATAACATGTGCCTCAGCGTGAAGCATGTAAACTAAAAGAAATCAGACAAGACTAGTGAGGAGAGAAGAGACAATGGCAACCATCGAGGAACAAATCAAGTCATTGGAAGATGAAATTACTAAGACAAAGTCGAATAAGGCAACTCAGGGCCATCTGGGTAAATTAAAGGCTAAAATAGCCGCTTTAAGAGAGAGGAAAGAAAAAGCACAAGCGCATGCAAAAGCCAGTGGCGGTGGCCCCGGTTTTGAAGTTAAAAAATCAGGAGACGCATCGGTAGCTTTGGTGGGTTTTCCAAGTGTTGGAAAGTCTAGTCTTATCTCACAACTTACTGAAGTAGAGTCTGATATTGGTAATTTTGCATTTACAACATTGACTTGTATTCCTGGACTTATGGAGCATAGAGGTGCTAAAATACAGATTTTAGATCTTCCTGGACTAATCAAAGGAGCTGCAGAAGGAAAAGGTAGAGGGCGAGAAATATTGAACGTAATAAGAGGATCGGACATGGTCCTTTACGTAGTCGATCCATTTCAGAAGTCTCACTTCAATATCCTAGATTATGAATTATGGAGAGGAGGTTTGAGGCTGAATCAACCAGTACCTCAAGTTTTCATAACTAGAACCAATAGAGGAGGAATTGTAGTAAGATCAACATTAAAACAAACCAATTTGACGGATGAAGAAATACAAGATATTGTAAGAAGTTTTGGAATTGTTTCAGCCACTGTAACTCTTAGGACTAATGTTACAGATGACAATATAGTAGATACATTGGCAGGAAATAGAATATATAGTAAAGCAGTAATTGTCCTAAACAAAGTTGATTTAGCCAATGAAGGAGATTTACAAAGAGCGAGAGATAGTTTGCCTAATGGATGGCCTGTACTGGAAGTTTCTGCAAAAACCGGTTTTGGCATAGAAGATATGAAAGATTTTATTTACAATAATTTACATTTTATGTCGATATATCTTAAGCCCCAAGGCCAAGAAGCAGATATGATCGAGCCATTGATAGTAAAAGATACATCAACTGTCAGAGATGTTTGTGTAAAATTGCATAGAGATTTTGTTAGGAAATTTAGATATGCAAGAGTCAGAGGTCCGAGTGCAAAATTCGATTGGCAAAGAGTTGGTTTAGAGCACGTCCTAAAAGATGGAGATGTATTATCAATAATTATAAGAAAATGAATAAAGGGTTGTGAGATAATAACTGAGGATAAAAAATATAGAGATATTATTCCTCGCGCTGAAATGAGAGGTTTCATTCAACATTTACAAAATAGATCCTATGCTTTTACGATTATATTTATTGTAGGTTTTTTAATTGGTTATCCTATTAGTGAAGAAATAATTGAGTGGTTGCTTCGTTCTGAAGGATACAAGCCAAGCAATGTCCAAATAATTATTTTACAGCCAATGGAAGTGGTATTACTACAACTTCAAATGGGGACTCAGATAGGTTTCTTATTACTAATTTTTACATTTATAATCGATATTGCTATTAATAGCCATAAAATAATTAAAAGAACCAAAAGAGAGAATAAATATAGTTTTAATTGGAAAATTGGAAGAATTATGCTAATAACACTAATTTCTTTATTATTGGCAATGATGGGGATAATTTACTCTCATGAAATATTAATCCCTATGTTACTAGATTATTTATCCCAAGATGCGACATCTTCAGGATTATCGTCGACTTGGCGTTTAAAATCATGGATAACTTTCATAACTGGACTATATTTTTCCTCAATAATTGGGTTTCAAATACCTTTAGTGACAATATTACTCATTAGAGTAAAATTTATCAAAAGAGAAACTATTTTAGAAAATCGAAGAATTTTGTGGTTTACAGCACTTTTGTTTGGTGCATTAATTTCTCCACCTGATCCACTTTCATTGTTCTTAGTAGGAGGTCCGATGTTAATCCTGCTTGAGATATCGTTGATAATAGAAAAAATAGTATTTGCCAAGCACTATTCAAATTAATTCAAACCGCGATTACGAGTATCTTCTGCCTGTGCATCCGCCCTTCCCTGTTCAACATCTAC
This sequence comes from Candidatus Thalassarchaeaceae archaeon, assembly GCA_045568235.1. GTDB lineage: Archaea > Thermoplasmatota > Poseidoniia > Poseidoniales > Thalassarchaeaceae > MGIIb-O3. Next base: position 20,900 of record JBJLBJ010000028.1, read on the forward strand.
AGTTCTCAGAATTATTGCACCAACTAAAATAAGAATTGCAATACTAAGAATCCCTACTCTACTGTCAAACATTACTGTCATAATTCCATAAATAAGTGGCCCCAATAAAGCTGCTACTTTACCAAAGAAGCCGAAAAAGCCGAAGAATTCTGCACTTCTAGTTTCAGGGACCATCTGGCCAAATAGGCTTCTAGCAAGTCCTTGTGAACCTCCGAGAACAGAACCCATGGCCGCACCAAGTATTATGAATTGAACTCCAACATTCAGATTCATAGGTTCCCAGACAAATTTACGGGCATTTTCTGGTACAAAATCCAAAACACCATCGCCAAGGTTAGTAGGATGATCTATGCCTACGTTTGAAGTATATGTAGTGCCATCTTCATGCAATATACTAACACTGAATCTGGTATTTTCAAAACTATTCAATATTCCAGAATTTACCAATTCTGTAGAAGTAATATTAATTGATTTTACAAATTTTTCTCCTTTTTCAGCCCCCTCCTTGAATTTCCATTGCCAGTCATATAAAACATATTCTGTTACATATTTGTCTTGTTCAAGAGGGAGGTAATCTACCCAATTTTTAACCCACTCTTGCTCATCAAATTCGGAATCGGAGAATTCAATTTTTTGTGCTAAACTAGGAGCAGAGCTAGACACAGTAACATTGTAGACGCCTTGTGATTCATCCCACTCGTACATTATATCATGCTGTTCGTGAGAGTCCAATTCTAGTGGTGCAAATGCTAGTGCAGCAAAACAGAGCACTATCCAACCAACTAATGATGCTGTAAGGGCTTTTTTAGTGCCTATTTTTTCAGCTAGTCTCGTAAAAGCGAGAGCCGAGGGTGCTGCAACAATCTGAACCATCAATATAGCAACCATCAAAAAAGTAGTAGTAATTCCAAGAACTACAGGGCCGTATATTCCGCCTAATGCGGTAACGGTATTTATTCCATCAATAAAGAAGAAATATGCTAGCATATAGATAAATAGAGTCCTAAATTTTGGCACTTCACTAAGAGTTTTTCTAATCTCTGAGAAGGCTAATTTTGCAGATTCTAAAATGGATAATGCATCCATTTCATTTTCTATAGGAGGTTCGGGGACCCACTTGAATGTAAATAATGCGAAGCCATACCACCATAATCCAGATGAGGCCATTATTGAGGGAATTACCCATGAATACATCTCTCCATCTGAATCAACAAGTAATAATGTCATCACTAAATGAATGAGTAATAATATTCCACCTCCAAAATAACCGTAAGCGAATGCTTTATTGGAAATTGCATCCATTTCATCGTCTGTTCCCATATGAGGCAATAATGAGTTGTAAAATACGCTAGAACCATTTAAACCGACATTAGCAACTACAAACATAACCATTAACCAAACCCATTGAGTGTTAATTGGAAGAAGTGGTGCAATTGCCAATAATACAGTTGCGCCAGCTCCTACATATGTCAATATCCTTAACCACCACATCTTAATTGCTCGACGATCGGCTATTACCCCAAAGGAAGGGCTTACTAGGGCCACTAATAATGCTGCACCAGAAACAGAAAATGACCAAATAGCATCGCTGGTAAAGTCAATAGAACCTATAGTAGTAGTCAAACCATTCGCTTTTAAGAATAAATAAGAAAACCAAAGCGGAAGTACTGCAACAGTAACACTTGTCTCAAATGAGGACTTGGCCCAGTCGAAATATGCATAACCTCTTACTGCTTGTGGATTTGATTCTCGGTCTAATTCTACTGTCTCTGACATGTCAATACCTATCCTCTCGGAGATGTTCTAGGGTTTTATCATTGGGGCGAATCTGAAAAATTAATGATGAGAGTTATGTACAAATACAATTTGGAGTAAACATGCTAAATTCAGCGGAGTGGGTGCAACCGCGGGAAAATACAATAGAAGCGATATCCTATGGGATACAAGTCAGTGATGGAGTAGAGTTTGATCTTAGGCTAACAGAAGATGAGTGCCTAGTCCTCCATCATGACTCAAAAACTGAATTTGGAGACTATCCTGAAGCGATGCTGATAGATGAAATGCCAGAATATGTTGAAACATTAGATGACTTGTTGGGAGATAAAAATTTTGTAAGAAGATGGACAGAAGAGGGGGCTTTTTCTTGTATAGAATTGAAACCTCCGCATCCTTCTAGCGGTAAAGCCGGCGGCTGGATTGGAGGTAAATCTAGAGAACTGCACATGATTAAAATGATAGAACAATTAGAACAGGCTTTAGAGACATTAGATTTAGGAGAAAGTGGTACAATAGTATATTCATTTGAGCCAAAAATAATTTCAGCCGCAAAAAAGACAAAAAGTAAATTTAAATTTAGTAGAATTAGGCCATATCTTAGGCAATGGGGAACTTGGAAAACGCAAAGAATAGCCGCTGCACCATCATTTTTATCTAATTCACTTCCTAGATTGATGAATAAACAAAGAAAAGAGGGATCGCCCATGCTGCCTTGTTCTATGCAATATCTAAAAGGTATTGAAAGTAGGATTAATTTTGGAGTAACCGTAGGTCTAAAAGGTAAAAAACTTGAAAGATTAAATAAATATAGAAGAGGTTATCCAATTTATGTTTGGCCTTGTGAATCAAAATATGAAAGATTATTGTTGGATGCCGGACTCACTGGGATAACTGACTATTTGTCTCCAGAAATAGTAACTTTAGATACAGGGCATGCACGTTGGACAAAACCATCAACACAGCCTTTGACAGATGAAAAAAGACAGGAATTAGATAACACTCCAGAGATTGAACACCGAGATATAATCTCAGAATATAGTAAAGAAATAACGCCTTGGCATGAATTATCGGATAATGAAAGAAGGAATTTTGTAACTAATTGGAGTAAAAAGTGGTCATGGGAGAGAAGTATGGATGTCATATTAAAAGAAACTAGTGATACTAATATGCCATGGGAAGTATCAAGAATAATTGGCCATAGAGGAACTGGAAAAACACATAGTAAGTAATTTTAAAGTCTCTTTTTTGGCTGATTTTCGGCTATATATTTAGGCCTATATATTGGAGTTCCTCGTCCGTCTCTAGATTTTCTTTCGTCCATTATTTGGGCACAAATACCAGCTACTCGCGCCCAACCAAAAAAGGTAGTATAATAATCTGGTTTCCTAAATCCTACTGAATGTAATAAACTACCACTTGCTAGATCAACATTAGGATAGGGATTACTGATTTTTGGTATTTCTTTTAATATTTCAGGAACGACTTCTCTAAGTGCTTTAGCTATCTTGAAATTCGGATCATCCGGGCAGACTTGTTGGCCCAATTCTATTAAAAGTCGAGCACGAGGATCCTCGGCTCTAAGTACTCCATGGCCAAATCCATAAATTGGCCTACGTGCAGCCAGTTCTGAACGAACAAATTTTTCTATCTCAGAATGGTCTGAAGTACCAATACGTTGGACAAACTCCAAACATGACTGGTTGGCCCTACCGTGTAAAGGCCCGGATAATGCATTCATTGCACTTGCAAGAGAAGCATAAACTGATGCTCTTCCTGAAGCTACTGCTTTACCTGAGAAAGTCGACAGATTGCCTCCTCCATGATCCATATGTAAAATAAAGAAAAATTTGATGACACGTGTCATCTTTTCAGCTTCTTCTCCATCTATTCCGAGCATATGAACAAAGTTTTCTACCAAGCCTAATTCTGGTTTTCGAGGCCTTAATGATTCTTTTTTGCCTCCTCTAAGTAAGAAAATTCGCGCCATAAGTTCTGGCATTCTGGCTATTAAATTAATAGAATCTATTCTAACATCACCTGTGGTCTCAGCAGCACCTAGTGCCATAATGCCTATTGAAAGCCAATCCATAGGATGTCCACTTCCTGGAGTCAAAGACTCCAGTACTCTTAATGCACCAGTCGGCATTTCTTCTGCCCTATGAGTAAGTTCTTTACGAAAGGTAATTGACTCTTCAGAAGTTGGTAGGTGTTTATAGAGCAAAAGGAAGATTACATCTTCTTCTTCCATGTTTGCTAAATCGCCAACAGGGTATCCGACATAATGAACTCCTTCAAGAGGATCTACGTATGATGTTTGACAAGTACCTACTGGTATACCCCTCATACCTGAATTGAGATGTTTGGTAGTAATTGTGAATAGTTCCTCTTCCTCGGACATGTAATCTCAGAATCATATCTGAGAGAGAGGCAGTGATAATCTCTCCGCTCAATAATACCTTTATTGATTATTTAGAAAAACAAAAAAAGGCTATATTAATCCTATTTTTTTACCGCATTTTTCGAACGCAGATAGAACTAAGTCGATATCTGCACGACTTAAGCCGGCAGACATTTGTGCACGAACTCTAGCTTTATCTGCGGCGACCATTGGAAATACAATAGCGCCAACCATTACGCCTTCATTTCTTAACTCTTTGGACATTTCTTGAGCCTTCTTACTTTCTCCACACATTACAGGAATAATTGGCGTTTCACTAGCTCCAGTATCAAAGCCAAGAGACTGAAGATTTTTTCTAAAATAATTAGTATTATCCCATAATTTTTCAACATGTTCTGGCTCAGTCATAAGGACTTCTATGGATGCTTTCTGCGCGGCTGCCACCGCAGGGGGTTGGCTACCAGAGAGTAGCCATGAGCGGCTATGATTAAGGGCGTGCCTTCTGACTTCATCACTACCTGCAAGAATTCCCCCCTGTACTCCTAATGCTTTAGAATATGAGCCAACTTCAAAATTTACCCTTCCTTGTAATCCAAAATGTGAAACGATGCCTCTGCCTTCTCCAAGAACACCTTCGCCATGGCAATCATCAACGAATATCATTGCATCATGTTCCTCAGCGAGTTTGGTGATTTCGTCGAGAGGGGCAATATCTCCATCCATACTAAAAACGCCATCAGTTATAATTAGTTTTCTTTCAGAGTTTTTATGATCATTGAGTATATTTTCAAGTTCTCCCATATCATTATGTGAATATACTGATCTAGAGGCTTTTGTTAATCGGACTCCATCAATTATTGAGCCATGATTTAACTCATCAGAAATTATTACATCATTAGGGCCTTGTACAAGAGTAGGAATTAAGCCAACATTAACAGTATATCCTGCAGAATATATCAATGCTGCTTCAACCTCTTTAAATTCAGCACATATTTTTTCAGCCTGCAAATGGATATCCAATGTTCCTGCAATCGCCCTAACAGAGCCTGATCCGGCACCATACTTTTCTATTGCTTCAATGGATGCTTGAATGACTTTGGGGTGAGTGGTTAGATTGAGATAATTATTGGCAGAAAGCATTATGACTTCTTTTCCATCCATTATACATCGAGGTTCACTAGCTGATTCCAAAGTTGGAGGATTCCAGTCTAATCCTTGTGATTGGAGGTATTCATATCTTTCGCGCATCCACGACATGTCGGCTGCCATGTGCTTCACTAAAGGGCATAGTTCATTGATACATCGGACGTTTCTATTAAAAATAATGCATATACTTAATTCTAGGATTGTTTCTGCAAACAATATGTCCAATCAAGAGATAGAAGTAGTGATTCTAGGGACTGCACAAGATGGAGGTATTCCACAGGCTGGTTGTTCTTGTGACAATTGTATTAGTGCACATAATGATTCAAAGCTAAAAAGAAATCCTGTATGTTGTGGAATAAAAGGTGTTGATGGTAGTTTTCATTTAATTGAAGCCGGTAGGAGACTTTCTGAACAACTAAAATTATGGTCAGAGAAAATGAATATGGATAATATAAAAAAACCAGAAACGGTATCCATAACACATCTACATTTAGGACATATTGATGGTTTGGGGCAGTTTGGAAAAGAAGTAATGAATTTTAATGATTTACCATTATTTACTAGTAGAAAAAATGTGAGAATATTGGAAAAAAGAAAATCTGTTTCGGCATTTAAATGTAAAATAATTAAGAGTGGTGAAAGATTTTCACCAAGTATTGAATGTGGTTTTAAATTAGAATTTATCAAAGTACCTCATCGGGATGAAGAAGGAGATACTCATGCCATATTGATTCATGGACCAAATAAATCATTATTATTCTTACCAGATCATGATTATTGGGAAGAAACTCTGGACCAACATAATAAAAAAACGATTAGAGAATGGTTTTGTGATATGGGAATTAATTACGCTTTGGTAGATGGGACATTTTGGAATTCTCAAGAGTTGTCAGATAGAGAAATGGAAAAAATTCCTCACCCTACTATATCTGAAACCATAAAACTGTTAGGAAGAAAGGATATGAATGATCCTGAAATATTATTTTTTCATCTAAATCATTCTAACCCGGTGGCGAACACAGATTCAAAAGAGAAACAACTTGTAGAAAGTTTAGGATGGCAGATAGCGAAGGATGGACAGGTATTTACACTGTAATAAAAAATGCCGAACCTTATGAACGAGGTTTTCCGGACAGGCATATGGAACTGCAGGGCGCGGTATCAAGTGGCCTTGGAAGAGCGCATATTTTCATGGCTCAGAGACACTATCAAGATCAATTTAAAAAAATACTGGAAAGTAGGGCATGGCCAGGTACATTGAATGTAGATTTATTTGAAGATTGTATTAATAATTATAATAAATTAAGAATAATTTCAGGATTAGATGAAGGTGAAAAATCTGATTCTGATAAAGCTTTGAGGATTCAAGGATTTGAGAGGGAAGGAAAATCATTCGGAGGAGCAACTGCTTTCAAAGCGAAAATTTCGAAAGATAATAAGAATTGGATAGATTGTGCAATATTAATTCCAGACCTGACGAGACATGTAAAAACAGCGGAAATAATTTCCAAATACTTTCTACGAGAGATAATTCCTTGTGAAAATGGAGATAAAGTTTTCATCACTCTAATTTGATTCTTACTAACCATTCTCTTTCAATAAATACGGCCATTTCATGCTTCAATAATGAAAGCCACCTCATATATTCACGAGTATCTTCTGGCCGTGTAGTGAAATTTATTTCAGGAATTTTGGAATATATCACCTCATCTATTTCATCATGAGAAATCGACCAAAGTATCAGTCCATCTGAATTCGCCCTACCTAGATCTACAGGAATATCTGGATGTTCAAGAGCGGATAATAAATCTTCTAGGCTTATTCTCCCAGACACTACTCCGGATACTGCAGACGCTATTCTTCTTACTTGATTCCATAAGAATGCCCTAGCTTTTACTGAAATTCCTATAATCTTACCATGGGAATCTAACCATGGAGAGCATTCATCAATAACTCTAATGGGATTGATGTCGCCCTCAATTTTACATAAATTAGTAAAATTATGCTCACCCTGGATAACAGAACATGCCTTTTCAATAAGTAATCTATCTGGAAAAGATGGCCAATCTTCTACTGCTTCTAATCTGTATAAATAATGTCTATAGTTAGCTTTTCTAGCCCTTGTGGTAGGAGGTACTTCTTGAGCATACCACATTACCATGCCCACAGGTAGATTATCATTTATTGCCCTCAACATTGATTTAGAAGATACTTGGTTGATTAATGACTTTGGCAGAGTAATACATGCTAAATTCATACGCACACTAACGCCTGCATCTGTTCTGCTACAAATTTCCAAACATCCTTCCGACCACCAAGTTAATTTTTTCAATGCTTTTTGGAGTGATCCTTCAACAGTTCTTATATCTGGTTGTATTTGAGAACCATGGAAACAGTCTCCATGATAACCAAAGGCAACCATTACCCTGCCGTTAGGCAAGTTAACTACCTCCTCTATTCCTCAGTTGCCATATATTCCATGGCTTCTTCTACGGAAGAAAATCCTAGTCCAATGATAGCAAATTCTATCGCTATTGGAGTGTATTGTTGAGCAAATTTTTCACTTCTATCAAAATTTGTCTTCAAATTTATTGAATCTATTAACATTCTTGCTGCCTCATAAAGATGAAATGAAACATCTACTTCTTCTGATTTTTCACCTAGTGCTCTAAGTTTTTGGAATTCTCTGATTGCCATTGGGACCCTATCAAATTCGATCAATGCATTGGCATAAGATGCTAAATATTCAGCATTATCTGAATCTAGTCCTGCAGCCTTTCTAAGATAAGATTGTATTTTACCTTCATTAATTATGTCATTTCCTTTATCATCCATATTCCCATTTTCTTGGATTTCAAACATTGCCGCCTCGGCCCAACCATGATAACCGGCAGGATCATTAGGTTTTGCTGAGATATAAGATTCAAAAATCTCCATTGCCCCCATAAAATTTCCTGATGTAATACTTTGTGCTGCGTTAGTTAATATATTTTCTTCGGACATTATAGTCACCTACGAGGCATGTCAGAAGCCGGGGGGTTATGAAAGATACGTTTGTTACTTAAATTAAATCAGAATTATTTCCCGGTAAATTATTATTTGCGTCCATCAATTCATTGATTAAGCGATATATCTTCATCGGGCCCCTAATTCCATACAAACAATCTGAAGGGTCTTGGGCTACTGAGTTTCTGCGGCGTTGTTTTGAAATCCAACCAAAAACTGATAAAGATGTTTTTTTACCTCCATCAAGGGTTATTTCTTCAGGAACTCCTAGGCCTGTATCAATCGATTCTTGTTGAATTCCTATTCCAGATGCCGTCAAGATGTGAACATTACCGAAACCCAAAATTCTACCAATAATTGGAGGATTAGCTTTTAGATTTTCTATTTTCTCAAAAGAAATTCCATGGACGCTGGTGTCGAAGAATAAGAAGCTTTTACGTATATGTATTCTTTTGTCAGTAATGGCGTAGTGGAATGCATTTTGATAAATAAATGTCAAAAGAACCATGACTAGACTTGAGAAAATTCCCAAAGGTAAAAACCAAAAATAATTCCATTCAGGTAATGGATTTTCAAAATCGGAACCAACTAATCCAGAAAGAGTGGAAAATATATCAACTAAATACCAAATAAATGGTATTAGTGCTGAAATAATGATCCAAGACGTTGTCCATTTCCCAGATGTGGAAAAGTTTGCATAATGATTTAATTTGGCTATAATTAACATTGTCAACACAAATCCCATAGTACCAGAGATATCAATTAAAGATCTAATTAATGAAAATATAAAATGCATTTGACCATCACCTTCTGGCGAGTCGAATTGTTCTGCAGCAAAAAAAATCACATGAGTCAAGAAAATTATGATTGCTAAAATATATTTATCGACCATAGAAAAAAAGGATGGTGAGCCTTGCCAAATTGGTGTTTCAAAGTCTGTAATTTCAGGAAAAAGAGATTTAACTGAGTTTGGATCAATTTTTGATTTAAAGTCTTGGATGTAGTCTGACATTATTTTCAACTTCCCGTGAACATAGTACTTACTGAATATATGGGTTCTATGATACAAAAATAATTAAAATTAATGTAAAAACCCCCAAGTGTGTTCAGCATTACCGTGAATCCAGGAATAGTCACTAAGCGAACGAAGTCCGTGCTCATCCAAAATAGCTATTCTTTCTACTTCTAGTGGGTACTCATTATATGTAAGGTGACTGACCATTCCTGCCCTAGTAGGTTGATCAAAAACCCATTTAGCCCTACTAACAGCCCTTACATCAATCGAAATTTGAGTTCGTCCATTCCATAATCTGATTCTGAATCTTGGTAAAGGATTATTGTCATCATCTTTTAAATTAGCATCTGATTTTGATAATTCAACTTCACAACGGGCAAAATTCTCAGATCTATCCCTTTTAGCATCATGAAAAATTCCAGTGCCACTCAAAGGAGTACGAAATGCGTCCCTAAGCCTCCATGGCGATGAATCTAAAGAAGAAGTCGAAAAAGAAACATGTGGAAGAAACCAATCCAGATATGATCCATCATCAAAGTGTAACATACCCCAAAACCATGGCACAGTAGGTGCTTGGACAGAAACCTTCTGAAAATACGCAGTTCCTTGCATTTCTTCTCCATCGACATTTAATTTGCATTTAGTACCTTGAAGTCTTAAAATATCATAACCCATATTCATTGCCATAATATTATTCTTGTAAGTAAGAGTACTTGGCGGACCAGACCAAGGAGTGAGTTCCGCTTTGAAATTTAATGGAGCACCTCTTTTGACGGCCTCTTTATCTGAAACAAGGTTCATCCAAAATTTATCATTACCGGGATTCATACCAAAAGACATGTCTTCTTGAAGTAGTGGAATTACTGCGCCTGCTCCCTCTCCCGACCCTTGTTGTGGCCATAATGAGTGTTGATCATTAATTGCCGCCATCCTACATTCTTTCATTACCAATGGTTCATACATTTTTTTACCATCAAACCACCAAGAGCAAACCATTCCTGGGAAGACTAGGCCACCTTCATCGTCTATATGCATTCTAGAACCAGGCAACCACCAATGTCCAGTCATTCTGATTGCTGGGGTTTCTTTAGTAGACCACAGAGTCATTAATTGTTTGGAACGTCCGGGATTTTGTTGATCAGGGACATATATTATTACCCACCACCACCACCATGAAAGTCGCGGTATTGGTGGCAAAACATCAAGCTTCCATAAAGAAGTGAAGTCTCCCTTGAATTTCTTCATATCATCAATCATCATTACCTCACATAATTTCTCTATTTTTGAATATTGATTGTCCGATTCCTAGCATTGAAATTGTAAATAAAAATAACATGACAACACTAACAAAAATTGATACTAAAGGACTAGAGGTGCCAAGAGTATGCGCAGGTGGTTTCCAGAATATGTCAAGTCCTGTTTCTAAATTAAATGCTAATGACATTTGTTGTAATTGTAGTGTATCTGGCCATGCGATCAAAACTATTGAATCGATTATCTGTAGTGCCCAGTGATTAATTGAAATAGCAGATATTGTCCAATTGGGATTTGCTATAGTTAATATTCCCATTACAAATTCCCAGACGCCGATAAAAATACAAATATATATCCCATATTTAGGCGTAATAAGTGCTAAAGTATTGAATAATGCACCATAAGCACATAAAACTAGAATTGTTGCAAAACCTATACCAAGCCATATTGGTATATCTGATAATCTCATTATACTTTCTCCGGGACCCAATAATGAACCAATAATGCCCATGAATAGCGACAAAGATATTATGTAAATTCCTGTTACTGTAAGATATCCGAGTAATCTGTAAATGATGAATTCTCCACGATGAATAGGTTTTGATAATAAATAATGTAAAGTTCCATTTTCTGTTTCATCTCTAATTAATCCCAGCGATAAAAAGAGAGGTAGAAACAAACCAAGTAATATGACAAAAGCCATTTTTCCCACTCCAATTATAAATGTTCTATGACTAGATTCACCCATAAATTTCTCGTCAACAGGATCCTCATCTACATTAGAATCTTTATTTATAACAATGACATTGCCATCTTCATCTACTATCCATTGAACGTCACAAATAATTCCATTGCCATTCTTATCATTATCAAAATATTCTCCCTCATCATCATAAATCCATTCAGGAACTTCAGACCAATTTTCCATGGTACAGTCTCCATCGTCATCAAAACCCTGACTTGATTGTAATAAATTACCATCCCAATTGATATCATCTTCATCGATATACATCGATTTAGGGTCTGGTTCTACATAAAATGAATCAGTATAAACTCCCCAGTATAATGTTCTGCCGATTGGTACTTCGATGGAGCCTGAAGCTTGTAATTCTCCCCAAAATACATATTCTCCGTCACCATAATCACATGCAGATCCGTAGTTTACCCAATCCCAATCGACAAATGCTTCTCCATCCGGACAAGAGAGTATTTCGTCATACCAATTTATTTTTCCCGACCATGAGTCAGATGTATAATTCATATCTATCCACACAGGATCCAGTATTCCTTGTCCAAACCAAGTATAATTTCCAGAAATATTCCTAAAAAGGTCGTTATCATCAATTTCTCCGATAAACATAAATTTTCCTACTCCCGGATATTGACTAGAATCTAGATCGCTATATCCATATTTCATTTCTTGACCAAGTGGATATCCATCACCATCTTCATCTACAGAATCTCCGTCATTGTCTATTGATTCGAAACCTTCTCTAACTGAATCTACATAAAAAGCAAGTAAAAGAAGCATGATTAGGAAACCTACTCCCAATACCACCCATGTAGATAATCGATGCCTTAATTGCCTTATAGTTAGTTCAATTATTGCACCTGCCTTACGATCAAGTTGAGACCATACGGAGTCCTTTAGAGAAAGTCCTTTATCATCCATTATTTATGCCTCCAATTAAATATCCGATTAAAGAATCCAAATTATCATCTGGGTTCTCTATAGATGTTATTTTTTGTTCTGATTTTACTATAATAGATGGGAGAACATCATGAGCAGCGGATAAATTATTTGTATGAATTTCTAATTGCCCTTTATCAGGGAATCTGACTCCGTAAACTGGCTCTGAAGTAATGAATAAGCTGGCTAAACCTCTAGGATTTTCACAATTAATTAAAATTCGGTGAGGATGTTGGTCTAGTAAATCTCTTATGGCGTGTAAATTTCCAATGGCCAATAATTTTCCGTTATGTAATATGACAATCTGTTCGGTTATTCTTTCAATTTCTTCCAAAATATGACTAGAAACTAAAACAGTTTTGCCCTGTGAACCTAATTCTCTGATTACATTCATTATACTTGTTCTTGCTATTGGATCGCAACCATGTAAAGGTTCGTCGAGTATGATTAAATCGGGATTATGAACTAATGCATGAGCTATTTTAACGCGTTGCCTCATGCCTTTACTATACTTGCCTATCTCTTTATGATGGACATCCTCTAGTCCTACAAAATTTAATACGTGTTTAGAACGTTCTATGGCTTCGTCTCTAGACATTCCATGTAATCTGGCTAAGGTCGATATGAAATCAAGAGATGTCATCCAGTCATACATTCTCTCTGATTCACTAACATAACCTATTCGGCGGTATGGAGTGGTACTTTTCCAAGGATCTGTGCCAAATAAACGAACGGTGCCCTGGCTAGGCTTTAAGCGGCCCATGAGTATTTTGAAAAGCGTAGATTTGCCTGCGCCATTAGGGCCAAGAATTCCAGTTACCCCTCCATCTATAGCTAAAGAAATATCATTAATTCCTATAACTTCCCCATACCACTTAGATACATGATCTAGCATTACTGCCGGAAGTTTACTACTTATTTCTTTCATTCTCTAGTAACCTCCATAGAGCTAATTCTTGAAACTAATATGCCTACTGAAATAATATTCATGAAAATTAAAGAAATTATAGAAAATCCAAGAGGATGATCATAATTCATATCCAAGCCCAATAAAAACTGCCCGAAGTGAGCAAGACAATCATAAGGGCTTAGGATATACATAATTGTTGTGTCAAATTGCATTTCTATAAGGAGAGCGATAATTTTAGTACCATAAATTATACTCAAAAACCCAATTGCTGCGAAAAATCTACTTTGGCTTATACTAGATAGTGCCAGTCCTAGAGAAGTATATGTTATTACTAAAATAATTCCAGCAACAATTCCACTAAGAAATATAGGCAAAGTATCAACTAAATAGGCCCAACTTTCTCCCCTGAAAACTATTGCACTAGTATAATAAGCGAAATATGAAAATACAATAACAAAACCTAATATTACGGATACACTTAGATATTTCATAACAGTATAATCGAAACGACTAATAGGTCTGGAAAAATATAACGCACTTGTTCCATTTTTTCTGTCATCAGAAATCATTCCGCCAACAACTAATGCAGTTAGAAGAGGCCACATACAGAGATTTCGGGGGAAATATCCTAAAATTTGCCCCCATAGATTATATCTATTTATCCCCCACATTTTAGATAGGAAATCTCCATCTTGACCAGGTAGAAGAGAAGAGAAAAATAGTAGAGGTATGGGGGCTAAAGAAGCCAGAAAAATAACCAGTATTGTAAGCCTTACAAATGGGTGATAGTATCTATGCCCTTTACTAGTAAAAATTCCATAAACGTGATGTCTATATATCGAATAATTCCTCATCCATCTTGGCCCTAAAATACCATCCCACTGCTTGTATGATTGATTGAAAATTGTACCTAATGTTGCTTCTTTTTTTGCAACTACTGCAGATAATTCTTCGTCTCCATCTCCGGAGCCATATGCAACTTCCATCCTAGTTTGTTTGCCTTTGATATCTATTTCTGATTCAGACATATTAGATCCTCCCTACATGTTCTGAAGTCATAAGTTCTGAAGTTCCTTTTATTTCAGCCCCTAACTTATCCATTATAAGAAGGAAAATATCTTCTAAATCTGGAGTGTATTCTTTCAGTTGCCTTACTTGTACCTTACAATCTGCTGCGGCTTTAATTATCTCAGTGATTGTATTGTCATCAATTAATGTAACTCTTAAAATTCTACCCAAACGGCGTACAGAAAAATTCCTATTTTCTAATTCTTCATGTAATTTGGAAGCACCTCCCCAAATTGTAATCTCTATTTCTTTATCTACTTGGCCTACTAATTCTTCCAAGCTTTTCTGGACAACTACTTTACCTTTGTAAATCATCAATATACTTTCACATACTTCCTGTACATCTTCCATAACATGGCTACTCATCAAGACTGTACGTTTTCCTTCAATAGCGGTACGTCTGAGAGTATCTAACATAAATTTTCGAGCTCTTTTATCCAAACCATTAGTTGGTTCGTCACAAATCAATATCAAAGGATCATGAATGATTGCACATGCCAATTTAGTTGCTTGTTTCATCCCAGTACTAAAGGTCTCAATTTTTCTATATCTTTGATCTTTTAGGCCAACATATTCCAGTACTTCATGTGCTCTTTGTGTAGCTACATCTGTATTCATCCCCAACATCTCTCCTGAATATCTAACTTGATCTATGGCCGTTAAACCGGAATCTAAAGCATCATATTCAGGCATGTATCCTATTTTAGAACGTATTAATTCACCCTCGGTTTTAATATCGTGACCCAAAACTTTACCGGTTCCGGAGGTTGTTTGGATTAATCCTAAAATACACTTAAACAAGGTCGATTTTCCAGCCCCATTTGGCCCAAGTACTCCAATTGCTCCACTTTTGATTTTCAGATTAATGGCGTCTAATGCTAAATGAGGACCATACATTTTGCAGAGATTATTTGTCTCTATCACAAAATCATTGGTTTTAATATCCTCCACCCAATCGCCTCTCTTTAACTTCCAATATTAATTGTTTCAATGTTAATCTTTTCAATTAATCCCCTTCATGCATAGATACTAAGAAGAATTTTTTAAGTTTCCTTCCTTAACTTTTATTGCAATGCCTTTTTTGAAAAATTTCATTTCTCTTGATGTTGTTATTGGTATTCCATGAGCAATTAAATTACCTTTAGAATCAACTATTAAACAAGGTTGACCTGGTATTAAGTGATTATCCGCACCTAGAATATAGCCATGCATTACATTCCTACCTACGCCTACAAAGGGTATTGCATCATCATTGATACATACCTTCGGTAATCCTAAAAATTCAGAATCTGTATTATTTGTATCAAATGAAGCAGGTAATCTATTATCGCATAGTCTTTTTGCACCTTCTAAAGTGAATGAAATTCCGCCATCATTTAATCTTGGGGACAAAATATGTGAACCTTCAGAATATACATTTACCATCCTATCAGTTGTTGATTTACGACAAGACATTGAACTAGTAAGTTTGCAACCATCATTAGGATCTATTGAACATAGAACTGATAATTTATCTACAATTGAACATCTATCTAGCCAATCTCTAACCTTTTCATTAAATTTAGATTTTACAATTAGTTTTGGATCGGGTTTGATTCTAATGAATGGTGTGTTTTCTAGTCCGTAATCTGAAAGAAATTCTATAATTTCTTCATCATCATAGTGTATTTTCCACATATCATTAGAACCATCTAAATGACACCATGGAGATAAGTCTTCAAGGGAATAAGGAATAATTCCAAGTGGCGTAATAATTAATGGTATGCTATTTGGATTTTCAATTAGATGTGTGATAACAGAATTCAATGAGTTTGTCCTCCAGGGAGGGGCAGTTTTTTCAATTATAATGATATTTTTCACATTAGATTTTGAACCGTCCCACCATGATCCTGGAGTCTTCCATCTAGTAGCAATAAGTGCTTGTAAATGTAATATGTGTGGGCGAATTTCAATATCATGACTCATACTTTCGCCGCCCTTTCTTACTGGATTAGTAGATGCTAT
The DNA here is from genome assembly GCA_045568235.1 of Candidatus Thalassarchaeaceae archaeon. Lineage (GTDB taxonomy): Archaea > Thermoplasmatota > Poseidoniia > Poseidoniales > Thalassarchaeaceae > MGIIb-O3. The sequence continues at coordinate 37,167 of JBJLBJ010000028.1, forward strand.
AATATCCATAACACTCTCTCCTATCGGTCCTTCATCAGGAAATGAAAGTTGATCCAAAACCCAAAGAAAGGCCCCCCTCAGTTGAGGTGAGCTATGACTTCTTTCTTCTGCTAATTCCCAGATTTTGCCATTACGTATGGCTTCTCTGCATCTGGCTAATTCTGCCTGAGTAATTTCTAAATTATGGCGAGATAAAAGCCTTGTTCTATCATTTTTATCCATATTCTTAACTTCTTCAGGAGAGAATCCAAATAAGGCGCGTGAACTTATCGGCCATTCTCTGATTTCTTGTAGTTTTACAGTCCCAGTAGGAGTAAAAAATCTATCATCACGTGCAAAAAGAACATATGCAGCACTATCGAAAATATCAACACCCAAGGCTATTGATAATGGGAAAAGTAAAGGATGTCCGCAGCCGAAAAAGTGAATTGGTCGATTTGGGGGTATGGTAGATTTTGAGGCTAATAATATTTGAAATAGTTCTCTGTACATTTGTTTCTCCATCAATGGAACTATACCTCCGATAGGATGAATGGTAAAATTATGATATTTTCCCTTAATTGAAGACATTAGTTGTCCTGACCTAGCACGTAAGTAATCATTAATTCCACCTTGTATTGGGCCATTTAATAATAAATTATTTCCTGCTATATCCAATGATTCAGATGCCCTCCTAGCAGTCTCCTCTACTGCATATTCAAGTTCATCAAGTGACATATCTGGGCGGCCAAAAACATCCAACATAGTCCCAATATCGACTCCTATATCTCTTTGAAATTCTATAATTTCACTTACCCCTACCTCAATATCACCATACATGTAAGATTGAAAAGTACCTGAATCAGTAACTATAATTCCCGGAAAATCTAATAGATTATGGACGCCATTAGATAACGCGTCTTCTTTCAATTTATCATGCTTCCAAATTATATATGAATTTGTTATCAAACCTTCTATTCCATATTCTTCCCACATCTCTCGGGGTTCTATTGTCCTTATATTGGGATTAATCACGGGAAGAAGCATCGGTGTGTTTAATGAACCATGATTAGTATGTAAACGCCCTATGCGGGCAGCACCATCTCTAGTCAAAATTTCGAATTTTCCTAAATCATGGTTTTGACAAGGTTGAGGGTTAGGTCGCGTACCCATATACTGTCTGCGTGGGTGTGGAGTCATCAATCCTCGCTATTTCTACTAATTATTTTTAGATTAACAATACCATCTTTTAGGGACATTTCGACCTCATCTCCCGAGTTTATGACAAGCGTTGGGTCTGAACTAAATCCATGAGCATAGGGGAGATTTAGTAAAGAAACGGCAGGGATAGTCAGCGGGCAAACATCAGTATTTACTATTGCTTTAGGTCCTTGTTTTGTATATATCAAACCCATCAATACAAATGGTGCAACCGTTGAACCAGAACCTTTTGGATAAATAAAAATTGTATCTTTGATATTATTACCATCTAAAGGATGTCCGGGTTCTTCTATTACTCCCGTATCTCTGTTGACATATCCGAGGTATGTTATAGGTACATCGGTAACTAGAGCTTTACCTGATATTTTCCAGCCTGATTGACTTGGTATGCCTTTTCCAGAAATACTAATTTGTGATGTCTGTTTAGTCTTTTTAGAAAGGATGGTTTTTGTTTTTTTAGATTCTAAAGTAGGCCTAGAACCTGTAATTAGTTTCTCGTCAAAGGCGTGTGCTACACATTCACTTATTGTTGAAACACTGGTTGGCATACGATTAAGGCCACTCGTCAAATAGTGTTCTGCTTTCAATGAATTTGTCAATATATGATTAAATTTATTCCTATTATAAGGAGTTACTTCGG
>JBJLBJ010000029.1:0-114107 GCA_045568235.1 Candidatus Thalassarchaeaceae archaeon
CAGGCTACACCGATATTTCAGCCTCTAGAAACGATGCCTCGTACCCTATTCCAATGTGGATACAGGATGGAGAGAAAGTTGTGGAAGCCATAGGCTTGACAATAGCCGGCTCAATCATGTCCGGCATCGGCTCGCTATCCCTGGTTGGTCTGGGTATCATCCGAAAGGCGTTCAAGGCCAATCCCCCTCCTGCTCGCAAGGACCCCAAGGCCCATCCTATCGAGGTTCTAGAGTCGATAGAGGGCAAGCCAATACGATTCAAAATCAACGATCGCCCCAGCAGCAATTCAGCTTGGGTGGGAATCTACCCCTTTGGTGTCGCAGACGAGGACCATGGAAAGGAGGGAGAACGATGGAAGTGGCTGAGAGACATTGATATTAACAACGCCTCATTCTCAGTGAGGGTCGGAAGCAAAGCAAGCATACGTGTCTTCTCGGATGGAGGTCATACTCTTCATAACCGGGTGGATTTCGACGTTGTTCCCAGCAAGAAAGCATGGTGGGAGACCTGAATCCAGTATCAAATACTCTACCCGATAAGATCATTCAACCATCATATCGTACAGGGATTTGGATCTCATTTCTCCTAGCAAATGGTAGTGTAGACCAAGGATTATCGTAGATAGCCAATTTCGGATCTCCTATGATTTCTATTCCTTCCTCTTTGAGAATAGTTTCAAATTTTGAAATCAGACGGAGGGTTTTTGTGTTTCCTGCAAGACCACTAAACTTCCAAACAGCTACTTCAGTTTCTTCGTTTAGATAGATTTTTACCCGAGAGTCATTTGGTTCGGGAAGGTCAGATAGGGAATATTGAGAAGGCATTGTGAAAGCCAATTTTGGAATTTCAGAGTCTTCATTCCAAATATGTACAGGGGCAGTCATAGCAATTCTTTGGCCTGATATATTGCCTCCAAAAATGTAGTTTGCAATTATTTGAAATCCGCCACTTGAACCTTTATAATTTGAACTACTTCTCTCCGTTATTGCGATTATACTTTGTTCATATCTTCTAATTTCAAAGTTATCAAAGGATGCGATAAGTGAATATTTTGGCTCTTCATACTGTACCATTTCTATCACACAAACTATAATTAGTTAAATTTCAATAATCTTCCAGTACTGCCAGGAAGGGTCACAGGAATCCCTTTCAGTGGACCGTTAATCTGACGTTTATGGACTATATTTCCATCTACTATTGTATACATAGGCCATCCTGTTAATTCCATACCTGCATAAGGAGTCCAACCAACTTTTGTCCATGTATCCTGATCTTGAATAATTCTGTTATTTTCTAAATCAACTAGAGTCAAATCACCATCAAATCCTTCTACTAAAGATCCTTTATTTTTGATTCCATAGACCTTTGCTGGACCAGCACACATCCACTTTACAATATCAGAAATAGAGCACTTTCCTTCCACAGAATGTGTTAGCATTAATGGAAGTGATGTTTCCACTCCTGGCATCCCAGCCGGAGCATTTGGGAAACCAACAGATTTTGCTTGTAACGTATGAGGAGCATGATCCGTAACAACACAGTCAATTGTTCCATCCTTGAGTCGCTTCCACAGCTTATCTCTATCTTCTGTGTATCGGATTGGAGGGTTCATTAAGGCCCGGGATCCAAGTTTTTCAACATCATCTTGATCAAAAGTTAAGTGTTGTGTGCAAACCTCTGTTGTAATCAAATCTCCTTTGTTAGATGCTAACCAATCCGCCTCTTTTCCACTTGTTAAGTGAACAATATGCAATCGATGAGCATAATCTTTCGCTAGAGCAGAGGCCCTCTTTGTTGCTATAAGGGCGCATTCAACATCCCTACATTCGGCATGTGCTGCAATGTCTTTTCGGTGTTTGAATTTTGGGATTCTTGACTGTAATCTTTCTTCATCTTCCGCATGAGTAGCAATAATACCTCCAGTATTTGCAAAAATATTTTCTAGATACTTTTGTTCATGAACTAGTAAATCTCCAGTACTACTTCCCATGAAAACTTTGATCCCGCAAACTCCATCCATTCCTTCCACACTTTGTAAATCTGAGACATTACTATTAGTAGCGCCAATAAAAAAACCATGATGATTTACAGATTTTTTGGCTGCTGAGGCAATCTTTGCTTCAATTGCTGAGCGATTAATGGCATTGGGCGAAGTATTGGGCATATCTAAAAATGAAGTAATGCCACCGGCAGATGCGGCTCTACTACCGCTCTCCAAATCTTCTTTTTCTGTATTTCCTGGATCTCTGAAATGAACGTGAGGGTCAATCGCCCCCGGTAATAAATGCAAACCCGTTCCGTCTATGACTTGTTCTCCGATTTCTGGTTGGAGGCCTCCAAAAGGTGCTATGGTTTTGATTAAACCATTACTAACACGAAGATCCCCTTCGACAATCCTGTTAGGAAGGATCATTGTTGCATTTTGTACTAGTAATCTACCGTTCATAGCCTCTCCAGTATTCTCGGAGCAACTGGCATCAAATGATTGTTATTACTATTGGCCAGTCAAATAATAGCCAAATGATAGTTAATCATTGCCATGATTTTACTAATTAGTGTATCATTATATTATTCGAGAATGCTTAAAATAATATTTTTTTAATTTTTGATTTTTTTCTTTTGTGCGGAAGCAGCGCTAATGATGGATATTAAATAAATAAATAAAGATGGTGCAGGAAGAAATTTTTCACTTCCTGAATTTATTATTACAGCAGATTGATTAATAGATTCTTCAACCCATTGTGATGAGTCGACCACTCTTTTTTGGTATGTTACGGACCAAAATCCATCACTAGATAGGCTTAAATTATTAGCATCTATGATTATTTTTGAATGATTTGTAGCATTTACTCCAAAATTTTCTGAATTCCATAATAATTCACCATCATAATTGTAATAATTGAGAGTAGCATTGGCAGTACTAGAATGACCAAGATTAGAGACCTCTAGACTGATTTGATTATTTGTGATTTCTAGTTTTTCGAATACCAAGCGTGCTCGCCAATACCAAACATTCTGAATCAAGTACCTCATTACATCTAATTCTTCGCTTAACCTATCAGAAAGTGATTCTATTGTTCCGAGCAAAAATTGTTCATCATCGGTTTCAAAAGTGAAGGTCGGATATCCCATTACTCCATATCCATAATCTCTACTAGTTCCACAATTGGGATAGAGTCCTTGGTTCGCGTTACGAATAGGAATATCGGATATGTTTCCATTTATCTCATCTCTAATATAATGAAATAATTCCCAATCAGATGGTTGTTCTGGCCACTTTCCCCAAGGATAAAGCATTATCCAAACTCCAGTATGCATAGTCACATACAAATCTGCATCTGGGACTACTTCATTCATGTAAATAGAATTAGCAAGAGTTTCGGATTCACTGAATGCACTACTACCTGGCTGTGTAGTTGGACAGGTATTCCAATAATGATCATAATTTCTATTCAAATCAACCTGATTAACATTCCATCGAGTATCAAAGTCATTTCCATCGGCATTAAGCATTATTAGAATATGTAATTCAGTATTGGAAAGAATTTCGATTACTTCAGCATCTCCAGAAGACCATCCTTCAATATAGAATTGGGCAGTAAGAAAGGCAAGTTCGGTTCCAAGGTGCTCATTTCCGTGATGTCCTCCATCAATGTAAACAACATCTTTCTTTGTACCATCTTCTTTAGTTTCCTTATTCCAGTCTGATATCTGCAACATCCATAGTTCTCTGCCAAGTTCAGTTTGCCCTACAGATAGTAATACCACAATTTCAGGATAATCATCGGCCCATTCATTCAGATCAAGCGTAAGTGTAGCATAAGAATGATACCAATGCTCCTGTATTATGTCAGGTTGGCCAACTTGCGCGGAAACTATAGGCATGGCAGAAGTTATGAGTAATGATACTAAAACCATGGAGGCCAACAATCGACTCATGCCCTTCTGTAGGGGTTACTGCCTAGAATCATTCGCATCTTTTGTTATACTTCATACATTTCATTACTAAATTTATAAAATAAAATTGTATAATTACAATTGAAAAAAGGCATTCATACAGAGTGATAAAGGATTTGAGAAACCCAGCTCAACATTAATAATATCAAAAACCATCCTAAGGCTAATTTTCCCACTCTAGAATGATTATTTAGTGGCTTAAATGGATCTATTCCCGCTGCTAAAGCATCAGAAATTATGGCTAATTCTTCTTCAATTGTTTCAGGTGGTTTCAAAAAAATACCTCTCTTATAATTAAAAACGATCGGGCTCAGGCACTCGTCTTATGAATTGCGAAAAGGTGGATACTTATTGAATGATTATTATGGTGAGTTTGAAAATGTATATCACTTCGAGAAAGCATGGGAGAGTTACCGGCGGGTTATCAAATCCCAAAAATAAAAGTCAGTGAGCCACATTTATCAGCATCTGCAGTAGTAAGTAGGATAATTGATAATCAAGACGAAATATTACTTGGCCACAGAGTATCTGAGATGCCTTCTTTTCCTGATTTTTGGACATTCCCAGGAGGAGGAATAAGTAAAGTAGATAAAAATATAGGAGATAAATATCCCGAATTTTTATCAGAAATGGGAATAGATAGGATTGCAACAATAGCCCTACTAAGAGAATTAGTTGAAGAAATAGGATTAACTCCTGACAAGAATGGAAAAATGATATCCGTCAATAAAGAAATAAGAAGTTTGATATGTAGTGATAAAAATAATTGGTTGAAAATTATTGTAAATGGAGATATAAATATTCAAGCTTTGGAAACTAAAGTTATTTCTGAAAGAGAAACGCCTCCCTTCGGGCCCATTAGATTTAATAATAGATTCTTCCATGTTAGTTTATCAGAAAATAATGTAATCCCTACATTTCCTCCTGGAAGATCAGAGTTTGATGAATTCAAATGGTGGAAACCGCGAGAACTGTTAGATTCTTGGGAGAAAAATGAAGTTAGAATTCCTCCTCCAATTGTAACTTTACTGAAAGATTTAGTATCTGAGATTAGCGACACTGGTAATTTGCATCTTGCTTGTGAATCGCTGTCTCGAAGGCGTCCTTCTGGATATCATAGGATTGAGTTTGCACCTCTGATAGAATGCTTTCCAATTAAAACTGAAACATTACCTCCTGCAACTCACACTAATTGCTATATCTTGGGAGAAGAGGGAGGAGAACGAATAATCATTGATCCTGCTGCTAGAGGTTTAGAGTTAGAAGAATTACGAAAAAAAGTTTCAGAAATAATGAGTTCTGGATCAAATATAATAGCAACGATATTCACTCATAAGCACCCAGATCATATTGGAAACATAAAAGAAATTATGAATATTTATGATGCTCCAATATGGGCGAGTAAAGAAACTTTAGATCATCTCAATATTCAAGACAATTATAAAATATTAGTCGAAGGGGATGAATTCAAATTAAGAGGTTTAAGTGACGTAAGTATTTGGTCAATTATTGAGACTCCGGGACATTGTCCAGGACATATTTGCATAAACGGAGAATCTGGCATTATTAGTGGCGATAATTGTGTTGGTGTCGGAACTATTTTAGTATCATCTGATGAAGGAGATATGAGAGAATATATTGATGGTCTTGAAAGATTGAAAATGATAAAACCTAAAATGTTATTTCCAGGGCATGGCCCATTAATTGCAAATCCTGAGAAATTACTAAATAAATATATTAAGCATAGGAAAAATAGAAATGAAAAAATTATACAGGCATTGAACAAAAATATGACATATTTAAGTGATATATCGGAATTTGTTTATATAGACACTCCTAATGTAAATATGACATTGGCTTATGATCAAATATTATCTCATCTTAATTCATTGATTAAGGAAAATAAAATTAAAAAAATTGAAGATCGATATTACCTAAAATAAAGCGAGTGGGATTCATGGAAGACGAATGGAGCATTATTCCTGAATTGCCTGAATCACTATGCCAGGAATTTTATGTTGATGTTGGAAGGAGTGTGAAACTAAGGATTTTAAAATGGACTCCAACAAATTGTACATCGGATAATAAAAATCAACTAATAATGATACCAGGATGGGGGTCTGTTTTCGAAGGGTGGCGTCCATTATTATCAGAATGGGCCTCTAGAAGGCCGATAATTTATGTTGAAACGAGAGAAAAGAAAAGTGCAATAATAGATAAAAAAATTAATAAAAAAGATTTTCAAATGAGTGAACATGCAAAGGATTTAATCGAGGTGATAAGGTTTTTTGAGCTAAATATGAATGAAGTAGACTGGTTAGCTTCTTCTCTAGGTGCAACAATCTTACTAGATGGATTTCAAAAAGAAACAATAGGAGGAAGATCTGCAATTCTCATAGGCCCTAATGTTAATTTTAAGCCACCTCTTTGGGCTAATCTATTCCTTAGATTTCCTGTTCCTAAATTTATATATCCAGTATTAAGTAAAATAGTCTTATTTACTCTTGAAAAACGTTTGAAAGAAGAAGGCCAAAAAATAAGATATAGAAGGATGTTTAAAGCTCAGGATTTATTGAGAATGATGCTTTCTGCAAGATATAATATAGATTATGAAATGAATCTTGAATTCCCGGATAATAATATTTCTTCTGCTATCTTGTCTGCAGAGTCGGATAAATTACATTCATTAGACGGAGTAATTGAAATTAGTAAAAAGTTACCTAATTGTAAATTAATCAATATTCCTAGTAATCAATATGCGCATGAAGCAGCAGTACTAAAAGAAATTGAAGAGTTTCATAATACCTTATCATAACTAAAAATAAGCGATTGGCTGATGAAGGATGCCTTTACAGGATGGTTCGATAGGTATGCGTGATAAGTTATCATCCTTCGATGTGACATGTATCGTGAATGAGCTTTCTGAAATGATAGGAGCGAGGATGCGGAAAGCTTACCAGCCCCATTATGAGCAAGTGGTTTTGAAGTTGAACAGAAAGGGTTTACCGTCCACTGATTTAGTAATAGTTAGAGGGAAGAGGTTGTATACTTCTTATCGTGATAGACCGATGCCATCTAAGCCATCACAATTTGCTATGGTAATTCGTAAATATCTCAGCAATGGCAGATTAGTAGAGGTAAATCAATTTGGTTTTGATCGTGTAATTGAACTTGTATTTGAGAAGGGTTCAGGAAAAATAAAGATAATAATAGAATTATTTAGAGATGGTAACGTCTTGCTAGTTGATAATCAGGAAAAAATAATTCAACCACTTACGCATGTTAAGTATTCTACCAGATCTTTGAAAAGGGGGTTTGAGTATAGTCCTCCTCCTGAAGCATTTAATCCTCGTAAAATGAAAAGAAAAGACTTGGAAAAACTTTTGCATAATAGTGAACATGATTTAATTAGAACTTTAGCAGTGCGTGCAAGTTTTGGATCATTGTATGGGAGTATTGCGTGTGCAAACGCGAATCTAGATGAAAATATCATCTCTAATTCAATGACTGAAGAGCAAATAGATTTACTTGAGAAATCAATTAAAAATATGGTAAATGAACTTGAAGATGAAAATAATGCTAAAATATGGATGAAAGATGATAATTCTCTGAAAAGATGGATTGAAAGTACAGATATTGAAGAAAAAGAAGATTTAATACCTCTAATAGAAGAAATTGCGCCTATCAATGTACCGTATCTTGATTTAGAATTATCTTCAAAGTTAGAGACTCTTTCATCGGGTTTTGATATTATTTATGGCATGCACGATGCCGCGGCCTTTATTCGTAGAGAAGAAGAGAAATTAATTCAATCGGGGAATGATGAAGGAGAAAGGAGTGCTAAACTTGAAAGAAGGGCGAAACAACAAAAATCAGCAATTGATAAATTCTTACAACGAGCAGCAATAAATCAAGAGATAGGCAAATCTATTCAAGAACATTGGAGTCATGTGAATAATATTTTAGATCAATTTAATACAGCAATAGAAAATGAAAATTGGCAATCAATTGAAAATAAAGTAGAGAAAATTCCATGGATAGGTAAAATTAATCCTTCAAAAAGGACCATTGTAGCCTATTTACCTGACGAAGAGGGAGAGCCTTCTACTAGCGTTACTCTTGAAGTTGGAAAAAGTGTACATCAGAATGCTCAAAGATATTTTGAAGATGCTCGTATTCAAAAAAATAAAGCAAGTGGGGCGAAAAAGGCATTAGAAAATACAGAAGTATCAAAAACAAAAGAAGAAAAAAGGGCAGTAAAAAATACTGCTGCAGGTAAATTAAAGATTTCAAAACGTAATAAAAAATTCTGGTTTGAAAAATATCGGTGGGCAATATTGAGCAATGGTAGCTTATTTATTGGAGGAAAAGACGCAAAAGGGAATGATACATTAGTAAAGAAACATCTTAATTCCACTGATTTGTATTTCCATGCAGATTTACATGGAGCACCATCATGTTCTCTAAAACTAAATGAGGGTTTGGAAGTTGTCAAAGTAACCAATGATAAAATACCTGAAGGAGTTGTATCATTAAAAATAAATCAAGACTTGAATAAAGAGACTGATGATGCTAGAGGTTTTTCTGAAGAAATACATCAAGAAGCCGCACAAATAGCTGTTTGTTGGTCTAGAGCATGGGGCAGTGGAGGTTCTGCAGCAACTGCATTTTATGCACGACCAAGTCAGGTTTCAAAAACAACTGAAAGTGGTGAATCATTAGGCAGAGGGAGTTTTGTAGTGAGAGGAAAAAGAAATTGGCATAAAGATATTTCACTTAATATGGGCATTGGAATTGGAATAATCAATGGAGTACCCCTTCCAATACTAGGCACTCCTAAGGCAATATCAAAAATATTTCCAAGATGGGGCAAGATAATTCCTAGTAAAGAAAAAAAAGAGATTGTAGCTAATAAAATATCCAAGGCAACTGGACTTGCACAGGATGATATTTTATCATGTCTACCTCCTGGAGGATGTACTCTAGAAAATCATGGATTAATCATTAATGATTAAATTCTGGATATGTTATCGCATAGATATTACTATCTACATAACGATTATATAACCATTCTCTGTCTATATTTAATCCCTCTAACCTCATACCTAAACGTTGTGCTACAGATATACTTGGAGTATTTTCTGTGGCCACTTCCAGTACAAATCTATGTATTTGTAAGTCATTAAAGCAATGTTGCATTAATCTATAACAGCATTTTGTTATAAATCCATGACCTCTGTAGTTTTCAGAAATCCAATAACCAACTCCACATGATCTATTATTATAATCAATCCAGTTTAAACTAATATTCCCTATTATTTTATCATTTAATTTTATTGAATAACTTATCCCTTGACCATCAAGATACTCATTAATAGATATGGAAATATGTTTTTCAAGATCTTGAACAGATTGGATGTCATCGAGCCATGGAAGCCATTCTCTTAAATAATTTCGATTTAAATCAATTAATGAAAATAATTCATCTTTATGTTCTGAATTTATTTGGAGTAATTCTAAACCTTCTTCAACCATGAGCATTTGATATGGCAATTCGAATTTAAATGGTTTTGGTAGTTCTTCGGATACTCTGGACATAATTCAAGGGATAATATTTACTACTTTAGAATTTTCTAATAAGAGGTAATACTTCAAATGGAGACGATACCGGAGATATATGAGTGGCAGCACAGAATCTAGGAATTGGACATATGGAGAATATTTACAATTGTCAAAATTACTAACACTACAAGGTGAAGAAAGAAAGATTTCAAATGATGAGATGCACTTTATTGTGGTCCATCAAACATTTGAGCTGTGGTTTAAGCAAATTATTAGAGAATTACGAGAAGTTAGAGATATATTGAATCAAGAAAATGTACCTGAAAATGAGATACCAAAGGCCGTAGACCATCTTACCAGAATTACAGAAATATTTCGATTAATGGCTAATCAGTGGAGTGTTTTAGAAACTTTGACGCCTCAAGGTTTCTTATCATTCAGAGATGGACTAGGAACTGCTTCTGGTTTTGAGTCATATCAAATGAGAGAATTTGAAATTTTACTTGGATTGAAGAATGAAGATAGGTTAGGAGGAATGGATCCTCTTAAAGGATTTAAAAAGGCTGCTGAAAATGATTCAGAATCAACAAAAATTTATCGTCAATTAGAAACGGTAATGGACCAAAAGTCATTATTTGAATCATTAATGGATTGGATAGGAAGGACTCCAATAATGGGGTCTAAATTTGGAAGTGAGGAGGATTCGGTTGAGGTGGCAAAATATGTTGAATCCCATTTAGAAGCACATAGACGTCATGGAGAAAGTGTTTATGGGAGTTCCATTTCTGAACAAAAAATCTCTGAAAGATTGGAGAGTGCTAATAATAATGCTAGAGAATTTCTAATTCCAGAAGGAAAAATAAATCGCCCTAGAGTGGGGCTGTTGTTTATTGAATCATATCGTGAGTTGCCTTTATTGACTTGGCCCAGAAAATTGATTGATGGATTTGTTGAATTGGAAGAGGCGATAGTCAAATGGAGGCATTCACATGCCCGAATGGTAGAGAGGATAATGGGAAGAAGAGTAGGCACAGGAGGTACTAGTGGAGTTGATTATTTAGATGCAACAAGCCGATATCGTATCTTCAAGGACTTATGGGGAGTTCGTACAATATTAATAAAACCCCAAAATAGACCTGTTCTTAAACACGCAGAATTCTATGGATATAATTCAAAATAATAATCTGAAATAAAGAATAGATATCGTATAATTGAAGTCTAGTTCTCTTTTGGATGGTATATGGAAGCAGTCAATATATGCGCATACGCAAGAACTCCCACAGGCAAATTTAGAGGTTCTTTATCAAAATATAGTGCTACTGAATTAGGTTCAATGACCGTGAAAGAATTATTGAAAAGAGTTGATTTAAGTCCTGAAGAGGGCGTAATTGATCAATTATATATAGGGCAAGTGTTACAAGCAGGAGTTGGCCAATCACCTTCTAGACAGGTTGCTTTAGGGGCTGGTATGCCTTACCAGACTCCATGTACAACAATAAACAAAGTTTGTGGCTCAAGTTTGAAGGCAGTAATGATTGGGGCATCAGACATACGAGCTAAAGTTGCTAATTTGATTATTGCAGGAGGAATGGAATCTATGAGTAATGTGCCCTACTTCATAAAAAATCCTAGTAAAGATAAACAAATACAATTTTCAGATTTAGAATGGATATTATCCTATGATGGATTAAGAGATGCTTATTCAGGAGAAATGATGGGAGAAACTGGAGAGACTGTCGCCAAAGAATTCAATATATCTAGAGAGCAGTCTGATGCTTATGCAGTTAGATCGCATAAACTTGCTAATGAAGGCTGGGAAAGAGAATGGATATCTAGAGAAACATTTGATGTAGGTGAATTAGTAAAAGATGAAGGTATCCGCACTGATACTAATTTAGAAAAGATGGAAAGACTGAAAACTATTTTTGATGAGTCTGGACAAGTCACTGCAGGAAATGCCAGTCAATTGTCAGATGGGGCATCTGCAGTATTGATTGCATCAGATTATGCGGTTGAAAAATATAATTTACCAATACTTGCTAAAGTAATAGATTATTGTACTTCAGGATTAGAACCTAGTAGAGTAATGTCTGCACCTATTACTGCGGTTGAAAACCTACTAAATAGAAACAAATTGACTATTGATGATATCGATGTTATTGAACATAATGAGGCTTTTGCATCTGCATCTTGTTCTATTCAAAAGGCTTTGAAAATTCCTAATGACAAATTTAATCCACATGGAGGTGCTATTGCTATTGGGCATCCGCTTGGAGCAACAGGAACAAGGTGTTTGATGACCTTAGTTAATGCGTTAAATAGGACTGCAGGAAAATTTGGGATAGTAACAATTTGCCTAGGCGGAGGAAATGCTGTGGCAATGCTGATAGAGGCAAAATAAAATAAAAATAATATTTTTTCGTATGTCCTGAGTCATAGCCCTTATTTGGGAGTTGTCAGTGGAGGTGTGTATGGTTAAGCCAAAGAGTCCGCATACTCGCTTTGAAAAGGCAAGAATAATTGGTGCTAGAGCACTGCAAATTAGCATGGGAGCACCGCTTTATGTTACAGAAGATGAGTTAAGAGACAATTTCAGTGATGAATTGGTACAACTCTATGGAGTGAATGATGCAAAAGAAAGAGTTGTTTTAGATCCAATGAAAATTGCTACTTTGGAATATGATCAAGAAAGGATACCAATAGATGTTGATCCTCACCTTGATGATTAGTAATTTACAGTTCCCATATTGGGGTGAAGCCCTTTGTTAAGAAGAAATTTAGTTAAAGACAATTTAACGAAAGTTATTGTAATTACTACAATATTAGTCATAGCTCTTGGCGGGACAATAAGAATTTATGATGCAGGAGAGTCGTGCCCTGACTGGCCTCTTTGTTTCGGGACTTTTGGATTTAATATTTCCGAGGAAGAACAAGAAAAGTGGTGGGAAGAGAATCCTGATGAGATTGATTCTCGTGGCTCTAGTCATAGATATACAACCTTTCAAATTTTCACGGAATGGATTCATAGATTTTTAGCAGGTATGGTTTTGGCACCGTTGGTCTTTTTGAATTGGTTCATTTTAAGAGATGATGATCGATATGGAAGGGAAATAGGAATTGCCACAAAACTATCCATAATACTAATTTTATGGCAGGGTGCTGTTGGGATGTTGACAGTAAGAATGGATAATGAACATTGGAGCGTAATACTTCATCTAGGTTCTGCATTAGCATTTATGATGGTTTTGATATGGATTTGGGCAATTATTTCAAGAGAAAAGAAAACTGATTGGATTTCTTTTGACCCTGAATTTTCTGCAACATGGAAAAATAAACTATTTACGATATCTGGCCTTACACTATTTACTCTTTTTTCTGGAGTTTTAGTTTCCACTTCATCAGGAGCAAATTATGGTTGTGGAATCAATGGCTTTTATGACTCATGGCCGCTGTGTCAAGGTGAATTATTATCTAAAATAGCTGCAGATGAAATTGTTGCAAAATCTCAAATGATTCACAGATGGTTAGTAGGACTAGTAGGGATATCACTAATTGGCATATTTTTGAATATGTGGCATGAATTTAATAAACAAAATGAAGGAGATTTGCTGCTCATAAAATGGATTTTTGCAGCAACAATTACTTATATTCTGAATATTTTATTAGGAGGTTTGTATGTTTTATCATGGACAGTGGATGGATATCTAGAATTGCTTTCACTGATGCACCTCTTACTTGCATCTACTTCATTCATTCTATTGGCAACCACTTGTATAGGAATTTTGATTATATTGAAGGATGATGTGAAAGACCGAGAAATACTTGAAGATTAAATATAGATTAACATTGGACATAAAGGAGAAAGCACATGGGAGTGGTAAATTCATATTTATCTTTGACTAAGCCCAAAGTAGTAATATTACTACAAATTACTGCTCTATGTTCTGTTCTTTCTCATGATTTAATTGGTGAATCTGAAATAAATATGGAGACTATAAAAACTATCTTCATAGTTTTTGTAGGTGGATATTTGACAGCAGGTGGTGCTAATGCAGTCAATATGTGGTATGACAGAGATATTGATCCAATTATGACTAGAACCTCCAATAGACCTCTTTCTACTGGAAAAATTGAAGCCCATGCCGCGTTATTATTTGGCATATTAATGGCCATTAGTGGAACAATATGGTTTTCCCTATTAGCAAATAATGTTGCAGCTTTTTGGGCCTTTTTTAGTATATTATTTTATGTTTTTATATACACTATGTGGCTAAAAAGAAAAACTCCGCAAAATATAGTAATAGGAGGAATTGCTGGTTCAACTCCTCCGATAATTGGCTGGGCTGCTGCTGAAGAAGGTTTGTCAATTCAAATTACATCGTTCGAAGTATTTTTTGATTCTATTTTTAACTTAGGACCTCACGAATATCTAGGCCCATACCCTTTAATGCCTTGGTTCATGTTCATATTGATTTTCTTATGGACACCTCCTCATTTCTGGGCTCTTGCACTATATCGTTCTAAAGAATATGAAAAGGTTGGAGTCCCGATGATGCCGAATGTTAGAGGCAAAAGTAGGACATTGGTAGAAATGAAAATATATTCAATATTACTAATTATTTTATCTACAATAACATTTTTCAGTTACACACCGTCAATAGATTGGGAGATTTTTAATAATGTCAATCAAGAAAGTTTTATTGTGAGTTTTACTACCACTGTATTGAGTGTCTGGTATGCAACTACAGTATGGAATATTGATGTATTTGAAGAAGTAGATGAATCTGGAAGAATGTCTATTGCTTCTAGATCATTTTTTGTTTCTCTGATATATTTAGCATTAATGTTTATTGTACTAGTCACTGGAAGTCTAGGTTTTGAAGGATCTTTAATTGGAATATTTATTGTATTAGCATGTATTTACATTTTGGAAACGAAAAGTAAAAAATCATATTTAGAGGTTTATAATACTTAAACTCCCGATGGTTTGAAGCACTGTATAGTCTGTTCAAGGACATAAGTTGAGGAGGGGGCGTCATGGATGAGAAGGATTTGATATATGATTGGAATATAATCGAATATGATATTAAAAGAAATTCTAGTGAACACCCTCATGATTTATGGTTTGATGATGAAACTCTTCGAGATGGTTTGCAAAGTCCAAGTGCGAATAACCCCACTATAGATCAGAAAATTGAATTACTTGATTATATGGAAAAGTTGGGCATTCAAAAAGTTGACTTAGGATTACCGGGAGCAGGACCTTTTCATATTGAACATATAGATTCAATGCTTTCTCATATAACAGAAAACTCATATGAAATAAAACCTGGTTGTGCAGTTAGAACCGTTGTTAGTGATATATCTCCTTTGATTGATTTACAGGCTAAATATGATTGTCAAATTCAGGCAAGTGCGTTTCTTGGAACAAGCCCAATACGTCAATATACCGAAGGTTGGGATATGACAAAAATCCTCTCAACAGCTGAAAAGGCAGTAAGTTTTGCAGTTGATAATGATATTCCCGTAATGTTTGTTACTGAAGACACTACACGTAGTAGGCCTGAAGAAATAAAAGAAGTCTACACACGTGCCTTAGAACTTGGAGCAGATAGAATCTGTGTTTGTGACACCTGTGGCCATGTAACTCCAAACGGAGTGCAAAAACTACTTTCATTTATCCAAAATGAAGTAATACCTGATGCTGGGTTCAAACGGAGAGATATAGAAATAAACTGGCATGGCCATCAAGATAGGGGTTTGGGAGTTGCAAATAATATTGCTGCATATGAGTCAGGGGCTGATGTCATCCATGGAACTGCTTTAGGAATTGGTGAAAGAGCTGGAAATGCCCCATTGGATCAGACTCTGGTTAATCTTAGTTTGATGGGAGTAATTAGCAATGATTTAACTGCTTTAGATGAATATATGAGGAAAGCTCATGAATATGTAAAAGTTCCTTTACCAAGAAATTATCCAATTTTTGGCAATGATGCTTTTGAGACAGGAACTGGAGTGCATGCATCTGCTGTTGTAAAAGCCATGGATAAAGGAGATCATTGGTTGGCAGACAGGATTTACTCTGGAGTTCCTGCATCGGACTATGGATTGAAACAAAATATTAGAATTGGACATATGAGTGGAAGATCAAATATAATTTGGTGGTTAAAAAATAATAGATATGAAGTTACTGATGAGTTGGTTGAGTATATGTTTTCTGTTGCAAAGAAACAGAGAAAATTAATGGAAGATAAGGATATTCATAATTCTGTAAGAAATTTCAATCAAAAATAGAGTTGTTAAATATGAACTGGTAATACAAATACATATAGGTCAAATGAATTTGAGATTTAAAAGTGCGTAGTGCCATAGTAGTCGTTTTGTTGTTGATGTCGCCTATGAATTTAGTTGGCGCTGAAGAGCAAAGGTATGATTCAATTTATGATAATACTGATATTGACATTGTTGAAACATATTCAAAATCAATACAAAACGCATTCTACAGATTGAGTGACTTAAATCAATATGAGGAAAATATTCTAATGGAGAATGATGAATGGATAGTAGTTACAGGCTATCCTTTGGAACATCATCATAAAATAATTTCAAAGTCTTTTGTTAGTGAAGATTTTGAGTTCCTAAAAGGAACCTATGTGTGGAAATTTGAAGAATCTTCTAATTCAGTCGATGACTTAAGATACCTTTTTGAAAATAATGATATTGAATCTTTCTATCCTCTGTTAAAAAGACAGCAGGAAGTTAGATATATCCCCAATGATCCAGATTTTGATGAACAGTGGCATCTACAAAATACTGGGCAAACTGGAGGAGTAACTGGCGAGGATGCCAACATAACAAGTGTTTGGGATAGTTACAATGGAACTGGAATAGTCATCAGCGTAGTAGATGATGGTTTAGATCATGAACATCCAGATATAGAGGCAAATTATAATTCATCATATTCATTTGATTGGTGTAATAATGATCCAGATCCCAGTCCAAACTCTTGGGATGCTCATGGCACTGCTGCCGGAGGAGTAGCAGCTGCTGTTGGAGATAATGGAATAGATGTCACTGGAGCAGCATTTGGGGCTAACCTATCAGGGTCAACATTGATTGCATGCAGTACTAGCGACCAAATGGAAGCAAATGCACTAAGTTTTCAGAAAAATAATATCGATATTTACACTAATTCATGGGGTCCTGCAGATGATGGGCAGACTTTAACAGGGCCCGGGCCATTAACTCTTGCAGCATTAGAAAGTGGCGTATATGAAGGTAGATTTGGCCTAGGTAATATCTATACATGGGCTGCAGGAAATGGCCTAGAAAGTAATGACAATGCTAACTATGATGGATATGCAAATAGCAGATATACTATAGCAGTAACCGCAATTAATCATCTAGGCCAACAATCATATTATGCAGAACCGGGTGCAAATATACTTGTTGCAGCACATTCTAATGGCGATGGAGAAGGGATAACTACTACAGACAATGAAGGTAGTGGAGGATATAGTAATGGAGATGTCACGGATAATTTCGGAGGGACTTCCAGTGCAACTCCTCTTGCTGCTGGCGTCATTGCATTAATTTTAGAAGCGAATATAAATCTCACATGGAGAGATGTGCAACACATACTTGTACAAAGTTCTAGAGTGAATGATGGAAATGATTCGTCATGGGAAATAAATGGTGCTGGATTACAGGTATCTCATAAATATGGTTTTGGAGTTATTGATGCCGGTGCTGCAGTTTCATTGGCAGAAAATTGGACCAATGTAGAGTTAGAAAGTAATTTCTCATATGGCCCATTTAGTCCTAGTTTTGGCATTCCAGATGATGATTCAGAATGGAGTGAGTTTTCATTAAATATTACTTCTGATGTAAATATTGAGAGTGTAGATTTAATTGCAGATATTACTCATACTTCAAGAGGAGATTTGGATATCGTATTAGTTTCACCATCCGGTAAAGAATCTTGGTTAGCTGAATCTCGGAACGATAACGGCAATGGATATCAAGATTGGATGTTTAATACTGTTCATCATTGGGGAGAAGAAGCTGTTGGAGAATGGAAATTAAAGATAAGAGACACTGTTAGTTCGGATGTTGGAACTTTAAATTATTGGGAGATGATAATTCACGGAGTAGGCAATTACACCGATACTGATCAGGACGGGCTAAGTGATTTTATTGATACAGATGATGATGGAGACGGATGGTCGGATATTGATGAAGATAATTGTGGAACGGATTCATTAGATATGAATTCGACGCCATCTGATTTTGATAATGATAATATTTGTGACTATCTAGATAGTGATGATGATGGAGACGGATGGTCGGATATTGATGAAGATAATTGTGAAACAAACTCAACGAATCAAAGTTCTCAGCCTAATGATTCAGATGCTGATGGAATTTGTGATTTTATTGATACAGATGATGATGGAGACGGATGGTCAGATATTGATGAAAATTCATGCAATACTAGTTCCAATAATAATAATTCCTTTCCATCAGATTATGACGGAGATGGATTATGTGATTTTATTGATACAGATGATGACGGAGATGGGTTAAGTGATATCAATGAGACCGAGATATATGAAACAGATCCATTGAATCCCGATACGGATAATGATGGATTAACTGATTATGAAGAAGTTATATTATACAACACCAAAGCAGATGTGTCTGACACAGATGTTGATGGATTAACTGATTATGAAGAAGTTATAATCTATGGAACTAATCCTTTATCTCCAGATTCAGATGATGATGGATTGACAGACATTGAAGAATTGAATACATGGGAGACTGATCCCAATGTTGCAGATCTAGATAATGATGAAGATACATTTTATCATTTCCAAGATTGTGATGATAATAATTCTGCCATAAATCCGAGTATGGAAGAATTACTCAATGGAGTAGATGATAATTGCGATAGTCTAATTGATGAAGGATATAATCAGAGTGATTTGGATGGCGATGGTCTGATTGATTATGAAGAATATCATATCTATGGCACAGATTTCAATAATTCAGATTCGGATGAAGATGGTTTATCAGATTATGAAGAATTAGTAATTTATGAAACGAATCCACTATCATTTGACGAGGATGAAGATATTGATGGTTGGTATTGGTTTGAAGATTGTGATGACAATAATGCTAATAGATTCCCATATATGAATGAGATGTTAGATAATGTTGATAATGACTGCGATGATCTAATTGATGAAGATTTTTTATTATTAGATTCTGATTCAGATGGACTAAATGACTTTGAAGAATATCATAATTATTCTACAGATCCATTGAATGGAGATTCTGATGGAGATGGTTTGCCTGATGGGATGGAAGTAGATTCATTCAATTCCAATCCCACAGAAAAGGATCTGGACAGTGATGCAGATGGATGGTATGAATTTCAAGACTGTGATGATGAGGATTTTGAGAGAGCGCCGGATAAGCCCGAAGTATTAGATAATAAAGACAATGATTGTGATAATTTAATTGATGAAGATTTTTGGTCTTTGGATAGCGATTATGATGGTATTTCCGACTATTCTGAATTTCATAATTACACGACTAATCATCTACATAATGATTCGGATGATGATGGTATAGAAGATGGGGTAGAAATTCTGCAGAAATTTTCAAATCCATTAAAATATGATTATGATAAAGATTCTGACGGTTACTATGAATTTGAAGATTGTAATGATTTAGTCTTTCAGGTAAATTCTGGAGCTGCCGAAACATGGAATGGCGTAGATGATAATTGTAATAATGAAATAGATGAAAATATTACGCGATTAGATTTCATAATCACAAATCCGCAGTATGATCAATCATATACTTGGGATTCAGGAAATAAGTCACTAATTATCTCAATTCAAGGAATTCCTAGTAATATTGAAAAGACAATTATATGGGAATTTGAAGGTTTTTCAGTAACAGAAAATACTTCATCTGATAATCTGAGATTGTTTCTACCTCCTTTGGATTGTAATAACGAATATAGAACACCTTTAGATACACATCTTTGTCTAGAAGGAAATAAAAATCAAAATATTTCAGTAGTGATAACTGACTTAGGAATAGAAACTGAATTAATATGGGAAATTGATACTGAAGTTTGGATTAGGGATTCAAAAGAGGATTCAAGCATAACTTCTTTCCTAGGAACGACCCAAGGTATTTTAGGAATGATTATTTTCATTGTTATGGTCTCTTTGATAGGAGTAGTAATTGGTGTCAGGATAAATAATGATAAAAATCTAAAGGATGCGTTTGAAGCATTTGAAGTTCCATTAACTTCTAATGCTGTTGGTAAAAGCATAACTCTACCTCCTGCACCAGAATTAGAAGAGTTGTTTTATGATGATAATATGAATAATTAACAGTCCTCTTCTTCTTGATTAGTCTTGTTATCGGAACCCCATTCAGCATCTGGAGAACCTCCTGACCACTCTCCGATAACTGATATATCCTCAACTTCATCATCCTCTCTCCAAGGAGGATCTCCATCTGAACCACTAATAATCAAGCATCCTTCTTCATCTAATCTTTCAATTAATGTATTTACGCCTCTCTTGACGGATAAAAGATTTCCAATTGGAGTCCCAGAAGTAACAAAAGGAGATGTTGCAGTACTAATAAGTAAACCTTGTTTTGGAGATATTATATCATGACTTTGGCTAGGATTTTGAGGATCTGTTACAGTTGCTACAATTTCACCTTCCTCGACATAACTTCCTGCAGGGGCCAATACATCCAGTAGACCACCTTGGTCTGATCTAATCCAATCTGACCCAGTTGCTAAAAGCCTAAATCTTGGTCGACTAGGATATCCGGGTATCATTCTTAAGCTTCTTAATACATTTAAAATTCCATACATTGCAACTTGTACTGATTCTGGATCTGCTTCATCAGAGCCGCCGCCTTCATATGTTATACATGCTATATTTTCTTTATTTGCAGTTCTCCTGAGTGAGCCACGTGGGCCTTGAGTGTCTAGAATGGTCTCAATTCCAAATGATCTAGCTGTCAAGTTACTTGGCGAATGTGCTAGATTAGCTCTTATTTGAGGTATGTTAGTCCTGCCCTTAGCAGCAGCATGGAGATCAATAATATAATCACTACCTGTAATTATATTTGACCAAAATCTATGTGCAACCCTCGAAGTAGTGTTACTATCGAGTACCCCTGGAAAAAATCGATTCAGATCTCTTCCGTCTGGGAAATATCTACTTTGCCTCCTGTAGCCTGGTAAATTAACTATTGAAATAATTCTAATTGTTCCTGATAAAATTGAAGGATCTAATGCATTACCTTCCCCTAAGAAATTTGGCCCAGATAAATATGTTAAAGCCAATGGGCCTACTAATTCATCACCATGAATCGCACCCAGTAACGTAACTACTGGCCCAGGCCTTACGCCATGGAGTACTGTAACATTTATCGGCCATGAGTCGCCGATCTCTACGTCGAGTAAATTAAACGTTATATTCCTTATTTCACCAGGTTTTATTCTTTTTCTTAAAAAACTGTGAGTCTTAACTCCTACTTCTCTTGTCCAATTATTTTTTAATTTGGAAGACTTTTCCAAACCTTTTTCGATTTCTAAACGTCTACTTTTAGGAATTTGATTGGCTACTTTGAGAGGTCCAAAACGTCTTTTCTTTGATCGAGGGACAATTTTATTGGTTGATTCTTTTGGAGTAATTGAATCAGCAATACTTTCTTCTTCGGTATCAGTCAACATGCTGCCGAAGGGAGATGAATTAATAGTGTGTGCTTCTCATTAAGCGAATAATTGAATTCTGATGCCATATCTAGACGCTATATGGACGAGACAGGGGAGATGTCGATGCAAGAAAAATTTGCACCGAATAGTATTTGCTTTGGTTGTGGACCTGCCAATGTAAAGGGCCTAAAAATAAAATCATATAGAAATAATGAAGGCTTAGAGATGGAGTTTGAAACGTCTGAGGAGCATCAGGCTTTCCCAGGAATAATCAATGGAGGGATAATTGGGACTTTACTTGACTGTCATGGAAATTGGGTAGCTGCAATAGCACTCATGGACGAAGAGGGAGATGAAATCCCTCCATGTACTGTAACCGCATCGTACAGTATTAATTTAAGAAGGCCAACGCCTGCAAATTCAAAACTGAATATAAAGGGCAAAGTAATAGAAATAAAAGGAAAAATGGTCAAGGTAGAATTAGAAATGAAAGTAGGAGAAAAAATTTGCGCAACAGGAGAAGGTACTTTTGTAGCGATACAAGAGGGACATCCAGCATATCATAGATGGAATTAATATAAGTATCTAAGTAATAAAGCGGTATCCTTTAGAACGGCCAAACAAGAGCATTGTTATGCAGTATCCTTCGACTCGTCTTGATGAGTTGGGTTTGGAAGAAAAAATTCTATCATTTTTGAAAAATGAATGGGGAATAGAAGAGTTATTTCCTCCACAATCTGAAGCATTGCCATATTCTCTGAAAGGCGATAACATGATGCTTACAATTCCTACTGCAAGTGGTAAATCATTGATAGCATATCTTACGATAATACACAGATTAGTTAATGATTTAGATGGGCAAAAAGCAATTTATGTTGTTCCATTAAAGGCACTGGCTAAAGAAAAATTTAGAGATCTAAAGGAAATAACTAACAAAATGAGTTTGGAAGTGGGCTTAGCGATTGGCGAGAGAGAAGGAGAAACATCATCTATAGATAATTCAGACATAATTGTATGTACAAGTGAAAAACTTGATTCGTTGATACGTACAAAATCTGGATTTATGGATAAAATAGGAATTTTAGTTGTTGATGAATTTCATCTGATAAATGATTTTGGGAGAGGTCCGACTCTAGAAATTGTTTTATCGCGAATAAGGCATAAAAAACCAGGTGTACAAATAATTGCTCTTTCAGCCACAGTTGGAAACTCGGAAAAATTATCCAATTGGTTAGATGCTAGATTGGTTAAATCTGATTGGAGGCCAGTGGCTTTAGAATACGGAACTTTAAATGGCCTGGAAGTAACTATTCACAAGATTGATAGTAAAAAAAGGGAAGAAAAACCAGATTCTAGAATTATTGAAGGCAGAGAGACGCAGAGATTAAATGCGATTCTTGATGATACTGTTAAATCTAAAGGTCAATTACTAATTTTTGTCGCAACCAGAGCTTCGGCACAAAAGGAAGCGAGAGATTTAGCTAAACATGTAATCAAGAAATCAAAAATGAGTAGTTCTATTTACAGTAAAGAAAATATAGACTCATGGAGTGAATTATCCGATTCTTTATCAAATAAAGGCGAACTGTCTGCTCTTAGTAAAAAATTGATTGCGGCCATGAAAGGCGGAGTAGGTTTTCATCATGCGGGGTTGAGTACCCAGCATAGAGAAAAAATAGAGAAGGCTTTTAAGAATGGAGAAATAAATTGTTTGGTTGCTACGCCAACTCTTGCACAAGGCATTAATCTACCTGCACGCAGAGTAATAATACGTGATTATAAACGTTGGAATACCGTAGCAGGGACAAATATTCCTATTTCAGTAATGGAAATAAAGCAGATGATGGGGAGAGCGGGTAGGCCAAAATATGATAGTAGGGGAGAATCATGGATACTGGCAAAAAGTGAACAAGAGGTTGATTTTTTAGTTGGAAAATATATTAGTGGTCAACCGGAAAATGTGGTATCAAAATTATCTAACCCAAATGCAAAAAAAGCAGAAGAAGATCCGTATCTATTAACTCATGTATTATCGATGATATCTACTAGTGATTTAAGAGACAGAGATGCTCTTGGTAGATTTTTTCAAAAAACGTTTCTATCAACTCAATTAGATACTGAAGATTTGGCTTCTAGAATAGATGATTCTATCAATTGGCTAGTTAATAATGGCATGATTACGCGAGAAGGAGAATCTGAAGTAGTCAAAGAAAGGATACTGAAGTATGTAGAGGATACTATAGAAGAAAATTGGGAAGATTTGAGGCCTTCATGGGTGAATTCGGCAGCCAGCATTCCTGGATTAGATATTTCTGAACAGAGTATCGTAGAAAAGAAAATATACACTCCTAGAGAAGGCCCTGCAATTTTTGGTTTTACTAAAGCTAGTTCAATTGAGTTTGGAGATATGAGTTTACCTGAACTGCCTACAATGACATATGAATCAACAAATCTAGGAGCGAGAGTATCTCGACTTTATCTAAATCCTATATCTGGGAGAATTATAAAAAATGGCCTAGAGAAGGCAATGGAGGTATTAATAGGAGATGATAAATACCATCAAATATCTCCATTTGGGATTTTACATTTGACAGTAAGTACTCCAGATTTCTTACCTTTATGGCCAAAAAGTTCTGATTATGAAATCATTCAAGCATCCTTGTATAATCATTCAAGAGAGATATTAACAGAAAGCTCTGACTTAGAAGAAGAGAAAATTAAAGGAGCGTTGGTATTGGAATCATGGATAAATGAGTTAAAATTTGATGATATGGAGGATAAATGGAGTGTACAACCTGGAGATTTACGTAGCAGGACTGAATTAGCAGAATGGATATTGTATGCGATTAGAAGAATATTAGATGAAGATGAAGATTTAAAAAATTTGAATAAAGATGCACATAAGCTGTTACTCGAGTCAATAAATGAAATTCATAAGAGAGTCAGATATGGATGTAAATCCGATTTACTAGGATTAGTTGCTTTGAGAGGAGTGGGCAGGGTTAGAGCAAGGGAGCTCAATAATACACTTGGAGTAGTTAATATAAAAGATCTAACAATGTTGACAGAAAATGACAAATATAAAATTTCAGATTTGAGAGGGTGGAGTGAAAAATTAGTAGAAAATATCATTACTTCTGCAAAACTACTTTCTAACAAAAATAATTAGTAAATATCAAGGGGAAGTGATATGGAAATAGTACATCCGATACCATGGTTTCCTGCATGGGGAGTAAAATTTCATAAGCCAATAAATGATTTAGATGGTTTGATATCAACATTTAATGACTTTCGAGAAAATAATCGTTGGGCATTATTGGCTGATGAAATTGTAGCAAGTGAAGTACATCTTTGGACATCTTGGTATGGATTGAGAAGGAGAGAAGAGAGAAAGGAAATGATTGCTAGAACACCTGATGTAGAGATTTTGAGGATAATGTCAGGAACTCATCAGATAAAATCGGCTTTTCAGAGAGCGGGCGTAAAGAAGGGAGATGAACGGGCATGGATAATTTACATCCCAGAAGAAGAAAAAATAGATATCAGAGAGGTAAAAATTGGAAGACATATGTATTCTGATAAAGATGATGATGCGAGAAATTTAGCAGAATTTATCGGAGCTAAAATTATTCCAAAAAGGCCGATACCTGATGTAAATGGTTTAGAAAGAATAGGTATAGAAGGAAACTTTACTAATCTAAATTATTCTCAGATAGAAGATTTGTTTTTGACTCACATGTCATTATCAGAACTGTAAAAATGTCAGCCTACAATAGACAAACTGATATGTAGAACCCAAGGGTCAGATATTAGTTATGTCCAAGTTCTACGGCTTCAGATTTTGCGTCAATTGTGAAGTAGCTTGTACCAGTGGTAATTTTGTTGATTATAACAAAAAGAGATACTGTACAGCATGTTGGATTCAAAATCAAAATCCAGATCATCCAGAAATAGATGAAATAAGGAAAAAAGTAATTGAAGATGCAGAAGAATGGAAGTGCATAAAGTGGAGTAGAGAAGAAGGTCCACTACCAATAGGCCCTAAATCTCATCGTAATTGAGGCTTTATAATGGAATCGAGATTTGCTCCAGATGACTTAGATGCGAGTAAATGGGAGAATATTGAGCCTTTTTTGGATAACTTGAAACAGAGAAAGATAAGTAGTGCTAATTGTATTGAGGATTTGATTAGTGATGAATCACAATTGAGTGAAATTATCTCTGAAACTCGTGCTAGAACTTACATAAACATGACAAGCCAAACAGATAATGAAGAATATCAAAAGGCATGGGGAGATTTTGTAGAAAATATTCAGCCTAAATTATCCGAGTATAATGATATAATAAATAAAAAAATTATCAATAATGATTTTGTAGATGATTTACCTGAACGCTATGAGATAATGCTAAGAGGGATAAAATCCGACATAAAGATATTTAGAGAAGAGAATATACCTTTACAGACAAGATTATCGATATTAAGTACAAAATATAATGAAATTAGAGGTAAACAGACAGTATTCTTTGAAGGGGAAGAAAAAACTTTACCAATGATGGCAATTTATCAAGAGAGTACTGATAGGAATATAAGAGAATCTGCTTGGAGAGTTACTACCTCTAGGATCTTACAAGATGAAGAAGAGATTTCAATTATTTTTGAAGAAATGATTAACCTAAGAAATAAAATAGCAGTTAATTCTGGATTTAAGGGATTTCAAGAATATATGTTTGCAGCTATGCATAGGTTTGACTATAGCATAGATGATTGTTTGGAATTTCATAATTCAATAGAATATTCATGTATGCCTCTAAAACATCAGATGAATGATTTGAGAAAGCAAAAATTA
Organism: Candidatus Thalassarchaeaceae archaeon; assembly: GCA_045568235.1. Classification (GTDB taxonomy): domain Archaea; phylum Thermoplasmatota; class Poseidoniia; order Poseidoniales; family Thalassarchaeaceae; genus MGIIb-O3. The sequence goes on from JBJLBJ010000029.1 coordinate 26,129, forward strand.
GAATTGGACAAACTAAGGCCATGGGATTCATCTGTAGATATTGATGGCAAAAAACCTCTGAAACCGTTTATTAACGCAGATGAATTGATAGATGGTTGTTCAAGAATATTTCACTCGATGTCAAAGGAATTAGGAGTTTTTTTTGACTTATTAAAAGAAAATGATTGTCTAGATTTAGAAAGTAGGAAGGGTAAAGCCCCTGGCGGATATCAATATTACTTACAAAAAAGTAGAATGCCATTTATTTTCATGAATGCTGCCGGCACACAACGTAATCTTGAGACTATGATTCATGAAGCAGGACATGCTTTTCATTCATTCTATTCAGGTCATTTAGATCTAATTAATGAAAGAGATTCTCCAATAGAATTTGCCGAAGTAGCGTCCATGTCTATGGAATTATTAACACATCCTTACTGGGAAGAGTTTTATGAAAAGGAAAATGCAGAAAGAGCAAGAATAAAACATCTAGAAGGTATTATACAATTTATGCCTTGGATGGCAACCATTGATTCATTTCAAAACTGGATATATAAAAATCCAAAGCATACTCGTGCAGAGAGAGTCAGAAAATGGTTAGAAATACAAGAAAGATTTGGGTCCAAAACAGAATATGACGGAATAAACAAGGAAGGAGCAAATTTAGAAAAAATAATAGAAATAAGTTGGCAACTGCAAGGGCATTTGTTCGGAGCACCATTTTATTATGTAGAATATGGAATTGCCCAATTAGGCGCCCTACAACTCTGGAAATTACATAAAGAAGATAATGAAAATGCACTTAGACTGTATAAAAATGGATTATCTCTAGGATATACAAAAGGCCTTACAGAATTATTTGCTGCAAGTGGATTGGAGATGGCTTTCTCTAAAAATCATGTTGGTAAACTGATTCAGGAAGTAAGTAATCAACTTCAAGAATTTTCTACTAATTAATAGGACAGTGGGTGCCTACAGTTAATCCTGTAGGCCCTCAGCTGTCACTGTAAAGACTGCCTCACCTTCAGGAAGATTCGGGCTATCAACAAGACGTGCTATCCTGCGCCCTCCTTTTGATTTCCTGAGGTATAGGCGGAATGTACTTGCATGACCAACTATATGGCCACCGATTGCTTTTGTTGGATCTCCCCATAAAGCGTCTGGCTTTGACATGACTTGGTTTGTAACTAAAATGATAGAATTTTGAACGTCTGAGAGTTGTTTTAATTCTTTCAGATGTCTATTGAGTTTCTGTTGCCTAGTTGCCAGCATCCCTCTACCAACATATTCTGCACGAAAATGACTAGTTAGAGAATCTACAATGACTAATTTAACATCGATATTCTTTGCCATTCTTTTTATTTCATCAACAAGTAATATCTGATGTGCAGAATTATATGCCCTTGCAACATGAATTCTCTCCAAAGCATCACTAGGATTAATGCCTACTGCTTCTGCCATTTGGGCTATTCTCTCGGGCCTGAATGTGTCTTCAGTATCTATATAAAATACCTCGCCGTTTAGACCTCCTTCTTCTAATGGACGAATTGCATTAACTGCTAATTGGTGACCTATTTGCGTCTTACCACTTCCAAATTCACCATAAACTTCTATTATTGACTGTGTTTCAAAACCTCCTCCTAATAATTCATCTAGGGATGAAGTTCCGGATGTTAATTTTTGGACTATTTTACGCTTATCTAGTAATGCATTTCCACTAATGAATCCTCCAATATTTGCCATCTTTTTTGCTCCTGCAATTATCTTTGCCGATACTGCTTCACCTAATTCTGCTTGCTCTGCTAATTCTGAAGGACTCATGACAGCAATAGCTAGTAATTCTTCGAAGCCTGCTTCACGTAATTTTTCAGCAGTTGCTGGACCAACACCAGGGAGATCCTCGACCGTTAATTCAGGTTCATCAATATCTATCACAATTTCTTTTTCTTCTACTTTTTCACTCGCTGTTTTTTTACTCATTTTTTCGCCTTCTATGATGATACCTCGTAAGAGTTTAGTATATTAAGAAACTAATAACCCTTTAATTAAAAATGAAAGTGCTTAAAATTATATATTGCTCTTAGTATATCGATTTTTCACTTTCATTTTAAATTCATTTTTGGTATCGGATGGTGGATTTGAACCACCGGTCTCCGGGTTATGAGCCCGACGAGATAACCTGACTACTCCAACCCGATGGTTTAACGAGAATGCATAGATTATTTGAAGACAATGGAGATAATAGTGATATTGGATGCTAACAATATATGTAAAAAACTATTCCAATAGTGAATTGATTGTACTAGAGTGGATAAATATGTTCCCTTAGGATTAAATCCTACGTCTGATTTCTTCAATAAGTAAATCTGATTCTGAAAGTAATGAAAGAGAATCTTGTATCTCGCCTTCTTTGAGTAATTGTGTAATATCTGAAATATTTTTCTCTATACTAATTCTCGTACTATCTTGTACATTTATCCCAGCAGAATCTAACTTCTTACGAATGCTTATCCACTCTTCCTCTATGAAGGACATTAGTGCATTGGCTTCTTTTATTTCTTCTTCAAAGTCCCTTAATTCACTAGTTAGGTAATCTAATTCTTTAGATGCTATAATCCATTCTCCTTTATTTGAAGTTTGGACAATAGAATCTAATTTTGACATCCATTCTGAATTTGACTTACCAGTAGGCATTTTTGACTCCAATGTTTTTCTCTGCCTCAAAGCTTTCTGAACTTTGTTCATGGCCTCAGAAGTAGAATTTATTTCACGTATAACACTATTAGCCAATCCTTTTGCAAGGGCTGAATCGCCTGATTTTAATGCGTCCTTTGCTTCAACTATTCTTTCTTTGGTATCAATTGAAATATTAGAACTTAAGACCGAAACTGCATCTTCAGCATCTTTTATTGCTTTTATTGCAATTTCTTCTGTTGAACCAATCTCAGATATATGATATTTTATTGATTCAGCAATTTGTATTGCTGATTTTGGGTCTTCTCTAGATAATGCGTCTTTTGCAGAATTTAATATTCCACTAATATCTTTTATTTGATGTCCAGAATAGTCGCTAATCATATCTTCAGAAACGGAAATTAGATCAGATGCCTCTTGCCAATATTTCTCAATAATTATTGCTTGTTCTTTTGCTTCTCTGTATAATATCTCAGCATCTCTAAATGATCCATATTCGAATTCTTTGTCACCTAATTCGAATCTTTCACGGGGTTTTTTTGGTATCTTTGTTACTAATTCTGACTTTTCTATAGCTGATAAAGAATCATTCCTTATTTCTTCCAAATCTTTAGAAAAGGCAATTATCTTATTTGCATCAATAATTGCATCATCTATCAATCTCATTCCTTCTAATGGATTATCAAAACCTTCTTCTCTAGCAATTTTTAATATAGATGTGGCTTGTTGTACATTGTGGCCAAGTGATTTGAATTCTAAGATTTTTAACTCTGCCTTATCTAATTCTTTCCCAAAATTCTTCCTCTCTAGAAAATCTGGATCTTTAGATAGTAAATCAGGAATCATAGTAAATAAATTAGCTAAAATGACAAAAAACCAAGGAAGTAAGTCACTAGTAGAAGAGAGTATTGCCAACGATATTGCGAGTCCTGCGATACTAGTGATGCCTCTTAGTCTTCTACTTGCTAAACTATAAGACAAAATGGAGTTTGAAATTAACCATAATATGATTGCAATAAGAAATAAGATTAGAAGAGAGAGTATATTTTGATTATCTGAATAATGGAGCCCTATAAAAGCCAAAATGCAAGACCAAAGAATATTACAATATGAAGCGACTATAGATCGAGACTTTGGATTGAAATCAATTAATTCTGATATCATAAAGGCCGAAAGAAACAATATCGCAATAGGTCCAAATTTTATTATTGCATCTAAATTATTACCAAGATTTGCAAAAAGCCACCATCCGCCAGCAGTAGTTAACAATAAAGTGCACACTATGGCAAATTTTTCCACCCTGATTCTGTGCTCAGAAACTACTCTATCAGGGTAGTCAGGCAACATCATCATATTTGTCCGTCCATTGGTTTAGTCAATATCTATCCGGTCTCCTGATTAAATTTATTTGCTTTTTCCGGTTGATCTGCGACTTCGAGAAATAAAAATAGAGGCTGTGATGATAATCAGTAATAGAATCATAAAGAGAGATGAATTTTCAGTTTCAGATTTTAAGTCATACTCAATGAAAAAATTTCCATTATCGTTTGCAGATATACTATTCCAAACAACACTTATGTTTAATTCTGAGGCATTAGGCACAATAAAATCATATTCTATAATTGAAATAGTACTTGATTCTAATTCTGCACCTGGAAAATCAATAAATTTACTACAAGTATTGGATATACACACTCTGGCAAAAGCATCATCGAAACCATTGTTTTTCATGTGCAAAACATACGATGCACTTCCTCCTTTGAATAAATCACCAGTTAATGATTGAGAAATAACTTCTAGATCGACTCCTCTTTTAGGAAATATGATCAAAGGAAAAATTTCCGTCCTAGAATTTTCGGATGAATCGGTGGCTATTACAGTTATTTCATGAGAACCTGAATTAATTACAGAGATAGTTAGTTTCTCAACTTCTTCTGACCAAGGAGTATTGGGTAAAATTATTTCTCCATCTAAGTAAATTTCCCATGAGGTATCATTTATCGAATCCAAATCATCATATGAATTAGAAAAAACTAATTGGATTAAATCTCCTTCTCTAGCAGATTTATCTAATTCAATTAAAGAACCATTTGCCATTATATCCATTAATATTGTTGGTGAATTACCATCAATTATCTCTATTTTCCACTCTTTTGTGACAGTGTTTCCTGCATCATCAGTAACTGCTAACCACATCCCTATTTCAGTTGGTTCTTTTTCAAGATGGCGTTCTATAATACTAAGATGTAATCCGTTGATTCCCGATCCTTGTGATACGGTAAAAGAAAACTCTCCTTCATTCAATTCATATTGCCTCCAACCATCAGAGATATTTGTTAATAACTCGATTGATGTAGGCAATTGACTTTCGTCACTAGCGGAAATATTTATTCTTATTTCACTTCCAGAAATTACTGATAAAACATCACCATAGGTATCAAAATTATGGAAATTATTACCGTTATCTAATGAAATTTCACCACTCCATTCAGGCTGAATTCCATCAATAACTATGTTTTCAGACCAAGAAGAATTGGCATTATGGGAATCAGTACAAGTAAGACTGATACTAGCGATTTCACCATGAGAAAAATTATATTCACTAGGATTTAATTGGAACCAAGCATTCTGAATAGTATCTAATAATTGATTATTCTTTTTTATTTTCCATTCTAAAATTGGATTTTCAAGTATACTATCTTCACAAAAACTGGTATAACTAGTAGAATCATTCAATGAAATAGATGATGAAGAAAAAGGATATCTAGAAGCAGATAAAGAAGGAGGAAAGTTTTCTCCAATTGTGATTCTGATATTAGAGGCTACAGGAGATTCGCTGCGATTAATAACAAAAGTATTTGGTTCACCATTAATTAACTCGGACATTGCACTATATCTAAATTCCCAATTCTCAGGAAGTGAGATTTGTAAAGTTATTTCTTCAATTAAGGCCCCTTCTCTGGGTAAATCAATAATTCTAGTTATTCTATTATCAGTTAAACCAATTAAATTGGCTGATTCAATCCAGCCCCAAGAATCTGAAGAAATATTAACTAGGCCTACTTCCGGAGGACTGATAATTATTTCATTTTCAATTGCGGTTAATGGACTATAATCAAATGAGCAGCATCCTCCCAAAAAGGAATCATTCCAATCTCTCGAAGAAACTATTAATTCACTAAAATTATTAACCTCGCTAGAATTAATAATTCCATCATTATTTCCCATATATTGATCGATTTGTTCCCTTATTCCTTTTGACTGATTAGGCAGAAGATCAGTCCCATATGATTCTAGGATTGAAATCTCTGAAAACCAAGATGCATTGAATTCTGAATTGATTATAATCGGACCTGTGATATTTAGAAACGCATTACCTGTGATATTATTTTCGAATGTTATCTCGGAAGACTTGAAGATATCATCAAAATTTGAAAAATCAGATTCGACATCATTGACACATGGGAGAGAGATAGAAATAATAATCATAAAAGTACATAATGAACTAAGAGTAACATATTTTTCCATGTTAAAAACCCGTTAAATCGCGTTATAAATTATCTGTGAACCGTATGAATCTAATTTTAAGGGTAAAATTTTGTAATCTTTACCAAAACTTAAGAATAATCTTTCTCTGAATTCAGATGATCCATGTACAAGAAAAAAGCCTCCCCCTCCTGCTCCGAGAAGTTTGGCTCCATTTGCCCCCAAATCTATTAGATTATCATAAATTTTATCTAATTCATCATTACTTACACTTTGAGAAAGTTCTCTTTTTAATTCCCAAGTATTGGCAAGCAATTTTCCTAATTCTTCTAATTCACCGTTTTCTAGCATTTTTTTCGAGAAAAATGCTTGTTCTCTTATTAAACGTAATCTTTTAAATTTGGCTTCTTGACTGTCACTTGTTTCAGATAGAATCTTACTTGCACTTCTGGATAAGCCGGTAAAAACAAGTAAAAACTCCGCCTCTATTCTCTCAATAATATTTTTATTTATTTTTAACGGCATTACTTCTACTCCATCAGAAGAGAATAATATAGAATTAATACCTCCAAAAGCTGCAGCATACTGATCTTGTCTACCAATTGGTTGATTTAAAATTTCTATCTCAATCATACATGCTTCTTCGGCTAATTGTTTTGGTGAAGCATGATGCCCAGCAAAGGCGTGTAATGCATTCAATAATCCCACTGTAACTGAAGAAGAAGAGCCTAGGCCAGTCCCACGAGAAGGAATGTCGGCTATTGTAGTAATTTCTACGCCCGATGTAATGCCTGTTATACGCATTGCCTCACGGACAAGTTCATGTTCTAAATCTTCGAAATTGTCGACTAATTCCATCTTAGAATAAGAAACACGTACTCTATCATCGAATCTTTTATTCACAGTAATATGTATGTAGCTTTGTAGAGTTGTAGATACGACCATTCCTCCTTCTTCTTCATTATACGAAAAAGAGTCTATATCCGTCCCTCCGCCACAAAAAGATGCTCGAAGCGGAGTTCGACTGATTATCATCAATATCACTGGGGAGGACTATCGGACATCAAGACATCGGTTTTTTTATACAGTTAGAATTAGTTTAGTAGTAAGACATATGGAGTATCTCCCTTCAGAGGTATAAAGAGAGAGTGCTATGGGCGACCTTATAACGATGGATGATCTTACAAATGATGAGATTATAACACTATTAGATAATGCAAAAAAGATGCTGCCTGCTGCTAAAGGAGATATGTATTTACCCTTATTACAAGGTAAAGTATTGGCGAATATGTTTTTTGAAAACTCTACTAGGACAAGGATGTCTTTTGAAACAGCAATGAAAAGATTAGGAGGAGAAGTATTGAATTTCACTTCTGCTGGTTCATCCGTGGCAAAAGGTGAAACTTTGTACGATACCATGCAGATGATTGATGGTTATTCAGATGTGGCTGTGATAAGACATCCTCGTCAAGGGGCTGCACAATATAGTGCAGATGCGGTGAATATACCTATTTTGAATGCTGGAGATGGTGCAGGGAATCATCCGACACAAACATTGCTAGATTTATTTACTATTAGAGAATCACATAATAAATTTAAAGATTTGAATGTTGTTCTTGTAGGTGACTTAAGGTATGGCAGAACAGCGCACAGTTTGTCGCATGCATTAGCGCGATTTAATGTCAATTTGACCTTAGTATCTCCTGAATCTTTAAAAATGCCAACAGAAATTGTTGATGATTTACTCGCATTAGGTTGTAATGTAACTGAAACTGATAATCTCTATGAAAATATTAAAGATTCAGACGTAATTTATATGACTAGAATTCAGAAAGAGAGATTTCCAGATGAAGATGAATATGCCAAAGTTTCGGGAATCTACAAACTCACAAAAATTGATTTAGTTGGATCAAAAGAAAATATGATAATTATGCACCCACTTCCGAGAGTAAATGAAATACATCCTTCAGTAGATTCTACAAAACATGCAAGGTATTTCGAGCAGGCATTTAATGGCATACCAACAAGAATGGCTTTACTATGTAAAAGTCTAGGAATTGATATTGAGAAAGAGGTGGCTTGAATGAAAGATGCTGAGATGAGAAGAGTTACGGCAATATGCAATGGAACAGTAATTGATCACATACCGGGAGGTCAATCATTACAAGTACTAAGAATGCTTAAACTTGATTCTGGAAGATCAAATCCTATTTCATTAGTCATGAATGTTCCAAGTGATAAGTTAGGGCGTAAAGATGTTTTGAAGATAGAAGATAGAGAGTTAGTACAAGAAGAATTGGATAGGTTGGCCATTATAGCTTCAGAAGCGTCCATAGCAATAATTAGAAATTATAGCGTTGCAGAAAAAAGAAAAATTGGCTTAAGTGATGAATTAGTGAATATTATAAAATGTTCCTTTTCAAATTGTATTACTAAAAACGAAAGAGAGCCTTTACCTAACAAGATGATAGTTGTTAATAAAAATCCTGTTGAGATAAGATGTTTTTATTGTGGCAAAATTCAAGATATTGCGGAAATTCCTGATTACATAATTTAGTAATATTATACTTCAGAAAGCCATTGTTTCATAGTACATGCTTGACAAATTTCCCTACTTGTTACTTCATTGCATAATGAGCAATTCTTAATTTTTGAAGGTTCTGTTTTTCCTTCTCTATATAATCTCCTAATCTCTTCAAGAGAATGTAAAAGTCCATGTCTTGCACCCGGAGTTTGTTGTTCGAGATTTGCAATAACACCTCTACTTAATTGTCTCATAGCCCCTGGAGCATGTGGGCAATCGCCATGAAAAAATGGAAGATGAGAAATTACTGCATGAGCATGTATCTCTTGCTCAGGAATCCACCTTAGAGGTACTATTCTTGGTGCTAATCCCTCTAAAGGAGAACTGGTATGAGGTGCCAATCTAATAGATCGTTCAATCTCTCCCTTTTGTAGATTCATCAAGATTGATTGTGCCATATCATCCAAATTGTGCCCCAAAGCCATCACATCAGCATTAGTTTTTTGCGCTAATGCATTCAGACCTTGCCTTCTAAAAACACCACAAAAAGAACAAGGCATCATGCCATTTGCTTCATCATGTAAATCGCCAATTTTGGGCATTTTTGATACTACTGAGTCCATCCTCTCATAACCTAGTTCAGGATAGCTAATAGTTTCGAAACGGATGCCCAAATCTTTTGCTAAATTCATAGCGCAATCCATTGAAGGTTTTCTATAACCATTAATTCCCTCATCAACACAACCAGCAATTATTTCTATATCTCTTCTTTTACCTATTATATCAACAATCATTGAAAGGAGTACGGCAGAATCTTTACCACCAGAAACAGCCACTAATAATCTGAAAGGGGAGTCGTCATCATGGCGTGCATTCTTGGGCAGAATTAATTGTTTTCTTAATTCTTTAGCAACTCGTCTTCTAATAGAATCTGATAAACATTTTCCACATAGATGTTGCCCACTATATACTTGATGAAGGATTGATTGTGAGGGGCATTTACTACACTTCTTGATTGATATGGCCGCGCACATATCAATTGCTCGAAGGTTTTTGTATTGAAACCATTCTCAGAAAAATGTAATTTTATGCGATGGATTGATGACTGTAAATGTATTCTCAGTAATGTGGAAGGAACAGATTCATTGCCTATGAGAAAAATAGAAAAGGGGATATCCTCTACTCCTTGGATTGATAGGTTTTGTCTTATAATTTCTATTTTATTAGCATATTTTTTTTCACCTTTGATGTCAAAATATATTAAGGAATATTTGGGAGATAATTCTTATGTTCTTTCTTTGATTTTTTTGTTATTTTTATCACCATTCATTGGTGATTTTGTTTCTAAAAGGATAACAAATTATATCTATAAATGATAATTTAAGAACGTAAATTATTGATATTCATTTCTATATATCCAATGATTCTTTGCCACGGTATTATGTATCTCATTCCAGCAACAACTAACATGAATAAACTTGCAGAGATTACCTTACCATAAGTCATCTGTAATTCCAATGATTCTTGTACTTGTCCCGACCATTGAGAACCTTGCATAATTCCTACAAAAGAAACCAATAAATCATCAAACTGTAATGCTAAGATAGTTGCAAAAGAGGTCAGAGAAATTATGACTACTAAATGAATAAGATGTGAATTCACTACATTATTAAATTGTTTGATGTATTCAACATCATTCTTAGATCCTTCTGGGAGTGACATAGCATATTCAAGATGAGTAATTGCAGCTAAGCCTGATTCGAGAAAAATTAGAAGTAATATTGAAATTACTAACAAATCAAAGGCCAATGGTGAAATAAGTCCACCAAGCATACTAGATTCTCCGATTTGAGAAGGAAGAGCTAATAATCCTAAATCAAATGATCCTGAGATTTCTTCAAATGTGAGTATGGCATGTATTCCTATAACTAATAAAAAGTATCCCATTGCCCATGTTAATAATCTACGAGAAAGGCCCCATATGCCCATTAATCCGACCAATATTGGTGCAAAAACTACTCCAAGGAAGACCAATTCCAAAAAGAAACCCATGGGAGAAAATAATGATTCAAAATGTTTCAATGGCCATTCTGGGCCGTTAAAGGCCATGGAAGAAATCCATGTAAACAAAAATGGTAAAAACACCCACAGTGCCAATATGATTCCTGCGGCCTTTTTAATATCATTTTGTAATTTTTCTCCTTTAGTAAGAATATATGACCAAGATACTGTGCATAAAATACATAATATCAAAGGACCCGAAAAAGAAGAAAGACCAGATTGCCCAATACCCAATAAAAAGTTAGGAATTAAGGGATTGTGTGTATTACTTAGCCAAACAAGGCCCCTAGTGTGTTCATAAGCCGGGCACCAATATGCCGATCCTTCGGCGAGTAAAATGAATTCTTCTGTACAAGAACCATATAGATTATTCATCCTTATCATAACAATTAGTAGTGATATTGTGGAAAGTATTTGGAACGTTAATATCTGCCATTTTCTTCTTAATAATGGAATATGTAGAGTCTCTCTCGGTTTTTCTTTCTCAACTATATCCATAATTAAACTCCCCTCCCTAAGAACCTTTTACCTGCATTAAAGCCTGTGATAATTCAACATCCGGCATCCAATCTATAACTTTAGCACCGTAACCTGAAATAGCAGTCAATCTATTTTGTCTTTCGAGTTTTAAAACTTCATATGAAAGTCGAGGTATTCTACTAACTAGCCTCTCAAGGTCTATGCTACTGGGGGATAAGACGATTACTTCGTGACCTCTTCCGGCTAAACTACGGATTGCAGGAAGCGTGGTACCATCTCCTTCTAGACTACTAATAATGAACACAGGAGAACCTCGGCTGATTCTTGACGTTAAAGCATTAGTAACCGCTTGTAAAGGCATAGATCCGGATGCTGAAACAGAAGCAAGATTACTTAATATTTTGAAATTTTGTTTATCACCAGTTTCTGGGCCCAAATAATCCATTTTACTCCCATAAGTCACTAAGGCTACAGAATCTCTTCTTTTTAGAAAATGACTTGCTACTGAAGCGGCAGCAATAGTTCCCATTTCTAGTGAGTTTTTTAGAACAGTTCCAATTCTTGAAACATCTCTAATATCAAGAAATATGAAAACATCGGTAACTGCATCTCTTGTTTTCTCATTAACCATTAATTCACCAGTTCTTGCAAATGCTTTCCAATTTATGGAACGGAAAGAATCTCCAGGTATGTACTCCCTAAGAGAGTAAAATTCCATACCAGGGCCCGGCGTTTTCAACGTAGTGGCTCCAGTATACATATTAGGTACATCAGATTTTAATAGGGCCTCTTCAATATCTCTAACTTGAGGGAAAACTGTTACATCAGATCTAGAATCTATTTTTGATTCATTGACAAAAAGATTGAATACATTCCTATATCTTACAGAAACAGGCCCAATAGTATAATATCCTCGAAGTGGGCAACGAACAAAATAGCTTATTTTTGTAGTCTGTCCTGGGCCTAAATTAATTTTCATTTTATTTATTCCAAAATGTAGTTTCATTTCATGAGGAACATTGTCAAAAATTTCAATTTGTTGGGTGCGCTTGTATGACTTATTAGTAATAGTTAAATCAACCATTATTTTATCTCCTTTGTAGACATTATAAGCAGAAAGTTCTCTACTTATTTCTAAGTCAGAATGGCCGTCTACCCATCCATTAATAGATAAAAAGGCTATGAATGTTAAACCTATAATGATGAATTGGAAATTAGAAATCATCATGCCTATTAGAATCAAACTGATTCCACTTGCTAGCAATATAGTACCTTTTCTTGTCCACATCTTATATCACCTAATTATTCAAGTTCCCCCATTCTTTTATTCTTTTTACAATCCCAACTAATTCATCTGCCCTGTATTTCCTATCTTCAAAAATAAATCTTATTAAAACTGGATCTTTTACCATATTTTGAAGTTCTGCAGCAGGAAGGGCATCGAATTCTTCTCTAGATAATGTATTAAGATTTCTTACTCTGGTAAGTAAAACCTGTCTTATTTTATCTGATTTTTGGTAATATTCATATCTAGTAGCATCTCCAAAACCATAGTAAATTATTCTAAAAATATGCCTCCAATCTTCTGGGTCTTCTTTTCTGATAATTATTGCTTCCAATGAAATAAACAATATTAAGAATAGAATGAGCATAGCCATCCAATCGTTTGTAAAATAAATTAATAAATAATATATTAGATTATATGTATCTCCAAATATATTTTGCTGTTGATGTCTACTTTCATCAAATATTACTAAAGCGTTGCTACTAACATTTGTTCCAGATTGAGCGACTAAAAGAGATTCGGCGATGATATCCAATGCCCACTTTCTGTTATCATTTTGAGGCACTAAACCAGAATAAAATTCATCAAATTCTGGGTTATAAAGTGAATTAATTAGCATCGAACCATCCGAAACGAAATGTATTCTACCAGAGGTAGAAGATCTACAAAGGATATTTTCACAATAACGGACGTAGACGGGGAAGGGGCCTTGTTCATCTCCCTGAATTCCTAATGCCTCATAACCACCAATTGTATAATTGCCATCATCATTATTATCCATCCATGAATCCAAAGTTGTTCTGGCTATTACATAACGATGCTCGGATGGATTATATGCTGAGGTTTTATCAAATCCGGAAAGGCCATTGGTGAGTAAATTATATCCCTCACTAAAGTCCCATTCTCCTGTTTCGACATCAAATCTATGAGCACATAATCCAACATTCAATAGATTGATTACAGGATTTGGGGCATTTGGATCATTAGGATTACTATCTAATAAATCTATTATACCGTCATCATCAATATCACGGATACATGGATTTACTGATTTCTGAGAATTAGGAGTAGTGGTGAAATTATATGCTGAAGTAGTATTAACCCAAACAAAATTATATCCTAATTCTCTATCATAAGATTCACCATCATATAAACTATGTCCGGTGTATTCCAAGCCAAATTGATCTGCCAAGTTACTAGAATAGCCGAAGTCATCCATCAACAATACAGTTCCTCCACGCTCGACGTATTGGGCTATAGCGACTATTTCAGAAGATGTATATCCATCGCCCTCAGAAAATTGAATGACATCTTCATCTCCTGTGAAACGAGGTAATGATATTGTATCTCTTTCAACTCCAGAAATTACAAATACAGACTCTTTCGGATGTTCAACTTCACTAAGTAGTAATGGACTAGAAACCAGAGCAGTAGTTGGAATATCTAAATCATTTAATTCCTCCCTAAATGAACCTAGATCATTCCAATCATTACCATATGCCGATTGTTGTGTTTCTCCTGGTATTACATATGAGACCGCGATGGATGAAACTAGTAATATTAATAGAGTCCAAAATGAAAAAAGTAACGCATTGCGGCGATATTTTTGCGACGTGATTCTTTTTGAGAACCTTTTCCAATCAACCATGTTCGAAGCCACCAGTGCTAAATTTTAATCAATGAGCATTAAGTTCATCTTAAGACCGTTGTGAGGCCATGAACTGAGGCAGCATCATACATTAACGAGATAATTGAATACTCTTACCTATTTTATCAATTTCATCTGCTGGAATTGATATTAGACCATCTTCAGTTGGCCATGGTAAAACTGTGGGATCTAAATCAGGCTCTAATGCTACCAAAATAGCAACAATATTTCCTGTTGATGAGTCAATGGTTAAATCGGCAAGAGTGCCTAATACTTCTCCTGCTATATCAACTACTTTTCTTCTTAAAATTTCCATACTGAATGTTGATGGCATATTTATTACCTCATACAGATTCCATACCAGAATTACTACTAGATGGTCTTTTTACTGATTCTAGACCACTTGTTAATGTAGATTCCATGCGATTGTAATAATCCATCATTTCATCGGTTACCGTGGGCCTAACTCTATCTATTGCTTGTTCGAAAAATTTCTTTGAAACTGTTTTTTTATTAGCTCGCATAGAAATCAAGGCTGCTTCCCTGCATATTGCTTCGATATCTGCACCGGTGTAATTCTCTAACCTAGATACTAAGTCATCAAGATTGAATTTTCCCAATGGCATTGATTCGGTATGAATTTTGAGAATTTCCTTAAGTGATGCTTTGTCAGGAGGAGGTATGTGTAGGACACGTTCAAAACGACCTGAGCGTAGTAATGCTGGATCTATCATTTCAGGCCTATTTGTAGCAGCAACTACGATTACACCTTCCATAGATTCTACTCCATCCATGCTGCTTAGTAATTGATTAACAACTCTATTCATCGCATCAGAGCCTCCGCCAGAATTATCTCTCCTAACTCCTGCTATACTTTCAAACTCATCTAGGAAAACTATTGAAGGACTTGCCTGCTTCGCTTTCTTGAATACTTCTCTTACAGCTTTTTCTGATTCACCTACCCATTTTGATATCAATTCCGGCCCTTTAATCGTAATGAAATTAGCACTGGCTTCATTTGCTATTGCTTTTGCTATCAATGTTTTTCCAGTACCTGGGGCACCGAAAAGTATTATCCCCCTTGGTGGTTTTATTCCAAAGTGTTCGAATGTTTCGGGCCTATTGAGTGGCCACTCAATACTTTCCTTCAATCTATCTTTAATTTCATCTAAACCGCCTACTTGATCCCAACTAACTTGTGGCACTTCAATGTAAACTTCTCTTAATGCACTAGGTTCGATATCCTTGATTGCTAAATGGAAATCTATCATTTTTACCTCCATTTTTTCTATTACTTCTGGAGGAATCTCGTCTTCATCAAGATTGATTTCTGGCAAATATCTTCGGAGTGCTTTCATAGCAGATTCCCTAACTAAAGCTGATATATCTGCTCCAACAAAACCATATGTATTCTCTAATAACCATTCAATATCAAAATCATCACTTATTGGCATATCTCTAGTATGGATACCAATAATTTCGGCTCTTCCATTTTTATCTGGAACTCCTATTTCTAATTCTCTATCAAAACGACCAGGTCTACGTAGTGCTGGATCGATAGCGTCGCGACGATTTGTAGCCCCTATTACAACAACATTATCTCGCCCTTGCATGCCATCAAGTAGTGTTAGTAGTTGTGCAACTACTCTACGTTCAACTTCACCGCTTACATCTTCTCTTTTTGGTGCAATACTGTCTAATTCATCAATGAAAATTATAGCAGGAGAATTTGCAGCGGCTTCATCAAAAATTTCTCTTAATTGTTTTTCACTCTCTCCATAATACTTTGAAATAATTTCTGGCCCATTTATTGATTGGAAATGCGCATTAGTTTCAGAAGCAACTGCTTTAGCGATTAGGGTTTTTCCTGTCCCTGGAGGGCCATGTAAAAGAACTCCTCGAGGAGGGTCAATGCCCAGTCTTCTGAATAATATTGGGTGCTTGAGAGGTAACTCGACCATTTCTCTGATATTTTGTAACTGCTGACCAATTCCTCCTATGTCTTCATAAGAAATTGAATGGATTATGTCTTGTTCTTCATGTCCACTCATTGGCTCTTCTTTGATAATTATCTCAGTATCAGGCAAAACTTGTACTATTCCTTTTGGATTTGTTTGGACAATTGCAAAAGGTAGTGCCTCTGCGAATAGTGTCATGCCTGGTATGAAAATTCTATCTCCTGCAACAACTGGCCTTTTGTTAAGCCCTCTTCGTGCAAAACCCTCTATTCCTGGGCCAAACCTAACTTTTTGTTGCTTAGCCATAACTGGACTTAGTACTAATCTTGTACAAGGCTGTGTTTCAACTTTAGAAATTCCTACTCTATCGCCTAAGCTTACTCCAGCATTTTTCCTGATTATTCCGTCTATCCTAATTACTCCCAAATTAGCGTCTTCAGGCCTACATCGCCAAACTATTGCAGCAGTATCTTGTTCACCAGATATTTTTATTATATCTCCAGGTTTAAGATTGAGATCGTTATCAAACGGTACTCTGGCGCGTCCATGACCTACGTCACTTGGGATGGCTTTTGCAACTCTCAATGTTAAAGAATCTGATATATCTGATGAATCTGTTCCCACTTCATTCGCCCCGAACGGAGTTGTCTAAAACTCTGGGGTAATTAAACCTACTAACTAAAAATTGTCTTTTAATTTCATTATTATCATTTATGTGAATACTCAGTAGAGTTATCAAAGTTGAGTCTATCGCGAGGTCATGACCCATGTACTAGAGAGTGGTTTTGAAGAGATGGAAAATGATAACCCAAATGGCAATCCAAAAATTAAAGGATATAATATAATTAATGGAGAATTAAAAATTTCAAGTAATGGTGAAAATTTTGAAAGTAAAAATCCAGCATGGTTAAGTGATTGTTTGGGAGAATTTCCTCTTTCAACTGAAGAAGATGTACATGAAGCATTAAAAGCCGCTCGTGATGCTTTTTCTTCATGGTCATCAACTCCTGCTCCTACTAGAGGCCAAATAATCGGAAATATGGGAAGATTGTTGATGGAGTATAAAGATGATTTAGTTCGCTTACAAGCTCGTGAGATTGGAAAAACTCTCAAAGAATGTGGAGGAGAGATACAAGAAGCAATAGATACATGTCTTTTTTTCCAATCAGAGGGCCGTAGATTATATGGGCAGACTGTTAATTCTGAACTCCCTGATAAGGAATTATTCACTTACAGGAGGCCATTAGGCGTTTGTGGTATAATTAATGCCTGTAATTTTCCTTCTGCAGTACCTTTCTGGAAGATGATACCCGCAATAATGTGTGGCAATACTTGTGTTTGGAAATCACCCCAAGACTCTCCTTTACTTTCTTTTGCCCTAGCTCGAATAATGCATGAATCTGGATTACCTGACGGCGTAATCAATCTTATTCATGGAAAAGGTAGTGGAGCAGGCCAATACTTAGTCGATGCTGTAGATTTGGGATTAGTAGATAAAATTTCTTTTACAGGAAGTACTGCAGTTGGAAAAATGATTGGTGAAGTTTGTGGTCGAAATCTTGTAAGTGCTAGTCTAGAGTTAGGAGGCAAGAATCCATTAGTAATAATGCCAAGTGCTAATCTAGATAATGCAGTTGAAGGGGCATATTGGGCTGGTTTTGGAACTGCCGGACAGAGATGTACAAGTTTAGGGAATCTAATTATTCATGAAGAAATATATGATGAATTTATGGATAAATTGATGAAAAAGGTGGTTTCTACACCTATTGGGGATTCCATGCGTCATGAAGGAGTAATATATGGTGCTATGCTGTCAGAAAAATATGCTAAAGATTTCCTAAAAGGATTAGAAATTTGTAAAAAGGACGGGGCAAAGAAATTATTTGGAGAGGGCAGAATCACAAATGATTCATCTCCAGAAGGATTTCATGGCGATCCAAGTGAAGGATCATATATGTGGCCTCATGTCTATGTTAATGTCACAGAAGATATGAAATGTTTTCATGAAGAAATATTTGGTCCTGCAATAACTGTTGTCAAAGCTCGTGACTTTGAGCATGCTCTACATTTAGCCAATGCAAGTCCTTATGGCTTATCTTCTGCCATATATACGAATGATCGATTAGAGGCTTATAGATATAAAACTGGCATAAAGGCAGGAATGACGGGGATAAACAACTCAACAACAGGTGCAGAAGCACATCTTCCATTTGGAGGCGTGAAAGGTAGCGGCAATGGCACTAGAGAATCAGGTATTTGGGTAATTGAAGCTTATTCTTATTGGCATGCAGTTAATGATGAATTATCAGGCAAGTTACAACTTGCACAGATGGATGTAGATGAAGTAGATATTGAGGAAGCTGAAGCTGACTATTCTTCATTGGCCTAGAGAAATATTTCTCCACATTCTGGACAGGGTAGAGTAGGCATCCAAACGCCAGGCATAAATCCACAATTAGTACAGATAGAGGTCTCTAGATTGTTATCAAAACTCATCGAAATAGTTCACTTAATTTTTGAGAACATATTATTATTATTATACTTTTCAAAAAAACGGTCATGGCCAAAAGCAATCACTTATTGGCCATTGTATCTTCGCACGTACAATAAAGTAGGTGTATATCTATGTCAAATTCTGTTAAACTTCCCCTTAAAACAGGTTTTGGAATAACTGATAGAGTCGATAAATGGTGGAATAAGCCTTTTTGGATGGGATTTGGCCTTTCTCTGGCTCTCATATATACGGCACTACGTGTACTAGTATGGAATGGAGAAATACATTATGATAACCATAGAGTGACTTCTCCAATATTTTCACCTGATGTCATACATATTTTTGATTTACAAACTCCGAAATGGATGAATTCGGCATTATTGATACTATGGATTCCATTTGGTTTCAGAGGTACTTGCTATTACATGCGTAAGGTGTATCATAGAGTATTTTTTCAAAATCCAACTGCATGCGTTGTAGCAAAGCCGAAAATTAATTATAAAATCGAATATAAGGGAGAAAAAGGTTTATTCATCCTTAATAATATCCATAGATATATGTTGTATCTAGCAATAATAATCCTCTCCATGAAGGTCTATGATGTATATCATACTATGTGGTTTGATGAAACTGATGGAAGTCATTCTTTTGGTATTTCTATTGGCACCTTGGTTCTAGCTATTGAATCGGCGTTATTATTCATGTATGTTGCATCTTGTCATGCATTTAGACATCTTTTTGGAGGCGGAATGAACCAATGGAGAAATGGAATTAGTGGAATATTTGGAAGATTACATGTAAAAATTAGTAATCTAAATATTGAGCATGCATTTTGGTTTTGGACAAGTTTAGTTATGGTATTTTTAGGAGATTTATTCGTTTGGGCAGTAGCTGAAGGGATGATAGAAGATATTTATTGGAAAATATAAGAGGTTTTAAGAATGGATGAAAAATATGTTACACATGAACATGATGTAGTAATCATTGGAGCGGGAGGGGCCGGCCTTAGGGCTGCTATCGAAGCTAGTAAAATAGGGCTAAAAGTTGCTATGATTTGTAAATCAATGCTAGGAAAGGCTCACACAGTAATGGCCGAAGGAGGGGCGGCCGCCGCTCTTGGTAACAAAGATCCTCGTGACAATTGGCAAACACACTTTAGAGATACAATGAAAGGTGGGAAATACCTAAATGATTGGAGAATGGCAAAAATTCATGCTCAGCAAGCACCTGATAGAATAAGAGAATTGGAAACATGGGGAGCGGTATTTGATAGAACTGCCAAAGGCCTTACCAATCAACGTAATTTTGGAGGCCACACATATCCAAGATTGGCACATATAGGCGATGCCACGGGCCTAGAAATAATTAGAACATTACAAGAAAAGGGAGTTCATATGGGCATGGATGTGTTCATGGAATTTACAGTAAGTAAATTATTCACAACAGAGGGAAAAATTTCAGGCTGTTTTGCATATGATAGAAATAATGGTTCATTACATGTTTTCAAGGCAAAAACAATTGTTATGGCAACAGGAGGTGCAACAAGATGTTGGTCTGTTTGTTCTGGTTCTTGGGAATATACGGGCGAAGGTTATGCTTTAGCATACTGGGCTGGTGCAGAGATTGGAGACATGGAATTCATACAATTCCATCCAACAGGAATGATCTGGCCACCGTCTGTTAAAGGGATTCTAGTAACTGAAGGAGTTCGCGGTGAAGGAGGTATGCTTACTAACTCTGAAGGTAAACGATTTATGTTTGATTATGTTCCTGAAATGTATAAAGATGAATTTGCAGATACAGAAAAAGAAGCTTTGGAATGGGTTTCTGAGGTAGTTGATGGAAAACTGGCTACTGTAAGAAGGCCTCCTGAATTATTAACTAGAGATGTTGTTGCGAAAGCAATCAATTCTGAAAGAGATGCGGGAAGGGCAAGTGCCCATGGAGGTGCATATCTTGATATTTCATGGAGAGAGCCTGAACAAGTTAAAAAGAAACTTCCAGGAATGTATCATCAATTCAAAGAATTGGCTGCAGTAGATATCACAGTTGAGAAAATGGAAGTTGGACCAACTGCTCATTATGTCATGGGAGGAATAAAGGTTGATCCAGAAACTCAAGAAACTACTGTCCCTAGAATGTTTGCAGCAGGAGAAGCAGCAACCGGATTACATGGGGCTAATAGGCTAGGAGGTAATTCATTATCGGATTTGATTGTCTTTGGCAAAATTGCTGGAGAAAATGCGGCTTTAATGGCAAAAAATATAGATAATTTTCTTGACATAGATAATTTACAAATTGAAACGGCCATTAAAAATACTTTGGCACCTCTAAATCGTAAAGGAGGAGAAAATCCGGCAAAAGTTGTAGAAGATTTGAGAGAAATGATGCAAAATAAGGTAGGCATAATTAGGACTGAAAAATTATTGAAAGAAGCATTACAAGATTTAGATGATTTAGAAGTTCGTTCAAAAAATACATATTCTGGAGACAGTAGAATTTATAATCCAGGATGGCATCAAGCATTAGAGCTTGATGCAATGATAGATGTCAGTAGGATGTGTGCACTAGCGGCACTGCATAGAAAAGAATCGAGAGGCGGCCATACTAGAGATGATTTTCCTATTCCTGACTACAAGTATTGGGGCAAAATAAATAGTGTTATTACAAAGAAAGATGAGATGTCAATAGAGCATCGTAGTTATCCACCAATTGATAAAGAATTGAAAAAATTATTGGACATTGAAGATTTGCATGAGGAGGAATGAAATGAGTGAAAAAGTAACATTCAAGGTTTTTCGAGGAGTACCTGATAATGATGGAGACCCTTTTGGAGAGATGGTTGACTATACTGTTGAAATGGACGAAGGGATGGTAGTACTCGATGTCATACATAGAATACAGGCAGAACATGCCCCTGATTTATCGTGTAGATGGAATTGTAAGGCAGGCAAATGCGGATCTTGTTCAGCAGAAGTAAATGGGAAACCACGTCTAATGTGTATGACCAGAATGGAAGAAGTAATGGAAGAAACACCTCAAGGAGAGCCTGTTCTAGTTAAACCAATGCAGGCATTCCCTCTTACGAAGGATTTGGTTACAGATACTTCATGGGCGTATGAAATGAATAAGAAAATGGTCCCAATAAATGGGCCAGAAGAAAAAAATTGGGAATTTAATCAAAATGAGGCCAATAGAATACAAGAATTCAGAGCTTGTATAGAATGTATGCTTTGTGTTAATACATGCCATGTTTTGAGAGAACATGAAAAATTTGACGAATTTGCTGGTCCTAGATTCTTCGTAAGGCTAGCAGGACTAGAAATGCATCCTCTAGATGTTGAAAATAGAATACCAGAAATAAAAGAAGATTTTGGAATAGGTTATTGCAATATAACAAGATGTTGTACAGAAGTTTGTCCAGCGGGCATAAATATAACGGATAATGCCATAATACCTCTGAAGGAACGGGTTATTTCTGAATATTATGACCCAATATCTATGTTGGCTAAAAAAATTGGATTAAGAAAATAAACTTATACGAATTATATTCTATCAATCCGTATTTTCTTTACATTTGCCTTGTTAATCATATCAGGTAACCATGCAGGTGCACTGGCAGGTTTGGGTACCATTTCTTTCTTCCCGGTAAAGACATGTACTTTTCCTGTCCCTCTCTCTCTGAGACTAATATCGGTCTCGCCTCTCGTTGCAGCTTTGAGCGCTGCACCCCTAGGTTGTTTGCTGTGGAACACTTGCGTCGTATCTTTTCCACCTTTCATCAATACAAAATATTTCTTTTCAGTCATAGACAATTCCCTAAACCTTACGATTCTAAATTAGATAATTAACCTTTGGGAAAATAAATATCATTAATGGCCTAAAACAGAAGGTTACGTTACTTGGGAAATTAAAATTCTGCACAAGCCAAGGTTTTGGTATTGGAAATTCCCGAGATAGATCTTATTGATTCAACTACCATTCCCGCTATTGTGCCAATACCATCTGCTTCAATTTTTATGATTATATCATAATCACCAAAAAGGTGATTAATATCTGACACAAAACTTAATCCTGATAGTTGCTCAAAAACACTAGTTTCTGCACCTGGTTCAACATTTACTAATACATAACCGGATGACATATATAATTCGGAAGGGGCATTAGTGAATCAACTCTTCGGCCTAAAGTAATAAAAATCGATGCGATGATTAGATATCCAATGACCCTGCCTCGCTGATTTATGGCCGAAGTCGTAATAGTGAGAGAATGCAAACATGGGCAAGTCAGAGTGCTATTTGGTAATATCACCACAGTTGAAGGCGATATTATGGTAATACCTGCAAATAATCGACTAGCGGGAAGAGAAGGTTTGGATGAGAGGATGCAACTTGCTGCAGGACCAGAATTGAGAGATTTTTGTACAAATATAGCAAAAGAAAGGCGTAAAGAAAACCTACAACCATGCGGAGTAGGGGAAGCAGTTACATCTCCCGGATTCAATCTACCTGCAGAACATATAGTTCATGTGGTTGGACCTGATTGTAGAAGACCTTCACAAGATAATTTCAGAAGAGAGTTATTAAAAAATTCTTATGATGCATTATTTGAACAAGTAGAAAAAATAGAGCCAAGAGAAACATTGGTTTTACCACCTCTAGGGATGGATGTTTTTGCATATCCCCATAGAGAAGGTGCAAGAAAGACTATGCAGATCATACTAGAATGGATGGATGGCGAGGATGATCCTGGAGTAAGGATGGTTTTGATTGTTACACATGAAGATAATTTTCTCAATAATATGAAAACAGTATACAGAGAAGGAGAAGATCAGCTTCCCGGTATTGAAAGAACTAGAGACTTCCGTAAAGGAAAATTTGAATGATTATTGGGAATGTAGATTAATTGCTTCTGTTAATGAAAGCCTACCTGTAGCTACAGACCTGGCTAAATTAGAGGGTATAGTTGATTTACCATGACTTGCCAAACGACTTATGCGTTGTATCTCTCTTACTTCTCCTTTGGTCGGGATAACTTTTAATTGATTAAAAATTCTAATTCCCGATTTTAAGCCAATATTTTTGGCAGATGATACATGATCATGCCTTGAACCAAGAGAAGTATTCTTCTCATCTACTAATTCAACATCAAAACCGTGACTAAGACAGTTATTAACAATCCTATTGGATAGAGTTTTAGGGCCTCTACCTATTCTGATAATCGAGGACTTGGGAGAAATGTAATACATTATTTGATTGATTTCTGATACTACTGAATCAATATCTTCAAGTTGTAAAGAGTCTATTAATTTACCATCAGCGAACCATGCAAGACCTGGTCTTGGTCCGGTATCAATACCAAAACTAAGTAATTTTACATTTTCTCCGGCCAATAATAAATTGATATGTTTTTGTACAGTGGCATTGACTAAATTAATATCACAAGGAATTCCTTTTTTATCTGAAGATTTTTGAACTTCTTTATGTGTACCAAACCAAAAAATAATATCAGAAGGGAGAGGTGTGTCATATTCTAGTTGTATATACTTTATTTTTGATTGACGTAATTTTTTGATTAGTCTGTAAGCTAACTGGAAGTCATCAGTCCTTACTGCGACCCGTGCCATATATGCCTGAAGAAGCAGGGGGTGTTTTAATTAAACTAATAAATAATTAGTATTAGGCTTATTTCGATATATTTTTACATTGCTAAAATGAGTATTTAATCACGTTATCTATCGATGTAGTCAAGTACCCTCATAATGCGGTACCTTCGTGGGAGTCAATTACGAGAGAGAGTTACGAGCTGTTTTGGCTGGAGAATTAAAAGGTGTAAGGGCAGTCATAAAATCATGCTCTGAAATAGAGAGAGCACAAGCGATGCAAGTAATTCAAAGGCCATTCCTCGTAGTTAGAGCACCTGGAAGCGGTTCAGAAGGTACAGGAGACTTATTGGCTCTGAGAGGAGATATCTGTTTTCCAATAGAGGTTAAATCCTCAAAAGAAAATAAACTCTATCTTTCTGGGAGAACTGTTAATCAATATAATGCATTAAAAGATGTTGGTGAGAGGTGTGGTTTGATGCCTCTATATGCATATAGGCTAAAAGGAGTGAGGGGTGATAGTTGGAGGATAATGAGAGTAGAGAGTAGTAATTTGAGTGGTAAGTTAAGGCAATTATCTAGAAAAATACCTCCATTGCCACTTACCAGAAATGGAACTCCCTATTTGGGATGGGAGCATGGTATGCCACTGAATAGATTCATTGCATTGGTGTGTGGTTCAGATAGCCCTTACAAAATTGAATCTCACGTAGATAAAATACCAATTGAAAAAATACTTATTTGAGAATTATAAATTCAATCTTCAACAAAACCATCCCATGCTCTCATATAGTCAATAAATTTTCCACTAAGATCTGCTTCTTCCAAATGTAAACTTGAAAAGGGTGGTTTTTGTGGCTTATAATCTTGGTTTATAATTTCTATAGCCCAATCTGGATGTGCAATGCCTGCTCTAGCTACGCCAACAAAATGAGCACCTTGGGAAAATACAGACTGGACATCAGCATTATCCCATACTCCTCCAGTACAGATGATTGGAGGTAAATCACTAATTGTACTTGTAAACCATTCTGTGAGTAAACGAGGATCGTCTGGTTCACATTTGGAAGGTGAGAAAGAGTCCCAGCAGGATAGATGTAAAAAATCTATACACTCATCTCGTAAAATTTTAGCTAAGGCGATGCTGTCATGCAATTCAATCCCAATTTTATTAATTTCAGGAGAAATTCTAACGCCAATTAAGAAATCTTCGGAGATTATTGACTTTATTGAGCGTATTATTTCGGTAAGAAATTTTGATCTATTGTTGATACTACCTCCCCACTGATCTGATCGCCTATTAGTCTTAGAACCTAAAAATTGACTAATTAGATATCCATGTGCTCCATGTAATTCTATACCATCAAAACCGGCCTTATAACATCTTAATGCTGCATCTCTAAAATCATTAATTAATCTATAAATATCATCTTCTGTGGCCTCACGAGAATATTTACTATAAGATTCCTCACAACTATTCTTACTTGCTGAAATAGGTTGAAGGTTTGTTAATTTTTGAGGTGAACGCATTCCAGCATGAAAAATTTGAGCTATGGATATTGCACCATTTTGTTTTAGATTGTTGGCTAATTCAGACAAACCTGGTATATGAAAATCATCAAACGTTCCAAATTCTCCTTCCCATCCTTGACCATCTCGTGAAACATGAGTTGCTGCTGTAGTAATTATTCCAAAGCCACCTTTAGCCCTTCTTGTGAGCCATTTTATTTCGTTATTTGATAAAATACCATTTTCATAACTCTGTTTATTGGTCATAGCAGCTAATACTGCCCTATTTCTAACAATATGTCCTGTTCTTTGAAAAATAAATTTTTGATTAATAATAGACATAAATTACGCCTTTCTTACAATAATCCCCGCTTCACTCATCATTTCTGAAGCTATGTCGAAATCAGATTGCCATCTATCCGGTATTTGAACATTTGAAGGATACACAACTTCACTAACTCCTGCCTGTATTAATGATCTTGTACATCGAGAACAAGGTGGCCATGTAACATATGCCATTGTACCTTTGAGTGAGACACCAATGCGAGCAGCATGCATAATTGCATTTTCTTCTGCATGGCAAATCATTGGATATTTTTGATTACGGTCTTCCAATCTCTCTAAAGTGTCATCTATTCCCCTAGGAAAGCCATTAAATCCTGTTGATCTTATTTCCCTATCTTCTCCAACTATAACGCAGCCAACTTTAGTAGAGGGGTCTTTACTCCATTCTGAAATATGTCTTGCCAAATCAATAAACCTTAGATCCCACTTACTGGCCATAATATGATGGCGCGTGTATAAGGCTAATCATATTGTCTATTTTAATGGAGGATGGATAGTTAAGATATCATACAAATCTAAAGAATCCCGAGTGATTACATAATTCATTATTTCTCCTACTAAATATATACTACCTATTATTAACACGGAGCAATTCAATTCTTTAGCTATTATTTCTGCTCTCAATAATGCTTCACTTGGGTTATTGATTTGCTCTAATTTTGTATAATTTAATTCTTTTAATTGAATCTGAATCTCTTCTGAAGCAACTGGAGGTTTGCGACCATTTTGCGGTTCAGTAATTATTGTGTATGAAATTTTTTCTCGGCCATTAAAGGGTGACATTGTTTCTTGTAGATTAGTTTTGGAAGACATACCAATTATCATCACGACTTCATCCTTGATTAGATTCAATTCATTTTCAATACTTTCAACATTGTGTGCAGCACTAACTCTACATCTTATCTCTGGAATCCAAGTAATTTTACCTTCAGATCTACCTGGCCAATCAAGTTCATAATTTCCTATTGACCAACCCAAATAATCAGCTATAATTAGTGCAAATTCTCTAGAAATTTGCCATGCATTTTTAGATTTTGGACTAAACCATATCAAATCGCTTCCAGCAGTTTTAGTGAAAACTTCTCTCACATCTTGATCTGGATGATATAGTGAAAATAATGGTTTATTTTGACGATATATTGCTACCTTTTCCGATGCTATTTTTACTAATGTATCTCCCAAAATCTCGGAATGATCTTTTGATATAGTTGTTATAGCACATATTTCAGCTTCAACTAACCTTGTACAATCGAGTCTTCCGCCAAGTCCTGTTTCAATAATTGCGACATCTACTTCCGCTTCTGAAAAGGCGAGTAAAGACGTAAGAAATGTTATTTCAAAGAATGTAGGTTGGAGAATTGGTTTCATCAATGATGCATTATATACAGAAAGTAGATATTTATCGAAAAGTTCTGCGCTCACAGGCCTTCCATCAACTCTTATCCTTTCTTCAACAGTAATTAAATGTGGAGAGGAGAAAAAGCCAATTAGAATTTCATTTTTAGAACCAATTGCCGAAAGATGTGCGCATAATGAGCCTTTGCCATTAGTTCCTGCTACATGTATTGAAGGAAAATTTTTTTGTGGATTATTAAGTCTTTGAAGTATCTCCGAACAACTATCTAATCCTAATTTAATTCCGGAATTAATACTATCTTGTAACCATATTCTAGGTGTGGCAGTACTCTGGCCTGTATCGCCCATGAAAGGGTCAAAGTGAAATGTGTATTGAATGTCGTGGAGACATGTCAGAGTATAGAGGGTCGGAAACGTTACAGGCTATGCGCGAACAATGGGCTTCAATGACTGGAATGGCGGGAATGTTTGTTAGTTCTATTTTACTAGGATTATTTATCCAGCCGATTTATAATCATGATGATGTAAGGGCTTTTGGAGAAGAAGGTACAACAAAAGGCGTGAATATTTTATTTGAACTAGTAATGATATTTATTTTTACAATAATAATAATATGGCTTGCAAGAAAGGGTTTGGATTATTTGATTAAGGCCATTGTTATGACGGCTTTGTGGTTCAGTTTACTATATTCAATTTGGCCATTTGTTTATCTTCTAGTAGTTCTATTTGATAATATTACTAATGGATTCTTATCAGTAGACACATTAGAATTACTTATGATATTAGGATCATTGAGTGTAAGTATAGGCCTTATGATTTTATTAAATAAATTTCCAGAATGGTATGTAGTGAATGGTGTTGGAGTTTTGGTCGGAGCAGGCGTCATTACAATGATTGGAGTATCATTCACGCCCATATTGATAATTATTTTCATGATCTTAGCGGCCATATATGATCATTGGGCAGTAAACAAGAGTAAACATATGCTAGAATTGGCAGATACAATGATTGGACTGAAGTTGCCTGTTTTACTAGTTGCTCCAAAAGAGAAAGGATATACATTTAGAGATGAAACAGAGAAAATAATGCAGGATGATGATGTTAAATTAATGAAAGATGATAAAAAGGTATCAAAAAATAAATCTAGGGATGCATTATTCATGGGCCTTGGTGATGTTATTTTTCCAGGAATGTTGGTTATTTCAAGTGTTACATTTTTGCCAGAAATAGGGCCAGTAGTATTTGATTTTTGGCCAGATACTGTTGCTATTTACTATGGGCCAATGTTAGTTGGACTAGGGACGCTGGTTGGAGGCTTGTTTGGTTATCTAGCTCTAATGACTCAGGTAGCAAGAGGGAATCCCCAAGCAGGACTTCCTTTATTGAATGGCGGGAGTATCCTCGGCTACATTATATCAGGAAGTATTGCGATCGGATTTGACCAACTATGGCATAACATCACCCTATTATAATCAAAATCGCCGATTAATTGAAGGGGGAATGTCCATTCCTAGACTTTGTTAGTATGTTAGACATGAATATGTTTAGAGAAAATAAAAATATCATTCTTGCTGATCATGATAAAAGGAATATGCCGTATGACAATATCAATGAAGTAATTAGATTGGATAAAGAATGGCGTAAAGCAAGATATGAATCGGACGTATTGCGTAAAGAACGTAATGAAGCTGCTAGAGGTATTGCAGCGGCCAAAAAGAATAATGATGCAAAAGAAGTTGAAAGAATAATGAAAGAAGTAGTAACTATAGGTTCAAAAATTGAGAAACTGGGTATACTGGCTGATGATTTTCTAGAAAAAAGAGATGCTCTGAGGATGAAAATCCCAAATATACTTCACGAAAGCGTTCCTGTAGGAGAAAACGATCAGAAAAATACATTACATAGTTTACATGGTAATAAAATAGAATTAGATTTTTCTGCAAAAACGCATAATGAAATCCTAGAAGAGAATGCTTGGGTTGATTTAGATAGGGCAGCCAAAGTAACAGGAAGCAGATTTTATTTCCTCAAAGGAGATTTAGCAAGACTTGAATTAGCATTACAAGTTTATTCTTCGAACTTTCTAATTGATAGAGGATACACCCTAATTCAACCTCCATTAATGATGAATAAAGACTCATATGAAGGTGTGACTGACCTTGATGATTTTGAGACTGTTATGTATGGCATACAACCAGATAGATATTATTTAATTGCTACAAGTGAGCATCCTTTAACGGCTATGAGGATGAAGGAAATAATTGAGCCATCTGAATTACCAATAAAATTAGTAGGTATTTCACAATGTTTTAGAAGAGAAGTTGGGGCACATGGCCTTTCAGACAAAGGAATATGGAGAGTTCATCAGTTTACGAAGATAGAACAAGTGATTATTTGTCAACCAAATGAGTCGTGGGAATTGCATGAAGAATTATTGAAAAATGCTATTGATTTGTGGGATAGTCTTGATTTACATTATCGTGTAGTAAATATTTGTACAGGCGACATGGGGACAGTTGCTTCAAAGAAATACGACCTAGAAGCATGGCTTCCTGGTGCGAAGGAATACAAAGAAGTGGTATCTTGTTCTAATTGTACGGATTATCAGGCAAATAGATTGAAAATGCGTTATCGAACACCGGAAGGTAATGCTACAGTACATACTTTGAATTCAACAGCAATAGCAACAAGCCGTACACTAGTTGCGATTATGGAACAATACCAAAATAAAGATGGAAGAATTGCGATTCCTAAAGTTCTACAATCATTGATGAGCAATCAAAAATATTTACAACCATTAGATGATTGACTAATCTGCAATTTCAACTAAAACAGTACCCATATCAACCTTTTGACCTACTTCATTGGATATTGAGATGACTTCTCCATCTTTCGGAGATTGTATTTTATGTTCCATTTTCATTGCCTCCATTACCATTAGACTTTGTCCCTTCTTTACTTTTTGACCCTTTTTGACAAGGATTTCAATAATTGTTCCTGGCATAGGAGCAATTAGGCTACCTTCACTTTGTTTTTGATTGGAATAACCAATCTCATGTGAATTTACTATATGGATTCTACCGTCTAAATGTATCCAGTATGAATCTTGGACTTTAATCACGTGTGCTAATTTGGAAATTTTATCTATATTTACAAGAAATCTGTCAAAATTAGAATTATAAGATATAGAAATATCTGAAATAGGAATTTCCTCACCTTCTTTCTTAACGGAAGTAAGAGTCAGTTCACCTTCATTATCTGATAATTCGGCATTATACCGAATATTTTCTTCTCCTATACTCCATTCCATATTTTAACCTCAAGGAAATATTCTCGATAATGTTCTAAATGGATCTCCAATATGTCCACTATAATCATCTACTATCTCACCACTCAATTGCCCCGGCGACTGCCTATTTACTCCTATCCTTTCTGCAGCTGATGCTATTGCAATTAGATGTGAGGGATTACTAATTGGTTGAATAAATAATGATTCAGGCGCATTTTCCAAGTAGTCAGTAGTTATCTGGCCTTCTAAAAATGCATCTTTTTTTATAACATCTCTCAAAAATCCTAAATTTGTCATAACTCCTAATATTATAAAATCAGAGATTGCTGTATCTAGTTTTCTCAAAGCAGTTTCTCGATTTGGGGCATGTACAATTAATTTAGCTAACATTGGGTCAAAATCAATAGTTATCTCATCACCTTCACGGAATCCTGAATCTAATCTAATACCTGGCCCATTTGGGAATTTCCATTTTGAAAGTATACCTGTTGCTGGCAAAAATCCATTTGATGGATTCTCAGCATAAATTCGAGCTTCTATTGAATGTCCATTTATTCCTATATCCTCTTGACTTAGATTTAATTTAATCCCAGCTGCTATCTCAAATTGTTTCTGAACTATATCTATTCCAGTAATTAATTCCGTAATTGGATGCTCGACTTGCAATCTTGTATTCATTTCCAGAAAAAAGAATTGCCCGTTTGAAGATAGTAAAAATTCAACAGTCCCTGCTCCGACATAATTTACAGAATTAGCGGCCTTTATTGCTGATTCTCCCATTGATTGCCTAATTTCATCAGATAAAGCAGGAGAAGGAGCTTCTTCAATTACCTTTTGATGCCGGCGTTGTAAAGAGCAGTCTCTTTCATTTAGGTGTATGGAATTACCTCTTTTATCACATAGAATTTGTATCTCCACGTGTCTTGCCTTTGTAAGTAGCCTCTCTACATATACAGTACCATCTCCAAATGCAGTAGATGCTTCTCTTGATGCAGCCTCATATTGTGATTTGAGGTTTTTTGGTTCATATACTGCTCGCATACCTTTCCCTCCTCCTCCAGCACTCGCTTTGAGTAACAGAGGATATCCCACTCTTGCAGCTGCTGCGGCCAATGGACCGATATAATCCTCATCTTTTTCAATAAAAATTTCTTCTCCAGGAATTATTGGAACACCAGAATCAATCATTTTATTACGAGCAGATATTTTATCTCCCATGATTTCTATTGATTTTGGACTTGGCCCTATCCATATTAGATTAGAATCAACTACAGCTTTTGCAAAATCAGAACGTTCAGAGAGAAATCCGTAACCTGGATGAATTGCTTCAGCACCAGAAATTTTTGCTGCATTAATTATTGCCTCTATATTCAGATAAGTTTCGGATAAAAGTTTCCCAGGCAGATGTATTGCCTCTTCAGATACCTCTACATGTAATGAATTGGCATCGGAATCGGAATAAATTGAAATCCCTTTAAGGCCTAATTCTCTGGCAGACTGGAGTATTCTTACTGCAATTTCTCCTCTATTTGCAACTAATACGGAAGAATATGGTTTTGGTGCATCCTTCATCCAGTCAGGAAACATATCAATTCCTCATTCTTCACTCAACCAATTCGGTTTTCTTCTTTCGAGAAAAGAAGATAATCCTTCTTGACCTTCTTTAGAGCCACGCATCTCGCTAGTCTTATCTAGAGTAAATTTTCGAAGTTTAGAATCGTCATCTTTCCAACGGTCAAAAATTAAACTTAATTTTTTCGCTTCTGAAATAGCCATAGGGCCTGTGCTCATTACTTCAGTGATTATTTTCTCTAAGGAGGATTGAAAATCTTCGCGAGTATCTACAATTTCATTGGCAAAGCCTATTCTCAATGCTTCTTCAGAACTAACTCTGCTAGCTAACATAGATAGTCTACGAAACTGAGAACTTCCTATTTTACGATATACATATGGCCCTATTACTGCAGGCAATATGCCTAATTTTGCCTCGGAAAGGGCTAACTGTGATTTTGATTCCATAATAATGTGATCTAAACAGGAAATTAAACCTGCACCGCCGCCTAATGCAACTCCTTGAATTGTTCCTATAGTGAAACAAGGATGTGCCCAAAGAGAATGAAATAATTGGTCAAGGCGTTTAGAATCTTGTCTATTCTGATCTGCTGTTTTTGATCCTGCTTCACGCATCATGTTAATATCGGCCCCGGCGCAAAAATGCTTCCCAGCAGATTTTAATACTAAAATTCTGAGATATTTATCACCATTAGAATCTTGTAAATCGTTATTTTCTCCTACTGAACGTTCCTTGGTCCAAATCAATAATTGTATTAATTCATTCATTAGGCCTTCATTAAGCGCATTATATACTTCCTTACGATTTAATGTGATTGTTGCTATAGGACCTTCGATGGTCATATTACAATAGTTTGTCTCTGGTTTATAATCTGTTATTTTCAAATCATCACATCCTGAATACACCATAATTTTGTTCTGGCATTGGAGCGTTTAAAGAAGCAGAAATACATAGCCCCAAAATATCACGTGTATCTCTTGGATCTATTACTCCATCATCCCAAATTCTAGATGTTGAATAATATGGAGATCCTTCTTTTTCATATTTTTTAAGGATTGGGTCACGAAATTCGTTAAGAGAATTTCCAATCATAGGTATTTGACCTTCTCTTTCTCTTTGATCTTGTTTTACTGTAGTCAGTACATCAGCAGCCTGTGGCCCTCCCATTACAGAAATACGTGAATTAGGCCACATGAATAGGAATCTTGGATCGAATGCTCGTCCACACATTCCATAGTTACCTGCACCATGAGAACCGCCAATAACCACTGTAAATTTAGGCACCGGTACACAAGATACTGCAGTTACTAATTTTGCTCCATCCTTGGCTATTCCGCCTGATTCGGCATCTTTCCCCACCATAAATCCAGTAATATTTTGTAAAAAGACTAGAGGTATTCCTCTTTGACCACATAATTCTACAAAATGTGCACCTTTTAATGAAGATTCGGAGAATAGAATGCCGTTATTTGCCACTATTCCAACCGGATAGCCATGGATTTTTGCGAATCCACAAACTAAAGTAGGGCCATATCGATTTTTGAATTCATGAAATCTAGAGCCGTCGACAATTCTTGAAATTATTTCTCTAACATCATAAGTAGTTCTATTGTCCATTGGTATAATTCCCATTAACTCATCAGCATCATATATTGGTTCTTCTACAATTCCTGTTTCAAGCCTATATTTCGGCTTTATATTGAGGTTTTCTACAATATTTCTCACCATATGTAACGCTTCTTGTTCATTATTGGCAAAGTGATCTGCGACACCTGATTCCCTAGTATGAACATCAGCTCCTCCTAATTCTTCAGCAGTTACTTCTTCACCAGTAGCAGATTTCACTAATGGAGGTCCAGCAAGAAAAATTGTACCATTTCCTTTGACAATAATTGATTCATCAGACATTGCAGGTATGTATGCTCCTCCTGCAGTGCATGATCCAAGAACGGCTGCTACCTGTGGTATTCCTTTACTGGAAAGTATTGCTTGATTTCTAAAAATTCGGCCAAAATGTAATTTATCAGGGAATACTTCATCTTGAAGAGGCAGAAATGCCCCTCCAGAATCAACCAAATAAATACATGTTAAATTATTTTCTTCTGCTATTTCCTGTGCTCTGATATGTTTTTTAACAGTTAAAGGATAATATGATCCTCCTTTGACAGTTGCGTCATTTGCAACAAACATACATTGTTTACCATGTATTACGCCTATTCCAGTGACAACCCCAGCAGAGTGTGCACTGCCATCATAAGAGTCAATTGCTGCTAATGGAGATAATTCTAAAAAAGGCGTTCCTGGGTCGCAAATATCTGAAATTCTTTCTCTTGCCAATTTTTTATTTCGACTTCGATGGCGTTCAACATATTTCTCTCCTCCTCCTAATTTTACTTTAGCTAACTTTTCTCTTAAATCGTCTACCAAGGCAATATTTTTTTTATTACAGCGAATAAATTCTTGACTTCCGGAATCAATACGTGTGGGTAGCCTCTCCATATCCCTCAACACTCGAGATGGCCTCCAAGTATTCAATTGAATTGTTTAATATTCAGAAATTAAATAATTAGACGCCTAAAGCGAGCCGAAAAACATCTCGAAGGCCTGGAGCCATCCCAACAACCAACATAGCCAATCCAATTAATAATCGTAAATGCTGTTGTCTATTTTCAAAGTTGGAAATAGTAAAGAAATACCAAATTAATAATCCTAATCCTAACTTAATTACAACAAAACCTGCAGCTGTATCAAATTGTTCGATAATCCATGCTGAAAATACGTGCTTCTCTCTATAATTAAAATAATCAATACCGATCCATGTAGCTAAACCATCAAGTAATTGGCCTGCTACAGCTAAAAATACAACGGGAGAAGCCCCTATCGCTTTCTTACGTAATGACTCGATGAGATCTTTTTCTGGTGAAACTAATACTAAATAATCTTCTTCAGTCATTGAACCCGGCAGTATACCAGCAATCAATCCATGATTGGAAAGTTCCTCTACCGCAGGAGAACCAACATTATACATAAAATATGCAAGAAGAGAGGGGAATCCGATTACAACCATTACTGGCCAAAAAACAAGTTGATCACTGGAAACGTGTGTTGCATAAGCTGAAAGTGCCCCAATGAATATCAGAGAACCTCCAAGTCCGACTGAATAAACTAATCTCTGTATTGGAGTAAAAATTTTCAATGACTTATTTAGTAATTGAGGTAAGAAAATAGCGAAAGTTCCAATTATTAATAAAAGAGTTAGATCTATTTCTTGATTAGTAACTTTATTGCTGTTGGAAATTGATGAAACATAAACAAAAAATTGTAAAAGAATTAGTAAACTTGATACTAACTCTATTTCTCTTTCTAATTTTTTCTCACTTTTCGATTTTTTCTGAAGGATATAAGCTATTGAACCGGCGGATATGACCCAAAAGGCAGTTTGAAAATGAACTCCTGGACTAACAAAATATGGTGCTAAATTGGAGTCAAACATTTGTGCATCTTCAACAACTTCACCAAAAACAGCCCAAAGGACATAAGGAAATAATGCTATTAATGAATAGTCGCTTGAATCAATACCTAAAAATCTCAACAACGCGGATAATGAAACTACAAACATGGCTAAAATAAATGCATAAGTCAAAGTATTTACTGTATTATATCCTGCATCTGATGTTTTCTCAGCAATTATTGGATCCAAGTAATAGTCATAGATGAACTCTGTAAGAGGATTTTCGATATTTAATAATGAAAGAAATAAGCCGGAAAAAAATAGTATAAATGATGCTAGGATTATGTTTATAGCCCATCTTTCATAATCGTATAACTCTTCTAAATGATTAGTCATTGTACTGGCGAAGAGACTACTGTGCTTAGGTGTGGCGGTTTCTCTACTCCTCTTCATATACTATTTCTTCATCTTCAGCAAGTTCTAATATTTCATTAATTTCATTTTGATCCTCAATATTAATTTGTGTATTTTTAAATTTTCTAGCAGCTTTTCTTCGAGCACTTGCTAAGCCAGGAACTAAAGCTTCAAAACCTGATTGTGACTCAATAGTTTTATCTTGATATGATTCAAGACTTCGGGACTGTAGGCGTTGTTTTCTCCTATCTTGTTCTAGTCCATACAAAATAGTACCATGCTCAGATCCTCTCAATATTCCTTCAATGGCTGGGCCAGCAATTAACAAACTTTCATCATCTCCTATTATCAAAACTGTGGATCCATAAATTGATATTTCACAGCCCGATAATTCTTCAATTAAGCTCCTTATTCTGCCATTAGTACCAATTAATCTACTTCTCATTCTACGAATTTGGTTAGGTTGACGGCCCACCCATTCTCTAATATCATACATCCTTAGGAAGATATCGTCATTTAGTAGTTGTAATGCTCTTTTTGGTGCTAAACCTCTGCCAATTGACATAATTAAATCTGGCATTTTCATACGTACTATAGGATCTATTGTTTCTGAATCCCATATTATGTTAACTTCGCCAGATTGAGAATCTATTTGTAAAGAACCTCCACTTGCCTTTTCTATCAATTTACGTGTTTCTCCTCCCTTTCCAATGAGAACTCCGATACGATCTTTTGGTATGCGTGCTAGGTGCTCCATGAAACCTGTCATGAAGTCATATACTTTAATCTCCACCCGGGAGAGGTTTTAATTTTGGCACAGGTTCATCTAAAACTCTTACCAAACAATCCGTAAGATTTATTTCAAATCCTTTACGATTAATCCATTCTACTAGTCTAGTAACATCTCTTATTAAAAATTCCTCAGCATTGGGATGTTGATTAGTGACGGCCTGTCCAACATCAATCACCCAAATATCTTTATTTTTCATCAATATATTATATTCACTAAAATCTGCATGAACCAAATTACAGGATTGCCAATTAATGGCTATTATATCTAAAAGATTTGAAAATATCTCTAAGGGATTTTCAATTTCTATGTCTCTTAATCTCGGACTTGCTTGCTCCTCGCCAACGAATTCCATAATCAATACATTTTTGAAATGTGAAATTGGTTGTGGAACTCTTACCCCATTGGCCCTCATTCGTTTTAAATTTCTATATTCTTTACGTACCCAAATATTTACTAATTCTCTGTGACGTCTGGAAAGTCCTCCAAATCTTGGATCACCATCAATGTATTTTGTAAGACTTTTGAAAACAGCATTAGTGGTATGAAATATTTTTACAGCAACTGGTCCATTATTACTAGTTGCATAGAAAACATGTGCCTCTTTACCTCTCGCTATGGGATATTCAATGGTATCAATATCTCCTTTTTGCATCAATTTATGTATTGCTAGAAGGGTTGAACTATCAAATACTTGATCGAAAACTCGTCTGTCTACCCATTCATATCGTCCTTTACCCATTACTCCCTGTATGCCATGTTCAATTTCTTCGAATAATTTCTTAAATCTAGGCTCGGAAATCCATTCATGTTTCTTTTCACTCTTCATTAGAGAATCAAAGTCAGGCTCTAAGTCCCACTCTTTATCATCTTTCATTTTTTCACCCGAAGAACGAATCGATATCATCGTCAGCGTTATTTTCAACGGATGGAGGGGTGATGTGAGATTCTTTGTTGATTTCGGGCTCTGCGGTTATTTCAGTATTGATTGTTTCTTGTTCATTGATTTCAATATCTTCTTCTGTGTTCAAATGTGTATCCTCAGACATTCCAAATAAATCTACAATTTCTGGCAATACACCCTTTCTTGACAGATAGAGTGATTGTGTTTTGGTATAACGCATACAGACATTGGCCTTCTCATCTTGAAATTCCCAAGGTTGTAGCGTTATCAGGTCCCCTTCTCTTACCCATTGTCTTCTTCGCATCTTACCAGGGATTCGAGCAAGCCGAGTTTGTCCATCTTCGCATATAGAACGTACTCTTCGTCCTCCAAGAATCATATCTGCTATTGCGAACATCTCATTCACTTTTCTATTTGGCAAGGGCACCCTAATTCTATCTCCAGATCCAGATTCTAGACGTGCAAGAAGTTCAGCATCGACCTTCTCTTCTCTACGTGCCATATGCTCCGGTCGATAGACCCCTATGTGAACTTGAGCATGGTTTCTCTAGGTTAGAGTAAAGATTGGGCCGCTTCATTAACCAATTCAAGTAAGTACTCTGATAACGGTCCAATGCCCAATAAGAAAGTAAGAATAGCGCAAATAATTATAATAACTCTCAGATAAATGGATTTTTCTAGAGGTTCTTCAACTACTGGTTCTTCAAAGAACATTATCAAACCTATTCTCAAATAATAAAATAATGAAATTGCACTATTGATCACTATTGAAAGAGCTAACCAAAATATAATATTAACACTAGTTATCCATGTTAATATCGTTCCAGATGATAAACTACCAGTACCTGCAGACACATTTACTATTCCATTAATCATTAATAATTTAGATAAGAAGCCTGACAAGGGAGGTATTCCTGCTAAAGAAAGCATGAATATGAACATGGAAATAGCTATCACAGGATCTCTCCTTATTAATCCCTTTAAACCATCCATATTGTGACTTAGTCCTTCATTTTCAAGTAAAGTGAGGACCAAAAATGCTCCAAATTTAAACAAAACTAGGATTGTTAGATGGAAAATAACAGCAGTTATTATCAGAATATTGGAGTCCATATCTCCCAGTCCACTTCCGATTGCAGCTATTGCAGCAAGCATATATCCTGCATGAGCAACGCTAGAGTAAGCCAGCATTCTTTTTGGATTATCGCTAGTTAAAGCAGCAAAGTTACCCCATGTCATAGTAATTACAGAAATTAATGCAATTGCAACCATCCAATATGCTTCTGCTCCTTGTTCAGAAGATGTAACAATAAGTAATATTTTGATTATGGCTACAAAACCCATTGCTTTAGATGCGGTTGCAAGTAATCCAGCAATTGGAGAAGAAGATCCAGAGTATGCATCGGGAGTTGCCAAGTGGAAGGGTGCTGCACCAACTTTGAAGCCAAAGGCAACAAGCATTAAACCGATACCAATTCCAGCAAATGGATCAAGGCTTTCCATGGCCGACCATGAAGATGTCAGAGAATCTATTTGCAGATTTCCATTCCACAAATAAAGTAAAGACATTCCATATATCCCAATAGCTGAAGCAACTGAACCAACAATAAAATATTTTGTTCCAGCTTCTCCACCTATATCGCTTTCCTTGTAAAAACCTACAAGGACATATGATGACAAGGATGCTAATTCTAGACAGACGAAAAGTAAGAATAAGTGTATAGATTTAGACATAAGGCACATGCCTAATCCAACCATCATCAAAAGGATGTAGAAATCTACTTGACGACGATTATTCATTAATATTTTTATTTTAGTACCTAAAGAAGATTCAGAGTCTGTATTTTTTGGCATTTCAGGATTTTTATAAGGAGGCATTCTGTAAAAGGTTGCCACGGAAGTGATAAGTAAAGCGGAGGTAAAAATTAATGAAAATAAGTTAGTGAATTGATTTATCTCCATTACTTCGCCTATATTCCCATTTGTTTCTGCTTGAAGCATGATTAATGACATAATAAATGATACAGTAAAGGTAATTATCGCTACTATACTGGGAATGAAAGGATTGTTTACTTGAGGGAATCTTGTACCTCCAAAAAATACTGGTACAGAAGTGTTAGTAAGAGGTATTCTAATCTTCGTATCGCCTAAATTGGGAATTATTATCATTACCAATATGCCAATGATCATCATAGTCTCAGGCAATAATAATTCCAAAGAAATATCACTTAGGGAATTCATTTAAATGCCTCCAATATCCAATCTATACTAGGACTCCAAACATCAGTATTTTCCATAGCACTAATCATTACATCAGACATAAAGCCAGTACTCCATACAGACATCATGTCCCAGAAAATAAATGGGAAAATACCAAAAATAATAGTAAAAATTCCTAATATGAACATACCTGTATTTTCATGCCAAGTTACATCACGAGGAACCTCACCATGAAGAGAATCAGGCAATATTCCTTGATGAGGATCGTCAGATTCGAAAATGGTACGTTGCATAGATGTTAGATAATATGTTGCAGTAATGATTAATGTTAATGCAGGTAACATGACTAACCACCCAAAAGACATCCAGAATGCTATCAATATTGCAACTTCAGCGACGAAACCTGCCATCAAAGGAAGGCCTAAGCTAGCCATCCAACCCAACATCATGTGACCTGAGAGATATGGAGAATGATGTGCTATCCCTCTCATTGAACCAATCTCTAGTGTATGATAATGGTGTTTGAAAGCTCCTGCAACTGCGAAGAGAAGTGGGCTAATTACTCCATGTGCAAACATCATAAATAATGCGCCTGCGATACCAAGAGGTTGCATTGTAGCAATACCAAGGAAAATTAATCCCATATGTGAAACTGAAGAATAAGCAACCATTCTCTTGAGATTTGTTTGACCCATGCATACCCATGCTCCATAAACTAAACTTGCCATACCTAAGAAAACCAAAAGTGGCATAAAAATTATAGTTGATTCAGGGAAGAGTGTTACTGCAATTCTAAGAAAGCCATATGCACCCATTTTCAGCATAACTCCTGCTAATAACATAGATCCAGCCGTTGGAGCTTGGACATGAGCGTCGGGGAGCCAAGTATGTACGGGAACACTTGGCATTTTTGTTGCAAATCCTATGAGTAAAAGTATCCAAACAAAGTGTCTAAGACCTTCATTAGGAATTAAATTATCTTGGATAGACATTTGAACTAAATCGAAATGATGGCCTGTCATACTCCCAATTCCAGGTAGTGGAGTAGTATGGAAATACATCACCAGAATACCTATAAGCATGAAAACACTTGCTGTAAATGTATAAATGAAGAATTTCATGGCGGCATATTTTCTATCTTCACCTCCCCATAATAGTATGAGTAAGAACATTGGAATCAAAGTTAATTCCCAGAAAACGTAAAAGATGAATAAATCTAATGAAACGAAAACTCCCAATAAAGCTCCTTCCATAATTAATATTAGAGGATGAAAAATATGACCTTTCTTTGCATCCCATTCTACGAGCATTGAAATTGGAATCAATAATGAGGTTAGCCAAATCATTGGGAATGAAAGAGCGTCTGCGCCAACCTTCCACTGGACACCTATGGAAGAAATAAGAGAAAATTGTTCGTTCTTCAAGACATATTCTCCATGCAAAATATCAGTCCAGTCTACACTACCAATTGTTCCAATAAACATCATTGTAGAAATAGCAAACATTGCTAATGCAACTCCCATTGAAATATTACGAGTAATTGATTTTAGATTATCTGCAATTTCTTTAGGTAAAAATTGAGGGAAAATAATTAATACGAGACCTGTAAAAATAGGTACAAGAGTTAATATTGTTAAAATATCAAGATTCATTAACTTACCCCCCAAATCAATATGAATATGGAAATCATACCAACTGCAGCCATCAAAATGTAGTCGCGAGCACTACCTGTGGTTATTTTCCTAACCTCTAATGATCCAGAAACTGATTTAGATTCTACTTGCTTAATTATGCCGTCAATGATTATTCTATCAAACCATGCAGAAAAATTCGCAAATGGAATAACAGTTTTTGAAATTAAATATTCATAAAAATCATCAAAATATAATCTATTTTGTAATGCTTCAGAAAATTGTGATTTAGACATATCATCTACATTTTGACTTCCAAATTTACCCGAAAGAGACACTAACCAACCAATTATTGGTATCGCCTTTTCTCCCTCCTGTAGTTTCCCTCCGTGAACTCTTGCAGCAATAACTGGCCCAATAATGAAAGAAAGCACAATTGTTGTCCAACCGATAATTCTTGTATTCATATCAGAGGGTAAAAATGCATGATCTAAAGTATACACTAATCCTTTCATTTTTAGATGATCTATGTCCGATGATAGATAATGAATGACATCAAATAAAGCCAGACCAAAACCGCCAATAGCGGTTATAATTGTAAGAATCAAGAGTGGTTCTCTAATCCAAGGAGTTGTTTCATGAACATGATTCACAACATCATTTTTTGGCTTTCCTGCAAATGTCATTAGCCACATTCTCGACATGTAAAATCCTGTCATTCCTGCAGTAGCAAGAATGAGAATAGCCGGTACAAACATTATTGGCTCATATTCTAATGCAGCCTTCCAAGTCTCAGCAATTATTCCTTCTTTGGACCAAAAGCCACCGATAAGAGGGACTCCAATGATTGACATAGAACCAAACATCATTGCTGTTGCAGTAATTGGCATCTTTGCAGCTAAGCCACCCATATTGCGCATATCTTGTGGATCGAAATTATGATCGTGATGATTGTCGTCACTTATGTGATCATGTGCATGATGGATTTCATGTATCACCGAACCGCTCGCCATAAATAACATCCCTTTGGCCATTGCATGATTGAACAAATGGAACATGGATGCTCCAAATGCTATCATGGCTGCATGGTGATGATCTGTATTGTAAAACCAAAGAGCCACTCCTAAGCCAGTAAAAATATATGCCAATTGACTCATGGTTGAATATGCTAGAACTTTCTTGATATCGTTTTGGACAAATGCAATTAATGCAGCCATAAATGCTGTTATTCCGCCTATAAATGCAATAATTATTCCAAGATTTTCTAATCCTGGTACTCCATTATAATGTACATCAACAAAAGGAACCATGCGAGCTACTAGGTATAATCCGGCATTTACCATAGTTGCAGCATGAATTAGTGCAGAGACAGGTGTCGGCCCTTCCATTGCATCTGGTAGCCATACATGAAGTGGGAATTGTGCAGACTTGCCAACTGCTCCTATAAACAATAATAAAAGAGCCCAAAACAATTGATTTGAATCAACTAACGCTCCTGAAACACCAGTTGACGGATCATCAAAAATTACTGAAAAATCTAATGAGCCATAAATATCATAGAGAATGAATAAACCAACCATTAGGAAAACATCGCCAATTCTAGTTGTAAGAAATGCTTTTTTTGCAGCATAGGCAGCACTAACTTTCCAATAATAAAATCCAATTAAGAGATAAGAGCAAAGTCCCATTATTTCCCAAAATATGAAAAGCCAAAGAAAGCTATCTGCTAATACCATTCCAAACATCCCCATACTAAATAATACAAATTCTGCATAAAAACGGTGGTTACGGTCCTCATTAATTGGGTCAGTATTCATGTAACCCATACTAAACCAGCAAATCAAAAAACAAAGGAATGTTGCAACAAATAAAATCATCAAAGTTACTTGATCTATCCAAACGCCTATTCCTATTATTCGAGTTTCTTGAGAGATGGTATAATTAGACTGTAAAAAATCAAAAGTTATCCATTCGAACCATGTATCCACAGATTGATTCGAGAAATTGGAATTACCATATAAATAATCGAATAATATCCAAAGTGCTATTGTTAATGATACTGTAAGTGCCCCTAGTGCTAAAATTCCACCTTCTTTCCATTTATTTTTCCATATTGTATTTTTATTATAAATTTGGCCAATTATTAAGATTGTAGGAAATATCAATAATGGTATTGTAACAATTAAGAATGCTGCATCTACAGATTCCCAACCTACTAATTTTAGAATTGGCGCTAACAATAATATAGGTATCAGAGGATATAGTAGAGGATATTCGTGTTTTACTTCACCCATTTATTCACCTCAGTTTCTTAAAATATTAGCATCATCTAATGAAATAGTTTGTTGAGTGCTATACATCGATAGTAAGATTGCCAATCCAATTGCAACCTCTGCAGCAGCAATAGCTATAGCGATGGCTGTAAAAACCCAACCATTTACATCTCCGTAATACATTGCTCCAGCAACAAAATTAAGATTTGCAGAGTTTAACATTAACTCTATACACATCAAAACAACAATTGCATTTTTATGATAGAATGTGCCTAATAAGCCAATACCGAATAATATAGCACCCAAGCCTACTATCCAACTAGGATCTATCATTATTCTTCCTCCTTTTGTTTAGAAGTCCGATTGAATTTTTTGAATGTGCCTATGTTTTCTAAACTATCAGTTACCTCTCCTCTAATATCCCACACAAGATTGATTAAACGTTCATCTCTAACTAAATATGAAGCACCTATCATTGCCATTGCTAGAAGAGTCCCGAGTATGATGGTAGCAAATGCCCATTGATTGAAAATGGCATCGGCAAATTCAAGAGTTGTGGGTGAATTAGAAGAAATTGATTCATCCCACATTGAATGT
The DNA here is from genome assembly GCA_045568235.1 of Candidatus Thalassarchaeaceae archaeon. GTDB lineage: Archaea > Thermoplasmatota > Poseidoniia > Poseidoniales > Thalassarchaeaceae > MGIIb-O3. The sequence goes on from JBJLBJ010000029.1 coordinate 70,692, forward strand.
GAGTTTACCTCTTGTAAAAGTAAAAGAACGAAAACAAAAACTCCTAATGATGTTAAAGCAGTGATTGTTCTCATCAGTAGTCGACCTCCAATATTTTACGCCTAGTCAGCATAACACCAAATTGAACAACTAACATTACTGAACCTAGGTAAACAAGGATTTGTATTGCTGCCAACATCTCAGCACCAGCTAATACGAAAACACCAGCAACTGCAAAAAAGGTCAGCATCAGAGAAAGTAAAGAATGTGCTACTCTCCTAGAAAATACACATCCAAGAGCACCTAAAATAGCAAGTGCGGCCATAATAACGAATACAATTGCTTGGAAGTCAATAGACAAAATCATGCCTCCAATTTAGCAGCTTTCTTTTCTCGCTTTATTTTTTCTTTCTGAGCTCTCTTTGCTAATTCCATATCTACTCGCTCTTGATGGACAGCTGGAAGTAAACGTGTACGACTAGCATCCATCCAAAGTTGTTCACGCGTATAACCGGTCATACCATCATATTCGTTTGTCATGAAGAATGATTCGAAAGGACATGCTTCTGCACATAAACCACAAAACATACATCGTCCCAAATCAATTCTACCAGATACAATATCTTGTTCTGCAGGCCTTAGATCCGAAGTGTTAATCTCTTCTATTCCAGAACCATCCTGCCATCTAACGGTAGCAGTATCACCTGAAATATCAATAATTTCAGCAAAATCATATTGTTGAGGAGGAGAGTCGTGTGCATGAACTAAATCAAACTCTGTTTCTATTTCGGTAAAATTATCTTTTTCACGAGCTGCTAAACCACCAGCTTCTAATTCTCCTCCATAACCATGCCATTCATCTCCTTCATTTGTAGTATCAAGAACGTTGACTCTTGTTTCACTAGTCATATGTAAGCAGTCATTTGGACACGCTTTGACACATGCTTTACAGGCAGTACAAGTTTCCCAAACAATTCCTATACGTCCATTATAGTTACCCGGTACGAAAAGCCATGGTTCCATATCTTCCAATCTCTCGTACGGATACATTATAGTGACTGGGCGCTCCAAAAAGGGCAATGCAGGAGAGGATTCTCTATCTGCAGAGTATACTTGTCCAACGGATGGATGGTTTTCACCCACTCGATTAATTGTAAATTCATCTGCCATGGTTGCTTCTTGTGCATGATAGTCATTTTTGAGAAATTTAGCTTTCCCGATATAAGGAATGGTACGTAAAGCAGTCTTCATAGTAATCCACATTGGCCTAATAACTAAATTACGAAAATTTGGTGTTGCGTGTGGATGGCCTGTATTATACTCTAGATTTTTCAATTAGTTCACCTCCTATTTCTCCTGAGTTCCCGGATATGCCTTAGATAGGGTCTGTGTACTATATGGACGGCGTGATTGCGATAATGCTTCTTCATCCTCATCTATAGCGTATACTACAAAGAAAAATAGTGCAATAATTGTAAGAACAGGTGCAGCCCAAATTGGCCAACCGGAATCTGTCCAAACTTCAAGACGTAAGAAAGTTGCAATTAATAGATTTACTAGAGAAAGAGGAAGAAGATAAAGCCATCCAAATTCTAAAATTTGGTCTGTTCTTATACGATGTAATGATGCCCGAATCCAGACAAAAAATGCAAATAATAACCATGCTTTTAGTAAGACCCAAACTAAACCTGGTATTATGGTGAATATTGTTTCAAAGACTCCTCCTAAAATTGGTAATGAAGATAAAAAGTCTTGGAAAGGAAATTCCCAGCCACCTAAAAAGAACATTGCAAATAATATACATGCCGCATAAGCCCTCATCATTTCAGTAGCAAACATAAGGCCCCAACGTATTCCTCCATATTCAGTCCACCATCCTTCTACAAGTTCCGCTTCTGCTTCAGGCATATCAAAGGGTATACGCTCCACTTCTGCAATCATAGTAACAAGAAACAGTACAGCACCTAGAGGAAGGATGAAAATATTCCAAGTATTAGATGTTTCAATTTGAAAGTCGACGATTTCTAGAATGTTGAATGAGCCACTAATTACAGCTATGCTTAGAACAGTTATTAGAAGAGGTATTTCATATGCAGTTAATTGTGCTGCAGAACGCATTCCTCCTATCAGAGTATATTTGTTATTAGAAGCCCAGCCGGCAAAAAATACTCCCAATGGTGCAACACCAAATATTGCCATCATGAAAATTAAAGAAAGATCTGGATTTGCAGCCCAAATATGCGGACCGAATGGAATAAAAGCATAAACCATTATTGTAGTTGCTATTATTATTACAGGTGCTATTTCGAATACTAATTTATCAGCTTTCTTGGGAACTATGTGTTCCTTTGTGGCGAATTTGAGAAAGTCAGCTAATGCTTGAAAAAATCCTGGTAGTAGAAACCAAATGCCATGGTAACCTCTATTATTGACTCTTGAAATTGTTTCATGTGGATGATCATTACCAAATGATTGGTTCAATTTAGTATTTACAAAGCCTATCGGGGCGCCCATTCCCATAGGTAATTTGTTCCACCAGTCTCCTGCTGTTGCGCTCCCTTCTCCAATCCAAAGACTGCGTAATGAAGTCGTAGCACCAATTCTATCCATTAATCTTCCAATAAATTTACGTTCTATGTATGGAACAACCATTAGAGTAAGCATCATAATTGTAAATACTACAGTACACATTACTGTAGCCAAGAAAAAGGATTCTAATGCTGGTTGTATTTGTGCAAAATCATTTTGTATTGAATTGGGCAATAAATTATGAGTAGTGTCCATTGACCATCCAATAATTGATTCAGACCATCCACGAATATCTAACCAATCACTACTAGTCATTTAATCACCTATCTGTTTCTCCGATACAAGGATCAAATGAACCCATAATTGCTGGAATATCTGCAACTTTGTAACCTATCATGCATTTGGATGCATATGGAATTGTAATGAACATAGGTGACCTTATCGAAACTCTGTATGGCATCTTACCTCTACCTTCACCGCCTCCGGCTATATAGAACATTGATTCTCCTCTACTATCTTCAAAATGGTGCGACCCGCTGGTCCCTTCTGGAGCCCTTGAGGGTGCTTTTGCTAGTATTTTTGGATCTCCGGGTTCATGATATGTTTCTGCTCCTCCTGGCATTTTGTCTAGTGCTTGCAAAACTAAACTAGCACTTTGGCGCATTTCTTCGACTCTAATTCTATATCTATCATAACAATCTGCACCTTTAATTGATGATCTTTCGACTGCTGGACTCCAATCTAATTCGGAGTAAACGGAATAAGGATGTGATGTTCTAATGTCATGATTTACTCCTCCGGCACGAAGATTAGGTCCTGAAACGCCGTGATTTATCATTTCTTCTGGTTTGGCATATCCAACGCCTTGACTTCTGATAAGGAAAATTGTACTTTCATCGAAAAGGGATTCATATTCCTGAATACGATCTAAGAAAAGAGATAGTTTATGTCTGGCCCGCATAGCAAAACCATGTGGAAGATCTCTTTTTACGCCTCCAACTCGAGGGAAATTATAATGCATTCTTGAGCCACCTAATTCTTGTAGCAAATCCATCATCATTTCTCTTTCACGTAGACACCAGACCATTACGCTGAGATTTCCTATATCTGGACCATATGCTCCTAGCCACATCAGATGGCTAGCTAAACGTTGTAACTCAACTGCAACTAGACGAATATACTCTGCTCTTTCGGGAACTTCGACGCCTAGTAAATCTTCGGCTGCATAAATATATGCATGAGACCAAGTGTTCGCACTTGCATAACATAAACGATCACAATAGGTAGTTATTTGTGTGAAGTCTCTAGATTCACAGATTTTCTCAACACCTCTGTGAATATAGCCTAAATCAGGTTCTGTATCTACTACAGTTTCACCATCTACCTTTACTTTCAATGTCCATAATCCATGCGTCATAGGATGTTGCGGTCCCATTGAAATCCACATTTCTGCCATGTTATTTCCTCATTTAACTCTCTCAGAATCGACTGGTTTTCTTTTGAAACCCTGAGCATCATCATACATTTCTTGAAAGTTATGATACCTAAGTTTATGTTGTTTTTGTAATGGGTGATATCCCTTCGGAGTTTCATGAGGTTGTAAGACACGACGCATTCCTTCATGCCCTTCAAAATCAATCCCTACTAAATCCCATGTTTCTTTCTCATTCCAATCTGCTCCAACCCAAATGTCTTGAATACTTGCAACTGAAGGAGTACGAGTATCTCCTAAATGAATAGTTACTTCTAATTCCAAAGGTACATCGGAACCGGTTAACTGAGAATTATTAGTTATTATTGGATGTACTACTCCCTCACTATGAGGAGGATTTTTTACTCCTGTCCTAAGGAAATGATATATTATTTCCCAATTTTTATCTTTTGATTCCGGCCAATGAATACCAGTTATCATTGAACAATAATCTACTCCATAATCAATGTATAATGATTCGGCAACTTCTCGCCAATTTTCTGAAGATACTTGTAATTTAACAACTGGCCTAATTTGCGTTCCACTAGTACGTTTATCTACAAAAGAGGAAACGCCATCAACGGCATCTAGTTTTTCTGCTAAATCTTCTGCAGAGGAGATTTGAGATTCTTCTGAAACAACACTCATGACAATACCATCCTATTTTCTATTGTTCATCTCCAATGATTATTGGAGCTGTACTATCAGTTCTAGAATGACTAGGTACTGCCCCTATACGGATTATTTTCTCACGTAACTTACCAAATCCATCAATAAGTGCTTCAGGGCGAGGGGGGCATCCTGGAATATAAATATCAACAGGTATTACAGTATCGACACCTTCAAGGACATTATAAGATTGGAAGTATGGTCCGCCTGAAATAGCACATTCTCCCATTGCAATACACCATTTTGGTTCAGGCATTTGTTCCCATAGGCGAACTATTGGATCAGCAAATTTCTTACTTATTGGACCATTGACAAGTAAAACATCACATTGCCTTGGGCTTGATCTGAAGAAAACACCAAACCTTTCTGCATCAAAACGGCTGGCGCCAGCAGCAGCCATTTCTAATGCACAACATTTGATTCCTAAGTGTAAAGGAAACAAAGATTTTCTTTGGCCCCAATTGAATAATCTTCCTGCTAAGACTCCTATAACATCTCTGAGGCCACTTGCTTGAAGCGCTGCATCAGTTGTATCTCCAACAGTGTCAATTAACATTCGGCTACTAAACATAGTATAATTCTGACCATCTTCCGCCATAACAATTCCTCATATGTAAATTCTGCCTCTTTTTCTAAAAACATGCCAAACGCCAAGACTCATTAAAATAATAAAAATTGAAAGAGTCATTAAAGCGCTGTATACTTCTGATGTTGTCAATATCTTATCTTGTACTGTGATAATTCCTCCAAATGCTAAAAACATAAATGCTATATCAAAAACAAGGAAAATTATTGCATACCAATAATACTGAAAATGAAAATTTATATCTGCGTCCCCCACAGGTTCAGAACCACATTCATAGGTACTGTCTCGACGAATATAGAGACTCTGATCGGTCTCATAACCAGGCAATAACCAAGAACTTAGTTGTGATTTATCATTGGAATTTGGAGTAGGCCTAAGAAGTCTCGAACCGATGAAACTGCCTATTGGAAAACCAATACCAACAAGGGCCATAACGGCGACTGCAATATAATCTTCAGGTACAGACACACTCACACCACACGTCGCACTAGAGGTCGACAAACATGGCCACCTGAAAACGGAACATAAGTGTATCCGGCGAGCGTTGTGAGGTATGGTCAATCTTCTTGCTTAAGTAACAAGGCTTCATTGATGATTTTATTTTCTTTTCTTGCCCTTAAAAATATTAAAAAAAGGAATATTGAGCCAATTAGCATTGCACCATAGAGTAAAACTTGTCCTACCAAATTATTGGCTAAATTAATTGTCGATGTATCAGCATTAACAATTAATTCAACCGGCTCTCCTGCAACAGGAGTATCTTCCGGCTGAATGATTATTGTGAATTTATAAGTATCATCATCCTTTAATCCGATGGGAGGTGTGACTCTGATTTCTATTTCTTTAGTCTGACCTGGCTGCAAAATGAAATCATCAGGAACTACATCGACTGACCATTGACGTAAAGGTGCAGGAGTGATGACTTCTACTTTTTCTTCTGAATTTCCATTATTTGTAACATAGGCAATAAAAGTCGCTCTATTTGGATATTTAACCGTTATTTCTTCAGGATTTGAGTCTAAAGTATACTGTAAATCATGAATTATCATTACATCTATATTAAAATTAATTGATGAAATTTGAGCTGTATTCTTCTTTGAAGATACACTAACACTTATTGATCCAGAAATTCCACTTTCAACACCCTCTATTACTTCTAGTTCAACTTCAACTAAAACTCTAGAATCAGATGGGATTGAAATCTCATCACCAGCAATAACTCCATCAACTTTAATGGTATGAAATACAGAAGATTCCATGCCACTAACTGTAATAATTGCATCATCTATTCCTCCATTGCCCGTATTATCGATCCAGAAGAATGTTCCATATCCGCCACCTGGGGGCAATGATAGTGAAGCACTAGAAGGATCATCTCCAGGATTCTGGAAAGAAATTGCCATACTATAATTATAATTAGAAACTGTAACTCTAACTATTTCTGTAGATACATAGGATGAGCCCATAATTCCTACTCTTACCTCAAATACTTCTTCACTGTTATCAAAAGGATCTTCGACTACTACATCAACAAATATTTCTGAAGATTCGGATGGGTCTAAAGAGATTGTAGTAATTGTATTGCCTTGAGAATTGGAAAAAGAAGCATTCCAGGCAGGAGAAGAACATGAAGAATTTATATTAGGATTACAAACATCCAATATAAATGTATCACGAATATTACCTGTATTTTCAATAGTTAAAGGGAACTTTACAATTTGAGCAAATTTACCTGTTTGGGAATCTGAAGTTAAGGAAGTATCTACAGAATGAACTGCTGCTACGGTAGCCTCTAGAGATATTAAATCATGTTGTGTACCTGCCGAATTAACATAGAATTCAAGTTCATATTGGATATTAGCTAGTGCTCCGGAAGGAACTTGTATATCAGCATCTAAGATTTGTGTATTACAATTATTTGGCCCACAATGTCTTCCATTAATAGTAACACTGCTTTGAGACATCGAGACTTGCCAACCAGAAGGTAAATTTGTAGCTCCAACTGCGAAAGTATCTTGGCCGTTACCAGTATTCTTAACAGTTATTTCTACTCTTTCTGTAGTGCCTGGCTGAATATTAGATACCTTTGGATTGCTAAGAGATAGGGAAGCATCCTTATTCTGCCCTAGAGTAATATACAAAATTTCTTCACAGGCAACTGCAACACCTGCTCTTGCTTGAATTTTTATTGAAATCGTCCCAGGTTCGACAGAATCATCCGGAGTTACAGAAAACAGAAATGTATGAGAATCTTGAGAAGTGCCTGGTTCAGTTAGTGTTTTTGACTGAGCGCCTTCAAAAGAAATCCAATCCCGAATATCGGCTTCATCAGAGGCAGCATTGGCATTTGCATTCCATTCTGTGTTTCCAATATTAGTGATAGAAAGTGAGTTCGATGCAGATTCTGATGGATCTAAAGAATGTGAAGATTTACCAAGAGATGCTTCGCATTCTTTTATTTCAGGAATTTGGAGAGTTAGTGTGATGTTGTCTTCAGCTCTATCGGCTGCATTAGGGTCTTGAGTTACTGTTGCTCGAACTATGAAACAATGCGAATCTGCTTCAGTCGCTCCTTCGTCTGGAACATCAACAGTTATTTCTACTTCCTCCGTATCTCCAGATCCAAGATTACCTGTGGTTTGTTTATCTGAATTAGCAGATAAACCATCTGAATCGCAGTCGCCATCGGATGTTATTTCTATTTGCATTGCAGAAGATTGCTCTCCAGTATTTTCTACAATAAGTTCCCATTTGACTTGATCGCCATCTTCTTCACTATCATAATTTATTATTTGGGGTTCATTATTCTTAACGGAAATTTGAACTGAGTATTGTCCCCCTCCGTCTTCATTAGTTGTTTCGACCGTAACAGTATCTGTGTCTTGATCTCCAGGTGTAGCCCCAACCGCAGTAGCAGAAACGGTAGTTTCACAACTATCTCCTGCAGTATCAGAAAGAGATACTGTAAGTTCAGTAGTCTCACTACTTCCTCCATTTACTGTGAGTACTTGATCTGCTAAAGACGAAGTATAGCCGTTACATTCTGCTGCTTGGGACGTACTTAATGATACAGTAGCATCATCTTCTCCAGAGTTTGAAACTGTTATTGTATATGTTGCATCATCTCCAGATGAAGCTGCCTGGCTGGTTGGAGAAGCAGATAGAGATACACTGACAGAGGCTGAAACAAGAGGTAAGGAGATGGTAATCAGCATCAGAGTAATCAAAATTGTGACTACAGAACTGTTCCTCATCGTGCCTCGGAATCAATCTTTACTCAAAGGACTTTGGAATAAATGTACAATTAAAATATATATTTAGAGATAATCAATTTAGTTCAAGGGCCAATATTTGATACAACTTATTGAATTTCTTGGTGTTCCGGATCGGGAATCCAAGTTTCTTTATCTGAATCCCATAACCATCCAGGATATTCATCGTATTTCTCTAGATTTTTTGGGTTATTTTCAGATTTTTCGAGGTTTTCTGTATTTTCGAATTGTGAAGTAATTACCACATTTTCTTTCTTCTTCTGACCAGTATGATTCAAATTTTTCTTCTTTTGGAGTTCTTGTTGATAGAAATACAAACCACCACCCATTATTGAGATTATGATAATTGATAATATAATTATTAAAGTGGATGAAAAACTATCATCGGTGACGATTCCTTTTACTTCAATTGGGATTTGTTTGCTATAATCTGATAATTCTGTTGATTCTCCAAGATCCAAGACTATTGTACTATCCTTTTCACTATTTGGAGTAAATTCTATCTGTACAGATCTTATTTCATCTGGCTGTAAATTAACCATCATCCCATCTAATACTCTGATATTCCAACTACTAGGTCCAGAAACGATAATTCTGTCAGAAATTACTGAATTGCCAGTATTTTGTAATTCAAAATACATAGTACTTGAAGATCCGGCATAAATATCACTGACTTGAATCAGAGTCCATGTGACTTGATTTACAGTTTCAACTAAGAGAGAAATGGTATTCCTAGTTTCTATTCCTCCATCTTCCATTACTAAAGTTATTTCTGGCTCTGATCCTGCTTCAGCAGACATAGGAATAATTACTGTACACCAAACACGTGAAGATTCTCCTGGAAATATTTTTTGTGGATTTAGTGAACATGATGAAAAGAAGTCAGAATTTGGCAATTCCATGGTAACAGATGGTTCCCAACTTACAGTACCATTATTTGTTACAGTCCAGCCTAAATCAAATCCAGGTGCTCCAACTGGATGGGCATCTACGCCTAATGGCGTGTCAGCGGTTTGTCCGTTTGGAATATCGACTTGATAAAAATCAACAACAGGAATTGCGCCTGAAATTACATCTAATGTAACGTTCCAATCAATAGAAAAGTCAGAATCAGAAATGAATCTAATTTCTAAAATACCACTTGTTGCTTTCCCATTGCCTGTAATCGACATAGCCCATTGAGCTTGTTGTCCTTTTCCTATTGTTATTTCTTCAAGATTAGAAAGTGTCCATCCTCCTGGAAGTTCTCTTTGTATTGGCTGCAAAGTTATATCTCTATTTCCTTGATTAGTAATATCTAAAATAAATTGATAGTTGCCATCAGATAAAAGTTTATTTTCATAATAATCACTAGATTCTGAACTCATAGTTATATCAATTTTATCATATCCTTCAACTATTAGTGGTATGTCTATTGTCCAAGTATCATCACTGACTCTAGAATCTACTACTAAGGTAGCAGTAAATTCAGAACCAGCTTCAATCAATGCACCAGGTGAAGTTATCGTTACGTCAATATTTACTCTATCTTCTTTGATCAAAGTTCCAGTCGAACCAGATGAAGAACCAGCAAATGCCCCAATATCATCGAAACCTAAATTCCAACCAGCAGGAGATATTAAAGAAACATCATAAGTTTGCGCACCGTTTCCATTATTTTTGACATCAAAGGAAAATTTTGTATCTGTCAATGAACTAACAAATATCTCAGATGAAGGTAAAATAACTTGAGGTTGTGCAAGAACGGGTACATCAAAAAAGATTTCTAACTCTGAATCAATATTATTCTCAATGTCATTTCCGGTGATTATCATTTTGTATAAACCTGGAGGAGGGGGGGCGGGATGAGACATAAGTAAAGTTACAGGAGTATTTTCAGAAGCATCTAAATTGAAATTAGTATTATTGAAGAAGCTAGGCCAATCAAATTGAACGTTATCTCTAGTTCTAATCGGATAAGATATTGAAATTGTCGCATTAGTCTCGAATAATGCTGTATTAGTAATTATTATGTCCCATTGAGTTGTTGAATCTGATGCCTCTCCTAATGTAACTATTGGGTTTTCAGAAGAAACTCTAATTCCAGGAGTACTAACAAGAACTAAGGTAGAAATAAAGTTATTAACTTCAGATAATTCTTCTAAATCATCATTTGGATCTATGTAAAATGAGATTTCAACTTCACCTTCATCTTCAGAAACAGGCGTCCAATACCAAGTTAATTCTTCATCGCCACCTGGAGACATGGTAATTAATTGGTTTCCAATTGGATTAGAGTTTGCATAAGCAGCTACAGGAATGTCCGTAAAAGAACCAGCACCTTGGTTTCTCAGTGATATTGATATTTCTACTTCTTCGCCAACCTGTGGTATTGGAGTAGAAATTTCAAATGAATCTGCAATAAATGTTGGATCGGGAGTCAGGTCGTTTACATTTACGCCCCTAACTGCTATTGAATAAGGCTGGAATGTTCTACTACCTCCATGCGATGTATCTTTTACTTTAACAGTCCATATGCCATTAATAGCACTATCAATTAGTACGACTTCGACATTATTCCTATTATCTTTTGAGCCACCTGTTGTTGATTTGCCGTTACTGAAATCGTTCCCCAAGTAAGTCACTTCTCCATTTGGAGAGATTACTTCAAGATCTAGGTCATTTCTTAATTGAATACTTGAACTACTAGAGCCTGGATAATCGGACCATGCAACGACTACTTTCAGTGGTTCTCCACTTCTTGTGACATCAAATGAATATTCGTTTACTTGTCCGGCCGATAATCGAGACCTGTCATCAACATATATCCCTATATCTTCATCTGGAATCAGTGTATCTATCAGATTTACTCTGCCCCATCCTTCATCATCATTGGGAATGTTACGTGTACCCATATCTTCAGCCCCTAAAATCAACATCGCCTTAATCAAAGCCCCTTGAGGGGCCGGGCGTTCCGCGATTTCCATTATATATTCTCTAACCAAAGCAGCAGCCCCTGCTACAGCAGGTGTTGCCATTGATGTTCCACTGTATTCAATATAATATGAGTCGCCAATATTTGTTGAAGCATCTTCCGCTTCTTGGGCTAAGCATGATCGAACATAATCACCCGGGCCAGTGACATCTGGTTTTATCCTACCATCATCCGTTGGACCTTGACTAGAATATGGATACATTTGATCAGGATCCCATCTGTTTTGGTGCCCTCCTACTGTGATAACGTTCTTTGCTGTACCAGGGGAAGAAATGCCATTTGCACCTTCATTTCCAGCAGCAAATAAAACCGTCATACCCTGATAGGTCCAGTACTGATCCCATGTAGAAGTCCTGTCATCAGCATCTTCAGATTGTGTTGTGTAAGATCCTCCGACGGCAGAGCCCCAACTATTTGTATGAAATCTTGCACCACCTGAATTATATGCTGAATTGAGCATTCCATAAATCCCGCTATTAGAAAGTTGAGCATTGCTATCTATCTCCATTGCTTGGAAATATAATTCTGCTTCTGGAGCAATACCAGTATATGCAGAAGTCCTACTACCGTCTCCTAACACTGTACATGCAACATGAGTGCCATGGCCGTCATTTGTATCTGCTGTGGATGAGTCCCCAGCTACATTAACAACATTGATAATTCTGTTACCAAAATCTCCATGATCTTCATCTAATCCTGTATCTGCAACGGCAACTCTTTGACCGCTACCATTTAAACCTGTGAAATATGTATTTTCAACAGTATTAATTCCCATATGAATTCTTGCATAATCATTGAATGTTGTACGATCGAATATTGGAGATATATATGAAACAGCGGAGTATTTTAGTATTTCATCTATATCCCTTACATTGACTTCTCCGATGTATGATCCAGCATGGTATGAAGTATAATTATTCATCCATATATTTGCTACCTCAGATAATGAGCTAGGTAGATTTAATCCTGGAGAGTCGTGTCTGTTTAAATCTGAGTCTTTCCATCCTAATAATTCCACTGTAACAGAATCTTTTGTGTCTAAATTATAGAATTTCTTATCAGAAAGTAGACCCAGTGGAACTAAATGACTTGCACGTACAATTGGAAGATTGGAAATCTTGTTCAATTGATCTTGAGTGCCTTGTATCAAGAATCCTGAAGGAGGGATAGTTGCACGTATTTCCACATTAGCATGACCGATGATTGCTAGTCTAGCATCCCATAATCCAGTCTCTTCATCAATTAAAATTAGTAATAAGTCTGATCGAGGGGAGGTTAATTCAGATTTCATTAAAACACTAGGTATTAGTCCTATTTCAGTAAAAATTCCGATAGGAGTATCTGCCCTTAAATTCCTAGTTTCCTCAGATTCAAAATATGATGATACTAATGATAAACTGTGCATGGTATTTGGATTAAGAGATATTTCGGTTCTCTTATAATTTTGATCTAAGAAGTTTGTTTCATCAGATTCTGTCTCGGAATCATATCCTAATGATGGGAAATATGACATTAATAAAATCGCAAGTATCAGCACGGTTGTACGCTGATTCATGATTGTTCGCCTCGTCGGTTGTGATTTGATAGTATGGGTAAATTATTGACTATTGACATATTATTTTGCATGAAAAAATCATCCTTAAAATATTGTAATTGGAGCACGATCGGTAAAAAGTTCCATCGTCCAATCTCCTACTTGATGTGTCCATCTTTCATCTACTATTCCATTATAGTAACTATATTCCAATAATATTTCTATTTGATAATTTTCCCATACTGAAGCCCCTCCTATTATTAATTCCAAATCATCTCCAGCATAGAAACTATGAGCGGCAAGTGAATCAATGTAATGATCAGCGCGTCCCAATTCAATACTGTTTGTATCTGTAAATCGTATTGAAATTGTTACATCGTTGATTTCCCTACTACCTTGATTATCTAATTGTGCCAAAATTATATGCCCTGAAGTCCCTTGACGATATACAACATCAACACTTACTCTGTCATAAGGAACTATCCAAACTACAGTGAAGATAGAAACAAGAAGTAAGGAAAGAACAGTAGCAGAAGCAAAAATAACTCTTCGAGGAGAAATCAGTTCTTTGGTTGATTCGAGTGTCTCTAAAATATCATGTGCTATTTCTGACTCTAATGAGTCGTCGTCAACATCATTGTTTAATCTTTCAAGTAGGCCCATCATTACTACCTCCTAACATTGATAAAATTGTCAAAATACCCGAAGAAAGTGGTTCTGGAGCCATAATATGGCTTGTTGAACCAGATATTCCCGGAATTATACTTAAAATTGAAAGATCTGAAGCTAAACCGTTTACTCCAAAGGTAGTTCCAGTAGGAATTCCTCCTGTTATTTGGGCATCTATCAATACGCCCTTCAGATCTATATTCCTATCGCCTATTTCAGCATGTAATTTTGCTGAAGCAATGATACGTCCGCCCTGTACGTCATCAATCTCAATAACACTGTATGGATAGACAACTTCTCTGATATGTATTGTGGCGCTCTTCAAGTTTTCACCTAATGCTTCCATTTCATCTATCACTATTGGAGGAGTAGTGGGGATATTACTTGAACGGAGATATATCTTTTCGACTCCATCTCCTCCAGACCTTATTTGTAGACCGAAAGAATCTGTGGGTTTAATTATCATCTTATCAGTCATTCCTTCTGCTAAGAGAACTATGTCTCCTCTACTATTTATGGCTCTACCAAATGCTTCAATATACAATGACATTCCTATATCAGAAGCTGTAAAATCTAGAATTGGAGTACCTTGAAAAGCTAAATCTTTAGTTATATCAAAGTTCAAATCAGGTTCTGTAGTTAAGTTCATTGATCCTGGAATATCAGTTAAAAATACGGTTGCAGGCCACCATAAGTTGTCCATCCACTGCATTTGTTGGATCATCATAGAGCCAACTGCAAAACCTTCGGATGTCCTAAATTGTTCCGGTACAGTCATATCAATTGAAATTGCAGAACCTAAACTTGCCTGAAATTCAACGGATTCTGGTATATCATTAATCATTATTTCAGTGCGTAGACCTGCTTCTCTATTAATTAAAAGAACATGGATCCATTCAAGTCTATTAGACAATTGATAAAGGCTTGAAGTGGAAACTTCAGTTATCTCTCCAGAAGTAGTAATAGTAATTATTGAGTCTAAACCTAGACTGGTATATTCTCCAACTTTTAATCCTTTCATAGTCACAAATAAATCCTGACCATTGATTCCTCTAATTACTAGCATGAGTTCAGTATGTTGAGGATACCAAGATTCTAAATCCACGTATATGGACCAATCTTGACGATTTTCTGAACCATCTCTGGATATTGATAATTCGACTGAAGGAGGGAGTCTTGGCATCCATAATCTTAGATGGAAACCATCCGAAATACCTGTTGGACTGGCCTCAAAAGAAACACCGTGGACCCAAGGAAGATTTTCGGATTTCTTTTCTCCATGATATGACTCCACCATTATATCAAATTCCGAATTCGAATCTAATTCAATTCCAAAAGAAAAATTAGAAGCACCAGTGCCTGAGCTTGTTGATATATCCGTAGTAATACCTGAGAGAATATCATTTACTGAGCGTCCTAAGTCAGAAAATCCTCCAATGAACGATGCTATGCCAGATAAACCTTGAGAAGTATTAAATTCTGGAACTATCAAAGTTGGCCCTTCACTGGTACCAGTAGGTATCTTGAGAGATAAAGAAGAAGGAAGGGGGTTGATTTCTGCCTTTACTGATAATTTATCATCTAGATTAGTTGGTGCTTTTTCAACATTAATTAACATCGGATTTGGGTCTACTATTGACATGAATGCAGTCCCCATTCCTGCTAAACCTCTTGCACCCTCTTCTTGAGGTTCGATCCAACCAATTTCTCTCAAACCTGAAATCCTAGAGGATAGGCTGACTTGAGCATTATCAGGATCGTTGTGAAATAAGAAATGATCACCACTCATTGTAACAGGGTTAGAAGAATTTGAAATCTGTGCCTCTATAGTACTAATTGGTGTATCTGAAGACCACGAAATAGTGTTACCGAATGTAGAAATAAAATTTGCTGGAAGATCTATGATATTTGCAGCCTGATATTGATTATTCTCATTTCCAGAGTATGAAATAGTATCAATAATTGATGATGCAGCATAATTTAAAGAATTAGGAGTGATTGTGATTGATATCTCATTCGGTAAATCTGAAAAAGAAATAGCATGATGAGAATGATTGATAATAGAATTGTGAGGATGTTCTATGAATGACATCACAAGCGATTTAGTAGATTCAGTAAATATCTCAATTTTCTGCTCATTGGTATCATTATTATCAACAAATGAGGCTGCCATAAAACCACTAAATTTTGCACTAGCAGCAATCGGTGCTAAAGGTTCAACAGGTCCATTTAACCCTTGAATTGTATCTAAATCTGTATCTTTTGATATTATTAGATGATCTCCAGAAATAGTTGGATGAGGCGAAGAGCCGATTGCTAATTCAATTGATGTTAGAGGCATCATGGATCTATCTTCTCTCCAATTATTTGTCATTAGTATGTGAAATGATGCTCCATCAAAACTACCAGATGTAGTATCGCCACTGAGTAAATCAACTATAATTGAGGGGACGTCGTTTAACACAGTACCAGTATCTAAAAAGAGATCTACAAGATTTAGTATTACTGAATCGACTATTTTTGAAATAAAATCAAGGTCCGTAGTACTATCTAAACTAGTATCTACATCTGAAGTTCCTCCTAATTCAAATGAACCATAAACTATCAATGCAGTTGGTATATCATTTGCCTTTACATGTATCGCTCTGTGATCTTCTTGTATCCCTCCTCGTTTGAACCAAGAATAATAATCTATACTTTCAATCGACTGTTTGGATCTTAGTAGAATCAAACTCTTAGGAGGATTAGCAGGATTGATAGGTAATGTCAAATCATTAACATTTGGACTAGTGTCTCTTGAGAAATTTTTAACTCCAATAATTAATCCTAATCTATCAGGTTGACCGCCTGGCAATTCTGGAGAATTCTCAGAGCCAAGCATCCTAAAAATTCTAGATATTTCTCCTGAGGACATTGATCCTTCTGGCATCCCTCTAAACCAACCCAAAGAATCGGTTATATTGCCATAATCTCCATCAGATTCTGATGCTGGAAGATTTGATCTATTTTCATGAAAATGAAGGAATAAATCGGCTCTATCATCTGCCCAATATTCTATTGTAGTAAGACTTTTGTCTCCCTCTAGTCCTGTAGAGGTTGGCAATATAGTATCTGTTCTGATGATTATTTCTGCTTCTGAAGGTAATCTATCGGATTCACCATTTGGATGAAATGTTGCATCTATGTATGCCAATTCCCACACATTTCTAGTTCCATCATTATTGGGAGGAGAAAAGTGGATATAACCTAAACCTGCAGAAACTCCACAATTAATTTCTTCGGATGGTAGAGTAGTTAACTCAGAAGGCGAATATCTTGAGGGACAAGATACTTGTCCAGCATTGTTAACTCGAATAGAATAAGGGGCAGAAATTGAGGCGAAAGAGATGCCGGTTTCATCCTGGCCTATATCAATTAATCCTAATGTTAATGCCAGAATCAAGCCACTACTTGCTTGTGAGATATCGAAATAAAATCGTTCAATTCCAATTTCTATGGAAAAATCATAAGGAGCAGAGGTGAATCTTGAGTCTACAACCCAAATATAACTTTCACCTTCTCCAAGAGCTAAGGCCGTATCATCGGCCGAATATGCAAATGCCTTTATCAAAGAAACCTGTAAAAACTTCAAATTATTCCAGTCTGAATCATCAATACTATCACTCAATACTTCTACTGTAAATGAAATTCCTGGTTCAATCCATAAAGAATCGCCATCAATTCCCCAACCTCCATTAAAATCCCATGCTACTGTTAATCCAACTTGAATATCATCATCGCCATCATCATCAATATCTATTGCATGAAGTAATGGGTCAGTATTAAAATTAAATAATGATAGTAAAGAAGCACTGAATGTTACTGTTTCGAATTTTTCAACAATGTTTCCATCAATATCTGTATATTTTGTCCAAATAACATAGTCTGTAACATTAATCAATGTTTGCCAGATAGTATTTACTTGTCCTGGTCTGTTTGCGCCACTTATTGCCAAATCATACGCATCCGGATGGGAAGGTACAGGAGGATTAGTTTCTATTAAGGAAATATCCTTGACACCTTGGCCGATATTGGAAAGTGGATCTGAATCTCCAGAAGGAGATACAAGATTATCTATATTGTTAATTTTTGGCTCTGCTAGTGACCCTATAGTATTTGTATTAATTATATTCTGTCTCTCTGATAAAATATCAGATAATTCATCTAAAATCTCAAAATCATCTGATTCAATTCTTGCCTCAGCGTCAACATTGGCAAATGGAGTCAAAGAAGGTAATAAAAATAAGAATGTAAGTAAAAACGCTAATCGAGATGAATCAAAATTGAAACGAGGGAATACTATTACGTTGCGCCTTCCCATGACTTCACCTAGACTATGTCTGATATATGCTATTGCCCTTCATGAGCATTAAATGAGTCGAGTTTTTGAGTCAAATGTTGTCATCAGACAAGATTTACTTCTTCAATGGAACCGCATTTAGGACAGGCAGTACGAGCAGAATCAATTCCCTCTGGGAGTTCTACAGAAAATAATAGATTACATGAAGAGCAGTTTTTCTTTATTACTCTGTCAGATATTTTCTCATTAACAGTTTTTGAGACTTGAGGATCTGGAACATCATCAATCAAATCCGAAAGTAGACTATCTTCTGATGTAAATGATGTAGATGGTGGTTTTTGAGCATCTTCCAATAATTCTTCTAAGTCAACATCTGCGATATCTACAATAGGATTACTGTCAGACATATACAAGTTAGGAGATGTTTGTGCCCACATTTGCTTTTGTTCTTCGGCAGATGGTGGTTTTATTTCTTCAACTGGTTCTTCCTTTTTTTGTGATAATTCTTTGGCCCTAATTAGAATTCTTCTTCTAAACAATATGTAAGCAATAATGGAAATAATTATCAAGAATAATATCAAAATAATTAGAATAAAAAATGGATTTAAAGATTTTTCTTCTGCCTCTGATTCTTCGACCGTTACAATAATTTCCGCCTGGGAAGATAATCCAGCATTATTTTCAGCAATACACAATACTCTCTGTGCCCCAGTAGTTTGGAAATCATATTGAATTAATCTACCATATAGCTGCGTTTCATCTTCCATTCCTTCATTGAATATCCAAGAATATTGTATCTCATCGGATTCTTCATCGTATGCCGATATTTCAAATGTGATAGGTTCACCAACGGAAACAGATATTTGATTTACATAATTATCAAAAATTGGAGGAGATAAATCAGAAAGTATTACTTTGACGCTATCGCTAGATTTTTGACCTGATTTATCAGTAACAATAAATTCAATATTATGTTCACCGGCTTGATAATTAGAATCAAAACTGAAAGTGAAAGAAGAGCTAAATGCATCACCAATACTAGCGTTACTTTGCTCAATTATCCCATCTACTAGCCACTCTGTACTTTCAACGTCCCAATTATCAGAAAATAATGCACTGATTAATATTGTTTGATTGTAACCTTTCTGTAAATCGCCATTAACTGAAATAGAGGCATTGGGAGGAGTATTATCTTCTATTTGTAAAGGAAGAATAGTACTTACCATTGTTCCATCAGTTGAAATAACATTTAACTTTAGAGATGCATTATCCGGATTTGGCCACATATAATCAAGTATTGGGCCAAAAAAATCAGGAATATCATCTTGATTAACATCCCATGAATATCCAGAGTCTGAGATTTGATTGGACCTATTGGGAGTATCTAATGCAGAAAATGAAATTAATTCACCTACATCATAAGTTTGTTGAGGATTTAATGTAGATATAACAGGATTGATTATTGGATCAAGAGTTATAGTGATAGTAGTCTTTGCAATTGTTGTACCTGCACCTCCTCCTCCTGGTCCTGCTCTGTTATCAACGATTACATAGAGATCAACTCCTTCATATGCTTCTGGAACTAACCATTGCTTGTACATTTCATTTGAAACGAGTAGTAGGTCTGCTTCGATTATCCTAGAAGCCGCAGTGCCTCCATCAGAATAGAGATTCTTCTGTTCCTCTGTCATAATAAAAATATCAGGATTGCCTTCCATTGTTCTAGCGAATACATTTATTTTAGTTCCTGTGTCTACTACAATTGGTCCTTCTGCTATCGAAAAGCTACTTGTATCAACTCTGATAATAGAGTCAAAAAGAGTATACGGTTGCGTCGTTATTTCTTGCATATCGAATGAGACTTGGACTTCTAATTCACCCTGTGCTCCCATTCCATCGTCTCCAGGATGGTCAAAATTATCTATTATCATGTACCATCTTGTTTTCTCTCTATCATCAGGAACAGTCCAATGCCATTCACCGTCTCCATTAAAATTTTCAAATACTGATTCTTGTTGCCAAATCATTTCATTTCTATATGATTGTTCATTTAGATAAACTTCTAGAGAATTGGCAGGGAAAAGAATGATATCTATTTCGTTATTGGAAGAAATTTCAAAATCAAAAGTTTTACTTGGTTCTAATTCGCCTAAATCTATTCGTATGCAACTTTGTTGTTCTAGTGTCCAGTTATCAGGTAAAGATATTGCATTAACATTATTACAATTGGTTATTGCTTTAGATTCCGCATGGATGAATTGGGTAGAAAGTAATATTATTACAACAGCAAGTATACCTCCGGGCTGTCTCTTCATTGGCCAACCGTTTCGACATACCTTTTGAATCGTATCGCAATTACGTTCGTTGAGTATCATGTTCATACCATGAGTTTTCGTATTTTCTGAATAATTTTATTTCTCCATTGTTTGATACACGAAATATATCGCCATCGTTACAGGCAAAACTCCTATTATGATTGATTCTGGATTCTTTTTCAACCGCTTCAGGGTCGTTTATTCTTGGGCTAAAATGCACCATACCAAGAATTTCGGCGTTAATGTCAGAGGCAGTTTTTCCTGCTTCTAGAGCGGTTGAATGTCCATGTTCTCCGGCTTTCTTCTGACAATTCATTAGTGAATGTCGCTTCATGGATTAATATATCCACAGGTTTCTCTAGTATTTCTTTTTTGAAAGATGGGACGTGATATTTCGTATCTCCTGATATCAAAACACTCCTATCCGGTTTCTGGATACTGGAAATTAGCCAAGCGACCGAAACAACTGTATGCTTAGTTGGAATTGCAGTTAGTTTCATTCCTTTAATTGGTTGAAGTGATGGATTATGAGGATCTTGCCCGACAATTGGGATAAGTATCCAATTTATTTTGAATATTTTTTTTCTAGAATTATTGATATGAGTGTCGCCATTCTTTGAATAAAAAGGCAAAATCTGAGGGATTTATGTCGTAATTATCTGGAATTGTTTCTCCGTAATTTTTTTCCGCCCATTCAATTGCTTGAGGAGTGGAGGGGGCAATTATTGTCAATGGTTGTTGCCGACCGTCTAATTGCATCGTTTTCAATAATGGTAAAATTCCCCAGCAATGATCCAAATGGGAATGTGTTAGTAATATTACTTTTATTTTCGAAACCCGTGCTCTGATACCTATTGGAGTTGTTTTTTAGATCTAATTCGTGTCTTAATTAGGCGACTTTGGAATCCTTCTCCACAATCAATAATTAAATTGCCATCGGGCGTAGAAAGATAGTTTCCTGAAACAGATCTGGTGCCCGTCGGACGTGATCCGGAAGTTCCCAATATGTGTAAATCAAACATAGTAATCGAATTGGAATAGTGATACGGGCATCATAAGTCGCGAGGTATTGGTGTTTTTGGAAACCATCTAAGTATGACAACATCCCCTATTGAGCGTATCCAATGCCATGGAATTGAAACATGAACTCTCCCTTCTACTAGTTCACTAGGAGGATTGGCAACGAATATATGGCTGCATTTCCATCCATTGGTTTCCACAACGGCATCATTAACAGTTCCAATTACTCTACCATCAGGAAGAATCACAGGAAGTCCTCGTATTTCTGAGAGGCAGTGGTCAACCATCAACTAGACCGATGGGGTTTGAAACATCAATATGACGGATGATATAATCATTTTCCGCGATTTTTGTTGGCCTTTAAACTCGGACGGAGTTTTTCTGCTCCCTTTCCTTTGTTATGTAATCCTCGTCCTCTTTTGCCAGCGCTTGTCTTTCCGCGTTCGGCACGTCCTTTGTGGCTATTTCCGGAAGAAATCCAGTTATACTTTTTATCGGCTTTTATTACTGGGTGATGTGGGTCCAACATTATTATTTCAAAAAATTTATTTTTCCCATCTTCTCCTACCCAATACGAATTTAAAACTTCAAGATTAGGGATATCTTTTACTTGCCCTCTCTTCGGCAATTCTTTGAGTAGATTTGGCCATTGTTATCTTAGTAATACCGGACTTTGAAGGTTTACGCTTCATGTGTATTTTACCCTTCCTAAGTCCTCCACGGCGTATTCTAGTTCGAACTAGAACTACTCCTTGCTTAGCCTTATATCCAACTCTTCGAGCAGCATCTATTCTAGTTGGCTTATCGATTCTCTGAAAGACGGGTTCTCTCCTCCAAGAAGCCATTCTGTCTATTCTGTATCGGCTTGGTATGTTTGCTTTGGGTTGCTTCCATACATTCCTAACATATTGATTTAGACTCATTTGTAGACCTCCTAGCGACTCGCCGACTTTACACTCCTTTATGAGCCTACTTGCATTAGAAGAAGTCGTGAGGTCAGAGAGTAGAGTGGTTATTCTCGCTGAACATAAGGTTTTCAAAGAGCATGAAGAAACGATAAAAAATAATTTGAATATTAGGATTAAAAAAATGGAAAAGAGAGGTTTTTATAAGCCAATAATAGCAGATTATCAAACTAATGTTATTTTAGATGGTCATCATAAATGGAATGCAGCTAAAGAGTTGGGGCTCTCCAAAGTACCTACAATATTTATTGATTACTTCAATGATTCAGGAGTTTTAGTGGATGTATGGCCAGAATGTGGTAAAGATTCCATAACAAAAGAAGAAGTGATAGAAATGGGTTTATCCGAATACGTTTATCCTCCAAAAACCAGTAAGCATTCTTTTGATTTTAAAATACCCAGTATATCGATACCGCTAGAAAAACTACGTGACTGATTTGGTCCGAGCTCCCGGACTTGAACCGGGGACCCCCTGATGGCCATTTGGCCAACAACCTAAGTTGTTATTTCCAGTCTACAGTCAGGTGCTCTAGCCAACTGAGCTAAGCTCGGATGCCTTAGACGAGAGCCCTTTGCTTTATGTTGCTTTCCGGTGTTATCCTGAAATTAAATAAAAAATAATATCTGATTAACTAATAAGTGCATTTAATCGGTTAAAAAAATTGAGTCACAAAAACGACCTCTAGCATATTGAATCTCCCTCAACTATTAAGAAGGGAAAGATAACTCTGATGAATTGTAAGGCAGCAATGCCGGGGATGCACGGGGAGAAATATGGTAGAGGCACCTATGAGATCTATTGATCCAGAAAATCATCAAAAACCTCCTAGAAGAATTCCTACTGCTCTAACAGATAGAGAATTAGAAGATTATGGGCCTGCTGATCCAAGAATATTAGTTTGTGGGTGTGGCGGATCTGGAAATAATACAATGAATAGAATAACTCATATTGGAGTTGAAGGAGCAATTACCGTAGCAATCAATACGGATAAACAACATCTCGATAATACTCGTGCAATGCAGAAATTGTTAGTTGGAAGACACATTACAAGAGGCCTTGGTGCAGGTGGAGATCCTGCAATGGGAAGAAGATGTGCCGAAGCGGGAAGAGATGTGATTGGCAATATTGTTGCAGGAGCAGATTTAGTATTTGTTACTGCTGGATTAGGAGGCGGTACAGGAACTGGTATTGCACCAATAGTTGCTGAAGAAGCGAAGAAAGCGGGTGCATTAGTAGTGGCAGTAGTTACCACTCCATTTTCTGTAGAACGTAAAATGAGAATGAAGAGGGCTTTGGAGGGTTTAAACATGGTACGAGAAACTGCTGATGCTGTACTTGTTTTAGATAATAATAGATTATTACATTATGTTCCAAATCTACCAATGGAAGAGGCTTTTAGTATAATGGATCAACTAATTGCAGAAATAGTAAAAGGTGTTGTAGAAACAATTACTCTACCTAGTTTGATTAATTTAGATTTTGCAGATGTTAGAACGATTATGAAAGGTGGTGGAGTAACTATGATGTTATATGGCGAAAGTGATAGAGGTCCAGAAGAGGTAGTTCATGAATCACTTAATCATCCACTATTAGATATAGAAATTGATGGAGCCACAGGAGCTTTGGTTCATGTAACTGGAGGACCATATATGACATTGGAACAAGCAAATCAAGTAGTTGAATTAATGACTGCTAGACTTTCGCCAAATGCTACTGTAATTTTTGGAGCTAGACAAGATCCAGCCTTTGGAGATACGATTAAAGTGATGTCAATAATTACTGGAGTAATCAGTGAAAGACTGAAGAGTGAGATGCTAGATGCTGATATGCTTGGTGAAGCCCTAAATATTGCAAAAAAGGTACAAAATAGGTCAGAAAGTGACTTTCAGAGGTTCGATTGAACGTAAACAAGTGAGGGTAAGTATCAAACGAGAGCAGTTGGGAGTGCAATAACATGGAAGCAGGGCGTGTCGCACTCTCAATTGTTCTCGCAACTATACTATCACTATCGACTTTGGTAGCGCCATCAACTGCTCAAATGGTAGATGACCCCAAACAACCCTCAGAAACAAATAATGTAATGGTAATGTTAGGATCAGAAGATTTAGCAAATTGTTTTACTCATTTTGATGCCAATGATACTTCAGGTTCTGCAGACCAGGGATACGGAGAAAAGGACTTTTCAGAAGGCTCTCAAGTAAATGTTATGTTTAATTGTCAATTAGAAAAATCATTTTTAGAGCATATGTATTTGACAAATGGTTCAATTGTATTTGATTTTACTGTGAATATAGATTCCATGGACTGTAATGATAATAGTGACTGTACCAACTTGACTGTGACGGTTTCTAAAGGTCAGCAAATAGTTAAGCAGCAAGAATGGCCGGTAGATCAAGTAAACTCTGCAAATGATGTAAATCTAGAAATGGTTATTGATGTTGATGAAATGACCAATACTTGGAATAAAAGTAGTCAAGAGCCACTGATTGAGTTTGAATATTCTGCTCCTGGATGGAGTACTATAGATTGTGCTATACCAGGATTTGATTGTCCTGGATATTTTAGATTGTATTATTACACTGTAGGAAATAATACTGGAACAATGGAATTCCCAATTGCCAACACGACAGATCCAAACAACCCAGGAAATGAGGGTGGTATGAATGGAGGAGCTACTGATAGTGGTGGACTTCCTGGTTTTGGATTAATAGCAGGAGTAAGTGCTTTGGCTATGGCTGCAGTAGCAGTATCAAAGAAATCTGAAGACTGAATTAATCATAATTCTTCTATTGAAATATCATTTTCTTCACCAGATTCTAAATTTTTTATTCTAACTTTTCCTGCTTTCCATTCTTCAGGCATGACCATTACAAGTCTATCTGCACCAATCCTTTCAGCATGTTTGAATGCCCATTTCAATTTTTTATCTTCCAATACTAAATCAACAGTTCTTCCTGTATCTCTTAATGCAGCGGCAACCATTACTGATGCACCCCTTAATTCGGGATTTAAGGGAATTACAATGTCCTCAATTCCACTAATTAATTCTGGAATTAAATTCTTTTCTGCTAATAATTCCATAATAACCATATCTCCAAAACCAAATCCAGTTGCTGGCAAATCCTTACCTCCTAATGTTGAAAGTAATTTGTCATATCTTCCTCCTCCACAAATCGCTCTAAATTTACCCTCTCGATCATGTGCCTCGAAAACTGCACCTGTATAGTACGCAAGCCCTCTAACAACAGATGCATCAAATTCAACCCATTCTAAAATACCATATGAGTCTATAGAATCGAATAGTGAATTTAATTCAGATACGGCTAAACTTTCTTTTCCTAATGAATTAGCTAATTCATCCATATTCTTGATGCCCAATATTGACTGTATCTTTGATATTGCATCTGAATTATGCCCCAATTCAGTTAGTTGTTCTTCTATTACATCCGCAGGTAATTTATCCATTTTATCTACAATGATACACGTCTTTGAAAAAATTTCTTCACTGATTTCCAATGAACCTAAGACTTCTTCGAGAACTTTGCGGCTGCTGATTTTGATGACTAGATCTTTAGCTGTTAGTTTAACTCCTTCGAAAAATGTTACTAATATCGATATTAATTCCGCATCTGCAGAAATTTCATTTGTACCCCAAATATCTACATTCCATTGATAGTGTTCCCTTCCTCTTCCACGCTGAGTTCTTTCATATCTCCAGCATTGAGGAATTGAGAACCATTTGATTGGCATTGATAATCCTCCCGCACGAGCCATTACCATCCTTGCTAGAGAAGGAGTCATTTCTGGACGGAGTGCAACTTTACGTTCTCCCTTATCTTGAAAATTGTATAATTGTTGAGTTATTTCTTCTCCTTGTTTTCTTGTGTATAATTCTTCATGCTCAAGAACAGGAGCATCATACTCGTCAAAACCGTGTAAAAGTGCTGCATCGGCAAAGTTATCAAATAGCCAATTTCGTAATCTCATTTCTTCAGGATAGAAGTCACGAGTTCCTCGAACGCCCTGTTTCACAGGCCTTCCAAGAAATAGGTTAACTTCAAGCCCTACGTTGTTCAAGGAACGCATCTAGCCTTTCTTTACGTGTAATACGACCATCCACAATAGGAAAAGCGTATATTCTTAAGCCTAAAAAAGTAAGAAATCCAAAGGCGATTGTGTTTATTGCCCATGATATCCATGAGTTCATTATTAATACTTCAACCATTATTCCAAAAGTCACAGTTGAAACTAACCATAAAACACCGTAAACCAGCATCATCCTGTAGAAACTGGAGCGTATATTTGAGTCGGATTCGAAGGTAAGCCATCTATGGAGAACGAATGCTTGAATAGAACTGAGCAAAAAGGAAATTGCCCAAGCAATTGTTTCGACATAATCTGTCCAGGTATTATAATTTGCAAATATCCAGTAAAGAATAAAAAATATTGTAACATTGATACAACCGACAGCACAATACATCAAATATTCTCTGAATAATTTTGACCAAGAGTATTCATCTGAGACAAGATTCGCCATGATATTCACGCTATTTCAGCTTCCACATTAGAAAGCGTGTGAACAACTGTTTCACCATATTCATTTACAAATGTAGGAGGAATTGGGGATCCTATTTGTACAATGTAAGGATCTGTGCCGCCAGGTAATTTATCGATTGGAGCATCGGCACCTTCTGGGACATTTCTATATAATGGCCTTGGCTCTAATTCATAATTTCCAGATATGAAAGTTATTATCCAATAGACTAATGCATAAGGGAAGTAGATTATCTGCATTAATCCGGATGGTTTCCACTCTGATGGATTTGTAGGGATAACTCGGTTAACAAGGACATATTTGTTCATCCCGATAAATAATCCTGCAGTTACTCCCCAAAATAATAGAATGATAGATATGCCATTTGGATTAGATGGATTCCATGGATCATCGACATTTAGTAACATATCACTAAAGTATGATAATATCAGAACTGAAAACATTATCGGGAATCCAAGATACATGATGTAATCCCACCATCTTCCAATCCACCAATCATTATCTCCTGTATTAATGAAATCATCTCGGAATGGAGATACCCCATGATCTAAATATTCACGGAAATTAAATCCTGATATATCATTGTCATATTGCCAATCACGATACTGGTTCCAACCATACTTCCATATTGAATATGCTATGAATAATCCGCTAAACATTAATCCATACCCCCAGATATGGTCTTGAACTTCCAAGAATTGTGGAAAGGCCACACCTGTGTCTTCGTCCATTTTTATCCATACTGCAGCACTTGGTAATCCGAAAAGGAATATTGCGATAGTAGTGAAACCAACAGCTTTCTGGCGTTCAATACCATGATCAACAAAGTTTCTAACACATAATTCAACAGTTGAAATCATAGATGTTAAAGCTGCAAATGAAAGAGCTAAGAAGAACATTGTAACCATTGCTAGTTGGATTATGGGACCACCTGGTGCTTGAGCAAATACCTCTGGAAGAACCAAGAAAGTAATGGCACTACTGCCACCACTAACAGCACCTAAAGGATCGTCAGATACTGAGAAAACTGCCATCATTACAGTTAATCCTGCTATTATTGAAATGCTATTATTAGCAAGACACATGGTTGCAGCATTTAGAGTTGTATCTTCATCTTTACGCATGTATACTGAATATGTTATTGCCATACCCATTCCTGCAGAACATGACCATGCAGATTGAGATAGTCCATTAATCCATGTCTCTGGTTGACTAAGGTAACCTGGTTGTATACTAAACATGTAGACAAAACCATCCAATGTACCATCTTTTAGGTCCATTACGAATGAAAGGAATAGTGCTGAGAAGAGTAAAATAAATAGTGAAACCATCAGAGTGACATTGACTTTTTCGATAGCTTTTGCACCTTTCCATATAGCTGCCATTGTTATTACTACAGCTAGGAATTGGAATGCTATCACTTCAGTGCGATCTTGTAGAAAAGAGTTCCATACTTCTGCAGTATCAACTTCAGAACCTAATCCTCCTCTTATTGCTGTTTGGAAGTAATTTAAACACCAACCTGTCACAACTGCATAGTAAAATCCTATTGCAGTTGATATCCATGCAGTCCAAAGGCCCATCCATGCAAATTTATTCCCAGCAAAAATTCGGAAAGTTCCAACAGTACCTGTTCGACTTCTCTTACCTAAAGCGAATTCTGCAATAATCAATGGAACTGACCACAAGAATAAGAAAATCAACCAAGGTATGAGAAAAGATCCTCCTCCATTAGCTCCAACCATTCTAGGGAAACGCCAAATATTTCCTGTTCCTATTGCAGCCCCTATAGTTGCAAAAATTAAACCTAATCTACCACTAAACTCATCGGATGTCGCTCCAGTGTCAGTACTCATATCATCATTCTCCGAATTTTAGATTAGGATTTTTTTGTTGGTGATTTACTTATAATCTGAGTTTGTAGTTCGCGTGGAAGGCCCATGATTTCTTCATCATCTGAAAACATTTCTCGCAAAGTAAAACCCAGACCACCCCAAACAAATGTAGCGATAAAAAGGAACATTAACGTTGCAAGTACTTTTGAACCAAAATCTGCCCTGTAAGCTAATGAAAGAGCGTAATAATCCCCTTGTCCTTCTTCAAGAGTAGGGTATCGGAAAGGAAATGCTCCGTTTGTAGTTCCAAGCATTGCTTTATAGTGAATTTCTCCTACTACAGTATCAGGAAGCGGTATATCAGCAGATATCAAAGTACCATTCATTCCATCTTTGAGTTGACATTGCTGATTTAATTCAGTGAAGGGAGACATTTCCCAAGGCATAAAATTCCATTCTGTAGGGCCATAATCATCCTGCAATCTTGTAGGTTCAACAAATCTCCACATTAAATGAGTACTGGACATATTAGAAGTGAATGGGAATGTAGGATCAAGACACATGTTCACAGGAATATCTCCTGAATTTGGGATCACGATATCTTCAGGGCTTTGTAAAACTTGATTTGAAGTAGTATTTTCTATTCCTACTATTGCCCTATATCGTGGATCATCAGCAATTTCAGTCATGTAAAACGGTATACCTAGATTTCTTACTGCTATATGGGCAATATCTTCTGGGTATTCATGGAATGCATTACCTATTTCCATAGTATAGCAATATGAATCATGAACTCCATAATGCCAATCACAAAAATCACCTGTTGTGGGATATAGGTCTGATGATTGCATTGCAGCATATTCAGTCATTTGCCCCATTACTGTACCATGATATACAAGATATTCGTCATCTGGAGAATAACAATTCGTACAATGCCCCCATGGCCATAAAACTAATTCAGAAAATGAATGCCATGACAATGTTGTCTTGAATTCGGAAGAACCATCGCCATTGTCATCATTCATTTCAGTCATGTCTTGGATGAATTTAGTCTCAGGTTCGCTATTTCCTCCTAACCAGTCTTCGTCAACTTGTCCGTCAGCATCATCATCTTTTCCATCAACATGGTCTTCATTAATTAATCCGTCACCATCATTGTCTTCATAATTTACTGGTCCATTATAAACGTCATTGTTTGGACCGGCATCACCTGCATAACATGCGCCTGGGAAAAGCGGACCTGTTGCTCCCAGCGGTGCACCCCATTCATACTGAAAATTACGATTCAAATCTACTCCATCACATGCTGGATCAACTTCCTCATCGATATCTGGAATTGGTGTGACTCCAGTTGCAGTATTATCTCGTAGATTTTTTCTCCAACCTGATTGATAACAGTTTTCCCATGCAGTCTCTCCACAATATACTTCTCTGTCATATCTGTTTCCATCTACGTTCACCATAGGAATCAAATATATCTCTCTAGTATCGACCATATCTGTGATAAATTGTTCTGAGAAGTCTTCATCGACTCCCAAATCGCCTGGTCCACAGGGTATTCCGTCACCATTACTATCTTGTGCAGATGAATTTAATCTGGAGCAGTCGCCATCATTATCTATTCCATCCCAGCCGTCTTCATCGATTAATCCATCACCATCATTATCTACTCCGGCCATTCCATAATAATATGCTATAGTTTCCAAAAAGAACATAGGAACTTCATATGACATCCATTCTCTTGCATGAAAATTTCCAGCTAGCATTATATCTGGTAATTCAGCATAATTACCACAGTCTCCCACAAAAGTGTTACAATCTCCTCCAGTGACTCCTTCTCTAGCTTCTCCACCTCCTGTGATTTTAATCCAAGGACTAGGATGGTTGTAATACCAACCTTTGTAATCATCGAGAGTCATTGGGTCTCCGCGTTGATTTACTCCTCCAATTAATCCTTCATGGAAACTCATTATATCGGGATTACGATCGGCTAGATATTGCATTCTATCTTTCATAGAAAAATAATCATGATATTCTCGGAATTGTAACCTATCATCTCCTCCCCATGGAAAATATTGATTCACATAATCCTCAGACCAAATATCGCTTGGCATTACTTCGTTAGACTCTTGGGCTTCAGCGGTAGGAGCTATTGCAATTGGGGCACCAATAGAAAGAAGAAGTGGTAATATTAATGCAATCACAGGCAATCTTTGCCTATATTTCTTACTTCCGTCTAGTCTAATAGAGTTCATATGTTATTATGCCGAAACACCATTTGGTCTTGAAACCCACGTATTCCAGTGTTAATCGTAGAGAGTTCTTTATGAATGATAAGTTGTCGGATAAATATGGATGATTTAATAGATTTCTTGGCAGGAGAGCCAAAATTTTTAGATTTCTCACAGAATACTCTGATAATTGTGTTGCTTTGTAGCGTTATTGCCGGTGGCTCGGGAATCTTATCAAGAAGAGTTTTATTTCCTAAGTTAATAGATTTTATAGCAAAAACTGAAAGAATAGATGGTAGAGACTTATTTGCTCCTAAATCTCTAGGTTGGATGGTTGGTTGTGTAGTAATGAGTATGTCATTGAATTGGATTTCTGCAAATGGAGAACCAGTATGGAATGACGAGTGGATGAAAATTGTTTCAGATATATTCTATGCTGGATTTATCATTCTAATGTTGCTTGCAGCCTTTAGATTAGTTGACTACATAGATGTTTTAATTGTAGTTGAAGGAGATGACATGGCGTCCAGAAGATCTTTGGCTAGTGTAGCAGAATCTATTGGAAGAGTTGTTGTAGTTGTATTAGGATTCTTCATTATTGCAGGACTGATAGGAGTTGATGCTAATTCATTTGTAGCAGGATTGGGAGTAACTGGGCTAGTAATTGCTTTAGCCGCAAAAGATTCTGTGGCAAATATGTTTGGAGCAATCTCAATACTAATTGATCAACCTTTTAATGTTGGAGATTGGATAATTGTTGATGGTGTAGAAGGAGAAGTAATTTCCATTGGGCTAAGAACAACGCAGGTTAGATCTTCTGCAGATACAATGATCACAGTTCCTAATTCAAATATTACAAATTCTTCTGTAGAGAATTTTAGTCAAAGAAGATTCCGTAGAATACTGCCGACCTTTGATTTTGAAGCAGATAGTGATGAAAACTCATTGAAAAAGTTTTGTGACTCATTATGCGAACAAGTAATCAATGATCCAAGATCTACAAAAAGTGAAGATTCATGGGTTAGGGTGAAGTCCTTTGCTCCTTCAAAGGTAATTGTTGCAACTAATTTCTATTGTATATCTTCTGCAAAGACGCAAAGGGAATTTACAGAAGATATACTGCTCATGGCCAGAAGTAGGGCAAGAGAAAATAATCTAGTATTCCATGAGCCTCGCAAAAGGCAACATCATCAACAGGTCTGAGGTGTTTTAATATGACTAAACTTATTCTTATCCGCCATGGGCAATCAATTTGGAATGCAGAAAATAGATTTACTGGATGGACTAATGTTGAATTATCTGAAAAGGGGAAATTAGAAGCTTTGGAAGCAGGAAAGTTACTCTCCAAGATAAATATTGATTCAGTACACACAAGTGATTTGATAAGGGCTCAGAAAACAGCGGAAATAATTATGAAAAATAATGAAGTTTCAAAAGATTTTGTCACTTATGAGGACTTTCGTCTGAATGAAAGAAATTATGGAGAGCTACAAGGACTGAATAAGAAAGAAACGGCTGAAAAGCATGGTTCTGAACAGGTACATATTTGGAGAAGATCTTACGATATAGCCCCACCTGGGGGTGAGAGTCTCAAAATGACTGCTGAAAGAACTATTCCTTATTTTATTGAAGAAATATTACCAGAATTAGAAGAGGGAAAAAACATACTAGTATCAGCACATGGAAATTCATTAAGATCAATTGTTATGCATATAGAAAAATTATCTCCTGAAGAAATAGTGGGCGTTGAAATACCAACAGGAAAACCTCGTTTTTATTATTTTAATGCTGGAAAAATAACTAAAGATCAGTAATTGGCTTCTCCGGAGGAGGAGATAATTTACGGTAAAAAGAGTGAGTTAAATAACCTAATAAAATACAGAAAGAAGGTATTATTGTATCCGAAAAAGAAGTTGGAGGATTATTAATAACTGTACTTACTCCCAAAAATACTGAGATAAATGAAAGGGCAGCTATAGTTCTACTGTTATACATACTCTTTTGAAAAGGAATTACCTTAGAAATAATCTGAACTGCAGGAGAAGGAGGCCCAGATTGATTCGCAGTTGATTCTAGAACATCTAGAAGTGATTGCTCATATTCCCATATTGCCAAACCTCCTCTATGTGCATAAAAAACATCTGATGAACTCCATGAAGGAGGGGCAGTATCAATCCAACCTTCAATCAAAGATTTCCTTAAATCAGTAATATCAAGTTGGCTTTGTGTTTTATGGAATAATCGCCCTAAATCCTGAACAAGACAAGAAAGATCTCTGATGGCTGGAAATTCACATACTGGTTTGTATAAACCATCGGCTAATCTTGGAGGACTTATACGGAGGGAATACTCACTACTTTCTGAGATAAGAATGTCAGTTAATCGTACATCTCCTAAACTCAGCATACAAGTAGCCTTTCGGCTGAATGGTGCCCTCCATATGGTGTTAGCGCTAAGTTTTTCTTCTAAATCCAGTAATCTTTTATTCCATCTTTTTTGGTCCATTGGAGTTTCTCTAAATGATACTACTGAAGAATGATAAAATCCCAAAGATTTACCAGAATTATTTAAAATACTAATTGCGATTTCTTTATTTCCTTCCTCCAAAGCTTGTATTAACTCATCGTTTGAATTACTTTTGTAATACTTTATTTTCCTTAATATTATGATATCTTGTTCTTTCCACCTATATCCTCCACATGGCTTATCTACAGAAGAATGTGAATTAACTGCTCTAGAATCTATCCTATTATCTGAACCCCAAGGAAGAAATTCTGCAAGCCATTCGATTTCAGAAGATTTAATTTTTACTGATAAACCTCTTTCATTGCTTGATTGAGATATTATTTCCAAAGAATTAGTATCTGGGACATCTCCCCAAAAGTCTAATTCAACTATCATATTATTCCAATCTTCTATAGAATTAATTGGTATTGGTTCTAAGATGTCCATACTCATTCTATTACCAACCAGTCTGATTGAATTAAATCCAGATGGTGAATCTCCCTTTGTCTTGGAGACCTGCATCGCAGAAGGTCGCCAAAGATTCTCTACTACGGCCATGTCCAACAATTATATTCACGATAAGGTATCATTATTGATGCAATCGGTCGAAGAAGACTTGAATGTGTAGACCGCAACCGGGCCGTATGGGCGATGGTGACTCTGACATTCCACTTGCTGTTGATATGGATGGTACACTCATTTTATCGGATATGAGCTGGATTAGTATTTACAAGGTCATATTTAGAAAACCTTGGTTGATACCTAGTTTATTATTCAAGGAAGTAACAGGTAAAAGAGCTAAGTGGAAACGGGATTTAGCAGAGAAATTAAATTTTGATCCAGCTGAATTGGCTTATCATGAAAATTTCTTAGAATGGATTACAGGAGAATATGCAAGAGGCAGGACATTGATTCTTGCTACTGCTTCAGACAGAATTGTTGCAGAACAAGTGGCAGCACATGTTGGATTATTTTCAGATGTAATGGCTTCTGATGGAGATTATAATTTAAGAGGGCAGCAAAAAGCAGATTCATTAGTTGCTAGATATGGCGATAAAAAATTTGGTTATGCCGGAAATAGTCATCATGACATCGACGTTTGGAAGCATTCTGGACAAGTCATTGTAGTTAATCCAGAAAATGGATTATTAGATAAGATTGGAGATTCGGCTGATGTTATTTTTGAATAAAAATATAGATTAAATTATTGGGTGATGAGATGGGACGTAGTACTATTGGCAATACAGTAGATAGTATTGCAAAATGGCTATTAAAATTTAGAATAATTTCTAAACCTGCAAGATATTTTTCAAATTCTAAGTTGGCATGGAGTATTGTCTCAAGAACTGATAGAATACGAACAAAAAGACTCGAGGCGAGGATAAAAAATGAAAAATTACCAGATCATATTTCAATAATTATGGATGGAAATAGAAGATTTGCTTGGAGTCAAAGCCTTGAGAGGAAGATTGGTCATCTAAGAGGTAAAGAAAAATTAAAGCAAGTGATGGAATGGATTTTAAATTTAAAAATAAAGTATCTGACTGTATATGCTCTTTCAACTGAAAATATTAATGCAAGAGAATCTGAAGAATTAGATGCTTTGTATGACTTGTACGAAATTGGATTAAATGAAATTGCAGAAGACCCTTTAATTCATTCAAACAATGTTAAAGTACAAGCTGTCGGAAGAATTGAAGAATTACCTGAGAGAGTAAAAATAGCCATAAAAAATGCAGAAAGGAAAACTTCTTCATACTCTGATTATATTTTCACAGTTTGTCTTGCATATGGGGGAAGAGAAGAAATTGTAGATGCAGTTAAAGAAATTGCTGGAGACCATGCAGACGGTAAAATAGAATTAGAAAATATAAATTCAATGGAAATTTCAAAACGACTATATTCAGCAGATATACCTGATCCTGATTTGGTTATTAGAACAAGTGGAGAAGAGAGAATTTCGAATTTTTTATTATGGCAGATAGCCTATTCAGAGCTTTATTTTACGGATGTTCATTGGCCGTCTTTTTCAAGGAATGATCTTTATGAAGCAATAGAGTCCTATCAATACAGGAGAAGAAAATATGGCAAATGATCTATGTGAAGTTTGTGGTAGAGATGGCTACAGGAATCCTGCAGTTACTGTAGATGCAGTTGTCCTTCGTCAAGGGCCTGATGGAGGAGAAGTTTTGTTAATTAGACGTGGGCCTTTGCCATTAGAATGGCAAGGAAAATGGGCATTTCCCGGAGGATTTGTAGATTATGGAGAGAGCCCAGAAGTTGCAGTAATAAGGGAATTAAATGAAGAAACTGGTGCGATAGGAGAAAATCCTGTCTCACTAGCAATTCTTGGAGAACCAGGAAGAGATCCTAGAAAACATTGTATTGGACTATTCTATATTGTTGATGTTGACCCTGAATATGAACCAGTGGCAGGAGATGATGCTATGGATGCGGCATGGATTAATATAGAGAGTATTAGTTCAGAAAATATTGCAGGAGATCACATAGAAATTATTGAAATGGTAAAAGATATGATCAATGAATAATTCTAACAGTAAGTGCTACTTCGTATGGTTATGGAACGTAAGATTAAAGTCGACACTGGTGGAAAAACATGGGCCCCTTATAGCCCGGGAATATCAGTAAAGGGACACATATGGTTATCTGGACAAATAGGAGTAGATGCTGGAGATACTATTGAATTACAAATGAAAGGAGTCTTAAAGAAAATTGATAGTTTGTTAGATGCGGCCAATAGTTCGAAGAAGGATTTGGTTAAAGTGACAATTTTAATGACAGACATTAACAACTACAGTACAATTAATGATATTTATGGAGAATGGTTAGAAGAAATTATCCCTCCTTCACGTGCTGCTTATGAAGTTCCAAATTTACCCATGGGTGCATTAGTAGAGGTTATTTGTGAGGCCTTTAGAAATTTGGAAAATTAATAGATTGTAACAATCATTGTGTATCTGAATGTGTAGCCAAAGAAGTCTTGTATTAGTCTTCTCACGGCTCGCCATGACAGTCTTCAAGGCGTACGATATTAGAGGTATTGCTGGAACCGAATTAAGTGCACAATTTTCTGAAAAATTGGGAAAGGCGATTGCGACTCATCTTGATGCTGAAACGGTTTCAGTGGTCAGAGATATTAGAGAGTCAGGGCCAGAGTATCATGCAGCCTTTGTCAAAGGTTTGATATCTGCTGGTGCGAATGTGATTGACCTAGGAGTAACTACAACTGGAGTATTATATCGTTCAACTGTTGATTTACCAGTTGATGTTGCGGTAGCAATTACTGCTAGCCATAATCCTCCGGAATATAATGGATTCAAAATTTGTGAAGGAACTATGCCTCTGGGAGGAAAAGAATTACAAGATATTAGAGCCACCTTTGAAAAGGGAGAATTTAGAGAAGGGAAAGGAACATATAAACTCGAAGAGGAATATGAAGAAGAATATATACAAAGAATAATTGAAAATGTTGGGATACTCAAAAGAAAAATCAAAATCGTACTTGACTGCGGAAATGCTGTTCCTGGTCCTTTATCTGTGAAAACATTAGAAAGGCTTGGAGCGGAAGTGATTCCACTATATTGTGAATGGGATAATTCTTTTCCAAATCATCCTCCAGATCCAACAAGACAAAAAAATATGATAGATCTAGGGAAAGCTGTTATTGAGCATGGAGCTGAATTTGGCATTGGCATGGATGGAGATGGAGATAGATTAGGAGTAGTAGATGAAAATGGAAATTTTATTCATCCAGACAGACTAATAGGAATTTTTGCAAAAGATGTATTGTCAAAAATATCTGAAGACACTTCCGATGACGGTAGAACAATATTATTTGATGTAAAATGTAGTATGGCTATTGAAGAAGCGATTCATGATTTAGGAGGAATTGCACGTATGGTTAGAACTGGACATACTTTCATGAAAACTGAATTAAGAGAACATCCAGATATTCCATTTGCTGGAGAAATGTCAGGACATTTTTTCATGAATGATGAATGGTACGGTTTTGATGATTCAATATATAGTGCTGCTCGTCTACTAAAAATAGTAGGAGATGAAAGATCACCCAATGAAGGTGGTCAACAATTTTCAGAGAGATTTCATTTTATGCCCGAATATCCGACGACTGATGAAGGAAAAGTACCTCTAACAGGGGAACGGGAGGCAACAATGTCAGCAGTTTTAGCCGCTTTCGAAGATATGGAGAAATCAACTGTTGATGGTATTCGAGTTAGATATCAAGATGGGTGGTATTTGTGTAGGCCTAGTAATACAGAGCCAATACTGGTAATGCGTGCTGAGGGGCGAAATAAAGAAGTATTAGAAGGCATTCTTTCCGATGTAAATGAACGTATAGGACATATTGTAGATCTTGAGAAATTAAAATAATTACTCTAAATCTTGCGGACTAATTAGTAATGGAGTTACTAATAACATTGCACAACAAGCGTTACAGAATAATGTAAAAACTACACCAATACCACCAACAACTTGGCCCCACTCTGAAGAGTCTGAAAGATTTGCTTGGAGTTGACTAGCAACATATGAAGCCATAAGTCCAGAGGCGGTATTGATTGCAACTGCACCCAAACCAATAAATATTGATTGTTTCTTATAATTATAAAGTTGCAAACCTGCATAACCGAAAACAATTGAAGAAATTATTCCAATAATTGGCTCAACCCATGACCAAACCACAAACAAAGTGCTATTTTCTCCTACTTCTCTAGCAAGATCTATTTCCGCTTGGGTAGTTAGAAGACCGAGTAAATTGAATAAAACGCCTGCTATAGACAATATTACAGCCAATATTCCAAATACCTGTGGCATGGGACTTTTTTGTCTTCCTTGGACTTCTGGAGCAACAAAACCAGAAATTGGGCTTGGAGTACCTGATAATTCAGTATTAGTAGTTAATTCAGTGGTAGGAGGTTCATCAAATGGGCTAGGACCTGTCTCTTCCATGATAAAGGAGAAGAGATAAAGGTCTTAAAATAATACGATAAGTAAAATAGGTTAATTGTTAGAAAATTTAAGAGCAGAACTGATTAAAGACTCTATTACAGGCATTTTTTCACCTGATAATAAACACATTGTAGATCCTCCTCCTGTACTATTATGTGTTACTTTGTCAGATACTCCTCTACTACTTACTAAAGCACTAGTATGCCCTCCTCCAATTATTGTCAATGCATCAGTTTCGATACACATATTCAGAATTTCAATAGTACCAAAAGCAAATCCTGTTTTTTCAAAGAATGAAGCAGGTCCGTTCCATAGTATGCACTTTGAATTTAGAATAATTGGTCTTAAGTCCATCAAAGACTGAATACCAACATCATAAATTGGGTATTCTGTAGGCAATTCATCTAACTTCATTGGAACTCTCTCTTCATTTATTTCAACGGCTAAATCAGATGGTAAAATCAACAAATCAAGATGTTGTTCAACTAATAATTGTGCTATTTTCCAAGTTTTATCAAATGATTTGCCTAATAAATCGGTAATAAAATCTTTATTTCTAGCACCTATATCATATCCTTTTGCCCATATCATCAAATTACCTACTACTCCAACGAATGCTATTTTGTCAATGACATTTCTGTGTATTAGGTTAAGTGCTACCTTGAGAGAATCATCGGCCTTGGCGCCACCAAGAATTGCTAAATATGGACGAGGCGGGTCATCTATTGCAATTCTTAAATTCGATAATTCGGTCATCATAAGATTGCCGGGAATGCATGGTAATTTATTTGTAAAGCCCGTAAGCGTAGGAGAGCTGCGGTGTGCAGCAGCAAATGCATCTGTGACATATAAGTCGGCGACGGAAGAAAGTTTGGAAACGATTTCAGAATTTTCAGTATCTTGCCAATTGGTATATTTTTTACGATATTCTTCATCATGTATTCTCATGTTGTCTAAAAATAATATATCCCCATTTGCCATTTCTCTAATTTTACTTATCGTAGAATCGCTACAAATATCTGGAATGAAAGTTATGGCTCGATTTATTATTTGCGATAACCTATCACTATGTTGTGACATATCTGAAAAATCATCTTTACCCGGTCGTGATTGATGTGCTAAGATAACAACCTTAGAATTCGAAAGTAATTCTAAAGTTGACTTTATTGTTCTTAATCTGGAGTCGTCTAAAAGTGTTTTATCAACCGGGTTAAGAGGAGAATTAACATCCACCCTATACAAAACAGTTTGTCCTTCTAAGTCATAGGCATCCAGCGAAAGAACGCCTTGCACATGTGAAGCCACTTGAGTCTTACATTTGGCCGTTGTGGAAGATAAGTATGCTCAAATAAACAAAAATGCTTTTTGCTTAGGATAATTAAGAATGAGTATGGACTGGGACGTGGCACGTTTGAAGGGGCCCGAAAATCAAGATTGGAGAGTACCAGTTTCAGAACTTGAACATAGGCAAAATTTGTTTTCTTTAACATTGGCTGCGAAGGGTATTGAATCTGCTTGGATTGATGATCCTGTTGAATTATATTGGCTGACTGGAGGTAGACAGAATTCTGTTATGCTGATAGGTGCTAAAGATTCTGGAATTGAAAATCGGCATTGGGTTAGACAATCTGTAGAAAGGGCTAGATTTGAAGCAGGTGAGGATGATGCCCCTCATATTATAGAAAAACACCCCCGTATGAATCAGTTAGAAAATTCTCTACAAAAATTAGGATGTAAAAAACGTCCCAGTCTATTATTATCAAAGATACCATACGAGAGATGGAGTTTTATCAATAATAAATTTGGAAATCTTGCTGGAGAAGCCGAAGATTGTACAAATTTGATTTATAATTTAAGAGAAACAAAATCTGAATGGGAAATTTCGATGCATAAAGAAAGTGGTAAAATAAATCAGAAAATGTTTGAAACGATTGGAGAAAGATGTGGCGAAGGAGATAGTGAAATAAGAATTGCAGCAATTGCTGATGAAGTAAGTAGATCTGCTGGTTTTGGAGGAAGAATAAGGATGAGAAAATGGCC
This sequence comes from Candidatus Thalassarchaeaceae archaeon, assembly GCA_045568235.1. Lineage (GTDB taxonomy): Archaea > Thermoplasmatota > Poseidoniia > Poseidoniales > Thalassarchaeaceae > MGIIb-O3. The sequence continues at coordinate 111,170 of JBJLBJ010000029.1, forward strand.
AATGGATTGTGATAGAGTTGTAATAGCTGCTGGAAAATCAGGTGCAGTTCCTTCATACTTTGATTCAGCAATTGGTGGCCTTGGCACGAGTCCAATATCTTCATTAGGAGCAGGATTTGCTAAAGTTAACAAAAATGAACCAGTACTAGTAGATATTGTGCACTTACATAGAGGTTATGTTTCTGATTGTACTAGAATTTTTAGTAGTGGAAAATTATCTGAACAATGGATTCAAAGATTAGAAGATATGGAAGAAATTAGTAAAACTGTAGTAAATTGTCTAAGCAATGGAGAAAATTGTTCTAAGGCTTGGGAAATAGGTTATTTAATGGCTAGTGAAATGGGCCATTCAGATAATCTGATGGGAATGAGGCCGGAACAAGCAAAATTTCTTGGGCATTCAGTAGGCTTAGAATTAGATGAGACGCCTGTAGTGGCAAAAGGTTTTGATAGGCCTCTTAAGTTTGGAGGAACTATGGCTATTGAACCAAAAGTAATCTATAAAGATGGAGCAATAGGTATAGAAGATACATGGGTAAGAACTGAAAATGGCATGGAGTGTCTAACTATGGGAAAGAAATTTTCTGCAATAACTGAGTGGTAAAAATGACTAAAGCGAAGAAGATTGCACAAAAGGGATTAGTAAAAATCCTCAGAAACAGGAAGGAGTCACATGGTAAATTGATTACCGATGAGGACATCCTGAAAGGAGTAGAAGTAAGTGATGCAGGAAATATAGATTTGTGGATTTGCCCCCCTCATCCTCATTGCCCATGTTGTTTGGATGGATTAATAGAACTCAGAAATGAAGTCAATGATCATAAAAATATCCTAGCTTGCCATATAGAAATAATTGGAGTACCTCATTCAGAAAGATGGACGGCAGCAGTAAATGAATGAAGTAATCTATACTCTTTTTCTAATATTCTCTTGCCTTTCTTGAACTTCTTCTAACTTGGATTTAATTTTTTTATAAAGCCACCAAACAGAGATTGAACTCCCAACTATAACGATGAGTAAATTTTTGATGAAAACTGGTTCTGTCCAAGTTGACATGGCGTAACTCCCATTATAGTGGAGGTATTACATCTATTTCACAAGCACCCTCTGGAATCATACAACAGGACAAGAAACCCCTTTCCTTCACTAAATAATCATCAAGTCCTGGTGGTAATTCGTTGGGATATTTAATTTGACCTTTCTTTAGTCTGACTAAACAAGTTCCACAAGTTCCTGAAGTACAATTTGTAGGAATATCCACTCCAGCATTAATGGCCATTTCGGCAACAGTGAGATTAGGGTCTTTTTTGATAATCCCCAATGGTAAATTACCTCTAAAAAATCGTATAGTATCTTTTTTTTGTTCCATGAATGAGCCTCAACGGTCTTCCCATCGTGTCCATCTCCCAGTTTGTTTATTGAAGTATAAACCGGCCTTTTTCATCCACTTATTGAATTTAGTTGCACCGGCCCCAGTAGCAATAATGAATTCTTCTCTGTGCTCCTGCGCCTGAATATATCCCTTTGCCGAAATGGTTTGATCTATCCACTCATCAATACTAATTAATGTGCCTGAGAGTGTACTTTCTTCAATTGCCTTTTCTAATTTCTTAGCTGATGCTCCAGTCTCCTTTACATCTCTGGCTATTAAATCTTCAATACTAGATGATTGTTTTTTAATTGGTGGCTTCATTACTGTCAGTCTTGGCTTGATATTCGGATCTAATTTTATCCTAGAGCCATTGCTTAGTCTATTTTCTACGGCTTGAGCCATTGGAGAAAGAAACTCTTCTTCACAGTCCCAGCAAATAAATCTAAAATCACTCATATCATCCAAAATACTACTACCTCTTGGATCCATTTCATCGCCACAATGTGGGCACGCGTGAAGACAAAGTATTGGGGCAATTTTTCTTCTAAAATCAACTATGTCCTGAGGGGTGCCGGATAATTCCAACATTTCATGATCCCTTGCGGCTTCTAATCCTCTAGTTTCGAGCTGATCTCTAAGTTTGGATTGTTGTTCGACCTTTGATTCATCATCCAAGTGTGTTTTCTAATTTGACAATAAGTTCTATCAGTCTTACCGAGTCTATTCATAACTAATTTTTTATTCCTAAAAGATTCTACGCGTGCAAGTCGCAGTTGTTCCTTCTTTTCTAGTAGTTCACCATGTATATCGTGTAATTGACGTTTGAAACGCTTTTCTTCAATTTTGTCGACTTTTTTAGTAGTACCATCTGACAATACATCCGCTAGATATCGTTGTTTGCTCTGAGAACGTGGGCCAGAAACAACTGCATCGAGAACAGATTTAGCAATTTCCTTTTTTAAACCATAGTTATTGATTAAAGTCTCTGTATCTAGATCCTTTAGATCGCCAACTTTAATTCCTCCATCTGAAAGTATTTGTGCAGTACTTTCATCGATGCCACGACGTAATAATGCTAGATAAGTATCCTTTTTTGCCATGCCAGCCCCTCAGTTTGGGCGACCTAGTAGTGGTTCGCCGCACCCTCCGCACCATGGGTTCATCTATCAAGGCGTGGTAAGAATGAGTCTAGAAATGCACTAATTTGAAGATATTGTATTAGTCAGAGATGGCCCAATGTTCGGGTTCAAGGTCTTCTGGACGAAGGTCTGGCCAATCTTCGGGTAAATTATCAACAGTTTTACTGAAAGACATTTGGATATAGTCTTATCCCATTTTTCTTTATGCCATCCCTTTTACTCTATTCAATCTCTTCGGGGGCTTAGAAAGTGAAGTGCGTATTTTTCTTCTTCTATTTGAAAAACAATGTTTTACTATTATTCTGAATAATTTCCTATCGATAATTGATAGTTTTTCTCCTTTCTGTTGGCAATAATGCTACCAATCTTGAATTTACCCTGGGTGCAGGGCTAAAACAATTTGAAGGGACTTTTCTATCTAAATAAA
>JBJLBJ010000030.1:0-5206 GCA_045568235.1 Candidatus Thalassarchaeaceae archaeon
CATCAAAATCTAGCCATAAGGACATTCCTAAAGGGCCTCTTGTATCATATCTTTTCATTGCCATTCGTTCAGCAAATTCGTCCTGGACAAGTAATATAATAATCGATATTGGATTAATGAGATGATGATTTTGAATTTTTTCTAAAACTGGACTGGAAATCTGATAAGGTAAATTGGATATTAAATGAGTAATATCACTTGGCCAATTTCCAATCAATGCATCTTGTTCATTCAGTACAAATCTTCCTTCTAAATTTGGAAAAACTCTTTTCAGGTGAGAGACGGATTCATTATCTATCTCTAAAGCTGTCAATCTAGCATTGGATCGCAATAATTCTAGAGTCAATGACCCAGGCCCAGGGCCTATTTCTAATATATGAGATTGTGAAGATAAGGGTCTTTTGAATTCTGAGGCTATTTCTATAGATCTTAAAATAATTTTCTCGTCGACCAAAAAATGTTGACCTAATGACTTCTGAGGCTTTATCCTATCACGTAATAGATCTACAAGAAGGCGAGCATCTAGATCATTGAATAGTGCCATAAATCATACGCCGGTTCGAAGTAATAAATCAAGTAAACGTGGAACCTGAATTGAATCTTCCATCTCAATGACATATCTTTCTGCAAGTAGTTTAACAGAGTCAATAGAGCATTTTTCATCTATATCATCGAAATTTTCCCATCCAATCATTCCCCTTGATTGGACCATTTGTTGGGCTTTAGATTTACCAATAGATGGCAGTAGTTGGAAAGAGTGAACTTTTAATGAAATATTATTTGCCCTATTGTAAAAACTTAGATGTTTATCTGGAGTATTTCTTATTTCTTTCATTAATGCTTCAACTAATTCAGATTGAGTAGTTGATGAAATGTCTTTGTAACGTATTTCAGAGATTGGTCCGATTTTTTCAGAAGGTAAATCTATAATTTCGCCACTCGATACTGTATCATCATTTAGCCTAGCCTTAACTAAATACAAGGAAGGCGATGTAATCGCTTCCACTTCATTTCCGAAAGGTCTTTTTTCTAATATATCTAATATTCTAATACTATTTTCCGAATGGGAAACGTCCTCTGAGGGGCCGGATTGTTTCCTAGGCAGCATATCTATCACATCTCTCTGAAGGGTTCTACCTGATGAATATGAGCATTAATATTGTACATTATATATTATTTATAACACATGTTGCTTGATTGTATCGATTAAAGCTTCAATTTCTGAAGTATCCATAGCTATTCTTTTACTTGCAATTACAACTCTGATATCTGCAACAGACATAGGACATAATTCTGATATCTTTGCTGCGATTTCAGGATATTGAACTAATTTTTCATTTTTCATTAATTCTTCATAGAGTGCTTTGAATATTTTTGACTCTGTCTTAAGATTTCCTGTAGGGTGGCCTTGTCCACTAGCAGCCCACTCTGCATGTTGCAAAGCCATTGTTTGCTCATAAGATAGTTCGCCGCGCCTTTTTTGTGCATCTAATAGTAAGTCTCTTACTGTAGCAACATCAACATATTCTTCTTCTGACATAATTATCCCTCGATTGGCCTTAGGTGTTCTGGTCTAGCGACAACAGTTTTTTGCATATTGCCATCTTTTACACTAACAACATAAGCCCTGCCTTGAGTGCCAGTAATGACCCCTGTTTTCCCTTGAAATCTACGATGTGGCATGCCTCCTTGTTGTGCACCATCCAAGACGATAGCAACTTTATCTCCTTCTCGATAAGGATGCATGATACGATTGATAAAAATACGACCTTTGTCTCTTTTATTCTTCCTTAGTATACTACGAGTGCCTTGACGTAAACCATGTGTGCGAGTAACCATAATATCACCAAACGACCAAGGTCGTGGAAGCGGTCGAACTGCCGCGTATTATTAAGTACTCGGATTTGAAAAGGCCTCAATTATCCTTATTTTCTTCATCATCATGTATTTGGTCAACGTCAAGCCATAAAATTTCACAATCAACGCCAAGTTTCCCAGAGACAGAGGGATTTGTTCGACCTTTATCAGAATGTACTAATTCTTTGATATAAGTTCCTGCCTCTGCACGAATATTGAATTGGATCTCATTTCCCTCAATTATTATATTATTTATTTCAATAATTTTTCTCTTTCTTATTTTATCGGCTCTTCTATGTGAAACTCTTCTAGGTGTTTCTTGATTTAATTCTATACCAGATAAATCTGAAATAGATTTTATAATAGTCTCCTCTTCAATCTCTTCTGATATTTTGAATCTTATTGTATATGACTTATCAGATCGAGAATTCTTGATTTGTGCTATCAGTGATCTTTCAGTTTTCTTTAGATCATCTATTTCTATCTTACCAGCGGCATTTTTATTTATTTCATTAACAACTTCTGACATATCGAGTAATCTGCTCATTGGTTTTTTTATTTCTAATATAAATGGACGTCCGGTACCTAACATTCGAACATCTATATCTTCTCTTCCCATTCCATGGAAACTAGTATCCTTAGCATTTAGAATGTGCCTTAATGGCTCTCCAACTAGATCTTGTACTGAATCAATGTACTGAAGTCCTGTTCCTTTGCAAGAGTCGCATCCATTATATCGGCCCTTACAGGCTCTGCAAGGCCAACGTGTTTGAGGTATTTCTCGGCTTAGCTTTCTATATCTTCCATAAAAGTAAATTGGCCTAACATCAACATCAACTCTAAGTGTCAGTCCATCGACGAGAACCATGATATCAGGTCTATCTTTTACGAAATTGATATCCGTTCCCAAACTATGATTGATTTTATTTTGGATTGCTAAAACCATTGAATTCTTCAGAGGCATAGATTGGGTCGCTCCATGTCTAGAAGTTATTTCATGTGACTCTTGAATTAGATCTTTTGGCAAATGAATACCTATCTGTACAGTAGAATATTCTAAATTATCTATTTTCTCGATTATTCTCTCAACAATATTATCAATATCATCGAATAAGTTCTCACAGAGTGGACATAATACTTGATTAAAAGACGATCCCAAAGAGTCGTCCCTAGTGTATGCTTCATTCCTTATTTCTTCACCAGACAGTTCTTTTATGCCAGAAACTCGTTTAAGACAATGATTACAGGTGCCAATTTTTATTATATGGGCTATTCCTAATGGAGTTGGACAAGGAGGAGAATTCCAGTCTATTGTTTTACCTTCGAATTCGAAATCATCTCCATCAAACCATTCTTCATCTGTATTCTTTTGTTCCTCAATTTGTTCATTATCAAAATCAGCAGAAGCTGATGAATAACTGGCATTAGAGAATTCATGCCAAGCATCTTCGTCTTTTTCAGAATCCTGTGGAGTTCTTTTAGACATTAAATCACCCATCGAGAACGGTGCTAGCCAATTCTTCGATAGTCCTTGGCAGAGTCTTCCACATTTGACTTCTTCGGAAGATTAAATTTTAGTTCCTAAATCCTCAGAAATATTTCTAAGATGAGAAAACGAGTGTATTCCACTACTACATCCGCTTGGCCAAATCATAGTTATTCCATAATGTCCTACTGGCTCAACCATGGGTTTTTCTAATACCAACCTGGATATTTCTTCATTAAATTCTATTCTTCTTTGTTCATTCTCTTGTCTCGGTTTGCACTTTGCACATTGACATCTGCTGCGTATGGCAAGATATCCAACTTGGAAAGATTCTCCATCACTAAATCTTAGAATACAAGATTCTTGTCCTCTCTCAATTTCTGTAAGAGTGAGAGGTTCTGCCATACTATTCGCTATGCATATACATCTTCAATGTGTGCCTTAACTCTGAATATTTCAAATAAGAGAAATGAAATATATTTATAATTGAAATATTCTTGATTAAATTATGAGAACGCCGTTAGAAGATGAGGGTTGGCACCGTGTTATGAAATCAGTAAAACTCAAAATGGATAAAAAGAAAATGAAAAACATAGGTCTTCGTAGCATAATGATACTTAGAGATAAACAAGGAGTTCGAGCTACAGATGCATTATGCAGACATATGGCTTGGCCATTACCTTATGGAGGTAAAATCAAAGACGATTGTGTAACATGTCCACTTCATCAGACTAGATATGATCTAACCTCTGGAGAAGTAAAAGAATGGTCTCCATTTCCATTGATTCCAAGATATGGTAAAATCGTAGGAAAACTCCGTAGACCAAGTCCTCTCACCATTCACATGGCGAGAGAACTTGATGGTTGGATAGAAGTCAAGCTAAATACTTAATCTAACTTACTTCTTTGTGTTGTCACTAATACAGCGCCCATTACTGCTAATACCAGTAATACTCCACCAAATCCTGGAGTAGCATCGGTATCTTCTTTTTCTATTGGTTCTGCAACATCTTCTACTCCTGTTCCTACTACTACAACTCCATTCATATTCATTGAAGCGTGTGGTTCACAGATGTAAGTAAATGTCTCATCGGCATCAAAAGTTACTCTATAATCAACAGTTGTTTCTGCTACACCGCTGTATAGGCCACCAACTAATCTTGTAGTATCTTCTGCAGTTGCTGTTTCTGCAACGTTATGTGCCATGGATGAATCAGTCCAAATCCAGCATACTGTCTCTCCTACAGCAATTTCAAGTGAAACATGATCAAAAGCATATCCAGTATCATCAATTCCGACTAAATAATCGCAACCCTCAGGGATAACTGGAGGATCTGCTGGTGGCATTAATACTGTATCAATTACGTGAATTACACCGTTAGATGCTGGTACATCTGCTAATGTAACTGTTGCACCAGATACAGTTACTGCATCAGTTGTAACAGTGAAAGATAACTCATCACCATTCAATGCAGTTGCAGTCATTCCATCTGTTAAATCAGTAGACATAACTTGTCCTGAAACTACGTGATAAGTTAGTATATCGGCTAGTGTTGCTATTTCCTCATCAGTATCGAAAGATGCTAGATCGATTCCTGCTGCTGCGAATGCATCATCTGTTGGAGCAAATACAGTGAAAGGGCCGTCTGCTTGTAGAGCAGATACTAGATCTGCTGCTGTCAAAGCGGCAACTAAGGAAGTATGAATTCCTGTAGATATTGCTGTAGCTGGTACATCAACTAAATCTGCTGGTGGCATTAATACTGTATCAATTACGTGAATTACACCGTTAGATGCTGGTACATCTGCTAATGTAACTGTTGCACCAGATACAGTTACTGCATCAGTTGTAACAGTGAAAGA
>JBJLBJ010000031.1:0-5914 GCA_045568235.1 Candidatus Thalassarchaeaceae archaeon
AGATCTTTTAAATCGCCAACTTTAATTCCTCCATCTGAAAGTATTTGTGCAGTACTTTCATCTATGCCACGACGTAATAATGCTAGATAAGTATCTTTTTTTGCCATGCCAACCCCTCAGTTTGGGCGACCTAATAGTGGTTCGCCGCACCCTCCGCACCATGGGTTCATCTATCAAGGCGTGGTAAGAATGAGTCTAAAAATGCACTAATTTGAAGATATTGTATTAGTCAAGATAACCCAATGTTCGGGTTCAAGGTCTTCTGGACGAAGGTTTGGCCAATCTTCGGGTAAATTATCAACAGTTTTACTGAAAATATTTGGAATAGTGTTATTCCATTTTTCTTTATGCCATCCCTTTACTCTATTCAATCTCTTCGGGGACTTAGAAAGTGAAGTACGTATTTTTCTTCTTCTATTTGAAAAACAATGTTTTACTATTATTCTGAATAATTTTCTATTGATAATTGATAATTTTTCTCTTTCTGTTGGCAATAATGTTACCAATCTTGAATTTACTCTGGGTGCAGGGCTAAAACAATTAGAAGGAACTTTTCTATCTAAATAAACGTCAAAATCTAGCCATAAAGACATTCCTAATGGACCACGTGTATCATATCTTTTCATTGCCATTCTTTCAGCAAATTCGTCTTGGACAAGTAATATAATAATCGATATTGGATTAATCAGGTGATGATTTTGAATTTTTTCTAATACTGGACTGGAAATTTGATAAGGTAAATTGGATATTAAATGAGTAATATCACTTGGCCAATTTCCAATCAATGCATCTTGTTTATTCAATACGAATCTCTCGTCTAAATTTGGAAAAACTCTTTTTAGGTGAGAGACTGTGTCATTATCTATCTCTAAAGCGGTTAATCTAGCATTAGATCGTAATAATTCTAGAGTCAATGATCCAGGACCAGGACCTATTTCTAATATATGAGATTGGGGAGATATTGGTTTTTTGAATTCTGTGGCTATTTCTATAGATCGTAAAATAATTTTTTCATCAACTAAAAAATGCTGACCTAATGATTTCTTAGGCTTTATCCTATCACGTAATAAATCTACAAGGAGGCGAGCATCTAGATCATTGAATTGTGTCATAAATCATACGCCGGTTCGAAGTAATAAATCAAGTAAACGTGGTACCTGGATTGAATCTTCCATCTCGATTACATATCTTTCTGCAAGTAGTTTGACAGAATCGATAGAGCATTTTTCATCTACATCATCAAAATTTTCCCATCCAATCATTCCTCTAGATTGTACCATTTGTTGAGCCTTAGATTTACCAATAGATGGTAATAGTTGGAAAGAATGGACTTTTAATGAAATATTATTTGCTCTATTGTAAAAACTTAGATGATTATCTGGAGTATTCCTTATTTCGTTCATTATTGCTTCAACTAATTCAGATTGAGATGTTGATGAGATATCTTTGTAACGGATTTCAGAGATTGGCCCGATTTTCTCAGAAGGTAAATCTATTATTTCGCCACTTGATACTGTATCATCATTTAGTCTGGCCTTGACTAAATACAAGGAAGGTGATGTAATCGCCTCTAATTCATTTCCAAAAGGTCTTTTTTCTAATATATCTAATATTCTAATACTATTTTCTGAATGGAAAACATCCTCTGCGGGGTCGGATTGTTTCCTAGGTAGCATATCTATCACATCTCTCTGAAGGGTTCTACCTCATGAATATGAGCATTAATATTGGACATTATATATTATTTATAACACATGTTGCTTGATTGTGTCGATTAACGCTTCAATTTCTGAAGTATCCATGGCTATTCTTTTACTTGCAATCACAACTCTAATATCTGCAACGGACATAGGACATAATTCTGCTATCTTTGCTGCGATTTCAGGATATTGAGTTAATTTTTCGTTTTTCATTAATTCTTCATAAAGAGCTTTGAAGACTTTGGACTCTGTCTTAAGATTCCCTGTAGGATGACCTTGTCCACTAGCAGCCCATTCTGCATGCTGCAAAGCCATTGTTTGCTCATAAGACAGTTCTCCGCGTCTCTTTTGTGCATCTAGTAGTAAGTCTCTTACTGTAGCAACATCAACAAATTCTTCTTCTGACATAATTATCCCTCAATTGGCCTTAGGTGTTCTGGTCTGGCGACAACAGTTTTTTGCATATTGCCGTCTTTTACGCTGACGACATAAGCTCTTCCCTGAACACCGGTAATGACTCCAGTTTTTCCTTGGAATCTGCGATGTGGCATTCCTCCTTGTTGAGCGCCATCTAAGACTATAGCAACTTTATCTCCTTCTTCATAAGGATGCATGATACGGTTAATAAAAATACGTCCTTTATCTCTTTTATTCTTCCTTAGTATACTACGAGTGCCTTGACGTAAACCATGTGTGCGAGTAACCATAATATCACCAAACGACCAAAGTCGTGGAAGCGGGCGACTTGCCGCGTATTATTAAGGACTCGGATTTGAAAAGGCTTCAATTATCCTTATTTTCCTCATCATCATGTATTTGTTCAACGTCGAGCCACAAAATTTCACAATCAACGCCGAGTTTTCCAGAAACAGAAGGATTTGTTCGACCTTCATCAGAATGTACTAATTCTTTGATATAAGTTCCCGCCTCTGCACGGATACTGAATTGGATTTCATTTCCATCAATTATTATATTATTTATTTCAATAATTTTTCTCTTTCTTATTTTATCAGCTCTTCTATGTGAAACTCTTCTAGGCGTTTCTTGATTTAATTGTATACCAGATAAATCTGAAATGGATTTTATAATGATATCTTCTTTAATCTCTTCTGATATTTTGAATCTTATTGTATATGACTTATCGGATCGAGAATTCTTGATTTGGGCTATCAGTGATCTTTCAGTTTTCTTTAAATCATCAATTTCTATCTTACCAGCAGCATTTTTATTTATTTCATTAACAACTTCTGACATCTCTGGTAATCTCCTCATTGGCTTTTTTATTTCTATTACAAATGGACGTCCAGTACCTAACATTCGGACATCTATATCTTCTCTTCCCATTCCATGAAAACTGGTATCCTTAGCATTTAGAATATGTCTTAACGGTTCTCCAACTAAATCTTGTACTGAATCAATGTACTGAAGTCCTGTTCCTTCGCAAGATTTGCAGCCATTATATCGACCTTTACAAGCTCTACAAGGCCAACGTGTTTGAGGTATTTCTCGACTTAGCTTTCTATATCTGCCATAAAAATAAATTGGCCTAACATCAACATCAACTCTAAGTGTTAATCCATCAACAAGAACCATAATATCAGGTCTATCTTTTACAAAATTGATATCTGTTCCCAAATTATGATTAATTTTATTTTGAATTACTAAAACCATTGAATTTTTCAGAGGCATAGATTGGGATGCCCCATGTCTAGACGTGATTTCATGTGACTCTTGAATTAGATCCTTCGGTAGATGAATGCCTATCTGTAAAGTAGAATATTCTAAATTATCTATTTTCTCAATTATTCTCTCAACAATATTATCGACATCATCAAATAAGTTCTCACAGAGTGGACATAATGCTTGATTGAAAGAGGATTCCAAAGAAATGTCCCTAGCATATGCTTCATTTCTTATTTCTGCACCTGACATTTCTTTTTTACCAGAAACGCGTTTAAGACAGTGATTGCATGTCCCAATTTTTATCATATGAGATATTCCTAATGGAGTTGGACAAGGTGGCGAATTCCAGTCTATTGTTTTACCCTCAAAATCAGAATCATCTCCATCAAACCATTCTTCTTCTGTATTCTGCTGTTCAGCAATTTCTTCATTATCAAAATCAGCGGAAGCTGATGAATAGCCGGCATTAGAGAATTGATGCCAAGCATCCTCTTCTTTTTCAGAATCCTTTGGGCTACTTTTAGTCATAAAATCACCTATCGAGAACGGTGCTAACCAATTCTTCGATGGCCTATGGCAGAGTCTTCCACATTTGACTTCTTCGTAATATTAAATTTTAGTTCCTAAGTCCTCGGAAATATTCCTAAGATGAGAAAATGAATGTATTCCACTACTACATCCACTTGGCCAAATCATAGTTATTCCATAATGCCCTACTGGCTCAACCATGGGCTTTTCTAATACCAATCTAGATACTTCTTCATGAAATTCTATTATTCTTTGCTCATTTTCTTGTCTTGGTTTACATTTTGCGCATTGACATCTGGTGCGTATGGCGAGATACCCTACTCGGAAAGATTCTCCATCACTAAATCTTAGAATGCATGATTCTTCTCCTCTTTCAATTTCTGTAAGAGTGAGGGGTTCTGCCATGTTATTGGCTGTGCATATACATCTTCAATGTGTGCTTTGACTCTGAATATTTCAAACATGGAGAATGAAAGATATTTATAATTGAAATATTCTTGATTGGTTTATGAGAATGCCCTTAGAAGATGATGGTTGGAAACGTGTTATGAAATCAGTAAAACTCAAAATAGGTAAAAAGAAAATGAAGAACATAGGCCTTCGTAGTATAATGATATTTAGAGATGAACAAGGAGTGAGAGCTACAGATGCCTTGTGCAGGCATATGGCTTGGCCATTACCTTATGGAGGTAAAATCAAAGACGATTGTGTAACATGTCCACTTCATCAGACTCGATACGATTTAACATCTGGGGAAGTGAAAGAATGGTCTCCGTTTCCATTAATACCAAAATATGGTAAGATCGTAGGTAAGCTTCGTAGACCAAGTCCCCTCGCCATCCACATGGCGAGAGAACTTGATGGTTGGATAGAAGTTAAATTAAATTCTTAACTTATTCTAATTTACTTCTTTGTGTTGTAACTAAAACAGCACCCATTACTGCTAATACCAGTAGCGCTCCTCCAAATCCTGGAGTGGCATCAGTATCTTTTTCAACTGGTTCTGGAACATCTTCTACTCCTGTACCTACCACTACAACTCCATTCATATTCATCGAAGCATGTGGTTCACAGATGTAAGTAAAGGTCTCGTTGGCATCAAAAGTTACTCTGTAATCAACAGTTGTAGCTGCTGGACCACTATATACTCCACCAACTAGTCTTGTTGTGTCTTCTGCACTTGCTGTTTCTGCAACGTTATGAGGCATTGATGAATCAGTCCACATCCAGCATACAGTTTCTCCAACTGCAATCTCGAGTGAAGTTTGATCAAATGCATATCCGCTATCGTCAATTCCAACTAGATAATCACAGCCTTCAGGAACAACTGGAGGATCGGCAGGTGGCATTAGTACAGTATCAATTACATGTATTACTCCATTTGAAGCCATTACATCTGCAGTAGTGACTGTAGCACCGGATACAGTTACTGCATCTGCTGAAACAGTGAAAGATAATTCATCACCATCCAATGATAGTGCAGTCATTCCATCTGTTAAATCAGTGGACATAACTTGTCCAGATACAACATGGTATCTTAGTATATCAGCTAATGTTGCAATTTCTTCGTCAGTATCGAAAGATGCTAGATCTATTCCTGCTGCTGTGAATGCATCATCGGTTGGAGCAAATACAGTGAAAGGTCCGTCTGCTTGCAATGAAGATACAAAATTTACTGCTGTTAGAGCGGCTACTAAGGAAGTATGAATTCCTGTTGATATTGCTGTAGCTGGTATATCAACTAAATCTGCTGGCGGCATTAGTACAGTGTCAATCACGTGTATTACACCGTTAGATGCTGGGACATCTGCCAATGCCACTGTAGCACCTGATACAGTTACTGCATCTGCTGAAACAGTGAAAGATAACTCATCACCATTCAATGCTGTTGCAGTCATTCCATCTGTTAGATCAGTGGACATAACTTGTCCAGATACAACGTGGTAAGTTAGTATATCAGCTAATGTTGCAATTTCTTCATCAGTATCAAAAGATGCTAGATC
>JBJLBJ010000032.1:0-114721 GCA_045568235.1 Candidatus Thalassarchaeaceae archaeon
AGGCGTGTTCAGAATTCAGCAGAACCGCCCATCTTGAGTTAAATTGGGCTATTTGGATGATTAGGACATAATCAGTGTAATTTAGAGTTATCAACTCTTTAAGATCTCAGGAAATTGGTAGTCCCTCCCGGATTCGAACCAGGGTCGTGGGATCCAGAACCCCACATGATGGGCCACTACACTAAGGGACTATGGCATTCCGAGAGATAGGATATATATCAATAAATCCGAGTTTTATATGGGTATTATGAACTTCTAAATCTTTCATTTATTTCAATCAGACTTTCTTTACTAGGTCTACCTTCTTCTTCATTAAGTAGGGACAGAGGAGTATTGGTCAATCCTAAAGTTTCTGTTGTTGTGGGTATTCCTCCATCATAATACAATAGTCCAGTTACGTGCTTGTCATTTTTTTCCGCTTCATGGACGGCTGTCAATGCTGAAACAACATCTGAAGTATCATGATTAGACCCAATAGTCTCTAGTATTATTTTTGAACCATCAAAGAGCTCAATTTCTTTATACTGTCCTTCAGGAATGTCCACTTCTTCAATTGGAGAATAATGAGATATATAATCTACTATATGCAGGACTTCATCATTCTCTTTTACATAGTTATATGACCTATATGATTCATCATTATTTGCAAAGGTGACACATGGTGAAATAACATCAATTATTGCCATTCCATTATGACTAATTGCCGCACGAAGAAGTGCTGTAAGTTGCTTTTTACTTCCAGAAAATGATCTAGCAACAAAACCGCACCCAAGATTCAATGCCATTGCGCATAAGTCAATAGGGTTTTGAGTATTGACAGAACCTTTCTTCTTCTTAGAGCCCTTTTCAACTGTGGCACTATATTGTCCCTTGGTCAAACCATAAACTCCATTATTTTCAATTATATATACCATATTCAAATTTCTTCTAATTGCATGGACAAATTGTCCCATTCCGATACTAGCGGTGTCTCCATCTCCTGAAACTGCAATAAATGTCAAATCTTTATTTGCCATATTTGCACCAGTAGTTACAGATGGCATTCTGCCATGGACTGTATTAAAACCATGACTTTTTCCTAAGAAATAAGCTGGAGTTTTTGATGAACAACCTATGCCACTCATTTTAGCTATACCTTCAGGAGGTAGTCCATTTTCCCAAGCAGCTTGAATAATGACATTGGAGATTTGATCATGTCCACATCCTGGACACAATGAAGATTTACCACCTTTATATTCTGATTTTTCAAGATCTATTACATTCAACTTAACTATTGCTATTTTAATCCCTCCAGTACACTAATAATTTTCTCGGAATAAAGTCTTGCTCTTGGTGGCATACCATCGCTATATGCAACGCTGTGTAGTTTGTTAAGTAATTGTGTGGGCAATTCTTTTCTTAAAATACCATATAATTGGCCATCCCTGTTCATTTCCAATACTATAGTATTATCATGCCTAGAAATAAAGGATTCTAATTCAGAATGGTAAGGTAATGCTCTAATTCTGCAAGTACTTACAGACAAACCTCTCGTCTCTAAAATATCATCAATTTCAGCAATTGAATTTTCCATTGAACCATAAAAAATTATTCCCAAATCCTTTACCTCTTCTTCACGAAGTATGGGTGCTGGAAGATTATCTCTAGCCCCGTCTATTTTCTTCTTCAACCTCTTCATAGTTTTCTGATAAACAATCGGATCTTCAGAATAAATTCCATCTTCGTCATGTCCGGTTCCTCTATACAAAATCGGATCTATTCCACTTCCAGGCAAGGTTCTGTAAGGTATGCCATCTCCGTCGACATCTCGATATCTTCCATAATTGGGCACTGCATCCAATTCTTTCTGATTACGTATCAATTTCCCTCTATCCATTTCCGACTCTGGATATACGAAACCTTTCGTTGGCCATCTATTCATTCCTAAGTCTAAATCGCTAAATCCAAATACCATAGTTTGATATCTTTCAGCATAATCAAAAGCCCTCCATCCGAATTCAAAACATTCGTCTACATTACCGGGTATGAGGACAATATGTTGTGTATCTCCATGACTTGCTTCATATAACATAGACAAATCGCCCTGTTGAGTTCTTGTAGGCAATCCTGTAGAAGGTCCTACTCTATTGACATCCCAAATTACGCCTGGAACTTCAGCAAAATATGACAATCCAATAAATTCTGACATCAACGATATTCCTGGTCCGCTGGTGCAGGTCATCCCTCGTCCACCAGCCCAGCCGGCGCCCAAAACCATGCCTGCTGCAGCTAATTCATCTTCTGCTTGTATTACAGCACAAGTTGTACCTCCATCCTTTGCAGTACGTAATTCAGGAAGCCATTTGATGATTCCTTCTGCAACAGACGAAGAAGGAGTGATGGGATACCATGAAAGCATATTTATCCCTCCATATATAGTTCCAAGAGCCGTGGCTTCATTCCCTTCAATCAGAAAAGTTTCTGATTCTTTAGGTCTAGATTCTGCTTTGAAATCAGTTTTAATATCCCAATTTTCTGATGCATATTCAATTCCTTCGTTAATGGCTTGCATATTCATTTCAATTGCTTTCTCTTTACCTTTAAATTGAGATTTAACCGCCTTTGCAATTTCTTTGGAATCAATTCCCAATATGCGTGCCAAACCTCCAACATAATACATATTAGCCATTAACTTAGCCATCTTTGGATTAATTTTTCTTGCCATTTTAGTCATAGGCATCCCAAATGCAAAACAATCCTCTCTATCAACAGGAAGTTTAACATCTTCATTAAAAATTATGATTGTTCCTGATTCAAGATTCGATACATCCTTTTCCCATGTATCTTTGTTCATTATAATTTGAATATCTGTTTTATCTCCCGGTGCCTGATATCCAGATTCACTAGCACGTATTATGAACCATGTTGGTAACCCTGAAATATTACTTGGAAATAAATTCTTGCCACTTACAGGAATTCCCATTTCAAACATAGTATGGAGTATGATGAGATTGGATGATTGTGACCCAGTTCCATTAGCTGTAGCAATATTGATTACGAAATTATTGACACTTGAATTCATTGTTTTTCCCTAACTCCACTTCATTTACTGAGTATGGCCTTGCTCACTAATTTAGTTGCGGTGAAGTTAAGGCTTTAGCAATTACCATCAAGAATTCTTTTTTACTTTATTACTAGTATTGTTTCCGTTGGCATTTTGAATGATTAGTTGTCCGCCCAATACGATGCCAGTATCGGAGACCTTGCAAAAAGCCTGGGATGAAGCTAACTCACTAATAGAAAATGGTGATCCAGAAAAGGCTCTGGATATTCTTAGGGATGCTTGGTTAGAATGTAAAAATGATACTCAAAGATCTCAAACTTCTCGTTATGCCGCTGATGCAGGTACTTTATGGGGGGAAATGGATATTAATGCTCAAAAAAGAAGATGGCAAAAGGCGTATAAAAATTATAAAACTGCATTAGATTTCAATCCAAAAGATAAAGAAACAAGGCGAAGAATGAATAAGTTAGCATCCATGATGGATGAAAATGGTGTTTCTATTAACAGCGGTTTTCAAATGTTTAGTGAAGGAAATCCAACTCCTATGGGTATTTTAGCCATAGTAGTTTCAACTATGATTTTTCTTACTTCTTTTAAAATTGTTACCGAAGCCTTAGATCCTGATGGAATAGGCTTATGGGATGCATTGACTGGAGGCGAAGAATCATCTGATATTATTTTGCTAAACAGCTCAGTTGTTTTAGAGATATCTTATGTAGATTCAACAGATACACGTGTCGATGTTGATGTCGAGATTGAACTCAGGCCAGATTTTGCACCCATACATGTTGAAAATTTCCTAAAACTTACTTCTGATGGGAAATATGATAATACCGAATTTCATAGAATAATTGATAATTTTATGATACAAGGAGGAGATATTGATCATTTAGAAGGAACAGGCGGATATGCTGGTAAATGGTTTGGTTATTGCAATGGGCAAGAAATCAATTCTTCAGATGATTGTGACCCAAGTTCTTGGACGATTCCCGATGAGACTTCACCAGAAAATCCAGGGTTATTACATGAAAGTTGTACAATTTCAATGGCTAAAACTGCACCTCCAAATACTGGAGGAAGTCAATTCTTCTTAATTCCTGAAGATAGTGAACCTGAACACTTGGATGGAGTACATACTGTATTTGGTGAGATAGTTAGTGGCTGTGAACATGTTACTGCAATAAGCGAAGTACCAACTTCCGCCGGTGATAGCCCAGTAAATACTGTACAGCTGAAGAACGCATACATTATAGTTTGATAAATGTCATAATAATGATAGTAGGGTTAAAATTACTTTAATCGTCCGCATTGTATGAGAGCCATATGAATGATAATAATCCCTTTGATTCTTTATCGGAATTTGAAACCAATGATGGTACATTTTCGAATTATGTAAGTTTACAAAGACTCCAAGATTTAGGGCATTGTAATTTAGAAGAACTACCTTTTACGATAAGAATACTTCTAGAGGCTGCATTAAGGAAATGCGACGGATTTTTAATCAAAGAAGAAGATGTTATTCGAATCGCATCTTGGTCTCCTGATATGATTCCAGAAGAAATACCATTTAGTCCAAGCAGGGTCCTACTTCAAGATTTTACAGGTGTTCCAGCGGTTGTTGATATAGCAGCATTAAGGGATGCGATGGTTGAATTAGGCGGAAATCCTGAAAAAGTAAATCCACAAGTTCCAGTAGATTTAGTTATCGATCATTCTGTACAAGTTGACTTCTCAGGACTTTTCCCTGACGCCAAGGAACGTAATCTAGATATTGAATATCAAAGAAATATGGAAAGATATAAATTCCTTAAGTGGGGACAAAATTCGTTAGATAATTTTAGAGCCGTCCCTCCCGGACGAGGAATTGTTCACCAAGTAAATCTTGAATGGATTGCTTCAGTTGCTAGAAAAGAAAATAATATTTGGTTCCCTGATTCTTTAGTGGGCACTGATTCACATACAACAATGATAAATGGCCTAGGAGTATTGGGCTGGGGAGTTGGAGGAATTGAAGCAGAAGCAGTAATGCTAGGGCAACCAATTTACATGCTTCTTCCAGAAGTTGTAGGTTTCAGATTAACAGGTAAATTAAACTCAGGAGTTACTGCTACTGACATGACTCTAAGGATTGTGGAAATGCTCCGTGAGCATGATTGTGTAGGAAAATTTGTTGAATTCTACGGTCCCGGCATTTCTAACCTAAATCTTCCAGATAGGGCTACCATTGCTAATATGGCGCCCGAATATGGGGCAACTTGTGGCTTTTTCCCTGTAGATGACAAAACTCTTGATTATATGATTCTCTCAGGTAGAAGTCCTGAAAACGTGGATAATGTTAAGAGATATTTACAAAATCAAGGCTTATTCTTCAGTGATGAAAGTATAGAGCCTAATTTCACATCTTCTATTTCTCTAGATTTATCAGAAGTAGATCCTGCAATGGCAGGTCCAAAGAGACCTCAAGATCGAGTTAATCTATCTGATATGAAAGGTCACTTTAGAGATTCATTAATTGCTCCACTAGGATATAAGGGGCATGGAATATCAAGTGACAATATGAAAGACTCATCCAAAATAAGAGGTACACAAGAAGATCTAAAACACGGAGATGTAGTAATTGCTGCGATAACAAGTTGTACAAATACAAGTAATCCAAGTGTTATGATGTCTGCTGGGTTATTAGCAAGAAATGCCTGTTCCTTGGGACTTAAAATTAAACCATGGGTAAAGCCAAGTTTAGCTCCCGGAAGTAGAGTTGTGACAGAATATTTTGATGCTGCCGGACTGACCGCAGACCTATCCTCATTAGGCTTTAATGTGGTCGGTTATGGATGTACAACATGCATAGGAAACTCTGGACCGCTCGATAGCAATATAGAATCTGCTATAGACGATTCCAATTTGATTGTAGGGAGTGTGCTTTCTGGTAACAGAAATTTTGAAGGGCGCATACATCAAAAGGTAAAAGCAAACTATCTTGCCAGTCCACCTTTAGTAGTTGCATATGCATTAGCAGGCACACTCAATTTCGATTTCGCATCTGAACCATTGGGATTTTCAAAATCTGGAAATCCAATAATGCTTGAAGATATTTGGCCATCTGATGAAGAAATTAATTCCGTAATTTCTCAAGTAATCACTCCAGAAATGTTCAAAGAAAGATATGATGATGTATTGGAAGAACCTAGATGGGAATCGATTCCAAGTGAAAAATCTGCACAATATCAGTGGGATAAATCTTCAACATATGTACGACTACCTACTTTCTTCAATGGAATTAAGGAAAATCCTGAAGAAATAAAGCCTATAGAAAAAGCAAGAGTACTACTAAAGTTAGGAGATTCAATAACTACTGATCACATTAGTCCTGCTGGGGCATTTCCATCTCATGGTCCTGCAGGGAAATATTTGACAGAAAAAGGTGTTCAGCCTAGGGATTTTAATTCATTTGGAAGTAGACGTGGAAATCATGAAGTAATGATGCGTGGTACTTTTGCCAATGTAAGAATAAGAAATCAATTAGCACCCGGGACTGAAGGCGGAGTTACTAATCACTTACCTTCAAATGAAATTATCCCAATATTTGAAGCCAGTGAGAGGTATCAAATCACAAATACGCCATTAATTGTTTTGGCAGGTTCTCAATATGGTACAGGGAGTAGCAGAGACTGGGCAGCAAAAGGAACTTTATTACTCGGCGTGAAAGTAGTAATTGCAACTTCATTTGAAAGAATCCATCGTTCTAACTTAGTTGGAATGGGAATTCTTCCTTTAACATTCAAAGAAGGAGAAGACGCAAATAAATTAGGACTGGATGGAACAGAATTTTTTGATATACCAGTTTCTTCTAAATTAGAACCCTTATCTTGGATTACAATCTCTGCTATCAAGGAGAATGGTACTGTTATCAAATTTGATGCCAAAGTACGCCTTGATACTCCTGTTGAAGCAGATTATTTTAGAAATGGAGGAATTTTACAAGCTGTTTTGAGGAATTTAGCAAAAAAATAATTTAAGAGACATTTATGTTATGATGCCTAGGAGGTCCGTATATGGAAGATGAAGAAGGAGAGAAACAATCTCTGCCTGGGCCTCCTCCAGATCCATCAAGTATCCCATCAGTAGTTAGGGCAGTGGGAAATTTAAATTTGAATAACAAGGTAGATGAATTAGGCTTCTCAAAAAAAACCAATCCCGATATTAATGCAATAATAGAATTCTTAAATGAGGTTGAAGTACCTGATCCTCTATCAAATAATTTGTCTGGTGATCCTCAAGCCGAGTCTTGGCTACAGTTGCTTATGACATTGGTTGTCAGAGAACACGGCCATTCTTCTTTACCGATAAGCTCTATTGAGAAAGCAGTAGGTGAAAAAATGAATCGTGAAGGAGTAGATTTAGAAATTTTTTTGGATAGATTGTGGATAATGGGAAGATTGGAGAGAATTTATGGTGGAGCAGAAGTCCAATATTCTCCAAATCCTAGTTGGTTAGAATCTCAATAAAACAACGATTTTTCTCAAATCAGAATGCAATAAGGCATAATAATAAGATGAAAGTCCGGAGTAATATGATTAGAGACAGCAATCAACGTGACCGCAATATTAAGAGTGGTAGAGCAATAATGCTCGTCCTTATTATGATATCTTCAACACTCATTACTTTGATTCCTTCTGTATATGCCTCACACACTACTCAATATGCGGTTCAAAGAGACCCATCAGCTATAGCAATAGGCGATTTAGATTGCGATGGAGATAACGATATAATCGCTGCAAGTACCATGGGGCATTTCCTTAGTGTACTTTACAATGATGGATTTGGTACTGCTGAGAGTACTCCGACCGGGACTTTTGCCGACAGGCAAGACATATACATATCAAACAATGATACCCGTCGTGCTGGATTCAGAGACACTGCTGATGGTACTAGAGCCGAAATAGCAGATGTTGATGGTGACGGAGTCAATGATATCATATACTATCAGCAAAATATTAGATTTGTTGGAGAATCCTTTGTAAGGCCAGCAAATCTTACTGTTCTAAAGGGAGTATGCGATGATCGCGTTAATCTCTGGGAAGATATGGCTTCAATCACAGTTACCAATCCTTATCTTTTAGATTTAGATGTTGGTGATATCGATGGAGATGGTAACGCAGATACAGTTTTTGTCACTCAAGATAGTACTGGTGCTAATCAGTACATTCAAGTATATATGGGTCCAGATTACACTCTGCCTATTAATCAACAAAATATTCCTGTACCACTTACAAATGGGATTTATACTGATTTAATGCTAGGCCACTGGGGCGAAACAGTACAATCTAGCGGCACTCCAGGAATTCCTTCAACAGACTGTGAAGATCTTGATCTTTGGTTGCTTCGCACCCCTCCTTTCAACGTTGGTGTAGGATATTCTGTAGGACATTTTGATAATATGACAGTTTTAGAATTTAATTGTCTACCAACTGCTGGTAATGTATTTTTCTCTAATCCAATGGATCCTTCTGCTCAAGGGATACATGAATTCAAATTAGATGCAGAGCACAATTACCCACTTTATGGGATAGATATAACAGATACTACGCCTGATAATGATGACAATCAAATTGATTTGATCGCAGTAATTGACGGAATAGAAGGTAGAGTGAATTATGCTACCAGATCGGGCAATAATTGGAATACACAAAACTATGTTAATGAATTAGGTGATTATCTTGGAGCGTCGTTAACCATTGCCGATGTAAATAGAGACGGAGAGATGGATTTCTTCATACCTACAGAATTAACTTTAGAGATTATTCAAGATTCTTCTGCGCAAAATCAAACCTATTTGAGTTTAGAAAATTTGAGGGCTACAAACACTGTAGAGATTATTCTTGCTGATCCTGATGGTAATGGGTATCTCCCCTCTCTTTCATTTGATGTTGGAAGGCGACCTAGCGTTGCAATGCCTGGACAGTTACAAGGAGGAGATGACAGCGCTCTTGAAATTGTAATTGGACAGAGAGATTACGCATACAGATTTGCAAATAATGCAATGTGGCTTGACACTCAAGGATGGCCAGGTGCTGGTGATTACTTATCAGTTCTAACTTTGGATAATTTTGATTTAGGAATAACTGGTGTGACTATTGAACCATCTTCTGTAGATCCTTCGACTGGACAAGCAATGCTCGGAGAAGGAAATAGATGGGTCAATGTCACTCTGAGAAATACAGGACTTAATGCAATTGCTAGTGGTAGCGTTGATGTCAATCTTGAAGTCAAAGAAGTACTTGGAGGGGATGATACAATAGTTTATTCTAATGATTTTGAAGATGGAGATAATCCAAGTGTAAATATAGGAAATGCACAATTCTCTAAATATTCATACACTGGCGAATATCCAGAAGGACATTCTTCTTGGCATCTAGAATCAAATTCTACGGCAGATTCTGAAAATATTTCATGGTATGAGGCGGATAGTAATCCGACAACTTATTTCTGGGCTGGAATGGATTATGACGATGGAACAGGTAATTCTTCTTCAGGTTATGTTAACCATATGGATGAAGCATTAATATTGGAAAATATAGATTTGACAGGAGCAGATGCAGCTTTCATGGATATTTCTATGATGTGTAGTGCCGGATTCTTCGAATTATTCCTTGCAGAGGCCTATTCAGTTGTCGAGAGATGGTTATACGAAGACGCATGCGGAATAGAAGTATGGAGCGAAGGAAATGGTTGGAAAGAAGTATCTAGAATGGGAGGATGGGATAATGAGCGTCTTATCCGTTTATTTTATCTTGACCAAGATCCAGAATATAATAATTATAATGTCAATTTTGGAGGTAGTAATTATGCTTCAGGATGGATTAATTATACAGAAGGAGGTGGAACATCCGATGATCCATCTGAGACAGAATCAATCGACCTGACTCCTTATGCAGGAGAAATAATAGATATACGCTTTAGATTCCGTAGTGGATTAGAGGGCACAACTGGTCCTGAAGGTTCTTCAGATAATTCAGGTTTAGATGGATTCGCCTTTGATAATATTACTATTCGTAAAAGAAATGTTGAATTTGGAAATATAACCGATGCTAGCCAAGAATTGTCCTTCACAAATCTTGCCGCTGGCGAAAACCGTGTTGTACAATTAAATGCAGACTTCGTCGATAATAGGACATATTACATATCAACTGCGATAGATTCGGACATAACCAATCCTTCAGGAGCAGAAGACCAAGATGAAACTAATGACGAAATAAAATTCCAGCTTACTGTGAAAAATCTTTTTGATCCCGGACTCGCTGAAAGTGCTTGGCCAAGTCTTGAAAACGGACAGCGATATGCTTCAGGAGAGCGAGATATAGAAGTAATGGTACAAAATTGGGGTAATACGGTAGTTGATTTTGATGTTGAAGCCTTTATTCAAAATGCTGAACCTGAACTAATTGCCATTGAAGATTTTTCTGGGTTTGAACCAATATGGTATGATGATAACGACGATGAACTCCATCCAAATGGTAGTCGCTTAGATGATTCGTCAGGAAGTAATTCAATGCTGCCACAAAATGTTGGAATTTTTAATAGCGAAGCATATTGGTTAGGACATCCTGACCAAGGTTATGGAGATGATTGGAATGAATCATTCTCTCTCGATCCAATTCCAGTTGGAGAATCAGGGGCAGATTTCACCTATTTAACATTCGATTATTATGCTGAAGGGGACTTTTTAGAAAATAACCAAGGCCAAATTTTAGCTGAAAGAGATGTGGCATTTTTAGAGATACAATGGACAAAGAATGGTGAATTATTCAATGGAGTAGTCTATGGAAGTTGGACTGATTTAAATGAAAATGGTATGCTACTTGCTATGGGTCCAGGAGGAAACTTATATCATTACTGTGAAGACTTCGATGGTAATGGTTATGATGAAGTAGAGTACTTTGGAGATCATTCTGACCAGTATGATTCAGTATCTTGGTATGATTCAGAAAGTCTGATGAAATCTGTTACTTTAGACCTGACTCATATTACTATATTAAATCAAACAAATGAAGACTCATTTACATGGACAGAAGAATGTACTACTTTAGCAGGTTCCGAAGTTGAATTAACATGGAGATTTAGATCAAATGATGATGGAGTTCATGGTAATGCCGGATTGGCCGGATTTGCAGTAGATAATATCCGTGTAGAAGAGTTTACGTTTGAGGACGACGGAACTTATTCTGTACCTGTCACAGGAATGGATGCTTCAGAACGTCAAAAAGTAACTATCACTAATCATGATTTCAATAGTGGAATCTATAAAATAGATGTCAATACTATATTTAATAATTCGATAATAGATACTCCATGGTATAATGAGTCAGAAGTTAATACTGCAAATAATTTTTCATCAATAATTCTTAGTATAGCAAGTGCTGATATTACATTGATGCAACCCAATGTTCTCGA
This sequence comes from Candidatus Thalassarchaeaceae archaeon, assembly GCA_045568235.1. Classification (GTDB taxonomy): domain Archaea; phylum Thermoplasmatota; class Poseidoniia; order Poseidoniales; family Thalassarchaeaceae; genus MGIIb-O3. The sequence goes on from JBJLBJ010000032.1 coordinate 11,495, forward strand.
TTGTGCTACTGATATTACATACAAGTGTGTTTACCCTACCAATCCAGATGGAGATTGGAGTAAATCACATGATTTTTCCGTTCCTCTGTTGAACGGAGTCATAGCTGGAGAATATATACTAACAATGAAAATAGTCGATCTAACTACTGGTGCAACAGTTTTAGAAAAAACAGCAGATAATGGGCCTTTTAATTTAGAACCCCATAATAGGGCCACTGCTAATTGGTCTAGTCCTTATTCGGGATGGGAAGATGGCCATTCATACAACATTAGTTTTTCAGCAGTCTTAGGTTCTGACGGTGAGAAGTCAGGAAATGATAGGTATTTTGAGATATTATTTAAGGATGAAATAGATGTATTAATTTTATCTAATCCTACTGACCAGAATCGCTTACAAAGAGTTAAATTAGATTTAGAATCAATGGGTAAGACTTACACTCAATTAAGAGTAAATGATTGGGTAACTTATGCAACACCTGATTGGGTTGAACATTATGACAAGGTATTGCTACCTTGGCAAACTGATTATAACGTTGTCTATGGAAATTATTATGATATGCTTGCCGAAACAAGAGATTCAGATGGCCTAAGCCTCACCACAACTCTGGAAGAATATATGGAAGATGGAGGGACAGTACAAATGCATTTAGGCCCATATAGAAATAATTACATGCCGGATCAACTACCTTTCGGAATTGATATTGCAATGAGAAATCAATTTAATTTCACTATGGACAATAGGATAGGTTATGATAATATTTCCATTGAAGATCCATTCCATCCAATTCTAGAAGATATTAATACTTCTGCCTTTGCAATAGCTCATGGAGGTGATTATGTCGCCTTATCAGGATTAGATAATGCCCAAGTCGCTAATTCTCAGATGCCACAAGTATGTGGAGGTAGAATAAATGAGCCAACTGGAACTTTCCATACTCTGATAAGAGATAGTGACAATCCGACACAGTCTCTTTTGTCAGTTTGTAACTACTACAGTGGAGGACTTATAGTTACTACAATGGATGTTGAGAATCCTAGTTTGTCAGAGTCATACAATGGCAGCAATATACCTTTACTATCAAGAATGTTAGATTTCCATTTAACTCCATATGTAGATTCAGATGGAAATGGTGAACCAGATTTTGGAATTGTCAGAGAAGGTTTCCAATTGACTATTAATGGACAACAGCCAATTTTTGATAACGGATTGGGTAATTATGCATATACCGCAATAAGAAGTAACGCAACTCTGAACTTCAGTTTCACCTCTGATGTAGATGGAATTTTTGCTGACTGGACTTTAGAATCTGGAAATAATGATTCAGTAACAGATTGGAATGGTGACATCCTCGATGCAGGAGAATTAAGTTCAATACATCAAGAAAACAAAGAAACCCCTGTCAGTGCCACTTTCTGTATTCCTGACAACACTGCTCCAAAGAACTGTAAAGAGGATGCACAATGGCTATTGAAACTGTATCTTCACAATGAATTAGGTCACACAAGGACAACACAAATCACCCTTTATACTAATGACATTGATGCAGACTCTACAAAACCTATCGCGAATGCATCTATCATAAATAATTCAGTCGCTTTAGAAAATTTAGAATTCTCTGAAACAAAACGCGTCCCAATAGGAGTTGACTCTAATAACGATCCAGTATATGCAGAATATCCTGTATATCTTGTGCGTCTATCAGAATCTGGAGATACTACTTTGTCCTTTACTGCTGAAAATAGTAGCGATGTAGGGACAGGGATAGCAAATTTCTCTTGGACAATTGTAGATGACGTACAGGTTGATATGGTTGGCCAAGTATCGAATACAAAGCATACATTCGATAGGCCAGTCGTCGCAGGACCTGAATGGAGTTATACATTCAAAAATGTCACTTCTAACGGCATACAGTCTAATCAGATAAGGTTGGAATTACAGGTTATAGATCAAAAAGGCCTGACCAGTGAAAAGTTTAGGATGTTCTTTGTTGTAGTTGGAGAATTGTTTGGTGACGATCCTCCTGTAGTGGATACAGATAACCTGTTCACAACAGACGGCCAAAGATTTGATGCTTTAGAAGCACTAGATATATTGGAAATATCCGGAACTGTTACCGGAGGGGCTGAAGAAGATTGTAATGTTAGAGTTGAAATATCTCTCAATGATAATACAATATTTGACAAAGGTGACGCGTCTAAGACTACACAGAAACAACTAGGAATGTATGATCAAATTTCTGGACTGTGTGATGGGGATTCTTACTTACTATCTCTAAATATTTCACATCTTTATGATGAAAATGAGGGTAATACAGGCGATGTTTATGTTAGGATTTCCGAAGGAAGTTATGTCATAGAAGATACAATTGCAATTTTTACACTACCTCGTCCTACTGATAATTGCGACCAAGATCCGAGCTCTTGTGAGTCTGGTGAAAGTAGTAATGCTATGTTATTTGGAGGCATAGCTGGGATAATCTTACTTTTGGTAGTTGGCGTGACTCTAGTTTTAAAGAATAGAATCGGATCTAAAGAAGATTTGACTGAAGACTCAATAGAAGTTTTCGGAGGCGTCGAACAAATGGATCCTATTGAAGCATATGTTCAACAAATGGTTGGACAAGGATATGAAGAAAGCGTAGCCAGACAGTATGCTGAGCAATATTATGCCCAGTATTATGAACAACAACGGCGAGGCAATGGTTGATCAAAAATAGAGATTTATTAAAATCATTATGTTTTTAATTCCCTGCTTATTATTAGTCTCTGTATTTGGCTAGTTCCCTCAAATATTTGATAGACTTTTGCACCCCTCATCCTTCTTGCTACAGGATATTCTTCAGAATAACCATACCCTCCAAAGACTTGCACTGCATCGGTTGTAACTTCCATACAAGTATCTGCAGCAAATCTTTTGGCGTGAGCGGCTTCTAAAGTATTCCTCTTTCCATTGTCTAAAACAGATGCCGCTTTCCAGCATAATAATCTTGCAGCATCTATTTTTGTGGCCATATCAGCTATCATAAATGAGATTGACTGATGATCAAAAATTGGTTTACCCATAGTCTTTCGTTCCTTTGAATACTGCAAAGCCTCTTCCATCGCACCTCTTGCATTGCCGACAGCATGCGAAGATATGGCAGGCCTAGAATGATCAAATGCTTTCATAGCATTAATCCAACCATCATTTTCTTTTTCTCCAATTAAATTTTCAACAGGAACTCTAACATCATTGAAGGTAACAGAACGAGTATCCGAACATCTTTGTCCCATATTCATTTCCTTTTTACCCAACTCTATACCCGGAGAATCAGCATCTACTATGAAACCACTCATTCCTTTGTATCCTGCTTCCTTGTTAGTATAAGCCAATACAAAGAACCACTCAGCATAACCCGCACCAGTTATCCACATCTTGCTACCATTGATGACATAATCATCTCCATCTCGTATCGCTTCAGTTTTTATTGCCCTAACATCGCTTCCTGCATTTGGCTCTGTCACACAATAAGATGCAATTACGCCTTCAGTGGTCTTGGTTAAGTACTTCTCTTTCTGCTCTTCTGTACCTCCAGTAATTATTGGGTATGATGCAAGTATGGTGCTTCCTGCAGCCGTTGCAAAACCCGGATCTCCTCTGCCAATTTCTTCTGCAATTATTACATCTTCAACAGAACCCATGCCTCCGCCGCCATATTTTTCAGGTATTTTTATTGATAATAATCCACAATCTGAAGCCCTTTTAATCGTCTCCAAGGGATATATACTTTCTAAATCCCATTTTGATGCATTTGGAATTATTTCTTCATCCGCAAAATCCCGAGCAAGTTGTTGCAACATCTTTTGCTCTTCTGATAACCTAAAGTCAACCACAACATTTGCGTAAAGCCTCTTCTTTTAGATATACAGGTAATATTATCTCCAATAATGAAGATATAGTTGATTATAGTGAAATACTTATCTGTTTATTCTAGTTTTTTAACATTAATTGCATTAGGTCCCTTTGGTCCTTCTCCAATTTCAAACTCTACAGAATCTCCTTCCTCTAGTTCTTCTTCGACTTGAGATTTATGTACAAATAAATCATCTCCCTCATCTCTTTCAATAAATCCGAACCCTTTTATTCGATTAAACCATTTTACTGTTCCTTGTGCCATACTATTGGCGAGCACCAACATATAGTATTTCATGTTACCTTGAATAGTTGTTGGTAATGGCATAATTATGATGATACAAATAATTCATCAATGTATAAATAAACAATCAATTTAGAACAACATTAATTTGTGTGATTGCTATCAATTAACTAATATGCCATTCTCACTGCCTCAAAAAATCTTAACAGAATTTATTGGAACATTTTTTCTCTCTCTTACTATATGTACTGCTGTTATTCATCACGAATACGAATACATGCCATTCGCTATCGCATCAACTCTAATGGTCGTTATATATGCTGGAGGGCATATATCAGGAGCTCATTATAATCCAGCAGTAACAATCTCAGTTTATTTAAGAGGGTCATGCAATAAAGATGATGTTTTACCATACATCGCTTCACAAATATTAGCCGCTATGATTGCAGCATTGGTGGTAGACAGATTCTTAACTACCAAGAAGTATTATGATGTTGAGTTATTTACACTGGGTTCTGAAGCTGTAGTAGCAGAATTCCTTTTTACCTTTTTATTGGCATATGTAATTTTGAACGTTGCAACAACAGAATCTACATCAGGTAATGGTTATTATGGTGCTGCCATAGCTCTTGTTGTTTTGGCAGGCGCTATTGCAGTAGGAAGTATTTCACTTGCATCATTTAATCCTGCAGTAACAAGTGCACTAATAATTTCTGGAAAAATAAGTTTTTCAGCATCTTGGATGCACTTTCTTCCTCAATTAGTTGGTGCTATTTTAGCAACATACGTTTACAAGTTTACTATGGACAATTAATAATTTACATATTCCTACGAAACTTCCCTCCAGTTTCAAACAGTGCTTGTGTAACTTGTCCAACAGTACAATATTGAACAATATCCATCATCACTTCAAACAGATTGCCGCCTTCTCTCGCTACTTTTTTGAGTTTTTCCAAACCCTCTTCCGCTTCTTTAGCATGAGTTTCTTTGAATGTTTTATTTCTTTCAATAACCATCATTCTTTCAGATTCATCAGAACGAGTAACATCAATATCAAATTCTTCTATTGATAATGAATTATCTGCACCTTCTTCAAAGGTATTCACTCCAATAATCGGTAATTCACCTGAGTGCTTTTTATGTTCATAAATCATTGATTCTTCTTGTATCCGGTTTCTCTGATAATTAACTTCTAAAGCCCCTAGAACTCCACCACGTCTATTCATTTCTTCAAATATTTTTAGTATTTCTTCTTCTACTGAATCAGTTAGCCAGTTTGTTAAATGTGAGCCTTGTAGGGGATTTTCATTCTGTAACCATCCATATTCTTTTGATAGTATTAGTTGAATCGCCACAGCATCTCTCACAGTATCTTCTGTCGGAGTTCCAAATGCTTCATCACGAGAATTTGTGTGTAAAGAGTTTGCATTATCTGCTAGAGCATAAAGTGCTTGTAATGTAGTGCGATAGTCATTCCAAGTGTATTCTTGAGCATGTAATGACCTTCCACTACTTTGAATATGATATTTCAATTTTTGACCACGTTCATCGACACCATACATTTCACGCATAGAGATGGCCCATATCCTCCTACAAACTCTACCTATTACTGCATATTCGGGATCCATTCCATTAGAGAAAAACCAACTAAAATTCCTCAAGAATTTATTGGCATCTAATCCTCTTGAATTAAACAATTCAACATATGTCAAACCGTTCGATAATGTTAGTGCAGCTTGTGATATGGGATTCGCTCCTGCTTCAGCGATATGATATCCTGAGATTGAAACAAAGTAATGATTCCTTACTTCATTATTGACATAGAATTCTGCAACATCACCCATCATTCTTAAAGCAGTATCGAGATTAAAAACTAATGTGTTCTGCCCCATTGATTCCTTTAATTGATCGGCTTGTACAGTGCCTCTAACTGAACTTAGAGTTTTAGATTTAATTTCTGAGTATTCATTTCCACTTACCTTTCTACCATTTTCTTGTTCAAATTTTCTGATTTGTTGTCTAATTGCCACATTAAAAAAAGCTGCAAGATGCCACCAATAATTTCCATTTATAGTTTTAGAAACTGAAGTATTAGTTGCACACAAATCAAAACCCTCAAACAATTTCTCCATTTCATCTATTGTACTTATTGACACTCCACTTTCACATACCTTTCCAAAAATATCTAATCTTTCTTGAGGATCATTGCCATATAAACTGGGAGAATCAAATGCTACTGATAGTCTATTGAAGTCTTGATCCTTTGATAAAAAATGATATCTTTTATTTGTCCTCTCAGCACTACCTTCTCCAGCAAACATTCTAACAGGCAATTCATCTTCTCTTTTGAATGGAAAAACGCCTCCAGTATATGGGAAAGAACCAGGTAAATTTTCTTTCCTAATCCATTTTAAAGTATCTCCTAAGTCACTATATTCAGGTAACGCCACTCTTGGCATTTCTAAACCAGATAGGGTTTTTTTAGTAGTTTTTACAGGAATTTTTTTCTCTCTAACAGTATAACTCGTTGATCCAGAACGATATTCTTTCGATTTACTTTTGAATTCTTCCAAACTTTCCCAAATACCATCTGGTATTTCTAAACGAATATTTTCTATTTCTTCTTTGATATTATTTGCAGTAGTTATATCCTTCTTTAATTTCATTTGTTTAGCAGCTGATTCTAATTGATAGATCATGGTTACTTTGGCAGCAATTTCTTCCGTTTTAGTGTGATAATTTCTAATTATACTCGCAACTTCTGCCAGATAACCCCGTCTTTCGGAGGGTATTGGAGATGACCTATGCGGCAATCCATCTTTCCCTAATATTGGCTCTTTAGCTAAGAATGACTGTGCATATTTTTCATTTAATAAAGATGATAATTTTTGCCATAGTTGATCTACTCCAGCATCTGCAAATTGACTAGCAATAGTTGGAATTACTGATAGTTCGGAATTATTCACATCCCACATTTCTCGATTTCTCTTGAATTGTTTGCGAATTTCTATCAAAGCATCCTCTGCTCCTGCCCTATCGAATTTGTTTAATACAATAATATCTGCAGAATCTAGCATTTCTAACTTCTCTAATTGACTAGGTGCGCCATATTCTCTTGTTGTAACATACAATGAAATATCAGCAACTTCTGTAATTGCGTCATTACCTTGCCCTATTCCACTAGTCTCAACAATAATCAAATCAAACCCTACGGCTTTACAGACTTCAATGGAACGGCCAATACAATCCGCAATTTCTCTGCCGCTATTTCTACTCGCAAATGATCGCATAAATAAATTATCATCGGATAATGAATTCATTCTTATCCTATCTCCTAATAATGCTCCTCCCGTTCTCTTACGAGTTGGATCAGTAGCAAGTAGGGCAATTTTCGTTCCAGGATTATCTCTTTGAATCCTTAACATTAATTCATCTGTAAGACTTGATTTTCCTGCACCTCCTGTGCCAGTTAAGCCAACAACTGGGCAATTTACATTATCTTTAGATTTGATTTTTTCTAGAACTCCTCTGAAAATTTCTTCATCGGCGTTTTCAGCCAATGTTAATAATTTTGAAACTGACGAATGGTCACTTGCAGTGATTGGTGCATTGAGTGATCCAAATCTTGACATATCTAGCAGATTATTCTTTTTTGCTCTTCCTATTGCGTCAGATACCATACCAGTGAGTCCCATTTCTCTACCATCTTCTGGAGAGTATATCTTAGCAATTTTTGAATCAGAAAGATGTTTTATTTCATTTGGAAGTATAGTTCCTCCGCCGCCGCCAACTAAACATACATGCTCAAAACCCGCTTGATCAAGAATTTGTTTTGTGTGTGTAAACATTTCCACAGCGCCTCCCTGATATGAAGTAATTGCGATACAATGTGCATCTTCCTGTATGGCTGCCTTTGCTACTTCATCAGCCCCTCTATCATGGCCCAAATGAATAACTTCACAACCCATTGATTGGAATATTCTTCTAAAAATACCAATTGCAGCATCATGACCATCAAAAATCGCTGCTGCAGTTATAATACGCAGAGGAATATCTACTTGCCCACTACTATCCATGCATGTCGGAGAACATATGTCCAAAAAAATTATCCTATAACAATTATAGATTAAAATACTCCTGAAATTAGAATTATTGCAAATATAAACATTAATATTCCCATTGAACCATCAATAATGTGAGATATGGATTTTAATTTTTTTATTCTATCTCCTGTTGTCAACACGGTTGCTACAGTTACATACCAAGTACCGTCAATTATCATCCCAAGAAATCCCATTGCGATAAGAGTTTCAATGTCTACATCAGCTTCGATAAAAGGAGTATAAAGGGCTAACATCCATGCAAGAATTTTTGGATTTAGTAACGCAATCAAAAATCCCTGAATAAAACCCTGTCTATTTTGAGCAGTTTCATCATTTTCTTGTACATCTTTATTAGGTCCATTTCTAGCACTTTGAATAAATATTAAACCTAGCCAAACTAGTATCACTACTCCACCGTATTTCAACATCATTTCTATTGAGTCATGTATTGATAAAGCCGTAGCAATTCCTGCGGCCGCTAGGAAGGCATAGATTCCAAAGCCAATTCCATGTCCTATTCCTGTCATTATCCCCTGACGCCTTCCTCCTGACAAGGAATTTCTAAGAACTACGGCCAAAGATGGCCCAGGACTCATCGCACCCAGAATAAAAACTAACGTAAGTCCTGCCCATTCCTCAGGACTCATTTAAACGCCTCAAGCGCCTTCATACATTGCTTCAATTTCATTTGACCAATTTTCTCTAATTTGTATTCTTCTAATTTTTAGCGTTGGAGTTAATTCGCCGAAGTCAACACTCAGGTCTCTTGGTAAAATTTTAAATTTCTTAATTTGCTCAGGATTACTGAACTGACTATTTAATTCTGTAACGTGCCTTTGCATTTCAGCATTAATTTCATCACTATCTGTATAATCTGATAGTTTTTTACCAAAATCTTCCAATGTTGTTATTTGTACGACAGGATTCTTTGGAATTTTTGTTGGATCCATGCCATGCTTGTCTCTTAGTATGGCCCCCACATCTAATGTGAATAATGCACTACAATACTTCCTCCCATCGCCAATTAGCATACATTGTGAAACCATTGGAATTGACTTCATTGTTTCTTCAATAACTAGTGGTGCAATATTTTTACCTCCAGAACTGACATACAATTCCTTTATTCTACCAGTAATTTTTACATATCCTTCAGAATCAATTTCTCCTTTATCTCCAGAATGTAACCATCCATCTGAATCTATAGTCTCTGCAGTTGCTTCAGGATTTTTGTAGTACCCTTTCATTACATGCCTGCCTCTGAATAATATTTCACCAGATTCTGAAATCATCAATTCCGTTCCACTAAATGGTTTTCCTACAGTTCCGAATTTATGATTTTTCTTGTAACCTAAAGTCGCTCCTGCAGTGGTTTCAGTCATCCCATACCCTTCAAAGAGTGGAACATCTAACGTATGAAATAATTTCAAAATATCAGGATTTATTGGTGCGGCACCCGTAATTGCATACACACAATTTGACATACCAATTGCTTGTTTAGCCTTTTTCTTAATGATCCCACCAAGAATTGGTATTTTTGCTAATTTTATTTTACCTCCTAACTTGGCTACTAGATTACTGTAAACTTTCTCATAAATTCTAGGTACTCCGATGAATAAATGCGGTTGTACTTCTTTAGCATAGTCAATTACATCTAATGGGCCATCAACAACAGTCATGTGAAGGCCCCATCTTATGTGTGCGTGACAATCTACTAATTGGCCAAAGACATGGGCACATGGTAGCCAAGAAACATAATCCCAACCTCTTTGAAATTCCTGTAATTTCCAAACTTCTTCTAGCTCAAAATCGATATTATCATGTGTCAATTCTACTCCTTTAGGATTCCCTGTTGTTCCTGAAGTATAGATAAGAGTTGATGTATTCTCAGGCTTTATGCTTGATACTCTTTTGTCTATTTCTGAATAGTCTACATCAATTCCCTTTTGTAAAAAATCTGACCAAGAAATACTCTTTGGATGTTCGGGCATATCTACTCCATCCATCACCACTACCGTCTCAACTTTATCCAATTTATCCATTATTTCATGTAATCTATAAGCACACATTTTCTCTTTATTGCCTCCATCCATTGGATTATCACCTACAAAAATAACTTTTGAATCTGAATTTCCAACCACCCATTCTACTTCTTCTGGTGAACAAGTATGGTAGACTCCAACTGCTGCACCATTACACATATTTGCAGCATGGTAGGAAGCATACCATTCTACGCGATTATATGAATAAATACTCAGCTTATCTCCTTCATTGAAGCCTAATGCGATAAGTGATTTCGCTACTGAAGCAGTTTGATCATGAAATTCTGACCAATTAATATGTTCCCATTCTCCATTAGAATTTTTTGTTGAGATTGCAATCTCACTTCCAAATTCTTTTGCATTTTTTATCAAATATTCGGGTGTAGTCATTGTCGACATGGTTTGTTCGGAAAACTATTCATGAATAAATATTGGTGTAGTGTATTACACTTAATTACAAAAAATACAGTTGTTTATTTTTTATTTGGGTAAAACAGATTTAAAATTTTCTCTCCAATCTGCACCTTTGTTTTTGTTTGCAAGAGGGGATGCTGGAGATGGATGCCAACAAGATTTCAAATTAACTTTGGTTTCTCCTAGGACAATCTCTGCCCTTTTCTTTGAATATTTTCCAACTCCAACTACAGTCTCTATCTGCATAATATCTACTATCTCTTTGAGATAAACATCACATCGTTGAATTATCTTCTTTATAGTTTCCCCAGGTATCTTATCGGGAGTAATATTTGTTCCATTTACACCTCTAAAAAACATTAAAGGGCAATGATTAACAACGAAAATTTTTGAAAATATTTTTTCAACTGATCCGTAGTTGTCAAATAAAGCACCCCACAAACGTGTTCCGGAAATTTCTTCTTTGTGCCAATCAAGTCCTTTGATAATTCTTTTTGGATGTATTCTTTCTGGTTGTAGAACTGGTAAATTTTTTATTTTTAGAAAATCTCTAATAATACTTGTTGCAGCAAATGGTATTCCCATTTGTCCCATCCCATGTGGGCCAGGATTCATGCCGAGTAAAATTGTTTTTGCTCCTTTATTTCCTCCTAACTCAATGAATGCTTTATGAGGCTTCCAAGCATAAATTAATGGATTATAGACATATTCAATAAACCCTTCTTCTAACAATATCTTACTTAATGGTTGCAAATCTTTACTAAGATTATATGAAGATTCAATTAAAGATTTAACAATCATTTTAATCACACTATTGTTTAATATCTGCTACACTAGCCCGACTAATTTTTACTAACTCTTCAGGAGAAATAGGAAAAACAGTATCATAAGCCCCCCCTGCTCCCCAAACAATATCATATTTCAGTAAATTTTCATCACATATGACGATACATTCTTTCAAATGTCCAAATGGAGGTATGCCGCCTATTTCATATCCTGTATTATCTAAAATATACTCGGGTGAAGCCTGTCCCGGCTTATATCCTAATATTCTCTTTAATTTCCTTTTTCTGTCGACTCTGTTACTTCCCGAAGTTATTACTACAATTGCACAATCTTTGCCCATAAAAACAATCGATTTGGCGATATTAGAAACTTCACAGCCCAATTGTTTAGCGGCATCTTCGGAGGTTTTTGTTCCTTCTTTGTATTTCCTAGGAGAGGGAAAAAAACCTAATTTGTGACACTCCTCAACCCATACATCATGACTGCCCATATGTCTTGATAAAGCCAATCAAATTTTATCATTCGGGTATTCTATTTTTAAAATTAATATTTTACTATCAAAAATTACTTCAAATTGACTATTCCTTCCGCATTATTCTTCACCAATAGTCTCCCGCAAAAAAATAATGGATTGGTTAATTGGTCCTTATGAAATTTCAATGGGAGCATTGTTACTACTCACTCTTCCAATTCATTGGTTTTTGACGAGAGATGAACCAGAACAAAGAATTCCTCTGCGTAGTCTTCCTAATGAAATCAAAGAGAAAGGATATTTGTGGCATATAAGTCTGTATTTACTTATGTTTATCTATAAAGCAGCAATAGATCATCACAACGAACCTATGAAAACAAAAGTCGGAGGCTATACTCATTGGATATATTACATTGAAGGAAATTGGACTAACTATGTGCAAGAATTCTTCCTAAACGATACTCTGACAAATATACTCTCCGCTCATTATTTATTCATTTATCTATTTATGATATGGTTTTCGCCAATGTATTATATTTTAAGCAACGACAAAGATATGGCTGATAAAGCTGCATTAAATTATTTTGTCATATATCTTCTTAGTGTACCATTTTATCTTTTTTTCAATGTGGAAGTCACTTCTAGCTATATTCCCGGCATGGATGCCCTTTTGTATCATGATTCATTTACATTATCATTTTTTACAGCAAATGATCCAATGGATAATGCTATCCCAAGTTTACACATAGGATTGCCCATAGGGTTATTAATTATTAACAGATTACATTGTAAAGAATTAGGGGTGAAAATTGAAGAATGGAGGCATAGAGAATTTGATATTTTTATTATCATAAATATTTTAATTTATATATTTTCCATTCAATACTTAGGCATTCACTGGATAGTTGATATTATTCCTGGAATAGGATTGGCGTTCATAACGTCTTATTTTGTACATCAAATACAGCCAAAACTCAGATCTGAGAATTTTTCTAAAATCAATTTTATACTCCCAAATAAAAAACAACTATACTCCATAGTAGGCGTTTCTTTTATTAGTACAATTTTGATATTTTTCATTGTTATTGACGGCCCAGGAACCAGCGATGATGAGCCAAATTATAGATTAGGTCTCGAAGATGTAAATCTAGAAACCATTGAAGTACACAGTCTAACTAATCCAGTTATTGTTGAAGTGATTAATGTTGGTGAAGAAAGTGTACAATTATTACTGATTAAAACAAGTATTGCCGAAAAACATGCCGAAAAAGGAATTTTTGATTGGGAAGCTTTATCATCTAAGGGAGAGTTATTTTCCTTATCTTCAAATGAAAAAACTAGCTTTTCTGTAACGACTGAAAGTATCTATGACTCTTACATTATTCTATCTAAGCTCAAAAATCCTGATTCTTGTAGTGAATTTTCAGATTGCGAAATAATGAAAAATAGTGTTGGAGAAATAAGGATAATAACTCATTATTTCGACGATGAATTAATCTGGTCTGCCTATATGGCGTCTCTGCCATCATTCTATATTGTAGGTTATGTTTTAGGTATGGGCGATAAGGAAATAATGAGCATAAAAACTTCCTAGAAATAGCCCAGTACAACTTCCTAAACCTATCCAAATCCCTATTCTAAATAAAGGAGAATTATGCCTCCATAAATATGTTGTTTGAGATATCCAGATTAGTATCACTAAAATAAACCAGACAAAGAATATGAGTTGAGGCAATATTCCGAATATTATTGAGACAATGTAACCGCCGATTAGCTCCTTACGATTTTCTATTTCTTTGGGTGAGAACCAGGGCACAAATGGTAATATCAATAAACAAATTGCTGGTTTCAATAAAGAACTAGAATTTTCTATAACGCCAAATATACAAGCTATCAAAAACCCAACTGACAACGGCATTATAACAGGCCATAACGGCATAGAATCCCATTTCATATTACATGGGAAACATACTCACTCCATCAATGCTGTGAAAATATTCAAGCGATTAATTCATATTGCTGTAGTTATCACAAAGGTCATGGAGAAGGGCCAAGTAGTACTTGGATGTTTAGCACCACATCCCCCTCATCTGGTTTATGCTGAGAATCCAGAACAAAATGAACCCTTTTCAGAAGGAGGTTGGGAAACCTTACGTTGGGGATATAATCGTCTTGCAAGAAAATTAAAAAAGATAGATTATGATGTCATGGTAATTTTTACTCCTCATTGGGCAACTTACATTGGAACTCATTTCTTAGGTCTTCCAAAATTTAATTCTTTGTCTGTAGATCCAATTTTTCCCAATATTTTTAGATATAAATATAATTTAACTGTGGATGTTGAATTGGCACAAGAAATGCAAAAATCAGCTTCTGATGCAGGAATAATAACAAAAATGATGACCAATCCAGATTTTAGAATTGATTATGGCACAATTACAAGTTGCCATATGTTAAACCCCGAATGGGATAAGCCAATTATTACCATAAGTAGTAATCGTAATGCTCATTACTACTCTGGAGAAGTAATGAACGAGCAGGCTAAGGCCCTTGGAGAAGCATGTCTGAAAGCAATAGAAAAAAGTGGTAAAAAGGTAGTACTTGTTAGTAGTCATAGCCTTTCTCATCGTCATTTTGTTACCGAGTCTCCACTACCTGAAGATATGAGTAGGGAACACATATACAACCATAGTCAATATGTATGGGATATGAAGATGATAAAAATGATGAGAGAAGGAAAAATGAAAGAAGTTATCGATATCATGCCCGAGTATACTGAACAAACTATCGCCGAAACCGAAGCAGGAGGGCTCACGTGGATGATGGCAGCGATGAGTATTCCCAACTATCCTGCTGAGATATATGGCTATCAATCAGTAATAGGTACCGGAAATGCTGTTGTTGCATGGGATCCTAATTCTAAAACAAGAGAAATAGTTCTGTGAGGCTTATTATGGATGACAATCAAGATGTATTATTTGGTATTTATTGCCCCCCTCATCCTCATCCCTTACTCGCTCCAGAATTAAATGATGGATATAAGAATCTTAGAGAAGCGTATGATAAATTAAAAGATCGTATACAATCTAGCGATGCCGATATAATACTAATTTATTCTACTACTTGGCCAAGTATAGTTGGCCATCAAATACAAGCACATCCAGAACCAGAATGGATTCATGTGGATGATGATTTCCATTATCTAGGTAGTATGCCTTACAAATTCAATATAGATTCTGAATTTGCACATGCTTATCGCGAAGCTGCCGAATCTAGAGGCTTACATTCTAGGACTGTTGCATATGATGGTTTCCCAATCGACACAGGATCAGTTGTAGCATTATCTCTTCTAAATCCTGATAATAAAATCCCGGCTTGCATAGTTTCTAGCAATATGTATTCAAATAGATCTGAAACAATGGTTCTCGGAAAAGCCGCTAGAGACGCTCTTTCTAAGCAAGGAAAGAAGGCAGTTGTAGTTGTAGTTGCAAGTTTGTCCAATCGGATGTTCACTGAGCATATAGATCCTAAAGATGATAAAATCCATAGTTCAAAAGATGATGAATGGAATAAGAAGATTTTAGAATTTTTCCATGATGGTAGACTTGAAGATCTTAGTCAATTATCTAGAGATATTCATGGACAAATAAGAATTCAAAAGGTAGCTGCATACAAACCAGTATGGTGGATGGCGGCAACTATGGGCCAGCATAATAATTATGAAGGAGAAGTTCTAGCTTACGAACCTCTACATGGTTCAGGTGGAGCTGTAATACAATTAACTCCTTCTGATGAATCAGTTGGCGATAAAGAATTTGATGAAGATGACGTTGATTATTATCATGGGGACAGAAACGTTCTTGATCGAGGTAATCTATAATGTCAGAAGAAAAGCCATCAGATAATGATGAAAGTAATGATATCATAGATAAAGTAATTTCTGCACCATCAGACGTTATTGAAAAAATATATGAAGAATTGGGCCCATCGATGGTAAGTTCAGCAGGAGGTGCTTTAGGAGCCACAGCAGGAGGGATGGCAGGAGGTCCAGTTGGAGTAGCCATAGGTTCTGTAGTTGGTAAGAAAGTAGCTGGTAAACTAACTTCAAATAACGGACCATTCATTTCTGAAAACGGCCCTTCAGCAGTTGGGACTTATCCCCATCTTCACAGAGTCGGGGATCTTATTTTTGTTAGTGGAATAGGCCCCAGATCTCCCGAAACTAATGAAATAATTGGCGGTCCAGTACGGGATGCTAATGGTAATCCTCTAGATTATGATATCAAAGCACAAACCAGATCGGTAATTGAAAATATTCGATTAATTTTAGAAGAGTATGGATCAAGCTTAGAGGACATTGTAGATGTTTATTCAATGTTAATTGATATGGAACGAGACTTCAAAGGCTACAATGAAGTATATGCTGAATATTTCTCCGAAATCATGCCTGCACGCACAACCTGTGCAGTTTCCGCCCTCCCAACTCCTATTGCTGTTGAATTAAAAGTCATTGCTAAGGCATAACTTCAAACACATGCCTTATCTCCATAATTCATGGCACGTCTATCTCCGAGTGATGTACTTGGAATAGTTCTGCAACCAATAGATAAAGTATCAGAAACCTTAGAAAGAAAATTAGGATTATTTTCTGTAGTCATATTATCTTTATCAGCAATGTTGGGTAGTGGATTGTTCGTACTCCCTTCTTTGGCAATGATGGAATTAGGTGGCGGAGAATATCCCTTAGGAGGCATATGGTTAGCATATTTATTTGCAGGGTTAGTAATTTTACCGGGGGCAATCTCCAAATCTGAACTTGCTTCAGCCATGCCTTCTTCTGGTGGAGCATATGTGTACATCGAGAAAACGTTTGGGCCAATAATTGGTACGATTTCCGGTTTAGGTTTATGGGCCAATTTCATGCTTAAATCTGCCTTTGCACTACTGGGTTTTCGGGCTTATCTATGGGTTTTACAAGGTATTTTTGGTGTATCAATAAATCTTGATATTGCGGTTATGATAATGTTATCGTTGATAGTAGGAATTAATATTCTAGGTGCTAAAAGTATTAAGAAAGTACAAACTCCAGTAGTTTTGATTTCAGTAACTTACCTTTTGTGTGTTTGTATTTGGGCTTTATTAACGATGGAATTGAATTGGGATGCAGCCTTTTCAAAGGAGGCATTAGGTGCAGATTGGCATAGTTTCTCATCAACTGCTGCTCTAGTCTTCGTCTCTTACATAGGCGTAACAAAAATTGCTGCGGTTGGAGGAGAAATCAAGAAACCAACTAAAAATTTGCCATATGGGATTTTAATTTCCTTACTTTTTAGTATCTTTTTATATGTTTTTGTCACTATGACGATGGCTATAACCGTTGATCCTTCTAATTATGTGGAAAATGATCATGCTAGGGAAGATCCGATCTATATTTTTGCTTTAGATGCAGGTGGAAAGACTGTTGCAACTATTGCTGCTACTTTTGCTGCTATGACTGTTCTTTCAGGTTCACTAGCCGGTATTATGGCCGCTTCTCGCTTTATCTTTGCGTTAGCCCGCGACAGTCTTTTACCATCGATTTTTGAAGATGTTCATGGAAAATTTGAGACTCCACATTGGGCGATAATTGGAACCGGACTTTCGATGGCTGCAGCAATTATTTATTTGCCTGTACATGATGTAGCTGAATTTGCATCCGGCTTCAATATCATGGTATTTATTGTAATTAATTTATGTGTTTTAGTACTACGAACTTCTGCAAAGTCACACTGGTACGATCCAGGATGGAAATCGCCATTATTCCCCTTTGTACAAATTCTTGGGATTTTAGGCGGTTCTGTATTGATATATGCTATGGGTATGAAGGCAGTTATTGGCGGTTCTGCAGCCATAATAATTGGTTCAATAATCTATCAATTTTATGGTAAAAGAAATTTCCAACAAGAAATTACTCCTTGGGAAACATTCCGATTAATGTTGGTAAACCCAGACGAAGTAGAACATCGTCGCCGTTTGGCTGCGTTCCATGCTGCTGATATCGAACGTACAAATCATCTAAATTTGAATGAATTTACTGCGGCAATGATCGCTTTGGGATATTTTGATCAAAATGATCAACAAAAAATTTCATCTTTGAGAGATTACTTCCACAAAGCAGATAAAGATGATAATGGAATTATTGACATTGATGAATTCCTTATTTATGTCGAGGAAACTACATTCTAGAAAAAATCTTAGAAGCGCTTAGTTGAAATCAAAAACCTCCTCACCTCTTTTCGAGGTAAGTACATGACAATAGCAAGTCGAGCGAAAAAAGTAACTACTCATACACTACAAGAGATGAAACAGGCAGAAGAAAAAATTACAATGCTAACATCATATGATTATTCATTAGCTCGACTCGTAGATGGTGCAGGTATCGATGTCATTTTAGTTGGAGATTCTGCTTCAAATGTTATGGCCGGTAATGATACTACAGTCCCAATCACTTTGGATCATATGATATATCATGCACAGTGTGTGGTTAAAGCAGTTGATAGAGCTTTAGTAGTGGTGGATATGCCATTTGGAAGCTACCAAGGAGATTCAAAAAATGCTTTGGATTCTGCAATCAAAATAATGAAAGAAACTGGAGGGCATGCTGTAAAATTAGAAGGAGGAATTGAGATACTTGACTCTATCAAAAGAATAATGTCCGCTGGAATTCCAGTAATGGGTCACTTAGGTCTAACTCCTCAATCAATTTATAAATTTGGTACATATTCAGTAAGGGCTAAGGAAGAACTAGAGGCAACTAAATTATTATCTGATGCAAAAGCCTTGCAAGAAGCCGGCTGTTTTTCGATAGTTTTTGAAAAAATACCTGCAAAGTTAGCAAAGAAAGTTACTGAAGAATTAACAATTCCGACCATAGGAATTGGAGCAGGTGTGGATTGCGATGGTCAAGTATTGGTTTTGCATGATATGCTCGGTATAACTAAAGATTTCAGCCCTAGATTCCTTCGTCGCTATGCTGACTTGGGCTCAACTATAGATTCTTCAGTTAAGGCATACATAAATGATGTCAGAAATTCAGATTTCCCAAATAAAGAAGAGGAATATTGAGGAAAAAATTAATTATCATTTGGTGAGGTAAATTTACATGAGCGAATTATGGGTAGAAAGATATAGGCCCAGTACAGTTTCTGAAATTAAGGGACAACAAGCTGTTGTCGACAGATTGAAAGCCTATTCAAATAACAAGACTTTCCCTCATTTGTTATTCGCCGGTCCTCCAGGCACAGGTAAAACAACTGCTGCTTTAGCACTCACTAGAGATGTTTTTGGTTTAAATTTCCGCCGAAATTTATTGGAAATGAATGCGAGTGATGAGAGGAAATTAGAATCAATCAGGACCAAGGTAAAACAATTTGCGAGAACTGCTCCAAGTCCAGGAACTACCTTCAAAGTTATTTTCCTTGATGAAGCAGATGCATTAACTCCCGACGCACAAGGTGCATTACGTAGAATTATGGAACAAAATTCTGAAACCTGCCGATTTATATTATCATGTAACTATTCATCAAAGATAATTGAACCCATACAGTCAAGATGTGCTGTATTCCGATTCCGACCTCTAGATGAAGAACAAATATTGGAGAGAATTTCAATCGTAGCAAATAATGAAGGCATCAAAATTGAAAATCAAGCAGCCGATGCTATAGCAAAAGTCAGCCTAGGAGATTTAAGGAAAGCGATAACATCATTGCAAGTAGCAGCATCTTTAGATTCAAATGTTACAAGAGACTTAGTCTATGAAACAACCGCCACAGCACCGCCCGAGGATCTACATCGCTTTTTCTTATCATGCAAGGAAGATGGATTTCAGGCTGCTAGAAGAAGATTAAAAGATATTTTGAATAATTTTGGCCTTGCAGGTACTGATTTTGTTAATCAATTACATCGTGAATTGAGTACAGTATCTTTCCTCGATGAGGTTCAAAAATTAGCAATTACTGAAGTTATGGCAGAAACTGATTTTAGGATGGTTGAAGGTGGAGGAGAGGCCCTCCAACTTGATGCTATGACGGCAAAAATTTGTGCTTTATTGTAATTATAAACTTTCAGTTTGTACTATTTTTAAGATGAAGGTTTTTGACCATCTATTTTCTCCAAATGGCTCTACATGATCTCCATCTTCTATTATTTCTACAAATATTTCATATTCTCCCAAATTAATATCTTCTTTACTCAATTCTTCTGCCAAGTTCCAGGCTAAACCAATGTCTCTGACGTTAGAAGCAACTTTGGGGAAACCAGTATATTCTTTCTGGATATTAGTTGCTTCTCCTCTGGTCCAAGTTTCCACTGAATTAAACTTATTTATTGCTTCAGTTTGCTCAATCACACTACCATTAGCAAGAACAATCCTTTCGTTCAATGAATTATGATTTAATGTAACTAAAATATTGGCATTTTCAGCATCTACATTATCTCTTACGGCCATCCCAAGAATAATATCTACCTTTGCTTCATTTAGATTTATTTCATAAATATCATTGTCCCATGAGTGTCCAATGACTGCACTATCATCTTGATATTCTATATCTATGCCTGAGGCCAAAGTAGGAGGGGCGATATCCGCAAGAGGAGGATTAAGGAGTAAGAATGAAAGAGCTAACCATGAAAAAAGAAATAAAAAACAACTTCTGAACCAATTCCCTCTTGTATATAATTCACTATATTTTTTGGGTATTATTATTTTATGAAGTGAAGGAACTGTAGCAGTCAACATCACTGGAAGAAGCCAAATTATTCCTTCCATAGTTTCCTGCGTCGGCATGAATAAATATCTCATAATTATCGAGATTACTGTTCCATAAATTATTACAAGCCACATAGAATAAGCATCAGCTACCTCTTTTGTCGCATGAACTTGAGGTTCAAATGGCTCTAGTCCTTTCTTTGCCGATTCTTTATTATTCCCTTCTCCACGCTTACTTCTCTTTCCAGAATATGCACTTGCCCGGAGTGCAGAGTCTATGTCTACCATACTTTCAGGCTCATGCGGAGATAACTCCCACATCAACCCTATGCTGGACTAGTGATTATTTTCGCCTCTACTTTGGGCGAATGCTCAAATGGTGTTTTTGATTCGCCCATACGTCGCCGGGGTGGCGTAGTTGGTAGCGCGTCGGACTCATAGGGTATTTTTTGCTAGAGATTTGTCTCTTGCGAAACTGATGATGAGCGTAATATAGCCCCTGAGTATGTCTGAGACATCCGAAGGTCGCGGGTTCAAGTCCCGCTCCCGGCACCAAATAAAAAATTAACAAAACTCAGTTTTTATTGTTTTTGACTATTTTCTTGCGAGTTATTCATGGAGTAGATGTGTCACCCACAATCAATGAATGATTGGCCGGAACTAGGTACTTCAATCCAACTAATCGTAAAAACATGGTCGGGGGACGGAAACTATACTGGGATCATTCTCCCAAGTTCAGGTCCGAATTTAGTTACGATTAAGTTGAATAATGGATATAATATTTCATTTCCTAAATCTTATGTAAAATCTTTTAAAATTCTCTCTGATACTTCTGATGCAATTAACATTGATGCCGATAAACAAATACAAGATGAATCATTACCATTAGTATATATAATTCATACTGGAGGGACTATTGCTAGTAAAGTAGATTATAAAACCGGAGCCGTTTCAGCCACTTTCGAACCTAATGATCTTTTGAATTCCATTCCAGAAATAAAAGAAATTGCCCGAATAAAGGTATTAAAATTGGGCAATATGTGGTCTGATGATTTACGGCCAAGACATTGGAATAAGATGCTAGAGGCATCTGAAAAGGCTTTCTCAGAGGGCGCAAAGGGAGTTGTCATTACTCATGGGACTGATACATTACATCTTTCTGCAGCAGCTATGGCTTATGGATGGTCAGGAGATGGGCAGAGGCCTCCGGGTAGAATCGTTCTCACTGGTTCACAACGTTCTCCAGATAGAGGCTCATCTGATGCAGCAGAAAATATTATTGCATCCGTAATGTGGGCTGCAAACGGACCTCCTGTTTCTGGATACAGAGATACTTCTGTAGTTATTTTACATGCTAATTCATCTGATGGCAAATGCGCCGTTCTACCGGGATGTGCAACTAGAAAATATCATTCTTCAAGAAGGGATGCATTCAAGTCAATAAATCAAGATCCCTTAGCACATATTACTATAGATAAAAAAGAAATATTGATAAAAATGAATGATTTTGAGCCATTTGAAGCAAGATTTGAAAAATCTACACCTTCATTATTTGATGAGAATATAAAAATTGCAGAATTTATCTCAGGCCCCCATTTACAACCATCTCTTGTTGAATCTGCTGTAAAACTAAATTTCAATGCCTTACTATTTCATGGCACTGGCTTAGGTCATTTGCCTATAGCCAATCCAGAAGAAGATAGTATCGAAAATACAAAACTTAAAGCAGTTTTAGAGGATTACTGTAGCAACGGAGGAATAGCAGTAGTAGTCGCCCAAACTATCCAAGGTCCAGTAAATATGGATGTCTATTCTAAAGGACGTCAACAGCAAAAAATTGGAATAATCGGCCATAAATCTTTATGCCCTCCCGGCTCATCTTTAGTAAAACTACACTATTTGTTATCTCAAGGCAAAGGAAGAGAAATTGTGTTAAATGGCTGGGAAGAAAATTTAGTTGGAGAAAACCCTTCATTTACTCTCGATTAAGAACCTTTTTCCGTTTTAATGATGAACCTGTTCCTCTTCCGAGAGGTATGGCGGGACTTTCTCATGAAGAAAATCTTGATGCCAAGAGGTATGAAGCCAATAATTCCGGGGATAGGAAAAAATTAGAAAATATAATATCCGAAGGACGAAAGACAGCAAAAGAAAGGATACTTTCTATTCTTGATGAAAATACATTTGTTGAAATAGATGCATTTGTTAATCATCGTTCTGGAGATAATAACTTGCATCTCCATCGCCCTTTAGGAGATGGAGTAATTGCAGGACATGGAATGATAGATGGCAGGAGAGTAGTATGTTTTTCTCAAGATTTATCCATTTTCGAAGGTTCTATCGGTGAAATGCATGCATATAAAATCCTCAAAATCTTCCAATTTGCTGAAAAATCTCTTTTACCCGTAATCGCAATTTGGGATGGCAATGGAGAAAGACCAGAAGAAGGAATAACTTCCTTGGGCCCTTCTGGACAAATTCTTGATGCCATGGTTGCTTGTTCGGGAAGAATACCTATGATATCAATAGTAATGGGCAAAGTAACAGGAATTAGTGCCTTGGCCGTCGGCCTCTCAGATTTTGTAATCATGCATTCCTTGCATGGCAATATGGCCCTAACTACGGACCACAATCTTTCTGAATTTATCATGGAAGAAGACATTAAAGATTTTTCAGGAAATGCAGAAAATCATTTTAGCAGAAGTGGAATTGCATGTTTAATAGCAGAAGACGATATTTCTGCACTTGCAACTGCTTCTGATTTACTGTCTTATTTCCCTGATAATATGCTTTCTAAACCAGAAGTGATTGATAATGATGATTCTTGGGATAGGAGATGTGTTGAAATTAATGATATATTGCCTCCTAATCAAGAAAAACCATATGATGTGAGAAAAATAATCGAAATCGTTTCTGATAATAGTACTTTCTTAGAATTATTCTCCGGTTATGCTAGTAATATTGTAGTTGGATTGGCTCGTTTAGATGGAAACTCTGTAGGAATTATTGCAAATCAACCATCTGTATTGGCCGGTTGTCTAGATATAGATGCATCAGTAAAGGCAGCAAGATTTATTCGTACATGCGATTGCTTCAATATTCCAATTTTGACATTCATAGATGTGCCCGGTTTCCTCCCAGGAACTGTTCAAGAATATGGAGGAATAATCAAACACGGGGCAAAATTACTCTTTGCTTATTCTGAAGCCACTGTTCCAAAATTAGCTGTAATCATAAGGAAAGCATATGGCGGCGCATATTTAGCAATGAGCTGTAAACATTTAAACTCCGACTATAATATCTCATGGCCGTCTGGTGAATTAGCAGTAATGGGCTCTAAAGGTGCTGTAAATATCATTCATAAGAAGGAATTATCAAATTCTAAAAATCCAGATATTACCTATAAAAAATTATTAGATGATTATCAAGAAAAATTTGGTGATCCTTATGTTGCAGCTAAAAATGGTTGGATAGATGATGTTATAGAGCCAGAAATGACTAGAAAAAATTTAATTCAAGCTCTTCGTCCACTATTATCAAAAAGAGAATGGGCTCCTCCAAAGAAACATGATAATATACCACTTTAGATTATAATTTAGATAAAACCTGCTTAATCGACGGCAATCTTTCTTTAAACTTATTAGAAATCATAATTTTCCAAGCTTCCAAATGTTGGGCAACTAGCATAATTATTGCAAAATCATCATTATTATAATTTTCATTATATGATATCACATAGTGTTTATCCGGTATCATATTTTTATCTATTTTTACTCCAGGATGTATGTCAAAATTTATCGATAAATCGGGATTAAAAACTTTTGTAATTGATTTTTCCCATGGGCCATTCCCAATATCTCTTCTCCCCCTTTCAATAATTAATTTCCCTCCATATTTTGACCATTGGTGTGCAATAGAACGTGCGGTTGAACCGCCTCCTTTGATCTTCAAAATCGAATTATTCACATCAATTCCAATATAATTTACGGCTTTAATAAATCCTAAACCATCAGTATTAAATCCTCTCCACTTCCCATCATAATTTATTATTTGATTTATTGCTCCAATTTCTTGAACATGCTCCAAATTAAATTTTTTATGCAACTGATGCTTTAACGGAGAGGTAACTGATAGCCAAAAATTATCTTTTATCTTATTGGTTTCTTTTATGAAATCCTCAATATTTTTTGCTTCAATAAAAACAATCTTGGTATCTTCAAATCCCATGTGGTCTCCAACTATTTGAAATATCCTGGGAGTTAAAGAATGAGCTACAGGAAAACCAATGACTCCCCAGTAATCGGGTACCTTCATATGACATCCCATGTGCTACTAGCAATGAAGGTTTCAAAGATTAAGAGTTGTCCGATATGCGTATGGATAGTGACATAGAGATAGCCAGAGCAGCAAATCCAGAACATATTGAAACTATAGCTGGTCAGTTAGGATTATCTCGCAGTGACTTGATTATGCACGGCCCCAATGTGGCTAAAATATCGTGGAATTCTTTGAAAAATAAAAGTCAAAACGCCAACGGTTCTTTGATTTTAGTAACTAGTGTTAATCCAACTCCATTTGGAGAAGGCAAAACTGTCACGACTATCGGATTAAATCAGGGCTTAAACCTTCAAGGGCATAATGCATGTTGTGTTATCCGCGAACCATCATTGGGGCCAGTTTTTGGTATTAAAGGAGGGGCTGCTGGAGGAGGATTATCTCAAGTATTGCCCATGGAACAAATCAATTTACATTTTACTGGTGATTTACATGCTATTACTTCTGCCCACAATTTATGTTCTGCTGTCTTAGATAATTGCCTTCATCGAGGAAATCCTCTAAATATAAACACTAATAGAATATTTTGGCCCAGAGTACTTGATATGAATGACAGAAGTCTTAGGGAAATAACAATTGGGCTGGGAGGGCCATCTAATGGTTTAGACCGTACTGATAGATTTGATATAACCGCGGCAAGTGAAGTAATGGCCATACTCTCATTAGCATCTGACTATGAAGATTTGAGATTCAGACTTGGCCGGATTATCGTGGCCGAAAACAATCAAGGTGAGCCAATAACTGCTGATGATATAGAGGCATCAGGGGCAATGGCTCTACTTCTGAGAGATGCCTTTTTACCCAATCTCGTCCAAACATTAGAAGGAAATCCTGCCTTTGTCCATTGCGGCCCATTTGCAAATATTGCACATGGAAACTCTTCTGTAATAGCCGATAAAATAGCCCTTTCTTGTGCAGATTATGTTGTTACAGAAGCAGGTTTTGGAGCTGAGATGGGTGCACAAAAAGCATTACACATCAAATCAGTAGCGTCTGGTATCATACCTAGTTGTATAGTTTTGAACGTTACAATCAGAAGTATGAAACTTCATGGAGGAGGGTTTTCTACAGGAGGAGGTGCGCGACCTTCAAAAGCGGAAATTGAATTAGAAAATATAGGGGCCGTACGGCACGGGGCATCGACCAATTTAAGACGCCACATAAGAAATTTAACATCAACTGAAATACCAGTAATTGTTTCTATAAATAAATTTTCAACAGATACTCTGAGTGAAATAAATACTCTAAAGGAAGAGGCAATAAAAGCAGGAGCGAGTGATATTATTATTTTTGAAGGACATGAAAAAGGTGGAAAGGGAGCAATTGAATTAGCCAATGCAGTTGTAAATGCATGTAAAGATCATGATGAAAATAATAATCCTTTTACTCCTTTGGTAGATCCAGGGACAGATGTTGAACAGACAATATTAAAAATTGCAACAAATATTTATGGTGCACAATCAGTAGATTTCAGTACAGAGGCATTACATACATTAGAGAACATAAAAAAATGGGATAAGAATAACCTTCCGGTCTGTATGGCCAAGAATCAGTATTCTTTTAGCCATGATAAAAAAATACTGGGCGCTCCATCCGGATTTAATATGCCAATAAGAGAACTAAGAATTAATGCTGGCGCTGGATTTATAGTGGCAGTATGCGGTTCAATGATGACAATGCCTGGTTTGCCAAAAAGACCTGCTGCAGCAGATATGGATATGGATGAAGATGGTAATTTAACTGGCGTTTTCGGATGAGTGTGATCAAGTGCGCAAAATTAGAAACTTAGATGATGGATTTAGGATAAAAATTGATCATGAAGATGATCTTTGGACATTATCTCAAATATGCACCCCAGGATCTATGGTTGGTATGTTATCTCATCGCCGAGATTCTACAACCGGAACACAAGAAAATAGTAGGGCAAAAGGTGCTGAGAGAAAACCAATGTGGATAGTTTTGGAAGTACAATCTTCTTCGTTCCACTCATTTACAGAAAATTTACGCGTTCATGGGATAATTTCTGAAGCAAAAATTGATATCGGTAATCATCATACGCACATCATTGTCCCAGGAAATGAAATTGAGATATCAAGAGAAGGAGGATTTTCAGAAGCCGATAATTCTTTATTAGTAAAAGCATTTTCTTCAGGTAAAAGAGTTAACTCTGGATTATTAGTAGTTGAAAATGATGAGATTTTATTGTTTGAAGTAACTCAGTATGGAATGAGAGATATTTCTCAATTTTCATTGAGAGGGGGCGGTAAAAGATATTCCGATACATCAGAGATAAGAGATGGATTCTTTTCTAAAGTCGCCAAAGAGACAATTTTAGTATTCAAAGAAAATATTCCTTTGATAATATGTGGCCCGGGCATGGCAAGAGAAATTTTTGAAAAAAACCTCAGAAAATTAGGAGCCAAAAATGAAATTCTAAATTCACCAACCTCAATAGGAGGACGTTCTGCTGCTAATCAAATATTGGCAGATGGTTTAGCAGATTCAATAATTGGTAAGAATGCATTAATATATCAAATTCGTGCAATAGAAGAAGGATTGAGGAGAATATCTACAGATGGAAATGTATGCTATGGCCAATCGCAGATTTCAGAAGCAGCAAAACAAGGGGCTGTAGAAAAAATTGTTATTCTAGCATCCATTTTGAGGAGCGATGATAGTGAAATGAATTTATTATGGTCAAATATATTAAAGGATATAAAAATTTCAAAAGGCGAAGTAATCCAATCTTCATCTGACCATGACTTCGGCGAACAACTTTCTAGTTTTGGAGGGGCATTAGCTTTATTGAGATGGAATCTAGATTAGATAACTCCTTGACCAAGTCCTTTGTCGTAGATTCCATGTCATCCAATTTTTCTATTGTCAATTTTCGACATCCGGATTCTTTAGATGCTGGTTCATTAGTTACAAAATCTGCTTTGAAAATAGGAGCTCAAGTGGATGTAATTACTTCTAATCAAGACGAAGTATTTAGCGATTTCAATTATGGAATAATAAATTGGAGAGCAATTCTTCAAAATAAACATTGGTTACTAATTTCATCTACTACGGTCCTTGAAGGTAATTCACCTTCTAGTGCATGGGGTGCGTCAATGGTTTTTGGAGAATTAGAAGGTACAAAAACTGTAATGATTGTAGATTTGCCAGAAGATTACGGCCAAATTCCAGAGATGTGGGGGTGGATAATTAATCGAATTCGTCAGATTCATATTTTATTTTTTACGAAGGAAGCGTTAGACTCGATATCTAAATTAGAAAATACTTCAAATCTTTTATTATTGAAAAAAATAAAATCACAAGGTCTTGTACCAATTGTTTGCACTTATGATGAAAATACAAGTATATCTAATATCATTCATCCTTCAGGCGAATTGTCTTTACAATTAAAGTCTCAATTTCCATTTCATTTATGGCTTGCATATTTTATCAATGGCTTATCATTAACTAACCTAAACAAGAGTGAAATAAGGTATGCCGCTTCGTGTGTAGAAAATTCTAAAATACCATTTAATTAACTTTCTTTAATCATTTCGGAAGACTCCTTTTGAAGGAGAGGCATTTCGGCATCACTCGGAGAACAAGCAATGTCACTAAAATTAGGTCCTGCTGGAGTCCCTTTATCTTGTAAAGGGAGAACAATTGTAGAAGGCATGGACGATATCACAGTTCTTGGTTTGGATGCAATGGAAGTTCAAACAGTAAGGACTGTACAGCCACATCATTTTGATCAATATTGGCAAGCTGGAATATTATCTTGGAAATCAGATTTTGAGATGAATATGCATGGCCCATATTACGCCGAACTATTGGGCAGTAAGAGAGAGAGAAATAGGACATTATCTAAAATGGAAGCCAGTATGCAGGCTGGAAAATTAGTTAATGCCAGACATCTTACGTATCATGTAGGGCCATATGGAGATTTTGAACCTGGTTCTGAAGCTAATGAAGAATTAATTAATATTTTTTCAGGAGTTGTTGATAGAGTACAGAGTATCTGGGGCGTTGAAGAAGAAGAAGAAGAATATTCTGCTTTCCCATGGGTTCACGAAGCTGAACCATCTCTTGTGGGAATTGAAACTTCTGGTAGGCAAGAGTTATGGGGGACTGTAGAAGAAGTTTTGGAAGTTTGTAATCATGTTGATGGCACTGTTCCTGTTTTGAACATGGCACATATACATGCTAGAGGCCATGGTATGATGAGAACGAGTGAAGATTATGCAGAGCTTTTTGATCGTGTAAGAGAGTCATACGGCGGATCAAAATTTTACTGTCATTTTGCTGGTGTTGAGCATAGGATGGGTAATGCATTGCATTATACACAAATTAAAAAATCTGATTTAAAATTCGAACCATTTGCTGAATATTTGGCAGAGGAAGGAGATTGGATGGACATAACAATAATTTCTGACTCCCCTCTTCTTGAACATGATGCAATGTATATGCTTCAACATTATGATAAAGCTAGACAAAGACTTCTTGAAATTCGTGCTAGAGATCAAAGAGGAATGATTACAACAACTCAAAGTTCGACTAACAAAGAAAATTTAGGTTCAAAAGAAGGAACTGATTCTAGTCCGATTGATGCCAAATCATCATCAGGTCAGAAATCGTCTACAATAGAATCTAAAAAATCATCGAAATCAAAAACCCAAGAAACAAATATGATGTCCTTTGAAGAAGAAGAAGATGAAGATGACATTTTTTAAAACTTCTTTGGAAGACTTGAAGGCATATCTCCAATGGCATACCTCCAAGGGACTGTAGCTCAGTAGGGAGAGCGCCGCACTGAAGATGCGGAGGCCGCCGGTTCAAGTCCGGCCAGTCCCACCATTTTGCTCTAGTTC
The DNA here is from genome assembly GCA_045568235.1 of Candidatus Thalassarchaeaceae archaeon. Taxonomy (GTDB): domain Archaea; phylum Thermoplasmatota; class Poseidoniia; order Poseidoniales; family Thalassarchaeaceae; genus MGIIb-O3. The sequence goes on from JBJLBJ010000032.1 coordinate 41,388, forward strand.
ACTGAAGAAACAATTTCCTTTTGAATATCATGAAGTTTTGTAATTCCTGTGGCGGCAGAGTCTAACAATTCTTCAAGCTGCTTCCTTGAATATGTCGATTCTTCTCCTGTTCCCTGTACTTCTACGAATTCTCCATTACTCGTCATTACTACATTCATATCGACATCGGCATTACTATCCAAAACATAATCCAAATCTGTCCAAACCTTCCCTTCTAGTAGCCCCACACTTAGTGCAGCAACATCATAAGGCATGACTTTATTTTCATGTGCTTTTCTTTTTTCCTCAGATAAAGAAGGGGGGGGTCCATCCGTTTTTTATTTCTTCTTTGTTGCCCCTTAATTCTTCAGGCAGACATTCTCCACTTACAATGAGCCTTCTAACGGCAATTCTCATTGCAATACAGGCTGCTGTTATCGAAGCGCATCTAGTTCCTCCATCGGCATTTAATACATCACAATCTATTGTTAAGGCAATAGGTCCTAATGCACCTAAATCAATTGATCCTCTCAGAGATCTGGCAATTAACCTCTCAATCTCTTGAGTCCTCCCTTTCGCCCCAGTACGTTCTCTCCTGAATCTTGTATCTGTCGAACCAGGCAGTAGAGAATATTCAGCATGAACCCATCCCTTATTAGCGTCTCTAGCAAACCATCTTGGTAGAGAAGGTGCTTTAGTAACACATACTAGAATTTTAGTGTTGCCTTGGCTATAAAGAATTGATGATAAAGCATTACTAGTAAAATCCATTTCAACTTTAATATCTCTAAGTTCTTCACTGCCTCTTGTAATGTTAATACTGCCTTTTTTGGTTTTTGCCATGCTCCTCGGATGGCATATATCTCATGAACTATTCGTGTATTTATAGTACTTTTATTCTAATTATTCTTTAAATCTCCTTAGCGAAAGGAGGCCATCTCCCTATGTAAAGGGACAATAGTATTAATAAAATCTGTATTATTCCTCTTATAAGATGTTCAAAAAAATTAAGCTTTACTCCGCCTATAGGAATGTCATTAATCCACATATTTAAGTTCGCCCAGTACAATACAATTAGCATTAACGATATTCCCAAAGAACCATATTTTCTTAGTGGCTCAATTAGAATCATGATGCCAAAAATTATCTCAAATACGCCACTTAAGTAAACCCAAAATTTTGGATTTCCAAGTACTGATGGAACTATTGGCTCAAACCATTCTGGATCTCTAAAATGCTGTATCCCAATATTTATGAGAGATACTCCGAAAAGTACTGTTACCAGTCTAGTGATTAATATCATTTCCAACTACTCTTTTTTATTCTCTGGCCTGAAAGATTTAATTAATTTAGGATTTGTATCAATATATGGCCCTCCGATCAAATCTACACAATAGGGTATACTAGCAAATATCCTATCTAGAATTTCTCTAATTGATCGGGGCGAACCTGGCAAGTTAATTACTAAACATTTCCCTCTTATGCCTGCAGTCTGCCGTGAAAGAACTGCAGTAGGAACATACTCTAATGATATTCTTCGCATTTCTTCTCCAAAGCCCGGTAACATTCGTTCACAAACAGATTCAGTTGCTTCTGGAGTGACATCTCTTATTGCAGGGCCAGTCCCTCCTGTAGTTATCACGACATTACACATCTTTTTATCTATTAATTCGATTATTCCATTTTCAATATCTTCTTTTTTGTCAGCAGTAAGTGATCTATAAATTTCCCAAGGACTAGTCAAAACTTCTTTTAAGAAATTTTCAATCTCAGGACCACTTTTATCTTCATATATTCCTTTAGAAGCTCTATCTGATGCAGTTAAAACTCCAAAACGACATACATCAAGGTTACTCACGAACTATCGAAGGCACTATTATAGAAAATGACATCGGTCACTTTAGCTGATTTTTTAGAGGTATGTTCAAAGACCGCCACCATCTTAGATAAGATTCCAGAGGTGATGAAGTGTTGAGTCTACCCCAAACTACACGAATTATCATGACCATTGTGAAAAGTAAGTGTTTTTTCTTATTTTCCGGTGTCTTAATTGATTTCCCAGACTCAATAAATCCTTATTGATGTTGGTGATATAATGACAATTGGTAGTAAATATGGTATACAAATTATTGCAGTAAAACAGGAGTGTCCTGAAGCAGATGAACAAGAAATTGTTGAAGAATTTAGACGTTATGAAGACGAATTCTTGATCCCTCCGGAAGACGCCTTGAGATCAGTTATCAGGAAATTTCAATTAGCTTCAGGAAAGCAAGTTTCTTCTCCTTCTTTAGAAAAGGTAGAGAAAAAAGTTACTAATTTTTCAGAACTTTCATCTGATGATAAAAATGTTACTTTGGAAGTTTCAGTTGTATCTTATACTCCAAGGATGCAGATGGTTAGGGGAGAAGAAAAACAAATTGCATTTGGTTGGATTGAAGATAATCCATGGGAGGAAACTAGCAAAAGAGAACGCTGGGATTTCAAAGATTGGGGGCAACATTCAGAAAATCTTCGTCCCAATTCTATAGTTCGTTTAGAAGGAGTCTCCGTTAATGAGTGGAATGATAAAAAATCTATCAATATTAATCGTTCAAGTAGAGTAACTATCCTGAGTGAAGGAGATTCCAACGTTATTTCATCAATTAATGAACCTTTAGAAATTTCTGAATTAATTAAAAATGAAGGATTTGGAAGTACTGTAGGGCGAATTATCTCGATAAAGCCAGACATTATTGTAAAAAAGGATGGAACAGGAACTTTAGATATTTTCAGAGGCAGAATATCTGATTTATCCGGAAGCGTCGGATTTTTATCTTGGGTCCCATTTGATTTTAAATCTGGTGATTTGGTTAAAATGGAAAACATTTCTATTCGTAAATTCCGAGATACTCCTGAAATAAATATTAGTAATGATGCAAAGATAGAACTTTACATAGACAATTCCTTTCCTAAAATGGATGATTTAGTACATACAATAGAGTCCAATATATCAGATTTAAGAAATGGTATGAGGGACATAAAAATAACTGTTCAAATCGACTCTTGGAGTCAAAGAACATTTACTTCAGAAGATGGTACGGAAAGAATAGTTAGAAGCGGGGACATTATTGATCCAAGTGGCAGATGTCGCTTGACCGCTTGGTGCGATTTCAATCCAAACAAAGGAGATTTTGTTGAATTATCAAGTGCCCGAGTACAATTCTGGCAAGGTTCTCCTGATTTAGTCATTGATGATTTAAATCAAGTAAAGGAAATCACCAATCCTCCTTGGGAGGCAATCAATCCTGAAAATCACTGGGTAGATGTAGATTTAAATGATTTAGTAAATGGAGGATCCAGAAGAGGCATTCAAACATCTGGTAATATCATCTCAATTAGACAAGATTCTGGAATCATATACAGATGCCCAGAATGTAGACGTGTTTTACGAGATGATATATGTTCAGAGCATGGTAATGTTCAAGGTAAAGAAGATTTAAGGCTCAGATTCGTTTTAGATAATGGTATTTCTAATGCCTCTCTCCTATTATCTAAGGAACCTTCAGAAGACTTTCTTTCGAAAAAATTCGATGATATAAAAGAACAAATTTCGGTTTCTGGAAAAGATCAGTTTATATCTTCACTTAGAAATATGCTTTTTTCTAAGAAAGTTGAGATACGCGGCAGAGCTTTAGTAGACAATCAAGGAACTATGATTTTAGCAGAAAAAATGTCAATATTTGATTATGATACGCCCAAAGAAGCAAATAGAGTTATGGAAAAATGGGAGGTTGTTTTATGATTTCAACTACTAGAATCAAACGTCAAAGTGCAATTAGGTTGTTTGCTCAAGAATATTCCGAATCTAACCTTACTGAGCAAGGAGTTGGAGAATATGATCCTTCCTTTGTAATAACAAAACTCGGCATTAAAGTGAATAGGGCCCTGTTTTGTGGAGTTATCGATAGGTTAGAAAAAAGAGAAGGAGATAATGGACCAAGTTTTAATGGTCAGATAAGAGATCCAACTGGTATCAACCGTTTCAACGTCGCATCTTTTCAACCAGAATTACAAGCAGAGATGGAAGAATTGTTTGCAAGATTTGAATCTGGAGATAGGTTTTTAATGGCTATAGTTGGTAAATCTAGATGGTTTGAAGGCGATGAAGGAGGCATTTTTACCTCTTTTCGCGTTGAAGAATTCACAGTAATAAATCAAGAATTATACATGAATTGGCTTATCGATACTTCTGATGCAACATTGCGTAGATTAAATTTTTATGAGCAATCTCTGGAATTAGAACCCAATAAAGAAACATTAATTTCATCAGGTTTCCCTAAAGATTTAGTTGATGGAACATTATTGGCAAGACAACATTATTCCAATGTAGATACTGAGAACTATCGCTTAGGGATTTTAAAAGCACTTTCTAGTGCGTCTGGTAGGTCCATGGAAAATAATCAAAATATCGCCATCCAAGATGAGGGAAATAATGTAGAGATAGTCGAGGCGGATGAAAATGTTACTCCTGAAAATATAATTTTGAATGCAATACAAAATTTTGATACAGGTTCTGGAGTTGAATATGATAAATTAGTTGAAGCTTGTACACTATCTGGTGTTTCTCGAGAATCTGCAGAAGATTGTATAGAAGATTTGAGAGATGTTAAAGGAGACATTATTGAACCTAGATTTGGGTTTTTCCGACTTTTAAAATAATAGAAATACTATCCATCACCTTTGATAAATTTCTCAGATTCTTTCATTTTCATCTTTATTCTTTCTATAACCGGTTTCACTTCATATTGTAGTTCCTTTTTCTCTCCTCTCATTATGTTTATTGTACCGCCTTTGTTCTCTGCTATATCTGTTGCAACCATCAATAATCTTTCTTTTACTTTGTATTCCTTTATTGGCCATCCTCTTCTTTCTACCAATCTAATTAAAAGATCTTTTTCTAAACTACCCCATTCTCCTCCATATTCTCTTAGTATCGTACTTACTATTCTTTCTAATTCTGGTATTCTAGCTTGAATAGCCAATAAATGTCCTTGAATTATTGAACTCTCGTTATCAATGTCAATAATCATCATTTCTCTAGCATCTTCTAAATATGCTTTAGAAAAATCTTCTTTAATTTCCTCAAATTCGATATTTTCTCCTATATCTTCAGTATGCTCTTTTTCCGCATTTAAGTCAATTATTTGTACTCCGTTCCTATGTAGGCTGCGTTTAATTCTCCCCCAACCTTTGGATTGATTTGTTAAAACTCCAGCAACTCTACCCATCAATACCGTTCTTGTGCCGCTTACAGGCATTTCGAGTTTACGACATAATTCATACAAAGTTTCTTTATCCATTTCTACTAATCTTTCTATGGTCATTCTTCTCGAGTCAAAATTAAGGTGTAGCCATAATCTTCTTCGCCGCTCTTTGTGTGAGCCAGATGATTTTATACCAAAAATCTTCAATATTTCTCCTAATTCAACATGAACAGTTCCTTGAATTCCTTCCCAACTGAGATCGATTTCAGATAATATTCTTTGTTTTATTATTCTTGCTCTCAGTACTTCCACTGAGCCACTTTTCTGGATTCCCTCACTTTCAGCAATTTTTCTTAACTCAACTAAACTACTTTTGTAAAGCAAATCCAGCATTGGTAAATCTATATCCAGTATTACTCCTCAAGTCCTCGCCGTATGTCTTAACTGATATTGGTTACGCTAATAATTAAATTAATTGTTAATTTTTCCAGTGATGTCATTCTTATCGTCATTCTTCTAAATTAATGAATGCTGTTGCCAAATTATCATAATAAGAATCCTTAGGGACATCTTGCGAGACTTCTCTTAACATCACTTCCCAATCTCTAATTAGAGAAATCGTTGCATATTCAAAGTTTGAATATGGTATTATTCTGTGAATGCCTACTGTCCTCTTTCCATTTTTTGAGATTTTTTCAATCTTAACTTCTACATGAACTTCAGAATCTAAAACTTCTCCTTCAGAATTATGACAAGCCTGTTCCATCGTCAAATCTTTGTATCTTTCAGCCTCCTCCATTAATGATTTAACTTTTCTGTGCCTCACTAAAATAGATGTATTTGATAATTTCTCATGTTCCAAACTACCTATAATTTGATTTTGTACCCACCAGATAGTTTCTCCTTCCTTTTCAGTAATTCGTTTTATCAATGACTTTGGCGAACTTTTCCTTGTCAATAATATTATCAAATCTGAGTAAGGGATTGGTAAAAAACGATCTCCTCCTCCATCTTTAGGATCTGGGAGTAATGTATGTCTTCTGCCATTTAATTTGAGTTTTTCAAATATTTCTTTAGATGTAATGAAACCATCTATTCTACCCATTTGCCTTTCTTCCTCCATCCATTCAAATCTTTCAATTTCATTTGAATATTTTTTTTCAAAATCATTTATTGATTGATAGGCATCAACACTGAGCACGCGTAAATCACCCCTCGATCTTCTCAACTGCCTCCTAATTATTTTTTGTTCGCATAGAATTATTGCCGATTTAGGCTGATAATCAATCTTATTTTCAGAAATCAATAACATATTCGGCCTCCTTGGAGTGATCGCACCCGAAACATGACATTCATATTGAAGCATCTCTAATTCTTTCCCATGAAGCTCTTGACCTGTCATAGCAATAACATCATATTCTCCTTCACTCAAACTCTTGATTAATAGTGAAAAATCTGAATTTTTTGTAATTATTTTTTCAAAATCACTAAATTCTTCTAATTCTAGTAGATTATTAACATGTTTTGTAATGTTACAATGCGGGGTATCCAAAGTAACAATTTTTATTTTGTCTTTCATGGCAACCACTTCAGGAGAGGGAGTACATACTATACTCGTTTAATCCGCATACACACTTGTTGATATAGGCGACCCCTAGTAGTTACAATGAAGTGTATGGAAACAGAGTATTTTGTTAATCCCAATTTATCTATAATTAAAGATCGTTTCGATGATGCTTTAGAAGAACTAGTTTTGGAAAAACTATCGGGTGATGAAGCACCAGCAATGTCGTTAGCGAGAGATATATTACTTTCTGGAGGAAAAAGATTCCGTCCCGTATTAGCATTGTTGGCACATGAGGCTGCAGGTGGCGACGATGACTCCATGATTATGGATTTAGCACTTGCATCAGAAATAATTCATACTGCTACTTTGATTCATGATGATATTTACGACCAATCAAAAACTAGGAGGGGTATGCCTACTTTACACACCAGTCATGATTTGTCTCATGCAATTATTGCCGGAGATTATTTATTTGTAATTGGTTTTTCATTAGGAGGAAGATATGATAATATAATAGTAGAAAAAATTGGTAAATCTGCCGCTAATTTAGCATCTGGAGAGTTATTACAATTTGAGCATATAGGAAATTTTAGTACCACTCCGGAAGACTATTATGCTATTGTAGATGGAAAGACAGCAGGACCATTTGCTGCAGCATGTGCTTGTGCTGGAATTATTGCAGGTGCCAATAATGAGATTATTGGGGCTTTAGAAGATTTTGGTATTGAAATAGGCCGTGCATTCCAACTAGTCGATGATCTCTTGGATCTTACTGGAAAGCCTTCGATGGGCAAACCAAGAGGGACAGATGTACATGATGGTAAAATGACACTACCTCTGATTCATGCTTTGACGTTACTTTATGGTCCCGAGAGGGAGCAATTGGAAGATATTCTGAATAATTTTTCTGATGATAGGTGGCAGGAATTAACAGTACTTTTGAATAAATCAAATTCATTAATGTATGTAAAACAATTAATAAAAAATCATATCAATAGAGCCATGGTTAGTCTAGAAAAACTTCCTGATTCTGATGCCAAGAATATGATGATGGAGATAGCAATAGATTCACAAAATAGAAAATTATAAATTATTTCAAAATCTAATGGTGATATGCTGTGATCAAAGAGAAACTTTGGGACTTAGTTATAATTGGAGGAGGGCCAGCAGGAAGCACAACTGCTAGGTTTGCAGCAAAAAATGACCTTAGTGTATTAGTTATTGATGGCCGTGATTCAATAGGCGAACCACTTCAATGCGGAGAATTAGTTCCATCAAATAATGAGATGAAAAGATTATGCCCAAATGTTCCAGATATAGATGAACTTTTCAAAACGCCAAAAAATGCAATTTCTCAGTATACAAAAGAAATGCACCTAATTCCTCCTTCTGGAAAACCTCTAAAGTATAATTTTGAGGGTTTAATGTTAAACAGAGTTAAACATGATCAAGAATTAGTGCGTCTTGCAAAATTTAATGGAGCCAAGTTCCTCACCGGAACAAGAGTCCAAGATATTGAAGATAATTCCATTATCTTGAAAGATGGTTCTATAATTAATGCTAAGATAATAGTAGGAGCAGGTGGCCACAACGATCCACTGAGGAAAAAACATTGGAAAGTTAAATCTCTCAACATTCCTGTTAAATTCGTTCTTATGGACGGTGTATTTTCCAATGCGGTTGAACTACACTTTGGTTCTGTTGCTCCAGGAGGATATGCATGGGTATTCCCTAAAGAAGGAGGAGCAAACATAGGTTTGGGGATTCAAAGAAAATTTGCAAAAGGACAAAGTTTGAACATACTTGCAGATAATTTCTTTTCCAAATACAAAGGAAAAATTAGTTTTGAAGGAGCAGGTTCATTGCCCATGTCTGGCTCAATCAAAACATTTGTAAAAAATAATTACGCACTTGTTGGTGATTCAGCCGGAATGGTATTGCCTTCAAACGGAGCAGGTATAACAATCGCCATGATAGGTGGCAGGATAGCTGGTCAAGTAATTTCAGAGCATATAAAATATGGCACTCCTTTGTCAGAATACGAAAAGAGATGGGAATATCAGATGGGCAAAGTAATGAGAAATTCTCAAAGATCATTTAAGTTAGGCAGTATTCTTTTCAGATTTCCAGATTGGTTCATAAACATCGCTTTCAATAGGTTGACTAAACCGTTTATATGGAAAGCTATTACTTGCAGGCCATTACTCAAATTTTTCTGATACCGGTACTTTTCCTGACCATATTGTAGCCATTCCTGGAAAAATGACCTTTCCTTTTACATTCTCAAAACCTTCTTCTAGCATCATTTTTGTATATTTCCTTGTTGTTCCAAAATTGATATAGGTTTTTGTCAACCATTTCCATGGATGTTCTTTTTGTTTACACACTATCCTTGCATAAGTTCCTACCCAATATTTCATCCAAAAATGCCCCAAAAGTCCATGAAAATAATTAATTTTGGCTGGATCAACTATTATTAATTCTCCTCCTGGTTTTAAGACACGTCTAACTTCGGATAGCCCTTTCCTTTTGTCGAACCAATCTCTAAAGGAGAAAAGTGTACATACAGCATCAAAATAATTATCTTCAAATGGTAGTTCCTCAGCTTTCCCTTCAACGAAGATGGCCTCCTTATCTCCTCTTTTTGTTCGCTTATCTTTAACACGTATTTTTGCAATTCTTAGCATTTCAGGTATGGGATCTAAACAGACTAAATCTTTGCCCTTAACATCTTCAGCAAAACTTCCTGGGCCACATCCTATTTCCAATATTAAACCCTCATCGGGTAGTTTCTCTCTGACCATTCTCCTCCATCTTGAAACCTGTCCAAGTGTTGCAAAATTGTTAATTTTGTCATAAACTGGAATCGTTGCTTCAAGATTATTTTGAAGTTCTTGCCAATCTTTTTGACCAATGACTTCAGAGTCCATATTCTTACCGCGAAAGCAACAAGTATATGGTAAGTACTGGTTCAAAAGTCACATACTTGAAAAATTAATTCAACTCTAGTATCGGTTATTATCTAACTAAACTAAATTTAGTGTGCGATACACATTCCGGTGCAGACTATGGTAAGAGAAAAAGTTCTACGTGCAATACAAGATGCCGAAAAAGCTGCTTCCGAAACTCTTGCTAATGCGAAGAAAGAAGCCGCATCAATAGTTTCTCAAGCTCGTCAAAATGCATCTGAGATATTGAACACTGAACGTTCAAACTCGGAATCCTCTAATCAAAATTTGATTAATAAAGCACGCGAAAGTGCAAACTCCGAAGCAAAATTAGTTTCAGATGATGGAAATATAGCGCAACAACATCTTCATGATTCAGGTAAGAAAAATCGTGTCAAAGCAGAGGAAATAGTAATTGACGCTTTCAAAAAATAAGTTTTATTCACGGAGGCAAAAATTATGTCACAGGTCCATACTCAACAAATGGGGCGTTTAATCGCAGCTGGAAGTAAGGATAACATAGATGAAGTGATTGACTGTTTAGCAAATCTTAACGCTCTTCATTTTATAGAATATGATGGCTTGGAGGAAGGCTTCAATTTAGGCTCTCCAAAAGATGATGCAGAAACAGTGGGTAGGCGATTAAACAAACTCCGCTCTGCCGCTTCAATTGTTGAAGGTAAAAGTCCTAAAAATCCTGTTCCTGTAAAGAAGGTCCGTTCCGAACTAGACACTTCATTGCCAAATGCAGTCGAATCATTACTCGAAAAAAGTACAAAGTTAGATTCTATAGACAACCAAATTTCCTCTTTAACAGAAGATAAAATATTTTTAGAGCTAATTTCTTCTTTAGGTTTGGAAGTAGAGTTACTGTCTGGTTACAATAATATTTCTTCATTTATCGGAACAGTCATCGATTTAGAACCATTAAAAAATATTGAATATCACAACCTTCTTTTTACAGGTTCCTCAAATAAAGTGAATGTAGCAGCATTATTCGTAAAAAATAGTGATTCAGGAAAAACTCAATCATTATTGAATTCTTGTGGTTTTCAGGCGATTAGTATTCAAGAAAATTTACAAGGAAATCCTTTAGATTTACTTTCAGAAGTAGTCGATAAATTAAATGTTTTACAATCTGAAAAAACTTCAATAGCAAATGATTTAGAAATGTGGAATAATAAATTTGGCGAATCTCTTACGTGTGGTTTAGAATTACTCGAAAGAGAACATGATATTCTGACTGCCCCTGTCAAAATAGCGGTTTCCGACCATGCCTTTTTCATAGATGGATGGATTGAAATGTCTAGATCTGAAGAGGTTAAGCAAGCTCTTTCCAAATGTTGTATTTTTATCGATTTAACGCCATTTAAAATCAAAGCCGGAGAAGGAGGCCATGGTCACTCTGATCACTCTCATAATCAAGAGATGCCTCCGATTGCATATCAAAATAGAAATTTCTCAAAACCAATGGAATTACTTACCGATGCAGTTGGTAGGCCAGCATATGGCCGTATTGATCCTACTTTATTCATGTTTGTTACTTATCCAATATTCTTTGGGATGATGCTGGGAGATATGGCATATGGTTTGATTACTATTTCTCTAGGTGCTTTTATCATGGGCCGAGCAGGAACTAATGATTTGATGAGTTTAGGAGGTAAATTCCTTGTATATATTGGCTTAGGGACACTCGCATTTGGCTATTTGTATGCCGAATTTGCAGGTTGGGAAATTTTCCCTCATGGGCATAGTAATCCAGCCGAAGCACTTTCTATACTGTATCCTCCAGTAGATAGTCACGGTTCTGTATGGCACGACTCATATCCATTTGGGATAGAACTGGCTTATCCATTCCACAGAGTTACTTTAGTTGAAGATTATGGAAATCTTGAACATCTGGTAATTCTGACTATTTATTTAGGGCTAATTCATATCCTATTCGGTCGTTTGATAGGTTTCCGAGATGTTATGTTTTATGGTACAGATCATGGGCACATCGGAGTAGTTGCAGCATTTTTTGAGCATGGAGTATGGATTATATTATTGGTCGGAGGCTTCCTCTTTTCCTATGGTTTTTTAGGCCCTAGTGAAGCAGAATACATGATGCTACCGGGGATGTTAATAGCAATTTCAGCTGTTATAATGTTGATTTGGACACTATTCCATTATCATGGAATACCATTTTCCATTAGTTTAATTCTTGCCCCAATTGAGGCAATTGGGATGATGCCCTCTGTTATTTCATATGTGCGACTTTTTGCAGTGGGTGTAGTGGGAGTTAAAATTGCAGAAACCGGAAATGTCAAACTTTTCGAACCAATGGTCCATGCTATTGAACATAGTGAATTTTTGGTAGTTCCATTTCTATTAGTCGGCTGGTTATCTGTACAATTCTTTGCATGGGGACTAGGAGTTTTCAGTCCAAATATTCATGCAGCAAGACTTCATTTCGTAGAATGGATGAGGCAATATTATGATTCTAGCGGAGAGAAATTTACGCCCTTTGGCTTCCGCTCACGCCATGTGGAGGTCGAGTGATATCATATTCCAAGCATAATGCTTAGAAAAAAAGGAGGAAAAAAAATGAATAATAAAAATAAAATGAGAGGAATAAGTGTACTATTGACATTGTCATCTATTGTGATGATTGCAACAAGTGTACAGGCTGAAGCAAATGAAAGTACAGTAGAAGCATATGCAAATCTAGGTGCAGGAATAGCTCTAGGTTTAGCAGGGATTGGAACAGGTTTGAGCCAAGGGCCAATAGGAGCAGCAGCTGTTGGAATGATTGCTGAAGACAGTAGCAAGTTCGTTAACGGACTAATCTTTACTGCACTACCAGAAACAATCGTACTTTTCGGATTTCTCGCACTATTCCTGCTCTAAGCAGGCAAAGCGAATTATCTGTAATCATTATGAGGTATGATGGATGACATTAGATGCATTAGCAAATGAAATCGATGCACAGGCTAAGGCTGAAGCCAAGGCCATTATCGATACAGCAAAAACACAAGCTAAGGAAATTGAAGATGAAGCAAAATCTGAAGCACAATCCCTTTCTTCAGAAATGCAAACTCGTGCCGAGAGAGAAAGTGCCCAACTTTCTGTAGAAGTTGTTGCGTCCGCCAAACAGGCTAACCAAAAACATCTTTTAATAGCACAGAGAGAGGAATTAGATGAAACGTGGGATTCAATAAAGAAATCTGTTTCATCTCCAGATCTTGAAGGCCGCTCTGCTATTTTGAAGTCTCTTTTATCTGAAGCAAATAAATCAGGTAAAGGGATGTTACTAAGACCAGTTTCTACAGATAGGAAGGAACTAGAAAAGGGGAATTTTACTTTAGGAGAAGATATCGAGGGACTAGGGGGCTTCGTACTCGAATCCAAAGACGGTTCTATTGTACTCGACTATAGGTTCGATAGCCGCCTAGAAAAAGCATGGCAAGAAAATTTAGGCCTAGTTAATGAGACTTTATTTGGTAATTAAGTGGTGTTTTTATGGTAAGAGTGGTTAGCGGAAGATCAAACATATACAATGCTGCAGCACGTGCTAAAGCACGCAAGGCATCTTTGATCGACTCTACCCGAATGCTACAATTACTCCAATTAGGTCACTGAATCAATAGGAGCAAGTATTGGCGAGTTAGGATATAGGAATGAAATGGATATTTATGCCTCTAGGATGAGTGGCGCAGATGCCGTAGAAGCCGCTTTGGTACACAATTTAGACAATGATTTATCCGAAATTCTTAGATTTTGCCAAGGCCCACTAAAGTCCATTGTGTCAATTTACATTGAGCGTTTTTCTTATGAAAAGGCAAAAACTGTACTCCGTTCGGTTAATGGAGGGTGTTCGGATGATTTAATTGAATCTCAGATATTGCCTTCAGAAAATCCAATGAATACGATTTGGCTCGATATCGTAAGAAATACTGAAACTGTCGCAGAGGCAGCCAACGCAATGTCAGGGACAGAGTGGGGCAAGGAATTGTTGAAATTGGAAGGCACTAATCCATCCCTTGAGGAGATGGAAGATGCTCTTGATAGACAATACTATGCCAATGCATTAAAAATATCCAAATCAAAAGATTCCAATACACAATTAATGAAATATATTAGAACTGAAATAGATCATCGTAACATAATTAATCAATTTCGTGAATTACGCCAGAATATTTCTCCAGAAAAGCGTACACAAATGATAATTCCAGGCGGTAGGATTCAACAATCCGTTATGGTACAAGCTTCACAGGCAACCACACAAGAATCTTTACTAGATATACTTAGGAGAAGCATTTATTTCGATGATGAAGGCTTTGATGAAGCATTAATTGAATCTAAAAAGACTCAATCTTTAGATTCTATCGCTTCTTTGCTCACTCACAAAAGGCATGCAATTTTGAAACGATTCGCATACCTTAATCCTGTTTCTCCTTTCCCCGTAATATACTATATTGAAAGAAAAGTACTGGAAATACAAAATCTTCGTCTTCTTGTGCGTGGGAAGACGATCGGTCTAACGCCTGAGATTTTAGAAGCGCATATGGATTTTTGAGGTGGATGATATGGAAATAGCAGTTGTTGGTTCTCTTGACTTCACTCTTGGGTTCCAGTTAGCGGGAGTTTTGAGATTATATAATCCAAAAGACGCCGAAGAGACGATTTCAATAATGAAAGATCTCTTAAATCAAAAAGAAATAGGGGTAATCGTCATTGATAACTCCGATTTATTAGAACTCCCTGAAAGATTGCGAATACAACTTTCAGAGAGCATTACTCCCACAGTATTGGGAATAGGTACAGAAGAGGATAATACCCTCAGAGAGTCGATCAAATCGGCACTAGGAGTCGATTTGTGGAAATAAATCCTAGAAAAAAATAAATGGAAGTGAATTAAAAATGAGTAAAGAAAAAGGAGTAATTTATCGTATTTCTGGTCCAGTGGTAACAGCAATAGGAATATCGCCAAGGATGTATGAAGTTGTACGAGTAGGAGATGAAGGTTTGATGGGAGAAGTAATTGAGTTGCATGGCGACCAATCTGTAATTCAAGTATATGAAGAAACTTCAGGAGTTAGGCCAGGTGAGCCAGTTATAAGGACAGGTCAGACATTATCTGTTCAATTAGGACCAGGTCTACTGACAAAAATATATGACGGGATACAAAGACCTCTTCCGGAACTTGAGAAAACAATGGGTGTTTTTATTACCAGAGGAGTAGATGCTGATGGGCTTGATTTGGAAAAAAATTGGCAGTTTAAACCCACTTTAAAAAATGGAGATAGTGTTTCTCCAGGAGATATAATAGGAACAGTACAGGAAACCTCTACTATTGAACATAGAGTTATGGTACCTCCTGGTATTTTAGGAAAAATAAAGGAAATCAAATCTGGTGAATTTAATGTTACTCAAACGATATGTACATTGGATGATGGAAATGAAATACAAATGATGCAAAAATGGCCAGTAAGAACTCCAAGGCCATTCACAAAAAAGCATGCTCCAGAAGTTCCTTTACAAACAGGCCAGAGAATTCTTGATTTCCTTTTCCCATTGGCGAAAGGAGGGACTGCTGGTATACCGGGTCCTTTTGGTTCAGGAAAAACAGTTACTCAACAACAATTGGCCAAGTGGTCTGATGCCGATATTGTAGTGTATATTGGATGTGGAGAGAGAGGCAATGAGATGACCGAAGTTCTAGATGAATTCCCTCATCTCATAGATCCAAAAACTGGCGAAGCTCTAATGAATCGTACTACAATGATTGCCAATACTTCTAATATGCCAGTTGCAGCTAGAGAAGCTTCAGTATATACAGGAATAACTATTGCAGAATATTTCCGAGATATGGGCTATGATGTTGCTCTGATGGCCGATTCTACTAGTCGTTGGGCAGAAGCAATGAGAGAAATCTCATCCAGACTTGAAGAAATGCCTGGAGAGGAAGGATATCCTGCATACTTATCTAGTCGTTTGGCTGAATTCTATGAAAGAGCCGGCCGTGTAGAGACACTTTCCGGCGGAGATGGATCAGTTTCTGTTATCGGTGCAGTTTCTCCGCCTGGTGGAGATATTTCTGAACCAGTCAGTCAAGGAACTTTAAGAATTGTAAAAGTCTTCTGGGGCCTAGATGCAGGTCTTGCTCGACAACGTCATTTCCCTGCAATCAATTGGCTTAGTTCATATTCATTATATCCTCCTTCATTAGATCAATGGTATAGGGACAACATAAAGGTTGATTTCCCTGAAGTAAGGACTCAAATAAGTTCACTTTTACAAGTAGAAGCAGAGTTACAAGAAATCGTTCAATTAGTTGGTTCTGATGCACTTCCAGTAGACCAACAACTAACCTTGGAAGTGGCTCGTATGATTAGAGAATTCTTTTTACAGCAAAACGCATTCCATGATGTAGATACTTACAGTGATCTAAAACTACAATATACAATGGCTAAAGCTATTCTATCATTCCAGGAAGAATCTAAGAAAGCACTCGCAGGAGGGTCTGCATTAGAAGATGTAGTCAATGTCCCTGCAAGGACGGATTTAATGAGAGGCAGATTTGAATCTGGTTATGAAGATCGAATAGAAGAAATGCTAGAAGAAATGACTAAACAAATTTCTAATACTATGGAGGCCAACTGAGGAGTGATAAAAATGACTGGAAAAGAATATAGAACAATTACTGATGTAAAAGGACCTTTAGTGTTCCTGAATAAGACTGAACCCGTTGCCTTTGGAGAAATCGTTGAACTACGACTTTCCGATGGTACCTTGAAAAATGGACAGGTTCTTGACACTTCAGATGATCAAGTTATTGTACAGGTTTTCGAAGGAACTGCTTCAATAGATAAACAAACAGGAATAAAATTTCTTGGAGATGTATTCAAATTACCTGTCAGTAAGGATATGATAGGCAGAATTTTGGATGGCGCAGGAAGGCCTAGAGATGGCGGCCCATCTATAGTTGCTGATGAAATGGCAGATATCATTGGTGCTGCCATAAATCCTTACTCAAGACAAAGCCCATCTTCTTTTATTCAAACAGGAATCTCGGCCATAGATGCTTGTACATCACTGGTAAGGGGGCAAAAATTGCCTATATTTAGTGCATCAGGTTTGCCGCATAACGATATCGCTCTACAAATAGCAAGGCAGGCAAAATTAGTAGATAGCGATGATGATTTCGTGGTAGTATTTTGTGCAATGGGAATTACAGCAGAAG
This sequence comes from Candidatus Thalassarchaeaceae archaeon, assembly GCA_045568235.1. Lineage (GTDB taxonomy): Archaea > Thermoplasmatota > Poseidoniia > Poseidoniales > Thalassarchaeaceae > MGIIb-O3. The sequence continues at coordinate 58,350 of JBJLBJ010000032.1, forward strand.
AATACAATTTCTTTGTCCATGATTTAGAAAGAACAGGAGCTCTTGAAAATGCATGTTTATTCGTAAATCTCGCAGATGATCCTGCTGTTGAGCGATTAATCACTCCTAGGTTGGCGTTAACTGCTGCAGAATATCTCGCATTTGAGCATGATTATCACGTTTTAGTCATATATACTGATATGACAAACTATTGTGAATCACTACGTCAAATTGGTGCCGCACGTGAAGAAGTTCCAGGTAGGCGAGGATATCCTGGTTACATGTATACAGATCTAGCAATGTTATATGAGCGTGCAGGATTAGTTAAGGGGAAGAAAGGATCAATTACTCAATTCCCTATCTTGACCATGCCGGGAGATGATATTACTCATCCAATACCGGATCTTTCTGGTTATATTACTGAGGGACAAATAGTGATTTCTCGTGAATTACACCAGAAAGGAATTTATCCTCCGATAAATGTCCTCCCTTCTCTGTCTAGATTAATGAATGCAGGTATTGGAGATGGAAAGACACGTGAAGATCATAAATCCGTTTCTGACCAATTATATGCAGCATATGCTCAAGGAAGAGAGTTAAGAGGTTTGGTTGCTATTGTGGGTGAAGATGCTTTGAATGAACGTGATCTGCAATTACTTAAATTTGCTGATATTTTCGAAAATCAATTCCTTAGGCAAAGTAGAGATGAAGATCGATCTATAGGAGAAGGTACGCTTGATTATGCATGGGAACTACTTTCTAATATAGATACCAAATATCTCGTCCGTCTGGATCAAAAATGGATTGATAAGTATCATCCAAATGAGAAGAAAAAATAATATTTTAAGAAATTTTGGAGATGAGATAGATGGCACTAGATATTAAGCCCACAAGATCAGAATTAATTAATTTGAAACGTAGGATTAAACAAACTTCTAGTGGATATAATCTTCTAAAAATGAAAAGAGATGGTTTATTTTTTGAATTCCGGACATTACTTGCTGAAATGATTGCTGCAAGAGAAGAACTCGTAGAAACATATAGAGATGCACTAAAATCAATTGCATTGGCTTCTTCAATCGAAGGAGGTTTAGCCGTAAAAAGTGCTGCAATAGCCGCAACTTCCGGGCCAGAAGTAATGGTATCTAGGAGGAATATAATGGGCGTTGTAGTGCCAAAGGTAGAAGGAACCAATCTTACTACTACTGTTGAAACGAGGCCTACTGGGATAATTGGAGGCTCTCCATATATCGATGAATCAGCAGATTCTTATTCCATTTTAATCTCAAAAATTGTTAAAGCTGCAGAAATGGAAGCCACATTAAAGAGGTTATTGGAAGAGATTGAAGCAACCAAGAGAAGAGTTAATGCTTTAGAATTTGTAGTAATTCCTGAGATGAAAGAAGCTCAGACTTTTATACAATTAAGATTAGAAGAAATGGAAAGGGAAGAAACATTCAGACTAAAACGCTTCAAGAATAAGTGATTTTAATTGAAATAGTGATTATTCTAGTGAGAGGTATCTTATCAGTCAACATTGGCGGAGAATATAAGGAGGTATCTCTTAATGAAAAACCAACAATCTATTTCTATCGATACTGAGACATGGAGTAATCAAGAATTTAATGAAGTCATTGCTTCAAGATATTTTCTATTGGGCCAGGAAACTAACCAAAAATCTTCATGGGAAGTTAAAAGTCCAAATGATATGGAAATTGATGAATGTCTAATTCTCTTAAATAATCATTTAGAATCATTAGGTTTAATAGGTATTTTAAGTAGTGAGAGAATACCTGTACTGAGCATAATTAATTTGCCATTTTCTCCGAATGTTTCTAGTTCATTACAGCAATTTCTAATTTGGATTCTCATGTCAGTTTTTCTGACTATAGTTGGTGCTGAATGGCTTGGCATGTATGATGATAGTAATAATATTCTCAATGGTAACACTATCCGACAATCATTATTTTATTTTACATTTCCAATAATCTTTTCCTTATTGTTATGCAGTCATTTAAGATATCGAATTGCTAAAAATTATAATATTGATAGTGGTCACATAATTCCTATAATATTTCCAATTCTATATCCGACATGGCCTTTTGGTTTAACGGGTATTTTATCTCAAAAAAGGATGGATAATATACCATTTCCAAATCGTAAAAAATTAGCTGTTGTTGAGTCAATACTTCCACTATCTATATTTTTTTTAGGTGCTGTTTTTACTATCATGGGCCTCATTATGACTTCAAATGAACCGCCAGATTTAGATAACTCTCCTATAATATTTGATTTAAATCCTTTAACCCAAACTTTCTCTTCATTATTGTTTGAAAACTATGAATTAAAACTACAATGGTTACATCCCATTGGAATAGCAGGGATAGGGCTATCGATGATTGGCTGGATTCTTTTGTTACCTATCCCCGGATTTCCCGGCGACAGATTATTGTATTCTCTATTTGGACCATCTGAAATGTCCAGAGGGCAACTACAAACCTCTTTATTTATCATGTCTCTTGTAATAATGATGTTCACTTTTGCTTTTGTCAATTATTTACCGTGGCTATTCTTAATCGCCTTTTCCACTTGGCAGCGTTTTAGTCCCGAGAATAATATTATCCCATTTATAGTAAATCAAAGTACTGAACTAAGTAATAATTTCAAATCAAAAATTTCTATCCTACTAGTTTCTGTAATGATTCTTGGATTTCCCGGTCTCTCTCCCATTACAACTTTAGAAGAATATGACTCTGGATTGTCAACAAGCAATTGGGAAACAGACTTGGAAATTCCACAATTTGGAGAAGGCAATATCACTTTAGATATCCGTCCAAAGGGGATTCTCCCTGTATCCGGATTCTTACAATTTAGTATTGAAGGTAGTCAATCAGAGAATTGGGTAATAAATTCCACTTGCGAATGGTCAAATTTGTGTTATTTTAGTAATATAACTCAAAATAATAACCAATTAATAACAATAATGATTTATGCGCCAAATTATTCTTTCGAAGAAAAATTAAATCTCAGAATAGTAATTGATGTTAATGGCTACGAAGAAGAGCACATGATTCTTTTACATAATAATTTATATTCAGGTCCCGAAAACGTTTTCTGGGAAATTTCTGAAAATACTAATAATCCTATAATTTGTACAAAACTAAATATTATCTCAGGTGACCAAGGTAATTTATCTTTAATTAATCCATTTTGGGATTTTGTAAATCTCTCAATTGTTAATGAGGGACTCAATGAATTATGTTTAGTCGGTCACGAAGGTGCTTTATTCTCTTCAAACGATATTGATCAACAATTCCGTCGTTATGGGCCGAAGATTCAATTTAATAGAGAAAATAATACTACACTTGAGTGGTTAATGCCAATAGAAAATACCGAACCTATTGTGTATGTTTCTGGTACTGAGTGGACACTCCCTTCTTGGCTAAATTCAGAAAATACACAATATTCTATTATTTACGGATCTAACCAACCATCTTTTTGTAAGTCCAGTGATATAGTCACAGAAGTGGAATCAAACTGGACTTTGCCTTTGGAAGAATATACTCCGATAAAATTCTCAAAAGGTGAAATAGTTAATGGGACAATAATTATTCCTTCTTCAGGTTGGATAATGATATGCGATGGAATTATTCCAATTCATAAGTATGCCATCGAAGAAGGATTGGATGTTGTAATTAATCCCGGCTCAATTAATAATAGAATAAGTAATAAATCATTTACAGTATCTAATAGAGAAAATTTCTCAATTCCAATTTCTGTAGAATGGTATGGAGATTCAGTTAATGTCGGAGATTGGGATGCATACCATGTACCAGATAATATCGAACCTTTTGGAGAAATAGAGATAATATTGGATGAAGAATTTAATAATTCTTTATCCTATGTATCGTGGATTTCTATTGATAAAGATAGTATGATAATACATAATTCTGTAAGGTGTCCAGTAAACGGGTGTTGATATTGAGAATCGCAATTTTAGGTATTGGTTCTATTGGAGGGATGTTACTTGGTGCTCTCGCTGATTCAGATGCTGAATTAATTGCTGTCTCTAGAGGCTATATGGCATCACAAATTTCAGAAAGAGGGCTAACCTTGCATACTCCAGAAGGTACAGTTGAGCATTTTCCTTCTGAATTATTTACAGTAATTGACAGCGAATCCGGACCTATATCTATCAATTTGACTAATTCTTGTGATTTCGCATTAATTTGCGGAAAAAGCCACGCTACTCCTATTTTAGCCCAAATAGCATCTGAACTATTATCCGAAGAAGGAATTGCCATAAGTTTGCAAAATGGCCTTGGCCATTCTGAATATCTTTCAAAAAAAATCGGGCAAGGAAATGTATTGGGATGCACAATAACTCATGGTGCTTGGAAAGATATGAATTCAGTACATTGGGCAGGAAGGGGGCACATCATTCTTGGTTCATTAGAAGGAAAATCTCCATCTTCTAAAACTAATGATTTTATTTCATTGTTAGAATCCTCTAAACTCTCTCCAAAGTGGAGTGAAGATATTGGTAAAGAAATCTGGATTAAGTTATTAATCAACATAGCGATAAATCCAATTTGTGCTATAACCGGATTAAGAAACGGAGAAATTTTAATGCAGAATGATATTTGGACTCAATCTTATTCAACTATGTTGGAAGCATCCATTATCGCCAAAGCTTCGGGCATTGATATAGATGATAATGATTTAATTTCTAAACTAAAATTAATTATTAAATCAACTGAGAAAAATCGTTGTTCAATGTTACAAGATATAATGAATGGGAAAGAAACAGAAATCGATTCACTTTGTGGAGAAATAGTTTCCAAGGGAGAATCTTTAGGAATTCAAACACCCCTTAATGCAATGCTATGTGCGTTGATAAAGGGAATTGAAAAAAGTTCAAAAGTGCCATAGTTCAATCTGATTATTTTTGACATTTTGGACAGAAAAATGTTGATCTGTTTGATTGAATAATTCTTTCTATTGTTCCGTTACAAGATTCTTTGAGGCAATTTTCTCCTTCTCTGCCATATACTACAAATGAATTAGGGAAATAGCCCAATGCATCATCTCCATCAACGCCTCTAAAATCTTGTAGCGTTGAACCTCCTGCATCTATCGCTTCTATCATCACCGAATGAATTTCAAAAACTAATTTCTTCATTCTTTTACTGATTCCGTTTTTTCTAACTAATGTTTCAGCCTTTCTCTTTGGCGATATTCCTGCCCTGTTAAGTATTTCACAAACGTAAATATTTCCCAAACCTGCGATTATCTTCTGATCAAGTAATGCATTTTTTATGGGTATTCTTCTTTTTAAGTTATTAGAAAGAATTTCAGGAGTCAATGATCCGGGCATGGGCTCAGGTCCAATATTTTTCAATAATTTATGTTCATTTTGTTTTTTAGTATCAAAAATATCCATAATACCGAATCTTCTATGGTCAGAATAAACTCCCTTTCCTCCGTCATCAAGATGAATTACTACCCAATCATGAGGGCCTTCTCCACTACCAATTTCTCCGCCATAATTAAACCTCCCAGGAACTCCCTCTCTCCCCTCTCCAAGCAGCGTCCATCTACCACTCATTCCTAAGTGACATAGCCAAGTTATTCCTTCTGAAAGTCTAATCAACAAATATTTTGCTCTCCTTTCAATTTTCAGTATCTTCTTCCCCTTCATTATTTCGTCAAACCTATCAGGGAAAGGAAAACGTAAATCCTTTCTTCTTAATTCAACATCAACTATGACTCTATCTTTTAAGTGATTTTCAAGCCCCTTTCGCACAGTTTCAACTTCTGGCAACTCTGGCATATTTAGCCGTAATCGAACTACTCAATGATTATAACTGTTAAACAACTCATCTTAATTTACAATAAAATAATACATGCTGTTCTTCTAGGCCTTTCAAATCAATTTTTTCTATAATCTCTAGATTAGATTTTTTTAGTATTTCCTCTGCCCTTTCAATTTTTTTTCCGAGACTCCCATCTGACGCTCTTTCACTGGCTGCTTTAAGACTAAGGAGGCCAATACCATTAGTTTTAAGAAAGACTTCTGCTATTTTTACAAATGTTTTTGCTTGATCAGATATACTTAAGTCCTGATGCATCCAATCTACTTTTTTATTTATGAAAGGTGAGATTTGGGCGGTATCCCTTGCATCTGCAAGGACAGGGATTATACCGGATCTTTTTTCAGATAATTTCACTAGTTCTCTCATCATTCTAGAAGAGATGTCTATGGCTATTATTTGTCCTTTATGATGATTTCCAGAACCGCATACGCAATCATGTATATGACTAACCGTCCCGCCCGTTGAAGATCCTAAATAGAGACAATCATTACCAGGCTGTGGAATAATTTTTGCTGGGTCTAATTTTGTTCTAAGTAAAGAAGCGGCAATCTTGGATTTAGTAGGATCCCATAAACGCCATTCATTCCTGCCATCTCTCTTACGACGTTCCTTTCGTACGGAAACTCCCTTCACAGCATTTCTGGTCCATATATTTCTACCTTCTTTTCTCACGCCCCATCCTAAGGAGATAATTTTTCTCTTCATAATTTCATTTCCTTTTGGGTGGTTTTGGAAACTTACTAATTATTTTCTCAATATCATCATTAATTTTAGTAATTTCTTTGCCCCCCCAAGGAATTCCTCCAAAATGGTCAATTCTGGTAGCAATGCTTGCTTTTCCAGCAATAAATCTGGCTACCTTACCTCTTACCCATCTTGGAGATTTTCCTACTTGAGGTAGTGAAAATAATATCGATCCATGTTTCGGCGGAGAAGCCCCCTTCCTATGTGCTGCCATTGCAGCATGTGCACCAAGTACCTGTAACGAACCCGATGGCATCCTTGCCAATCTTTCTCTACTTCCGGCCAAAACTAGTAATTTCGATGCACTCAAAGGTCCAATCAAAGAAGAAAGAGTTGGCATATAATCTAGAGCAAGTATTCTAATCACATCTTCATGTTGCTTCATTCTTTTTGTCAAATCAATCACTGATTCACAATGTTTTTTCAGAGATTCCCATTCAACTTCTGAGGGTAAAAATAATGGTTGAGTTGTTTCTAAAAGATTTGCGGCCGAAGACATAGAGTCCGATTTAACTATAGAGTTAATAATTTCATTCCGCCTAGTATCCAAATTTATTTCTGTCAGGAATAGTCCAATCCATTCGATACATCTTGATTCACTAGTAGTCCAGGTAGATCTAATTTCATTTGCTGACGAAACCAACATATCTAATCTTTTATCCAAATCTCCTGAAGATTCGGCAATCTTCAATTTCGTCATTTTGATTATTGCTTCATCAAACATTTTTTGTTCGTTTTCATCATATGGTGGCCAATTTATATCATCTAAATGACCTTCTGAGCTAACTTCAACATCATCAAATCTTTCATATAAAATCCTTGCCTCTGGGCTCATTCTACCTTTTTGTAATAATAATAATCTTCGTACCAAATTTGGAACAGTTACATCGGATGTCCAATATATTTCATCAATAACTATCTCGTCATCATTAATTAGACGAGATAATCTCCAATCATAACTGATTCGCACATACCTCCGAGGAGTTATGCCGCTTGAACAGTACGGAAGAATTATTTCCATAGAAGTAATGAATAATGAATACCGATTAGGCCAATTATGGATATCAGACTTGTTGGAATTGTAGCATGTGGTGGAGCAATAGGGGCTGTATTGAGATATTCAATTCCTTCTTTATTGCCAGAGCATTATGGGATTTCGAATACTATTATAATCAATCTAATTGGATCTTTATTTCTAGGGATTCTATTCGGTGCAATTTCTGCTGGTTCAGATATTAGTGAAGAAACAATACTTCTGATAGCAACTGGATTTTTGGGTGCTTTCACAACCATGTCGACCTTTGCTCTAGAAAGCATAGAGTTGATACAAGAGAATCAATTTACAGCTATGATATATATTTTAATTTCTGTTTTTGGCAGTATATTTCTTGCATGGTTTGGCTATTCTGCAATGATTAATATTATTAATTAGACCATCAAAAGTGGTACTTCTAATAGAATCATTGAATAATAATCATATTGACCGCTACATCGCCTTAGTAATATAAAGGAGTTAAGATTTAGATGTTTTGTCCAATATGCGGTTCACTTTCATTTCCTGATTCAAAGAATAATATCAAGTGTCCAGACTATAAATGTGGGTATGAAGGGCCATTATCTGGGCCAGATGGCAAGGGAGGAAAATTCATCGATCCAATGTCGGGAGAGGAAATCGACTTAACAAATGCAACTGCAAAAAACGCAACTAAATCACTAAAACATTTGACTGAAGTAGTTGAAGAAGAAGTGGCAAGAGGGACTTTGAGAGTAGGAGATTATATTTGTCCTAACCAAAAATGTCAGAAAAATAGAGTATATGTATGGATGCAACAAACAAGGTCCTCGGATGAGCCTGAAACTAAAATGTGTACTTGTGAAAGTTGTGGCAAAAGATGGCGTGAATATCAGTGACTTTTTTAATAAAATATTACGAACCATCAATAACCTCCTACTATGACGTCATAAAGTAAGGTGCTATCATGCTAAGAGTAACTGCTAAACAACAACTAATGAGAGAGATTGTAGAACTTCTCTCAGTTTTGACCGAAGAAGCAAAGCTATTATGGAGTGAGAAAGGATTACATGTAACTGTAGTAGATGGTTCTCATGTTGCACTCCTTTCTGCTACAATAGCCGATGAATGCTTTGAAACATATGAGGTCGAGAAAGTAGAAATAGGTCTAGAATTAGGTAAAATGCGTGATTTACTAACTCTTGCAGGACCTAATGATTTAGTAGAATTAGATTATGATGAATCGGTTGGAGCAATAAATGTCAGAGTAGGAGAGGTACACAGAATACTTAGAGGAGTAGACCCCGCGACTATGAATAATCCTAATATTCCTAACCTAGAATTTAATCACAAAGCTACTGTCGGTTCAGACAGGCTTTCAAGATCTCTGAGAGCTGCTAAGTTTGTTGGAGAAATAGTCGACTTAAGTCTAGAAAAGACTCATATGACAGTCTCAATAACTGTAGAAGCAGGAGAAGGAGTAAATGTTCGCTTCGAGTCAGGAGAATTAAGTGAATTAATATGCCCTTCTCCTACTCAATCTTCATATTCTTTACAATTTTTAGATCCTCTTACAAGGAAATTGGCTAGTGGCCTAACTGAAGATGTATCTCTAGAATTTCAAGAAAAATATCCACTTAGGCTGACATGGAATAGTAATCAAGGCGGTGCTAGTTGGACATATTTCTTGGCCCCTAGAGTTACTAATGACCCGTGAACTCATCAATGATAACGCCGTGCCAATTAAAGATGGATTACACTACCTGTGTCATTATTCCTAGTGTTAGGAATCATGAGGAATTAGATATTGTACTAAAAGGCCTGAAAAAACAGACATATGGAGGACAAATCGAAACAGTAGTTGTTGGGCCAACAAATGATCCTGCAAGAGCTGTCTGTCTAGAGAATAATATTCGATTCATTGATGACGAAGGTTCGAGAACTAGAGCAGATGCATGTAACATAGCAATCAAATCTACCAGTTCGGAACTGATACTATTCACTGATGATGATGTTATTGTCCCCAAAGATTGGGTTAAGAAATTAGTTTCATGGTTTGAAAACGAAGAAGTGAGTGGAGTAGGGGGTCCTAATTTTGCCCCAGTTGATGAATCCACAATGTGGCAACAAGTAATTGATGTTGCATTCTGTAGTACAATATTTACTGCCGGAACTAATTACGGTAAAGTAGGTAAGAAAGACCTAGATGAAGTTAACCAACTGCCTGGAGTTAATTGCGCATACAGGCGCTCAGTTATAGAAGAAGTGGGAGGTTTTGATGAAGGTGCCATTGGAGCAGAAGATGTAATGCTTGATCACAGAATAAAGCTAACTGGGAAGAAATTGTGGACTGATAGAACTGCTGTAATGTGGCATCGAAGAAGAGACCTATCAAGAGTTAAGAAACAAATTAGGAATTATGGGCTAGTGAGAACTTTGGCTAGTCACCAATATCCTGAACTAAGGGCACCTACGCATACAGCAGTTGCATTTTTTCCTCCAATAGTTATAGCAGCATTTGGATTCTTTTTATGGGGTCTAGTAAATGGAGGAATAGCATGGCCTGATTTTTGGGACATTCGATTGTCGACAGTACCTATGGGGCTACCTAGGTTAGGAGTTCATACACTACCAACACTTATTCTATTATACAATCTATTAGCGTGGTACGGCTCTTGGAAGGGAAACTCTCCAAGTAAAACAAAGAAAACTATCTTTTTGTCCTCAATAGCAACTTACACATTACATTGGAACTATGGAATGGGAGTATTAACCGGTTGGATTAGAATCTTAAGAGGGAAATCAGGCCTTCAGATAGATGATAGATCACGTTAAATTATTTTCATCTTACCACAATTATTTCCAACCCTCCAAGAGTTAGTCCTTGGTCTCCAGAATACAACAGTAAATACTCCGATAAATAATCCGCCGAATACTAAATTCAGCCAACCTTCTGAAATATAACCTGAACTTGCATTAAAATATGCCCAAACAAATGACGGAATGATACCAATTACTAATGAAATTAGTAACTCCTCAAATAATAACTTAGATTTATCAGATGAAGAAGGTAACCTTGGAGCTGAAGAATCATTATGATTTGTCTTTGGCCTTTTGACCAAGCGTAAATATTCACATTTCTCATCTTTACGAATTGAATTGATTGAAGGTTTTCCAGAACTCCAAGACCGTGAAACTTTCATTACCCAATTATCTTCTATAAATGACCTTCCATCACAATATTTCGACCAATAAGAACTCCGAATCCTATCAGATAATTCTTCAACTTCATTTTCTCCAGAAATCAATTTCTTTTCCATCGCGAGAGCCCATTCGGATTCTGAGGCAACATAACAACCTTCATCTTGTAAAGCTATATTTGCAATTTCATAATTAACCGGTAAAAAAGATATTTTAAAATTATAATCAATTTTAACTTCGTGCCTAGGGCCGATTCCTCCAAAAAGAACTGAGCGATTATCGGAACCAATGAATACTTTACCTGGTTCCACATCTATCCATTGAATTTCCAATCTCACTCCACCTAGGATTCAATTTCTCCAGTTTGTATTGACCACTGAGAAGCATATACACTTTCGTTTTTCAGTAATTCTCCATGCTTCCCTCTTTCTACAATTGATCCATCAACCATTGATATTATTTCATCAGCATTTCTAATAGTAGCGAGTCTATGAGCTACTGCTATGGTAATTCTATTCTTCTTACCGTTGGAACCCTCAAAAAGTGACTGTTGTATTCTCTTTTCTGTTTCAGCATCTAATGCCGCACTTGCTTCATCTAAAATTAGAAGATCAGGGTCATTCAATAGAGCCCTTGCCAGACTAATTCTTGCCCTCTGGCCTCCCGATAACATTACTCCTCTATCGCCAACCATTGATTCTAATCCATTTGGTAACTGAGAAATAAATTCTGATGCTCCTGCCATATCTAGTGCACTGAATATCTCCTCATCTGTAGATTCTCTCGCATAGGAAACATTTTCTTTAATGGTCCCGTAAAAAAGAAATGGGTCCTGAGATACAAAACCGATCTTAGATCTGACTGATTTCATAGAAAAATTATTGATATCTGCGCCATTAATGAGAACTTGTCCGTGTTGTGGTTGATAGAATTTCTCTATTAACTTCAATATTGTACTCTTACCAGCCCCAGTATGCCCCATAACTCCTAAAAATTCCCCGGAAGAAATCTCCAGATTGATATTATTGAGGACATTAGACTCGGAAGATGGATAAGAAAAAGATACATCTTTGAATGATAGACTGGTAATTGGTTCTTCAAGAGGTAATGCATCCACCTTATCATAAATTGAAGGCTCAAGATCTATGACTGCAAAAACTCGACGTGAAGCAGCTTCTCCTTTCTGTAGTTGATTCAGTAACATCCCTAGAATCCATAATGGCATAGTCATTCGAGTAGATATCAGTAAGAATGTAACAAACTGGCCAACACTTATTTGCCCGGAATTCATTAACCAACCTCCGGCTGAAACTAAGAGGCCGAATGAGATTCCAGCTACTATATGGAATCCAGGAATGAAGCGATTTCTGATAAAGGCTGCTTGTATAGCTTGATCCCTATAATTGCCGCTCTGCCTCTCAATTCTATTTCTCTCGAAATCGCTGGCATTATATGCTTGAACTACTGTTATGCCGGATAATACATTTTCTAATATTGCTACTATTCCGCCAGTACTTTCTCTTTGTTGACGGTACTTTCTTTGTACTCTAGTGGAAAACCAGATAACCATAGGGACAATCATGAATAATGGTCCGAAGAGAATCATACAAAGTGTAGGCGACATCCAGAAAAGAATAAAAAAGGCAGCACTAAGAGTTGTGACTATCCTAATTATACTAGTAGTGGAATCTGCAATTATATCCTCTAATTGTGCGACGTCCGCGGATAAAACAGACATCAAGTTACCAGTCTGCCTAGTTTCAAAGTATGATGCCTCCATATCCATCAAAGATTTTGTAGCATCCATTCGGATATCATGCTGAGCCTTGTAAGCTATTGATTGCCAAAGTTGATTGCTTAATCCTTGAGTTATTGCAAGACAGATGAATGATGAGAAAATAAGTAAGCCAAAGCCAAGCTCTGTGGAATCAATTGGCCCTAAATTTGGTATTATATCAAGTGTAACAAAACTCTCTACTCTTGAGTCGGTGAATTGAGATTTCTCAGGATTATAATAATCCGCAGCCATCCCTATGGCAATCAAGGGAACAAGATCAAATATTCTGGCACCAATATTTGCTAGTAGGCCACCTATCGCTCTTTCCCAATATCTGGTCACATAAGGTAAAATTCTCCATATCTGCCTACCAACTATTTGTCTATCTTCACCAAGGTCAGATGCATCTTTACTTATCGACGATACTATGGTGCCCTCGGCTAAGTCTGGAGAAGTCGCTTTCGTCATGCTCTTTCGAGAGGACAGAAGCGTTTCAATATGTGGTAGTGAAATACTGCTAATATTGGTGCGCCCGCTGGGATTTGAACCCAGGACATGAGGTTGGAAACCTCAGGTGATAACCCCTTCACCACAGGCGCGATATCATACCGGAGACATGACCTTACAAAATCAATTCGGTCACATTTATTCAAATGCTAGAACCATCTCGCAGTACCGATGATGATTAGGCAAAGATTAGGAATTTTATTAATGGTATTTTTTCTCCCCATTAATGGGCCTCTAATTAGGATGATTTTGCGTGAATTCAATATCTCAATGCCTTTTGGAGATTTTTATTTCTTTGCCCTTTGTATACTAATTTTTGTGATAGGAGGATTCATGACTTTTACTCCAAAATTAAAATTTGAATCTATTAATAAATCTCTTTAGGCCATTTTGAATGAATATTTTTCATCAGACCAATTATTTCATTATCTGAATAATCTAATTCCCACATTTTCTTACATAATTGTTGAGTTCTTTTTGGTACAGTTTTTGGGCCTAGAACTGCTCCAGGTCTATTCATATCATCCAAAAAATCAGTTTCCATGCCCCAAATTGAATTTGATTTTTTTAATGTCTCAATTATTTTCTCAATGCTTCCTTTACCTACACTAATTGTTGAACTAATTCCATTCGTAAAATCTGAGTCTATATTAGGAGGGGCAAAATGCCTAATCACTTTCTTTTTTATCATTTTTGATTTTTTACACAATTCTGATATTTCCGAATATGTTTTTTTACCATTACTTTCAACGTGTAATTGAATACTTACTCCCTCCTTCGCAGATTTTTCCATAATCTGTAATAATAATTCATTTGACTTATTCCAAGTTTCATCACTTACTGGATAATGAGGCCTCCCAACTTCGCCAAGACAAACTGCATCTCCATCAGAAATATATTCTAACGCCAAACCAACCGCTTCTAGATGTAAATCAGTAGATTTTTCATATCCCATGGATTTAATTTGTCTTTCCCAAGAAACAGGGTGGGGGCCTAAAGTTACTACAACATCTATCTCAAATGTATTTCTTACCTCATTCGCCATTTCTATCGTATTTAGATAGACTATTTTATAATCCTCAATTCTTCTTGGAAGATTATTAAAATCAGGTTTATGAACCAGGTTGATTGCCGTACCGCCGACTTTTACAAATTCATTAATCGCATCTAGATAACGGTTTTTTCTGTCTAAATGCATGTGTTGGTCCATTATTTCTCCATTCCACAAACCATCTTCTAACATCTTTCTCAAGCCAATGTTCCTTCTCTATCAAGTAAATCTTTCCAATAACTTATCGCCAACTCAACAACTCTCTTTGATTTCTGCCCTAGGACAATTCCTTTACCATTATTGAATAATATTATCCGGCATTCATGTCTCTTAGCATCTATTCTTAACGCATTAATATTATTATCTAGGCCAACATCGTTAAATCTATCATTCGCTAATTCAAGTAAAACTGCCCTGCCCAGTGAAAATTCTACTAGTAACTCTCCAGATTCGGATTTTAGTCCTTCATCAGACATACCAATACTGAGGAGAAATCTCTGTGTTATCAATTTGGCAACCTCATATCTCGAAATATTGTGAACAGTTATTGATCCATGCTTATCGATAATCAAAGTCGATTTTGGATTTTCATTAACAATTAATGAGTATTCTCCATCCTTAATTCCTCCTGCCAAATTTACTACATCTTCATGCTTGACAGGTTCAGAAGGCGTAAATCTGAAGGTTTGTGTTTGTATCTTTAAAAAGTTAGATTCCTCTTCCATATTCTCATCCTCTCTCTATTTTTTCTACTTTATCACTTCTATTCAATGAATCATATAATTGTTCAAGGTATGCTTGGTGGACGGGTACTAATAGTGTAACGTCGGAAACATTACTTTCATCAAGTCTTCTACTTCTTAAATCAAACAGTGCACCCTTTATTCTTGCTGCAAATCTTTCATCACGTTCTTTAATTAAGTCTTCAGTAAGGACTCTCTGTTCTTCAATCCACCATGATGCACAAGCAGCTGCAGCAGCACCTAATTCAGAATTCACTTTTTCCGAAATTTCTATATTCTTTGACGCCTTTAAACGATTTTTTGTGTATCTTCTGGATTTATTTATCGTCTTCAAGAGATTAATCAATTTTACTTGATTGTCTGCATATTTAGAATACCATTCTTCCCAATTATTATCAGTTATTTCAGGTATTATTGTATACACGGGCCTACCTCCTGTATTTTCAGCATGCTTCAGTAATCTAATCGGTTCTGGATCTGGAATACTTGGGCCATTGACATCTAAACTTTGGATATCTCTCAATAGTAAACTCATAGTTCCTCCTGAGGATAACACAGCTTCCACATTAATTCCGGGACTTTTAATCTCATCTTTATCTTCTTCTTTTAATATTGCTACATCATCTTTGGAATATAATAGTGCTAAACCATCCCATTCCTTATGCCTTAGAGAATTAGGCATAACAACACACGGAAGGTGAGGCCAAATTACTATCTTTCCTCCCTCTGGATCTTCATAAATGAGAGATTCCCACTTTAGACGAGGCACTTCCATGACTCTGCGAAGGGCCATCATGATACAACTATGCCTATCAAAACATCCATAATTGATATATTTAGATGTAGCATTCAAGCATGATGACTTATCATAGAGGTTTGATAGAACATGGAGATGCCCCACTCTCTCGAACCCGTCGTACTCTTGAATGAAGTTTTTCCAGGACATACTAATGCACTAAATACATTATTTGGAGGCCACTTAATGAGTATCATGGATACTAGTGCTGGAATGGTCGCTTCGAAATTTGCACACCGTGAATTTGTAACTATTTCCGTAGATGCACTCAAATTCCGAAAACCAGCCTTTCAAGGTGATATTATTAGGACTACAGCCAGGGTTGTTTGGACTTCACCACGTACTGCAGGAATACATGTCACTTCTTGCCGAATGTCTAGATCAGAATGGAAAGGGGATGAAATTTGTTCTGGATTCTTTTTCATGGTTGCTATTGATGAATCTATGAATCCAATAAAAATACCTCAATTTAAACCAAAAACGGCCGAAGAGAAAGAATTGTGGAATCAAGCACAATCGGCTAGAGATGCTATGAAATAGGACTATAATGACCATTCATTTCAACAACTGAATCATTGTCGGGTTCTTATGCCTGTTCTCAATATCGCATTTATGGGTTCTGAAAATTTTGCAAAAAATTTAGCAAAAAAAAGTGACTCAAGAGATATAGAATCATATGTTTTTAAAGAAGGTTCAGGTAAAAATTCACGAATTTTATCTTTTTTGAGGCCATTGAAATATCCTGATAGTTTAAGGCCATTACTATCGGTATTGAACGTAACTAAAGTTGGAGTAATAGAAATATCAGCATTGGATTCTTCACTTGGAGAAATTTTAGTCTCGTTTGCTTGTGCTGGAATAAAAAAAGGAATTGCGGTAATCAATCCAGAAGAAGGAAATTGGATAGATATAGAACAAATAAATATGATTTTTTCCCAATTGAAACTTGACTGGAAGATATATCAGTCTATGCCAGAAAATCATGAAATTAGAGAATTACTATTTGAAATGATGAATAAAAGTAATATAAGTGAAAAATCACTTATATTACCTATAGATCAACATTTTGTTGTTCAAGGAATCGGATTAGTAGGAATTGGTTATGTTCAATCTGGCCAAATTAAAAAACATGACACTATAGAAGTTATTTCGTCAGGAGAAAAGGGAATTGTCAGAAGTTTACAGGTAATGGATGATGATGTTGAAGCAGCATATTCTGGAGATAGAGTCGGAGTAGCAATTAGAAACCTACGTGAAGAAGCATTACACAAAGGGTGCATCATAGTTCATCCCAGTTCTGAAGTAATGGTTAAGCATAACCATTCATCCTTCGTTTTGAATAAAGCACCTTTCCAAAAAAAACTAATTAAAAAAGATGATATCATTCATGCATCAACAGATATGCAATTTGTTGTTGGCCGGATTAGAAATATTTCTGAAAATAATGTTGAAATTAAATGGGAAAATCCACTTTGGGTACGTTCCGAACAAGATAATAAAATTATTCTGACACAATTGGATGCGAAACCTATGAGGATTATTGGGACTACAAAAAATATTGTACCCGAATAATATTTTTTATACATAAATATGAATCATCATGCGTATAGTTACATTCATTTTATACCATATGAACTAGTCTGCCACAACTGGATGTATTCAGCTGGGCTTAATAGCCCAACTGGAGAGGGGGAAACCGAACTACTCGGTAATCTTTCTCTTGTTGGGGTGAAGGGAGTGTTTTGTGCAATCCTTTCTGACCGTGAATTGACTCTTGAGAGAAGTGATGGCAAAGGTTTACGACTTTCATTAGCAGCAGTTAATAGAACTAGGCATCTAACAATTCCACTTTTGCCCAATGGCTTAGTTCCATTAGGTCTGATTTCTATAGTACTCGGCTTAACAACTATATCCTTTCCATATGGATTAATTCCAATATCATTAGGCTTCCTTGCCATCTCTTTGAATATTTTTTCACGATACCCGATTATTTCTATAGATACTAATTCAGGCGATAGACATTTGGTTGCCGGAAGCGAAAGCTCATTACTTAGGTTAGCAACCATGATTTCTAGACTAATACATGGCAGTAGTATGGATGAAGCCAGAATAGGACTAGAAAATTTGGAAAAAGAAATGCCAATATTTCCCGCATTTGCTCATGCCGGAGGAGTCTTTACCCAACATAGCAGTAAGTTACTAATGAATAATAAAACAACAGAATTATCTCCAGATTTAAGAAAAAATACAATTCAAACATCATTATCTTTCGATTACATGGATGATAATTTAGAAGCAGAAAAAGTAAAAATCCAGAATGCTTCTATGGACTTTTCTCAATTAGACGGAAAAAATGCACCAAAATCTGCCTATGAAAGTGCATGGAATACTCCTCCTCCACCATGGTACAAAGAAAAGCAAAGAATATCTGAAAATAAAGAAAATTTAACATTAAGTATTGATAAAAATGAAAATAGGATGGATTCTGTATTATCTGATGCGGCTGGACAATTAGAAATGTTTGGAGAAGGGCTAGATATGTTTGGAGAAGGCGGCTTATTTGATCAAAATATAGACTCCTATGATGATGATATGTTTCCCATTACGGATGTTGAAGAGATACAGAAAATTGAAAATATTCCGGTTCAAATATCAAGTTCCCAAATGATGAAAAAGGCATATGAAACCTATGGCTCTCCAGATTCTGAATATCAAAGATCATATGAATTACCTCGCCCGAATGAAGAGGCAGTAAGGGAAGAGTGTAAATCAGGAATTGTACAAGAAGCAAGAGCTAAACAAGAAATCAAAGGAAGGAACAGGGAATTACAATATTCCTATGAATCAACAAATTTAGATAGTTATCCTTCATTAAAAAAATATGCAAACAAAGGTAATAATCATTTTTTTACCATTAAAAATAATTCAAATAGTATTTCTTCATCATTACTGAATAGATTATTTCGCCCATCGGCCTTTTCTGTGAAAAAACCACAATCACAACGCCCGTCTGATAATAGATTCCAAACTTCTCAACATCTCAGATTAAGAAGTGATCAAGAACATCAGTCAAGTACTATTTATCGCTCTAGAAGGATAAATAAAAATATTGAAAATTACGATGCAATGGAAAAAATCGACTCAATAGTTTCAAGAGTTTCTAATGATGACCAATCTCAAAGACGTTTGACTTTTAAAAATATGAGAAAGACAACTAATTCTGAAAATAATAAACTACTAGGCATAAGGAAATTAGGCTAATCCAACAATTCTTCTATATTTATCAACTCTAGCATGATATTTGCCCTTTTGTAAATCAATCAGATTAATAGAGCCCAATCCACCTATTATGAATGAAGAGGTAACTGTAGCATGAACTAATGAATTACGCATAATTTCAATATCTCCTATAGCACCATTACATCCAACAATGTTAGCTAACATTGCTCCTGCAAAAGCATCTCCGCAGCCCGTAGGATCAATGACATTTTTTGTAGGATAAGAAGGTAGCGAGATAATCCCACAAGGCAAATATGCCAACACCCCTCCACTTCCTCTTTTGATTATTAAACTCCTAGGTCCTTTTCCTGCAGATTTTCCTCCAAACAAAGATTCTCCTGAGATTATCTTTTCAGCAGCAATTGTTACAATTTCTTCTCCCGAAATAGCACAAACCTCTTCTTCATTCAATATAGCTATGTCTACTTGCCTGAGTGCTTCAGATAATAACTTAAATTCTGTTTTTATCCATAACATAAACGTATCTAATACCGATATATTTGGACTACATTCTCTCAGAATCTTTATTTGAGATGAAGGATGCATATTTGCACAGAATAAAATATCAACATCTTTCCAAACACTAGGAATCTTGGGATCAAAATTTCCTAAAACATTAATTTCTGTAGATATAGTCTGAGCATCATCCATTGTGCCCTCATATCTCCCTGACCATCTGAAGGTTTTTCCAGGAATCTTTGAAATTGCTTCTGTATTTATGCCCTTATCTTTTAATAATAGTAAATCTTCTTCTCTAAAATCATCTCCTATTGGGCCTATTGATCCTACTCTAGGCAATGCTCCAGGTTTCAAAGGAAGATGAAATGCTGCAGAAATAGATGCATGAACTGCCGAACCTCCCAATACGTCATACCCGTGAATCTTCGGTGTTTGAATATGGTCGTAGCCAATACTTCCAACTATTACTAAGTCCATCAAACCCCTCTCATTTTCAGTTTTGGATGTTCTTCAAGATATTTAATCGTTATTTCCTTATTTCTGAAATCTTCCTCATTTAAGATTTTTTTATGAAGTGGAATTAGAGTATCTAATCCGGTTAATATTACTTCATCCAAAGTCGCAATCATCTTTTTTATAGCTTCCTTCCTAGTTGGAGCCCATATGATTATTTTGGCAAGAAGAGAGTCAAATGATGCTGGAACATCGTATCCGGTATGTATATGAGAATCAATCCTAACTCCCTGTCCACCAGGCCAAATACATTCCCACACCCTTCCTGGTGACGGTTCTAGTGTCCATGGATTTTCAGCATTAATTCTTACTTCAATAGCATGACCTCTAATTTTTACTTCTTCCTGTGTGATTGGCAATTCTTCACCTGCAGCAATTCTTATTCCTAATGCCACGAGATCTACTCCTGCTATCATTTCAGTAACTGTATGTTCAACCTGTACTCTTGGATTAACTTCCAAGAAATAAAAATTACCTTCTCTATCTCTTAAGAATTCAAAAGTCGCCAATCCTTCATAACCTACTAATTTAGCACCCTTGACTACTATTTCTCCGATTTCTTTCCTTACATCATCACTAAGCCACGGGCCTTCTTCCATTATTTTCTGATGTCTTCTCTGAATTGAACAAAATCTTTCCCCAAAATGTATCGCATTTTTACCATCACTCAATACTTGAAATTCAATATGTTGAGCCCCGTCGATAAATTTCTCTATGAAAACTCTCCCATCTCCAAATGCAGACAATGCCCTACCTTGACAGAGATTTAGTGCACTTTCAAAATCGTCATCATTATTCACCACCTGCATTCCTATGCCTCCTCCTCCGGCAGCAGCCTTTATGATTAATGGAAAACCTATTTCTTCAGCCATTTTCTTTGCTTCAACAACATTTGTAATTGGATCTTCAGAACCTCTGGCTATGGGCAATCCTGCCTTTGCCATTATTTCACGAGCTGAAATTTTGTCTCCTAATATCTTTAATACTTCTGAATTAGGACCAATGAATTTTATTCCCTCCTCCTCCAACCTTCTTGCAAAAGTTGGATTTTCAGCCAAAAAACCATATCCTGGATGTACGGCGTCGACACCTATATCTGCTGCGGCTTTTACTATGGCTTCAATATCTAAATAAGATGCTAATGGATCATTACGAGGAATATATATTCCCTCATCAGCTAATCTAACTGGTAAAGATAAACGATCTTCTTTACCATATATTATTGCCACTTCAATATCAAGATAACGCAGAGATCTCATTATTCTTAGAGCAATTTCACCCCTATTGGCGATTAGAACACGGCGAAACATGATGTTACCTGTATACATTCCAATAACTGGCAGTCCTTAAAAATTCAGTATACATCTCTCAGATATCTTTTTTCGGTTTTCATCAATTTTGTCTCTACGAACTCAGTAGCTTGTTCGATATTCATATTTCCATGTTCAGAACAAATTTTTATTAATGTTTTATGGACATCTTTTGCCATCCTTGACTTATCTCCACAGACATAGAAATAAGCCCCATTATCTATCCATTTCCATATTTCTTCTCCATTTTTATCCATTAAATGTTGGACATAAACCTTTTCTTTTCCTGTGCGTGACCATGCTAAATCATGTTTATTTAGTATACCTTTTTTCTTCCAGTCTTCCATTTCTTCTTTGTAGTAATATTCTCCTTCTTCGGTCCAATCGCCAAAGAATAGCCAGTTCTTTCCTGTTGCATTGTCTATCTCTCTTTGCTCTAGAAATGCTCTGAAAGGCGCAATTCCTGTTCCAGGGCCAACCATTATAATGTCCTTTGATTTATCTTCAGGCAAGACAAATGATCTAGTTGGAGACATAAATACGCCAATGCCCGTTTCTTCCACTTCACACATATCAGATAAAAATCCTGTACATAATCCTGCTTTATCTCTGCCATGATGGGAATATCTTACTATTCCTACAGTGAGATGTACAGTACCTGGTTCAAATTCTGGGCTACTTGCAATTGAGTAAAGTCTGGGCTTCAATCTGTCCATTCCTTCTATTAATTGCTGTGCACTAAAATTTATATTGCTAAAATCTCCTAATGCATCTATGTAATCTCTGGACCACATATAATCCTCCATGGCTTCTCCATTGGAAGCTAACTCATTCCATAATACAAGACTAGGATCAGAAATTGAACCCACTTCTTCATATCCGTCTGGTAAATCGTCACCATCTCCAGTGCCTTCCCAATCTAATATTAGGATGCCATTATCTTCTGAAATTCTTTTCCTTTTAATTATCTTAATCTCAATTCCTTCTGTTCCGTTATTCAAATACTCTCCTAATCTCATAACCCATTTTTTCGATAACCTATGTATTTCATAACGCTTCGTTAATGCTTCTCTTAACGTACATTCTCCCAAATGTGTATCTACCATTTCTTCACCCGAGAAATTACACAGTAATAAGATACTATTTACTAAATCTGGGTGGCAAATAGGTATTACTCCTAACGCATCTCCTGCTTTGTATTCTAGGCCCGAGTCTCCTAAATTAAATACAATATGTCTAGTTTCCTTACCGGATCCTTCCCCATTAAGTATGAAGTTTTGATTTAAGTAAGAAGTATATGGATTTTTAGCACTCCATTTTGATTTAGCAACTTTTTCTACCACAATTTCTTTCTCGTTGTTAGTGGATTTAATTTCCATATTATCTTCAATTTTTACACTTTCTGGAGGTACGACTTCTTCTAATGGTACAGATACTTCCAAATCTTCAATAAGAGACATTTTCTTAAGTACCGAATCAGACCATAATTGTGCTGGTTCTTCAAAATCTACGTCACAATCAACTCTATCATGTATTCTTGTTGCACCCTTTGACTCAAACCAGTTGTCCCATTCTTTGCCTGATTCACAAAACAAATCGTATGATGAATCTCCTAAGGCTAGTACTGAGAAATGCATATTGTCTAACGAATCAATGTTTTCGCTATTTGCAGCTTCCCACAAATCTTCGGCATTATCTGGTTGTTCACCGTCTCCCCAAGTACTACAACAAATAAGCACTCTTGTCTCCTTAATAATTTCATTTATTGTTATTTCATCCATCGCCCTTACAGTAGGATTCAAACTATGTTCACTGGCTGCTTTTCCTGTCTGAATAGCAATATCTTCCGAGTTTCCCGACTGAGAGCCATATAAAATAAGAATTGAACGATTGGCAGACATTATTACACCACAACTTAAACAATCCTCCGAGTTGAAACATGTTTATGAATAGATGCTGAAGAAGATATGCAATTAATAGGTATCGAAGTTATTAAGTCAGGTCCTGAATACGCAACTGATAATTATGATTCGCATCGACTTCTTAGGAACTGGCAATGCTTTCTCTCCTCATGGTAGGCTTCATTCTCTAGCATTAATTGATGAAAAAATATTGATTGATGCTCCTCCGACATTAATTCCCCAACTACGTCGTAAAGGAATCAATATTTCCAGTATAGAACACTTATTATTTACACACTGGCATGCAGATCACACATTCGGCTTCCCCTTCTTTTTACTCGAAAGAAAATATATTTCTGACCGAAATCAAGAAAAAAAACCAAATATTTATCTAAGGCCAGGTGGTAAAAAAGTATTATCAAATCTTTGTACTGTTGGATTTCCAGGAAGTTTAGAAGACTCTTCAACTATTGCTAATTGGTTTGAAGAAGAAAAAATGAATTTACCAGATACTAATTGGAAATTTGAAAGGTTCCCAGTTTGTCATACTCCTGAAACGGACCCTCACGGTTATGAATTAAAACATACCAGTGGGCTAGTATTACTACATTGTGGCGATTCAGGGCCTTGTGAAGAAATAGAGAAAAGAGCCAAAAAAGCCGATATAGTTATTTTAGAAATGGGGATGCCTGATATAGGCAATTTCCCTTTTCACTATACTCCAAATGATGTCAGAGATTTTTCCAAAAAATTTCCAAATACTTTTATTTTAGTAACACATAACTTTTCCAATTCTGGTGATTCAAATGGAGGTTTTTCGATGCCAAATTTACCAAAAGGAGTATACCAATTAGAAGATGGAGATATATTGGAAATTTCAGCTGAAAAAGATTTTAAAATCAGTAAAAATAATAATTAATTTATTATTTTTTTTTCCTTTACCCTACTTCTATAACTTGAACCATTTCTCTATCTTTTAAGACATACTTATTATCTTTGACTTACTCGCTAGAAGACATATGTTAGTGCGCTCTTAACTCGTAAGTTAAATAAGTGCATCAGTATATGTTTTTAGGACGTTGTGTGAAATATGGAAGGGAATATTTTTGAGAAAATTCTTGGCCAGAAAAGCCTATTCATGAATAGGAAGATTTTCGACCATGCCTTTGAACCATCGAGATTACCTCATAGGGAAAATGAAATCAATTCTTTGGTTAAAAATCTTGTAGATGCGTTACATGGACACATCCCTTCAAACATGCTTCTTTATGGCGTCCCCGGCGCTGGAAAAACAGTTGTCACTAGATATGTCCTCCGTCAGTTAAGAGAAAAAGGCAAAGAATTAGATAAAAAGGTACATGCTTATGAAATAAATTGTAGAAGTGTCGATACTAAGTATAGAGTAATTCAGCAAATCGCCTCTGAACTCCAAGAACGTGGAGATATGACTGTTCCTTTCACCGGTTGGCCAACAGATCGAGTTTTGGAAACCTTAGTTGAAAGGATGGATAGGTCAGGAGGAGTGCATATTATCGTACTTGATGAGATTGACAATTTAGTTTCAAGATCAGGTGATGGCCTACTTTATAATTTGACAAATCTAAATACTAGATTATCTAACTCTAGATGTTGTATTATAGGCATTAGTAATGATTTGAATTTCACTCAGCAATTAGATCCTAGAGTAACTTCTAGACTAAGTCAAGAAGATATAGTGTTCCATCCATATGGTTCAGCGGAAATAGAAAATATCCTATCAAAAAGAGTAGAAGATGGATTAAAAAAGGGAATTTTACAAGAAGGAGTCATTAGCCTGTGTGCCGCGTTAGCAGCTCAAGAACACGGCGATGCTAGAAGAGCATTAGATTTACTAAGAATATCCGTCCAAAAGGCAGAACACAATTCTCAAGAGAAAGTAGAGACAAGACACGTTAAAATAGCCCAAAGCCAATTAGAATATGATCAAGTTACGCCAGTCCTGAAAACACTTCCCTTACATCAGAAATTAGTCCTTCTATCAATCTGCCTCAATGAAGATAATGGCTTGAAAAATATTTCTACAGGCGATATTTATCGAACATATGCAGATGCTTGTATTATGATAACTATAGAACCTCTCACTACTCGAAGAGTTTCTTCTCTCCTGAATGAATTAGATACATTAGGCCTTATAATTGCTAGAAATGTAAGTAAGGGAAGGGGAGGCAGATCTAAACAAGTTAATTTGACTGTTCCTAAAGCAGTAGATTGTATCTCTTTAATGAGTGAAAATGATCCATTAGTATCAGAAGCCGCTCTTGGTAAATACAAACTACAATCAAAACTATAGTCTTTCATGACTATTGATAATCATTATACGAAAAGGGTAATTCGCAGTAATTAATGAGTGACAATGCGATAGAATGGAAAGCCTCCTTAATTAGGCCAAGTATGACTCTTTCACGGATTTTACTAATTCTAGGGGTGTGGGGATTAATTCTAAATGTAGTTAACTTGACAATTGGTGCTTATTCAGGAAAGAAGGCCCTGTGGTCGGGATTCTTCCTTTCGGGCGCTTCAAACACCAATTCTTCAGATTTAGTTCTAGGCGATTTTGTATTCCTGCTAGTGTCATTGTCATTTTGTTTTTTGGGTTTAATGGGTATGCGTAATGCATTAGGCGGCGATAATGGACTATTAGAGGCATTATCATTGGATTTTTCCTCTTTTACTAATAAGTTATTTTCATCGGAAGAAGGGTATCTGCCCACTCTTGGCTCGTGGCTAATTGTTTTCGGAGTCATCTTCTACCTTTCTTGGAGTATTTTCAATCAAACTTGGCTAGATCCGGGCGTTTACTCTGTTATGATAACTTTAATTTCATTTGGATGTGGGATTTTAATATTCACTGATTCCGAATGATAAGGATTATGAATAAATGAACTTAGATAATATATTCCTGCATCTTTTTTTGCTTTCTTCTTCGGTTATTCTAACTACAACTCCTTTTCCAGGTTGCCCATAAACTATTATTGCGCCCAAAGGAGCAACTAAATGAATTATCAAAGGAGTCAAATCTTCTTCTCCTTCTACATCTATAATGCTGGTTGATTTATCAATCAACCATTTTTCCAATGCTAACTTACAATTATCAATTAATGATTTAGTCAAACTTCCTGCAGGATTCACACATTTGAAATAATTGTCATATTGTTCAATATCAATTTTTTCTGCTCGATCCCCAAATCTTTCTCTTCGTTTTCCCATCTATAAGAGATATATCTGCACAACGATCTAATTCTTGTAATGTTAAAGTTGTGACATCTCCAACAGTGATTAGTGGGACATTTTCATTTGAATATTTTTCTATCATAATTTTCATGGCATATGCATAATCATCATCTTTTCCCTCTATTAATTCTCCAAATGGCTTTTTTAGCATTTCTTCTGCGTATTCCGTCATCACAAGACTTTCTGTAATTTTATCATTATTTGAATAATTGAAATACGGACTTATCCAAGATTCTCCCTGCCTATCAATTTCACCATTCCTTATTCTAGTACTTGATATCGGACGGCCATCCCAAGCATCTTCATGCTCAATTTTGATTATTTCTAATTCATTTAAATTCTCTTCTTCTCTCATTTTATTTATTTCAATACACATATCTACTGTTTCAGTAGTACAGATAATCGCTGTTGCATTGGGATGCGTCGGAGCAGGACCAAATTTATTTTCTAGTAGTCCAAATTTAATTTTATTTATAGCATCCTTTCCCAAATTACTTATTATATCACTTCTACGATTTTCCCATTTCATTATTAGTGGATTATTCTTACTGGCTATTTCGTCAGAAATAATCCAAATCTCAATTTCCTTACATCTTTCTAATGCATTATCTATTAATTTTTTATGGCCCGCATGAAATCTATCAAAAGTCCCTCCAATAAGGCCTAAATTATGCATTTTAATCACTACGGATATTTATCAAATATTATGTGCCCCGAGGTGTAACGGCTACCTTCAC
Source organism: Candidatus Thalassarchaeaceae archaeon (assembly GCA_045568235.1). Taxonomy (GTDB): domain Archaea; phylum Thermoplasmatota; class Poseidoniia; order Poseidoniales; family Thalassarchaeaceae; genus MGIIb-O3. The sequence continues at coordinate 85,505 of JBJLBJ010000032.1, forward strand.
AGTATTACTCCGGCGCCTGACCCACCTCGGGACGTCTGTCGGACTGTGTGGTAGTCCCTTGATTCATTCCTTTCAGTCCTCAGGGGACCTATCACAATCCGGCCACTTGTTTTGCTCCATAATTCATCCCTAATAGGTCTTCATGGTCTTCGACAAGTGGTTTCCCAAACGTGGTACCATAAATCATCCTAGTCCTCCGGCGTGGGGGCTTCGTCATCACGGTGTTGCCGCTTGGGCATTTAGTGCTCTAACTCTTTCTTCAAGAATGTCTCGGTTATAATCAAATAATTATTTTCTAATTTATTTACGGCCATAATCATAACCAGATATCTTTTTTATGATTCTTTTTGTAACTTCAATGTCGCCATTTAATAACTCATCAGTAGAGAAATAAGGCCACCTTTCTATTGGTTGTGCCAACCAACCAACCAATCCATGTGTTCTTCCTGGAGTCGGAGATACTTCATTGATCGAATTATTAATTGAATCATATAAGTCCATTATTGAATCACTTGTTGAACTATTCATTACTCTTTCTATTTCACTAATTATTGTGAAATCACATCCAGAGTGTTTTTTTGAAGATAGGCCTGGAATGCCAACCTCCTCTCCTTTGGGCCTTAATATGGTGGAACACCATGGTATATTTTGTTTTAAAACCCATTTAAAACCATCTTCAGCACGAATCCCCCTAAGTAGTATATTTTGAGATTCAACTGCCCACCAATCTGAAGGCATTTTTTCAACTATCATTTTGATTTCATTACTATCTAATCTTTTATCATCTAATATCATATCTAACATATTTGACCATATTTTTACTTCATTCATATCATCTAATTTTTTATTTTTATTTTTTATTTTATACATTAATTCATTTATTTCTATCAATTCATTATTATTTTTTGTGAATAACCAATACACTCCTTTGATTGCATCAAGAGAATTTTTTGGAGGATTTCTCAACCATGCATCTATGGACCATTCTAACATATCCAAATAAGTATTTTCTGATAACCATGGTGCGTTAGATAAAAATTGTGCTGCAATCCATGACACTCCTCTAGAAGCCCTCCTTGATTCCATAATGGGCCTCGTTCTTAAGAAAACATCCGAATCTTCTCTCAATTTAATCTTTAATTTATCTGTAAACATATTGAGGACTGAATTCGGAGCTTCATCAGATATTTCAACTAACTTCTCAATAGGTAAGAAATCAAGATTTAGTAGCGCTAGCCATTCAGGATCTATGCGACCCCTCAATCTTTGCCATCTGGGCCATCTACCTTTATCTGGAGAAGCTATCCAAGCAGCCAATGGATATCTCGCTTCCATTTGATTGGCCCAACTTTCGTCTCCCAATGGATATTGTGAAATTGATGACATTATTACCGATAAATATTCTTCTTCAAATTCTTCACTTACGAAGTCATTTTCTATTTCTAATTCTAAAAGATTCCAGGGATTTATATTTTTGTTAACAATTTCTCCTGGAGAATTGTCTTTATATCCTTCTTCAATTAGTTTTAGAGGCAATATTTCGCCCTTTTTTGTGACAAATTCTAACCATGGCAAAGCTCTTTTATCATCTACTTTTAACATATCAAAATTTTTGAAAAGTATATCGTCTTCTTTCATTATTAACAGTCTTAATTTATCACACAGTGATAATTTTAACATCGTTTCATTTGAGATTTTTTCAGTTAAATCTACTACTAATTGTAAATTATTATCTAGTGAAACACTCCACTGTACAATCGATTCTAATGCGTTTTTACCTAATCCTCTAGTTTCCATTTCTTTGGAAAATAATTCTTTATCAAATTTTGCATCATTCCAATCCTTTCTAAATTTCCTCCAGGTAGAGTCTGAAGTTTTTATTCTTTTTTTTGTAGAAATTTTTTCCTTTAAAGCAGTCAATCGCTTCCTCTTTTCTTGATTCGAAATTCTTGGATGAGCGATTTCAATCCAATAATCTAATACATCCAAAGGATAAACACTTTCTACAGAAGAAACTCCTCTCAAATCACCGACTAATAATGCATTTTTTTTGGCTATTCTTAGTAACATAGATTTGTATAAGTTATCTTCCATTATTGCTATTATCGCGTCTTTAGGCCTAATAATTGGAGAAAGTTGGTGGCATGAACCAAGAGACCAAAGGCCTCTATGATAACTACTTTCTGGCAATAGGGAATTAGATTTAAATTCAGGCTGTCCAAACCATTCTCCCGTTGATATAGATACAATATTTTCTCTCTGGATTAATTTTCCTCTGGCAATCCCAATAATTTGATTATTAACTCCATATGATTCAATATTTCGAGGATCGAGTATTTTTGGCTCATCCATACTGATAGTTTTTTCATTCAAATTAAACCATCTCAAATCTGAATTATTTAATTTAGCCCAATTCCATGACACCCCCTCATTTCCTTTGGAATTTGGCAACCTATCTGGAACTAATATTAATGATTCTTCAGGTTGCCTTAAGAAAGCAAAAAGTATGTCCGTTCCTTCTCTGTAAAGTACACAACTTTTCTCATTCTCTTTAGGTATTGGCAAAGCTTCTTCTGCCTTATACCATTCATCCATCTGTAGCACTTTAATGCCCTCTTCAGTAAGTCTTATTTTCGCACCCCTGCTCCCCATTTCTAGATCACTAGAAACTAATTTTTCATCTCTCATTCTCTTGATTTCCGCTGATGCATGGGGCATTCTTAGGCCAACCGATTTGGCCAATTCACTTACAGTTTGTTGACTCTCGGCCAGTCTATTCATCAATCTAAGTCTATACTTACTTCTTATTTTTTTAGGTGTATTTTTTACACCCTCATTTGCTGATTTTTTGAAATCAAACGACACTAATGTACTCCTCTAAATTAATCTAATTAGATTATATGTATAAAATTATCTTTAATAATTACATATAGTTACATATTTCGTGTGGAAAATATATCTATTTCCATGTAGATTTAATTTATTAGTAATAATTTCATTAATTAAAGAAACAATATGTAACCAAATATGGTATTGACATACATAACCATTATATTACCCCCCGCTCTCCTCTTAAACATGCTTCGTTAATGCGGAGTATGAGAGTACTTGGTTGATAGATATGAACGTTAATAATTTACGAACTTCTATTAAAAAATACTTGACAAAAAAACCTAGAAATACTGCTGAAATATATTCTTGGCTAAATAAAAAAAATGTTTTGTCCAATTATGATATAGCAGATATTTTGGAATCTGACGACTCCATTGTTAGGATTGGAGTTGTTAGAAAAGGTGGTGTAATTGATAAAAAATTTCCACTTTCAGAATGGGCAACAGAAGAATGGGTAAAATACCATGAGAGATCAATAAAATAGAAAAGAGGTAACAGATATGAGAACTACAAGACTAAGACAAAAAATAAAGAAATTTTTAGATTTAAAAGGCGAAGCGAATACTACAGAAATATTGGAACATGTTAATTCAACTATGAGGCATGGTACTACTCCTCAACAATTAGGCAATGTCCTATCAAAAGATAAAGACATATTGAAAATTTCAACCACAAAAAGAGGAGGCGCATTATCTGGAAGGTACGAGATATGTGTCTGGCAACTTAGGCCTGGTACACTAGATGGTGAAAATTAATTAAAATAATTAATTTTCTAATTCAACATCCCATTCACCATATCTGGCCTTATGATTCATCTCTGCTCTTTTTAGAAACTCCAATTGACTTGACTCTGGAGATCCTCTTGCCCACTGCTTCAATGCAGATGCCTGTAAAGCTCTACCATATGAATAAGATAATTCCCATGGATGTTTTTTATCCATTCTGTTCATGTTGTCCAAATGAGCCGTTGCATCTTCATCACTTTGCCCACCTGATAAGAAAACTATCCCTGGCACTTCACTGGGAACATTTTCGCTCAAACACCTGACCGTCATCTCAGCAACTTGCTTTCTACTAATCTTATCCTCATTCATATTCCCTGAAATTATCATATTAGGTTTCAGTAAAACTCCTGGCAAATATACATCATTTTTCTCACACTCAGCAAATGTTGTTGCTAATACCTTTGATGTCACTTCTAAACATCTTTCGGCACTATGCGTTCCGTCCATTAGAACTTCAGGTTCGATAATCGGAACTAAGCCACATTCTTGACAAATTCTTGCATATTTTGCTAGTGACTGGGCATTTTCATTTATACAAGAGTCACTCGGCTTCTCAATATCTATAGAAATAACTGCTCTCCATTTTGCAAATCTTGCACCCATTCCAAAATATTCTTGACATCTTTCTTTTAGACCATCCAAACCCTCTGTTATCCTTTCTCCCTCATGTCCTTCAAAATCTATTGTACCTGTGTCAACTTTAATACCAGGATAAATCCCTCTATTTATCATCGATTGCGGTATATGGGTGCCATCATCCATCTTTTGCCTTATTGTTTCATCATATAAAATGACTCCACTTATTGCCTTTTCATAATTCTCTGATGAAAATAAATTAACTCTATATTTCCTTCTATTTTCTTCTGAAGGTTCTATGCCAACGGCTTCCAAACGTTTCGACATAGTTCCATTACTTTCATCTGCCGCCAAAATCCCCTTTCCTGGTGCAACTAAATCCTTTGCTATTTTTTCTAGACTGTTGGTATCCATATTAATCTCTGCTCCTCCGAGAACGATAAAGAAAATGAAACCATCGTTCATTTCTTCAAATTATTCTTTCTGAAGTAACGAATTTGTGCTCCTTATTGATTACATCAATTATTTCTGAATGCACCTTCACCACTCCTTTATTTGACATATCTACTCCCTTCGTTCTGCCGTCACACACTCCTGTTCCAATAAATATAGAGTCATCAGAAGAACATAATTCATCTCTTGTCCATAATCTCTCAATATCTCCCTCTATCATTTTTTCAGCTCTTTCTCTATGTCCATGATTCTTGAAAATTAATCTTCCTTCAAATGGTGCATCCAATCCTCTCAATGCGGTAGCGGTTATTACTCCCTCGGGGGCTGCACCTATGCCCATCAACATATCAATACTTGATTTAGAATCAGCCGCATCTAATGCTGCTGAAATATCTCCATCTCCAATTTTTACGATATTGACGTTATATTCATTTAATTGACTAATCAATTCCTTATGCCTCGGTCTATCCATTACTACCACTTTCAACTCATTTGATTTTTTATCCAATACTGTACAAGCAGCTTCAACATTATATGCAACTCCTGCATCTAAACTAATTTCACCAGTTAATTCTTTGGGCCCTGAAATCTTATCCATATAACAATCAGGTGCATGTAGCAAAGAACCCCTTGGAGCTGCCGCTAATACGGCCATGGCATTAGGTAAATCCGAAGCTACATGATTCGTACATTCTAATGGATCTACAGCTATATCTATCTTTAAAGCCTCTAAATCTCCCTGCATTGAGCCCAAACGCTCACCTATCCAAAGCATTGGTGCATCATCACGCTCACCCTCACCTATCGCTACCCTTCCATCAAAAGGGACATTATCAAATACATTTCTCATAGCCTCAACCGCTGCACCATCTGCAGCTTTGCCATCTCCTAATCCTATCCATGATGCGGCTGCTATCGCTGCAGATTCTGTAGCATCTAGAAAATATCTCTCTAAACTGTTGGTTACCATGTACATCGCAAAGCATATAGGAATTCAATTATGTGGTCAATATTTAATTTTTTTAAGTACTCTTATATCAGTTATCTCAGTTTTAGGATATTGCCCTTCAGAATTTTTCTCTATATATTTCAGCATATCTAAGGCACATAATAAACCATTACTTACGCCGCACAAAGCCTCCATTTCCACTCCTGTATTCCAGTTAGCAACTACTGAAACAGTACATCTCAATCCTTTTTCTTCAATCGCCCAATCTACTTTGGAACCTTCTATAGGAATATTGTGACAATGCGGAATCATTCTTGAGGTTTCTTTAATCGCTTGTATAGATGCTATCGTAGATGCCTCCAAAATATCTCCCTTTTTTGTTTTACCTTCATTTATTTTATCTATAGATTCTTTACTCAATAGTAATAGTCCAGTAGCAACTGCTCTTCTTTTAATTTTAGGTTTATTACTTATGTCTACTATCGCATCCATGATATCACTCTAGTACCGCGACTAACATCTTACTATTTGACTAATTACGACTAAATTAAAATATTGGTCGACAAGAATTAACCCAGTCCTTGTTTCCAATGCACTCCATCTTCCCTTACTTCCTTTTTCCAAAGCGGGGCCTGTCTTTTTAATTCATCAATAAGCCAACTACATGCTGAAAAACCTTCTTTTCTATGGGCAGAAGAAACATGGATACTTACAATCGGCTCCATCGGTTTAACTGATCCAATACGATGTGCTATTGAGACAGACTTCACTCCAAATTTTTCTATAGACTCTTCTCCAATTTTTCTAAGTATTATTGGTAGTTTTTTTTCCCATGATTCAAAAATTAATTCTTGTATTTTTATCGTTTCCTCTTCTCCTCTCACAATTCCTGTAAATGAAACTATACTGCCACAATTTTCTTTCTTGATTTTTTCAAGTATCTTTTCAGGCTTCAATTCCTCAGATTCAACTGATACGAAGACTTCAGACATATCTCTTGGATAAGGCCATACATCTTGAATACAACGGAAATAACCCAATGTTGAAATTATATATAATACTCCGAAATATATGGCCGACAAACCTATACACATTTTAGGTGCGGGTTTATCTGGCCTTTCTGCAGCAATTATACTTGCAAATGCAGGCAAAGAAGTACACGTTTACGATGTCAGAAAAGATAGTGGCGCACGTTTTGATGGAGACTTCCAAGGGATAGAAAATTGGACGTCTTCTCCAGATTTTTTTGAGGAGATGAGAAATTGGGGAATAGATCCAGATTCATTCAAATCAGATGCATTCAGCATCGTTGATTTAGCCCATCCTGATGATGTAATAACTCAGCCCAAGACTGATGGAATAGCATTTAGAGTTGTTGAAAGAGGAACTGATGAACATTGTATAGATCAAGGTCTAAAAAAACTTGCATTGGAAGCAGGCGCCATAATACATTATGATACACGGAAAAAACCTCAAGAATGTAATATAATTGCTGCAGGACCAAAAGACTCCAGCGCAATTGCTTTTGGAGAAATATTCCACACTGATCATCCTAATCATGTCACTTTACAACTTAATGATAAATTAGCTCCTGGTGCTTATTCATATCTAATTATTATTGACGGTGTGGGACTAATTTGTACATGTCTTTGGCGTAAACAAAAGCGAAGTAGTCGATATCTCAATGAAACTATAGCTTGGTATGAAGAAAACTATGAATTAAATAGGAGACCAATAAAGAGAGTAGGTGGTAAAGGAGATTTTTCATTGCCAGAAAAATATGTACATGAAGGACGTTATTACGTTGGTGAAGCTGGTGGTTTACAAGATTTCATGTGGGGTTTTGGAATGAGATATGCCATAACAAGCGGCGTTTTAGCGGCTCAAAGTATAATCGGAGAGTGTAATTATGAAGTTGAAATCCGTAAACGCCTCGTCCCTTTGGTAAAATCAAGTGCAATAAATCGCTTTTTACTCAATAGAGTTGGAGACAGAGGATTCAAATTAGCCGCCAGATATTGGATGTGGGATCAGAAACGTAAGGGAGATGGTTTAGCTTTCATGCGTTGGCTTTATGCACCAAGTATATTCCGTAATTTATTATGGCCCATTACAAAGTTAAGTATGTTAAGGCGAAAAAGATTAGATGATGGACGATTTGTAAAAAGGATGCCATTCAGAAAGGCATTGAAAAGAGATAATTGGGAACCAAGTATTGAAGCAATAGAAATAGGTAAGCAATGGGATAAAGTCAGAAAATCCGGTGCGAATTCTTCTTTCACAGAATCAGATACTTAGATGTTAGTCACTAACTTCCGTTTGATTGAAATAATCAATCATTATGCCATCAACATGTCTTCTTGGCCCGAACTTAAATCAATGCCTAATAATTTGGTAAACTATGGAGTGACTGATAATGGAATAGCCATTATTGAACTTATATCAGACACTGATGGGAAACCTCTTTCTGATGGTAGAACTTCTGTTAATACATATACTAGAGAGATGTGGGAAGATATAGATCAAGCTATTCTCAGCGCACGTTTTGATGGAGATGTTTCAGTTATACTTTTGACTGGTCATGGTGAAAAATTCTTCTCAGCAGGTGCAAGTATAAACTATCTTAATACTCTGTCACCTAGATACAAATATTTTTTCTGCCTTCATGCCAATGAAACTCTATCCAGACTAGAGCAAACGCCCAAATTAGTAATAGCCGCATTGAATGGACATACAGTTGGAGGTGGTTTAGAAATTGCTATGGCAGCAGATATCAGAATAGCACACAAAGGTAATTTCCAAATCGGTTTACCAGAAGTCTCTCTTGGGGTTTTAGCAGGAACTGGAGGTACAGCACGTCTTGCCCGTCTAGTTGGGAAGGCAAGGGCAATGGAAATAATGGTCACAGGTCGAAAATTTTCTTTCGAAGAAGCACGAGATATGGACCTCATTCACGATATTTATGACAGCGTGGGTTTAGAAGATTTCAGAACAGACGTTCTTGATTATGCTGGCCAGTTTACGCTACCATTAGCAGCCGCTAAAGCAATTGGTAATATCAAACGCAGTGTTCAAAGTGGGATCGAAATACCGTTAGAATATCACTTAGCATTGGAAAGAGAATTGCAGTCAGATTTATTCCAATCTGAAGATGCCAAAGAAGGAATTGCATCTTATGTGGAAAGAAGAACTCCAAGATTCAAAGGCGAGTAATTTTTCCAATATTCTTATTTCGACATACATTTATTCATATAGTATTTATGTATCCGCATTTTTATGGCAGACACAGAAATTGTAGAGAAATATACTCCCAACTTTGAAGCATGGGTTCAAGACTTCACCGAATGGCAAACGAGAATAGGATTCGACACTTCATGGTTGGGCGATTATAGATTTGATATCAAGTTTGATTGGGATACCGCTGGCGAAAAAATAGAATTTGGAGATTTCAAAGGTATGCCGAAATGGGAAAGAAGGATGCAAATACCTCAGCAAAATATTAGAGACGCTATAATCAGCATGATAAGTGTCCAAGGAGATACAGAATTTGCTAGTGTAGAACAGCAAAATCACTTGCTTGCTACTGCTCCAACAGAGTATGATATGAAATCAGCACTAAGAATAATGTGTGAAGAACAAAGGCATGGCTGGCAAATGGCATATGTCTTGTGCACATATTTTGGAGAACAAGGAGTGAGAGAAGCTGCAAAACTTCTCGAAAGAAATGCCCAAGAGGGAACTAGAATTTTAGGATCATTTAACGCTCCAATTGATCATTGGTTAGATTTTTTCTGTTTTACTCATTTTATTGATAGAGATGGGAAATATCAACTAAAAATGTTAAGCACCTCTTCTTTTAAGCCTCTAGCAGCATCTATGGGGCCTATGTTAAAAGAAGAATCATTCCATCTTGGAACTGGAGCAAATGGACTAAGAAGAATAGTAAAACAAGGAGTAATACCTTGTGAATTATTACAAAAATATCTCAATAAATGGATTAGTACTGGGCTAGATCTTTTTGGTACTGATGACTCTACAAGCGCTCAATGGGCATATGTTTATGGAGTAAAAGGGAGATATGATGAGAGAGAAAGTGATGTCGAAGCAGATCGTGCACATTTAAATGAGGCAAGTAGAGAATTATATTTCCAAGAATTAAGGGAAGAAATGAGGCGTATAAGTGCGGTTAGAAAAGAGGGAGAGCCAGAATTATTCATACCTTCTGATAAATTCAATCGCGGCATAGGAATGTATGCGGGCAAGAATTATACAATAACTGGTGAAAAATTTGAGGGTAGCGATGCGGATTATCAAGATTATTTAGTAAGTGTACTGCCAACTGATGAAGATGAAGAAAAACTAATGAATGATTATATGAAAAAAGAATGGATTCAGTACCGTCAATGGAAAGGAAATTAAGAAGGAATTATTATGCAACACGTATCACTACTAGCTTTCGATAAAAAGAAATGTGAACCATTTTTCAATAGACTAACAGATTTATTTTACGAATATCATCATTCTGATTCTCAAAACCCAGATGAATATGAACGTCTACTATATATGGTAAAGAGGCCATATGATGATAAAATGTTGGATATGATAGATGATTGGATGGGACTTGGGAGAAGAGAGTGGAAAGAAGAAACTACTCGCGAAGTGAAATTGGCACTTTATGCAATAAAATACCCTGATACACTACTCATGGATAGTTTCACTGAAAAAGCAAGATCTAATCTAACTCGCCTCTCTAGTTATCTTCATTTTACTCATCATACATATGCGATTTGGGATGAAGATACGAGAAAAGGCTTATCTAAATTAGGAATTGATATTCCACAGACTAATGTGGCTGATCCATTCATTTATGGTGCATATGTTAGCGCGATAGAACTTTTGAAAGATGTTGCTCCATTTACTTGTTTTTTAGAACATGACGTACCTCGCCAAAGATTATTTCAGGCTGCACTTGCATCTTATGGGCGTGAAGATTGAGTAAATCATATGGACTAGGCATACAACCTACTAACATGAAAGTCCAAGTAGTCGCAGTGATAGGTGCTGGCACAATGGGTGCAGGAATAGCCCAAATATGTGCACAAAGAGGTTGGAGGGCAAAAATTTTTGATACTTCTGAGGCAAGTCTCCAAAATTCTCTTAAAAGCATTAATTCATTTTGGGAGAAAGGAATATTACGTGGAAAAACTACTAGAGAACAATCAATTTCATGGTCTAAAAATTTAGAAACTTATACTGATATAACCAAAGCAGTATCAAATGCTGATATTGTTATTGAAGCAGTTCCTGAGATATTATCATTAAAAAAAGAAGTTTTCTCTGAGTTAGATAATATTCTGCCCGAAGAAACAATATTAGTTACCAACACTTCTAGCTTATCTATTTCGGAGATAGCTAATTCAACAAATAGGCCAGATAGAGTTATCGGAATGCACTTTTTCAATCCTGTACCCATAATGAAATTAATTGAGATAGTTAAACATGAAAAATGTTCGAAAGAAACAATAAATATAGCCGAATATATCGGCTCAGAACTTAATAAAAAAACAATTCTTGTAAATGATTTTCCAGGATTTGCAACAAGTAGATTAGGCGTCATTTTAGGTAATGAAGCTATAAAGATGCTATCAGAAGGAGTTGCATCTGCTAGTGATATTGATACTGCAATGGTACTTGGTTACAAACATCCTATTGGGCCATTAGAATTAACAGATTTAGTGGGCTTGGATGTTAGAAGAGACATTCTAAATAATCTTGCAAACTCCTTTTCTGATGATTCATATCTCCCCCATCCTCTTTTGGAAAAATTAGTAGAAAATGGAGATCTTGGGATAAAAACAAATAAGGGAATATATATTTGGAATAACGGTATAAAACAAGATAGGAACGATTTATGAGGAGTTTTTTTGTCATTTAATATCGAGTTGATAGGTTTATTTGCTGGTTTTCTGGGCGTTATAGCATGGATTCCTCAAATCAAAGAAGTATGGATTGAGCAATCCCATGAAGGGATATCACTGCCTACATTTTTTCTTGTTGCCTCGGCTTTAATTTTATGGCTAATTTATGGTATATTAATTACTTCTTATTCTATTATAGTAGCCAATATAGCCGCCCTGATTTGTATTTTATTAGTTATTTTCGGTGTGTTAAGGATACGTCATTCCAAAAATTAACATCAAATATTGGTTAATATTCTATGGAAATGATGTACTCCTCTTTCCATGCTAGGGGAATATCTGCCTCTATCGTATGAAGAACTACTTACTCCAATTTGTACTGCTTCTACGATTTCTTGATCCTCTCTCTCAACTTTATCTAAATCTCCTCCCGCACCTTCTCCAATCGATGAAGAATCAGCAATATATCTCTGATAAATTATTTCAGTTTTATTAACTGAAGTGGGGACTACTAAGTTTACTGATAAGCCCCAGGGATAGAAATTAAGCATCAATCCAGGAAAAATCCAAAAATAATAGGCAGCAATTTTCTTCCCATAATCCTTTGATATTTTAGGTAAGTCAAAGGAATCTTCATCATCCTTTGCAATTCCTATTTGTAAGACTCCATTTTCAAATATTTCTGTTTCATAGTCATCATAACTCAATACTTCATTTAAGTCTGAATGAACATAGGGTATGTGAAAACCTTCAAGATAGTTATCAACATATAACGCCCAATTTGCATTTATATTATATGATTTATAATATTCAGAATCATGGACGAAAGTCTCTATATCTAACCAACCTATTCTATCTTCTAAAAATTCAATCCATCCGGGGGTGCTTATTTCTTCTAAAGAAGTAAATAAAAGGCCTTTCCATCTTATGGTGGAGAAACATTTTAGATTATCAGAGTCATTAGGAAAATCTATGACATGATCGAATTTTGGCATATTTTTCATACATCCTTTCAAATCAAAAGTTCTGCCATGATATTTACATTTTAATACATTTGATTTAGTAGATTCAGTATTTATTATCATGCCTCTGTGGGAGCATACATTTGATAGAGATCTAATTACTCCATCTCTAGTTAAAACAATAGCTTCATTTATTAGTTTTTTTGAATGTTTTATTGGAACTATATTTTTTTGTGATAACTGATCTTCATGAGCCGAAAAGTGCCACATAAGGGCCATTTTCTTCTTGAACTTTTCAAATATTTTTTCATCCAAATAATACTTTGAAGGTAAAGTTTTGGCTAATTCAATTTTCTCATCTATCAGCGAACCCATAATATTCTAATCGTCGTAGATACACTTGGATGTAGATATTTCCGTTTCTAGCATAAAATTAGTGAAAGACTCTACTCTATCATTATTTACGCCTAAATCACTTATCCCAAGTCTAGATTTAGAATAAACATACATGACTACTTCCTCATCTTCACAGTGTAAGTTAACTACAAAATCATCTGGGAATTTCCAAAATTTTGTTCTAAAGACTGCATGAGTATGATTTGGCCATTCTTGTAATATTTCTCCAGAATTTATTTTAATCCATTTATCTACTCCGTTCATGACATTACTAATATTCGATTCAAATCGAATTTCAGAAATATTATTTCCTCTGTGAGGTATAGGGCCAATCATTGTACAATTTTTTGACTCATCCGGACAAGAATTGGGAAATTTTTCAGGTTTTATTACTTTATTTGGTGCAATAATTTGAATTGATGATATTATGATGATGTAAACAACTAGTAGTGCTAATGAAATTTGTAGCAAATTCTTTTTGTATGCATTTTTATCCAATAAATTCACCCTTCGTAAACAATTACTTTTGCAGCACGTAACACTCTATCATGTAACTTATACCCTTCTTCGATAACTTGGACTATTTTGCCTGGCTCTTCTCCGTCGGGACAGGGTACTGATGCAATTGCTTCCATGGTGGTGGGATCAAAAGAATTTTCTAAAATTTCTATTTTCTTAATACCTTCGTTAATTAACGCTAAAGACATATTTTCCAATATCAATTTTACTCCTTCAACTATGGATTCAGAATTTTCATCATTTCCGCCACTTTCTATGGCTCTATTAAGTCCATCAATAATCGGAATTATTTTGCTTGCTAAATTAGCACCACCATACTTTAACGCTTCATTTTTATCTCTCAACAATCTTTGCCTAGTATTGACAATTTCAGCTGCCGAGTATTGCAATTCTTTTTCCAATTCTAATATTCTCTCCTCTAGAGATTGTACAGAATCTTCTCCCTCTACATCTCCTTCAACGGGAACATCATCCTCCGGGTCTTCAGACATGCCGCAGCGTCACCTGCATCATTCAAGAATCCAATGGACATTATTCGACATAGAAGTATTCTCCTTCGATTTTTTGTTCTCTATCTTTCCTACTACCTGGCTTATTTATTCTTGGTCTATGAGAATCATGATCTCTTCTGAATGTTACATCAACTTCAGAAAGAAATTTATTCATCCCCTTTCTTAGATTCAAAGGCCCTGTAGCATTACCGTTTTTACCTCCTTCTCCATCAAAAACTAATAAAGAATCACTAACTATATCAATAAAATAAATATCATGATCTATAACAAGGGCTGCCTTTTCATTACTTTCCATAGTTCTCCGTATTGCTTTGGCCGTTTCCATTCTTGCATTGGCATCTAGGTGCGCACTAGGTTCATCTAGCAGATATAGGTCTGCTTCTTTACCTAAACAAATCGCTATACTTACTGCCTGTAATTCTCCTCCTGATAATCTTTTAGCTTGTAATTCTAATAATTGATCAACCTGCAGAGGTCTTATTACTTGAGTATGGAATTCTCCACTTCTCCACTTCATACCCAGTTCTGAATCGAGCCAATTCTGGACATTTCCCTCAAAGTCAGTATTTACATGTTGTTGTTTATATGATATTTTTGCATCCATTGTACACCAACCAGAATCTGGTTCAAATTCTCCAGCAATCATCTTTACCATAGTTGTTTTTCCAGTAGCATTTGGGCCAACTACTCCTACTACTTCTGCACTTCGAACTTGACCTTTACCAGTTTTTAAGTGGAAATCTCCAATTTTTTTCTCCATATCTCCCCAAGATAAGATTGGTAAACCAACTTCTTCTCCCCGTACTCTTCCTCTAAGGAACTGTATTGGCTTGTCACGTATTCTAACATTTTCTTCTGGCAGGTAACCGTCTAGATAAGCATTAATTGCAGTTCTTGTGTTTCTAGGCTGGGTGAAAATACCATATGCAGCACGTTCTCCATAAACAATCTGTAATAAATCACACATAACATCAAGAATTGCTAAATCATGTTCAACAACTAATATTCTTTTTCCTCTTTCGACTAAGCCCTGGATAATTCTAACAATCCTCATTCGCTCATAAATATCAAGATAAGACGAAGGCTCATCAAAAAAATATACATCAGCCTCTTTGAGTAGAGTTGCAGCCATGGCAACACGTTGTAACTCTCCTCCTGATAATTTATCCAAGGTTCGTTCCAATACTCCTTCAATGGCAAGAAGTTTTGCATATTGCGTAATTTCTCCTCTATCATCAACTCGTTCAAGTAACTCTTTGACTTTACCTTGGAATATTTTTGGAAGCTTGTCTATATACTGTGGCTTAACAGCAATTTTCACTCCTTCTTCTGCCACTGTAGTTAGATAATCTCGTAGTTCTCCTCTAGGAAATGATTCAATTATTTCCTCCCATTCTTTTATCTCAAGACTCCATTCTCCAAGATTAGGCCTTAATGAACCAGATAGGATATTTATTGCCGTAGATTTTCCCATGCCATTAGGCCCTAAAATACCAATGACTTGTTCCTCTCTTGGTGCTGGTAATCGAAAAAGGCCGAATCCATTTTCATCGTAACGATGAGTTAATTCGGAATCAAGTTCTTTTGGTAGGTTTATTATTTTAACAGCATCTCCTGGGCATAATTTAGCGCGGGTAAAACAAACTGGACAAGCAGTTTCTAGGATTCTAAATTTATTTTCTTCAAACTGAATACATTCTGCACCACATGAACCAGCATATTTTAGTAAATAATTGAATGCTGGGCTATTAGGTTTACACCGCTCCTCCAATAGTACGGCTACTCTCATGACAACTCCTCTCTAAATACGTCATGCATCTATTATATTAGGACAGACTCTAATTTATAATATCATACTGCCAAGAATCTGTACCTTATGTAGACATACCCTGCAAGTAGAATTTTTTCAGTCTTAGATAATTGAATTCTTTCTGCAAATACATCTCCATCATTTTTCTTAATCTTCTTCAGTATCGAACTATAGAATGCAGCCATAGCCGCAGGTGAATATCTAGATGATTTATCAAGTAAAGGTAATAATTTGAAAGCCTTATCTCTATATTCATTGGCCCTTTGTATGTAACTTTCTACAAATGGTTTCCAGCCTGGATGGTTATTAATGCCATTATTATTTAGTATGTCATCTTCTGTGATGCCATATCTCTCTAAATCTTCTAACGGTAAGTATATCCTATTTCTTTCTGCATCTTCTTTGACATCTCTTAAGATATTCACAAGTTGCATAAAAATACCCCAAGACTCCGCATATTCCTTTGCTTTGATATTATCATAACCATAAATCTCAATACAAACTAGTCCAACTGTAGAGGCGACTCTGTAACAATAGGCATAGAGATCTTCGAATGTATTATATCTATTACTATGGAAGTCATCTTCCATTCCACTAACCATGTCATCAAGTAACTGTTTCGGTATGCCAAAATTATTCACAGTATCTTTTATTGCCATAAAAATAGGATCTGTAGAGGTTACATCTTCGTATGCCGTAGACAATTTTTTCCTGTAATAAAATAACTGAGACATTTTTTCATTGTATGAAACTCTGTCTAAAACAGCGTTTCCATTACTCAAGTTTAGTATATTATTCCTATATTCTATTGATTCTGGATCGTCGGACGAACCTCCTGGAAAAACATCCACAAAATCTCCGTCTGCTATATCGTCTGCTCTTCTACAAAATGCATAATAAGCACAAATTGCTTTCCTCTCATAATCTGGCAAATATTTAAACGAATGATAAAAATTTCCTGCTTCTCTACGAGTTAATTCTTCACAATAATCATATGCGGTAGATATCATATGAGACGGTACTTCTGTTTCTTCCCATATCGGAGCATCTATGTATCTGAATGGATTTGTTAATTCTCCTCTTGAACCGATTACTCCCATGAAGATAGCACCTTCTCGAAGAGTTTCAAGAGCCGTTATACTAATCGCACGCGTAGCATCCTTTGTCATTTTTACAGCAGATCGAACTAATTGAATTCTTTTCACTGCATTTTCTGTTTCCGAATCTATCAATGAAATGCTATCATCATCTCGAAAATTTTGTTCGAAGATGAAATCTGAAATCTGCTCTTCGCTCATGGCTTTCATGTTAAGCGAGAACAATGCTTTCTTGAAGTTCACTATGAGGTGTGCCAAAAAATATCATCATTTTTCAAAAATTATATCACTTTTTCCAATTAGTTTTGAAGTTCTATTTTTTGTTATTGAAGCAAATAATGACTTTCTAAATATCGATTTAATTTCCTTTCTAGATACCTTTATCGGATTTTCCCTATCTAGGACATTATTCTCACTCAGCATTTTCAGAGTACTTTGTCCTATTAATATAGGCAGAATACAGGAAAATCTTAACCTATACTGATTTTTAGGTAATAAATTAACCCATTTAATTGCACAATTTAGGTGATTATACGCCTTTGAGATATAAGAATCAAAAATAGGTCTAAATTTATCCATATTATTGGAATCTAACAAATCCTTTGGTTCTAAATCATATTGTAATAATTTTTCCATTGGCATGTAACATCGCCCCATCGCAATATCTTCAGGAATATCTCTAAGAATATTAATCAGTTGTAATGATTTACCGAATCTAATCCCATTTTCAAATAAGTTATTTCGCATCTCATTATCAACTTCAAATTGGTGATCTAAGGTCATATGAGTCCAGAATTCTCCAACAGAACCGGCAACAGAGTATGTATATTCATCTAGTTCATCTTCATTATTCAATGCTATTATTTCTTCTTTGTTCGATACATCGAATCTTTCCAAATCAAGTGTTTGCCCTCTAATTATGATTTCTAGACATTCTCTAATTCTTACTCTATCTCTTTCACTAAAAATATCGGATTCTTCTAAATATTTTATTGGCAATATTACATCTTGTAATAATTTCTGTTCTGCAGGATTTTCTTGAAGTAAAGATAAATTTGCCAAATCAGGAATTGTTTCAGATCTTTTTTGTACTCTATCATTATATTGACCAATTAAGCGGATTAGTATATCATTTTCTCCTACTTTCGAGTCAGCAATAGTATCTGAAAGTCTGGCTAATAAATAAAGTAAGCCTATCTGTTTACGAATTTTCTTTGGAAGAAAATTTAATGTCAAATAAAATGATCTAGAAGTACCTTTAAGCAAAATATCGATTTTTTTATCGATTTTTTTCACTATCACAACACTCCTTAAGTTATTTTATTCCTACATCTTTTAGTGCCTTAATTAGAACATTACCTATTTCCGAAGGATCTCTTGCGACATAAATGCCCGCTCTTTCAAATGCAGCAAATTTTTCTTCCGCAGTCCCCCTTCCTCCTGAAATAATTGCTCCAGCATGCCCCATTCTTTTACCGGGAGGGGCTGTTGAACCTGCAACAAAACCAACTATTGGTTTACTCATATTCTTTGATGCCCATTCCGCAGCTTCTTCTTCAGCCGTTCCTCCAATTTCTCCAATTAATACTATTGCTTCTGTCTGACTATCATCTTCAAATGCTCGTAAACAGTCAATAAATCCTGTTCCATTTACTGGGTCCCCTCCAATTCCTACGCATGTAGATTGACCTTCTCCAACACTCATTGTTTGTGCAACTGCTTCATAAGTTAATGTGCCACTTTTCGACACAATTCCTATTCTGCCCTTTGCATGTATGAAACCGGGCATAATGCCAACTTTACAACCTCCATTTTCTCTTGGCGTGATTATCCCAGGGCAATTCGGACCTATTAATCGAACATCAGGACATTTTTTCACTTTAGCTACTGCGTTTACCATATCAAGAATGGGGATTCCTTCAGTTATACATACTATCAATCCACCTCCATTTTCTTGAAAAGCATTAGCAGCTTCTACTATTGCTGCAGATGCGAAGCGTGCAGGGACATAGATGACACTCACATTCGCTCCAGTTTTTTCTATTGCTTCTTGCATAGAATCATAAACTGTAATTTCCCTTCCTGTGAAGTTTAATTTCTGCCCTCCTTTGCCTGGCGTTACTCCTCCTACCACATTAGTCTCATATTCAATCATTCTTGTCCCATGAAATGTTCCTTGTTTTCCTGTGATTCCTTGAATCAAAATCTTACTATTTTCATCAACCCAAATGGACATTATTTACTCCTCCTTGTTAGATTAACTATTTTTTCTGCCCCTTCTGCTAGAGTAGTTGCAGTATGCACATTTAAATCACTTTTATTCAATATTTCAGTCCCTTCAACATGGTTTGTACCTGAAAATCTCACTACAAGAGGAACATCTAATCCTATCTCTTTCGATGCTTCAATTACACTATTTGCTACCATGTCGCATTGAATTATTCCTCCAAAAATATTCACTAATATACCTTCTACATTTTTATCCTCGAGTATTATTTCAAATGCTGCGGTAATCGACTCACGCGTTGCCCCTCCTCCTATGTCTAAGAAATTTGCTGGCTCACTTCCATAAAGTTTTATTACATCCATTGAAGCCATAGCTAGGCCTGCTCCATTCACCAGACATCCAATATTGCCATCCAATTTTACATAAGATAGTCCATATTCATTAGCTCTTATTTCTACTTCCTCTTCTTCTGTTAAATCTCTTAAATTGTTTCTCCATGGGTGTCTGAAATCAGCACTATCATCAAAACTAACTTTCCCGTCTAATGCTATTATTTCTCCTGATTCACTCTTTACAAGTGGATTAATTTCAATCATTGAACAATCTTTGTCCAAAAACATAGTATATAATGAATTTACCATTTCAATCATTTCATGTTTAGATGTACCCTCAAGTCCTAATAATTCAGCGAACATTGCCACGTCTTCATTTGCTAAACCTTCCAATGGATCTGCCCAAATCTTATGAATAGCTTCTGGTGTTTTTTCTGCTACTTCTTCTATGTCAACTCCGCCTTCAGTTGAACCCATTACTAGTACTGATTTAGTCTCACGATCAATTAATAGAGCCAAATAATATTCATGTGAAATATTACATCCTGATTCTATATACAAGTTATTTACTATTTTCCCCTCTTTTCCAGTTTGCTTGGTTACTAACTTATTGCCAATTATTGATGAAGCATATTGTCTTACTTCTTCTTTCGAGAATGCTATTTTAACTCCTCCTTCCATAATCAAATCATTAGTTATTGGATCATAAAGAACTCCCTTCCCCCTTCCTCCAGCATGTATCTGACTCTTTACTGCGACAATATCGGAATTTAATTCGTCATATGCATTTAACGCTCCATCTACATTTGTACAATGAATTCCTTTGACTACTTTGACTCCAGAGTCACCAAAAATCGCCTTTGCCTGATATTCGTGAATATTCATGTTCTTCCCACCCCCTCATCATCTTTGAAAGATACTGTAGATAGTATTGTTAAAGACTAATCAAACGAAGAACTCAAAGCGTAACTCTCACACCATAAAACATGGAAGTTATCGTACTTGTTGGAGGATTTGGAACCAGATTACGCCCTTGGACAGAAGAAAGAGCCAAACCCTTACTTCCTATACTTGACAAAACACTCTTGGAACGTGTTATTGAAGTTGTTCCAGAAGACTTGATATCCAGAGTCATTATTGCCGCTGGCCATGGCGTCGATCAAATTGAGAATTTTTTCTCAAAGAATAAAACTAATTATGAAGTTCTCATTTCAGTAGAAAAAGAGGCTTTAGGAACGGGAGGGGCTGTTGGCCTAGCTGCTAAAAAACTTAATGGCACAGGCCCAGTATTAATTTTGAATGGAGATTTAATTTCAAGTGTCAACGTTCATGAATTATTAGAACACCACAATAATACAGGTGCTAGAGCAACATTATCTCTGTGGGAAGTGGAAGACCCAAGTCGTTTTGGAGTCTGCGATCTAGATGAATCAGGAATGATAAGAAGATTCCAAGAAAAACCAGATCCAGGAACTGAGTTTTCGAATTTGATTAATGCAGGATGTGTCATAGTAAGTAGAGATTTAATCAATCAGTTCTCCAGTGAGAAGCATAGTATGGAAAGAGTAGTTTTCCCGCCTGTCGCAAAGTCTGGAGAAATGGCTGGACTTGTTTTTTCAGGATACTTTGTTGATGCCGGAACTCCTAATTCATTTATTGAAGCAGCACAAACTTGCATTGAAAATAATAGATTTATTTCAGGAAAAAAAATAGCTAATTCATGGTATGGAGAAGGAGTTTCTAATACTTCTTCATCTATAAGGTGCTCAATAGGGAAAAATGTCTCAATACATGAAACATCTTCTTTATTGGATTGTGTTGTTCTAAAAAATGCCAATATAGGTAAAGATGTTAAATTAGAGAGATGTTTAATAGGCGAAGGTTCAATTATATCTGATGATACAGTTTTATCAGATTCTGTAGTGAATCATCACACGACTTTCTGATGGTTTATTCCGACATTGTAAAATCCATTGTCCTTTCCGGCAGTAACATGGAAGAAAATCTTGTAGTTGTGAATTTTAAAACTTATCAGACAGCGCATGGTCTTTCTGCAGAGAATTTAGCAAAGATAATGCAGAATTTAGAAAGCGATGCTCGCATTGTCGCTGTAGTATCTGCATTTGATCTTTCATCAGTAGTTAATATAGCTCCAAATTTAGAGGTTTGGACTCAACATTTAGATCCAATCCAATTCGGTTCAAACACTGGTTGGTTACATCCTGATACTGCTATAGAAAGAGGTGCCAAAGGTACTTTGATAAATCATGCAGAACATAAAGTTAGCATTGAACATATTGCTATGTTATTGGATCAAGTGCCAGAAGATTTTACTGTTTGCGCATGTGCTGCTGATATTGAAGAAGCAAAATCATTAGCAGCATTGAGGCCTACTTTTGTTGCAGTGGAGCCACCAGAATTGATAGGAGGAGATATTTCTGTCACGTCTGCTGATCCAAAAATTGTAACTGGGACAGTCGATGCTGTCAAAGATATCTCTACCGATGTTGGTATATTATGTGGTGCAGGAGTGAAAAATGGTTCTGATGTTTCTATGGCACTTGAACTAGGTACTTCAGGAGTATTACTTGCCAGTGGAGTGACTAAATCTTCAAACCCAATTGAGGCTTTGAATGATTTAATTTCAAAAATATAATCTCATTAAAATATTTTTTTATTCAAATTTATGGCGTTTAAACCGCAGCCCTTTTGTTTAACTCATTAATGCGTTGCTGATTATAATGTCTGTCGAGAGGGTGTCTGAAATTCAGAAAATAAAAAAGAAAGAGTATCAAAAAGAACTTTTCAGACTACAATTGGAATTGATTAAATTACAAGAATGGGTTAAAGCAGAAGGCCTCAAAGTAGTTGTAATATTCGAAGGACGTGATGCGGCAGGGAAAGGAGGAGTGATAAAGAGGATAACTCAGTATCTCAATCCAAGAGTCGTTAAAGTTGCAGCGTTACCTGCTCCTACTGAGAGGCAGAAGACAGAATGGTATTTTCAACGATATGTCGATCACCTTCCTGCCGCAGGAGAAATAGTTCTTTTTGATAGAAGTTGGTACAATCGTGCAGGTGTAGAACGTGTCATGGGATTTTGTACGGATAAAGAATATGATGGATTTTTACGAGCATGCCCTACATTTGAAAGGATGCTAATCCGTTCAGACACTATCCTCCTCAAATACTGGTTCTCAGTATCAGATGAAGAACAATTAAAGAGGTTCAAGGCTAGATTGGCCGAACCTCATAAGAGGTGGAAATTAAGTCCAATGGACTTAGAATCACTCACTAGGTGGGAAGAATATTCAGAAGCAAAGGATAACATGTTTGCATACACTGATACTAAAAAATCTCCTTGGTATGTAGTTAACTCAGATGTCAAAAAACATGCCCATATAAATTGTATAAGTCACTTTTTATCCCAAATACCTTATGAAGACTTGACTCCAAAGGAAATACAACTCCCTGAGAGGAAAAAATCTAGAGGGTATATCCGTCCTCCGGAAGATGAACAAACTTTTGTTCCTGATTACCATCTTAAACTATTGTGATAGTATGAAAATACTCTCTATATTATTCATTGTTGTTATTTTACTTTCTAGTGGATGTTTAGGTATTTTTGAAGAAGATTTTGATGATGATGATGATGGTTTCTTAGATGCTATAGATGCCTTTCCAAATGACTCTGATGAATGGCTCGACACTGATGGCGATGGTATTGGCAATAACGCAGATAAAGATGATGACAATGACGGTTTTGAGGATTCTTTAGAATCTAGTTGTTTTTCTGATTCTCTAAATATTTCATCAATCCCATTAGATATGGACCAGGATCAGATATGTAACGTTCTTGATGATGATATAGATGGTGACGGTTTGCCAAATGATTGGGAAATAAATAGAAGCTTAGATCCATTAGATAATAATGATACTTTATCTTGTCATGGATATTCAGTGTATTGTTTAAGAAGTTATGACGATTTCACCTTTCCAGAATCACATAATGCATATTCTGCTTTAGAAGATGGTGTATTTATAGGAGTAAACCATCTTACTGGCCTTCAAGATCAGTGGGATGGAGGAATTAGGGCTTTCATGGTTGACACACACCATGTTTCAAGTGAAGACACGAGCCCAGAAGATGTCAGATTTTGTCACGGATCACCTAATGCCTTTCCTCATCCTTGTTCGTATTCAGAGATTGATGCCTTTGGATGGCTTTCTCTACTTAATTCATTAATGAATTCCAGCAAATATACTTGCTTAACTCTCTGCGGAGAAGTTGTTACGCTATTAATAGAAAATTATGTTCCTGCGGAACATTTAGAATATTTATTCAATAAAACAGGCATGAATGATAGAATGTATATTCATAATTTTGGAGAGGATTGGCCAGATATTGGCGATTTAATATTAAATGGACAAGATCTAATAGTTTTCTGGGAACAAACTGGCGATAACAAATACCCTTGGTTACATGATTTTGGAGAATTTGGGT
The DNA here is from genome assembly GCA_045568235.1 of Candidatus Thalassarchaeaceae archaeon. Classification (GTDB taxonomy): domain Archaea; phylum Thermoplasmatota; class Poseidoniia; order Poseidoniales; family Thalassarchaeaceae; genus MGIIb-O3. The sequence goes on from JBJLBJ010000032.1 coordinate 109,437, forward strand.
GGACAACTAATTATGGAGAAAACAATCCAGATGAAATGAAATGTTCTATATTTCGGGGAAACGGCTCTCAACCAGTTTGGCATCTCAATAACTGGTTATCTAGCATTTACGGTGTTGCAGATCCTATAAGGTCTAATGAAGTAAATGGTTACTATTTCCTGTTAAACAGAACCATAGAATGCTGGGAAATGATGGATAATCGGCCAACCTTTGTCGCAGTAGATTATTGGGAAAATGGGGAAATAACCAATGTTACAATTACTATAAACAAAATGGCACATTGGTCTTCTGAAATTCCTCCTCATCCTTAATCATCATATTTTTATTGAATAATCATATTTTTATTGAATAAATATCATAAAGCAGATTATCTATTGTCATGTCCGAGAGAATATGCAGAGGTGTGGTGCACAAGAGGTCTCCGAAGCCTTCTCTAACAATGAGGACATAACCTTAATACTCGCTCTAAGAGGTTCAAAAGATTCAGAAGTATTACGTCTAATTAATCTTGCAAAAAACAACTCAATCCCTATTAAAGAAGGTTCTGAGAGAGATATTTGGAGGATGGCCCGAGATAACAAACTTGATACAAAACCCCAAATTCTAGCCTTAGTTGGCAGAAATCCATATGCATCAATAGATGAAATTCTTGAGTCAGGTGGAATAATATGGCTATTGGCAGGAGCCAAATATCCAGTCAACATAGGATTTACTATAAGAACGGCTGAAGTAAGCGGTGCAAATGCTGTATTTGTTGATAGTGAACTCAATAATAGTGATCGTAAAGGCGCTAAAAGAGCCTCCATGAAATCGCACCGCTTCATTCCTTTGTACTGGGTTGACGGAATTTCAATAGTTGATAAGGCTAAATCCTTTGGATATAGGATAATTTCTATAGAAGATATAGGTTCCAAGACTCCTTGGGAAGCAAATTTAACAGGGAAAATTATGCTAATAATCGGAGGAGAGAGAGAAGGAATTTCCAAATCTATACTCGATAAATCAGATGAAATATTGAGAATTCCAATGACAGGTTTCGTACCTTCATTTAACCTACAAGCACCAATGGCAATTGTTGCAGCGGAAGCACAAAGACAAAGAATGTCTTAAGATTATTCTTACCCCTAATTTCATGACCCTTGACCCAATCCTAAGCACATGGAAGTGCCTGATGAACTTTTATCTATGCTTCATGGCGAACAAGGTCCAACTAAACAAAAAGCCGCCAGACTTGTAGTTGACCTAGCTTCAACGGCGGGTTCTAAGAAATTTATTCGCTGCGACAATTCACATGTTTCTGGAGTTAGTGTGATAACCGGAGGACATGGACTAAGGCGTTTCCTTTCGGATATATCAGGAGATCCTCTAGGGAAAGTAGTCATCCCAACAACACTTAATTCTGCTGGTTGCGATTTAGAGAAAATAGAAGAAATGGATATAGAATATCCAGATTTTCTTAAGTATCAATTTGAAATTGTTCAAGCATATTCTGAATTAGGGATAGATGCCACATTGTCTTGTACTCCGTATGATAGAGGTATTGACTCAGGCCATGGCATTGGCTCGTGGGCCGAGTCAAACGCTGTTTGCTTTTCTAATTCTTATACGTCCCTAATTACAAATCGAGAATCTGGATTATCCGCTCTTGCTACTTCTCTGACAGGATGGGCTCCTTACTGGGGCTTACATATCCCTGAAAATAGAATTCCAAATATACTTGTGAATATTGAGTGTGAAATGCCAGACCCAACAGATTGGAGTGTATTGGGCGATTGGATAGGTAAACAAATCAGGCCAGAGTGGAAACTTCCTTGGGGTCCAATGCCCTATATTGTGGGTTTACCAGATCAAATCTCATTTGAGATGCGTAAAGCATTATCAGCTTCGGCTGCAAATTATGGCTGTCCAATGTTGTGGATTGATGTTGATTCGGAATATTCTCCAAATATGGATAAATACCAGGGAGAGCTAATATTTACTGCCGATGATTTATACAATAGATATAGGGAACTTTCTCCTAAAGGTCAAGTTGACTTAGTTGTTATAGGATGCCCCCAAGCAAGCATAGGTGAAGCAAGAGCCACAGCCGCAGCAGCACGTGCAAGGATGGAACTTGGTGAAAAAATTGTTAATAAGAGACTTTGGCTTTTCACTAGTGGATATAATTATGATATTTTAGATGCCGATGGAACTATTGACATTTTAGAGGACTCGGGAGCGTTAATACTAAGAGATACTTGTCCCGAAGTAACTCCTTATAATAGAAATAAATATAATCATATATTGACAAATTCACTGAAAGCAGAACACTATTTGACGAGTGGCCTTAATAGTATGCCAACCAGTGTTTCAACAATAAGTGAATGTGTAGCACATGCGTTTGATGATAAACTAGTTACAGGTTCTAGGCCTACTCTAGAATCTAGAAAACCAAAACCTATAATCTCTAAAAAGACTAAACAGACGTCCAAAATTAATATTTCTGGAAAAGGCATACCAAGTCAATCAGATTGGAAAATATCAGGCAAAGCTCTAGTTACCGACGTTCCTATAACATATCTCGGATATGTCAATAGAGATACGGGAGTAATAGAAGAACCCGGGCATCCTTTGGATGGCACTAAGATCAAAGATACAATTTTTATCTATCCAAAAGGCTCCGGATCAACGGTTGCGCCATTTGTATTGATGGGTTTAATATACACAAAACAAGGTCCTAAAGCAATAGTGAACACAGATGTGTGCCCACTTACTATTCCTGCAGTATCTTTGTTAAATCTCCCCTATGCTCATGGATTTAGTGAAGATCCTACTATTGTTATCAACTCGGGGGACGAGGTCGAAATGGCTCTAAAAGATGGCATTGTTAGTCTAAAAATAATCAATAGAAATAGCGAGGATTGATGACTCTACACCCTCGCAGACAGCATATGAGCACGCGCCCTAACTCTCAACCTTGTCAAACTCATGACCTAGGGAGATTTGAAATTTTGTCTAGAGATGGTGCTGCCCGTTTAGGTCGTTTACATACCAATCATGGGACATTAAACACCCCAATGCTTCTTCCTGTGGTTAATCCCAATATAAGGACAATAGAACCTAGAGAAATGTGGGAAGAATATGGTATAGAAGGGTTGATAACAAATTCATACATAATTTGGAAGCATCCTAAATTGAAAGAAGAGGCTTTATCTGATGGCGTACACAATCTGTTAGATTTTCCGGGAATTATAGTTACTGATTCAGGTACTTTTCAATCATACATGTACGGTGATGTTGAAGTAGGAGTCAGTGAAATTATAGAATTCCAAAGAAATATAGGAGTTGATATTGGGACTATGTTGGATGTTTTTGGACGTCCAGATATGTCCCTTGATGAACTTGAGTATGCAGTAGAGGAGACTGCTAGGAGGGCATCTGAATCATTAGAGATAGCAGGGAAGAATTTATTATTAAATGGTCCAATACAAGGGGGAATTAATGATAATTTACGTGCTAGGTCAGGACACCTAATGTCTTCAATTAAGGGGCAGTATCATAATTTTGCTATTCATCCCATTGGAGGAATAGTTCCACTAATGGAGAAACAAATGTATAGGGAACTATTTCAAATATTATTGGCCTCAAAATCCACTATACCTCCAAATCGTCCAATCCACTTATTTGGCTGTGGTCATCCTTTACTTTTTCCTTTATCAATAGCCTTAGGTGTTGATATTTTCGACAGTGCTGCATATGTTCTTTTTGCACGTGATGATAGATTTTTCACTCCTAACGGGACTGTAAAACTACAAGAAATCAGAGAATGGCCGATAAGTTCACGCGCTTTATTCGGAATCTCTCCCGAAGAAGTTAAGAAAATGGATAAAAAGGATAGAACAACGATATTATCTCGTCATAATTTAGAAATTACTCAGGCAGAATTAGCCAGATGTAGAGAAGCTATACGTAATGGTAAAATCTGGGAACTCGCAGAAGAAAGAAGTCACAGTTCACCTCAACTGAGGGGGGCTTTTCTTTGGGTCTTGGATCAACTTTCATTCCCTGACGAAGGGCCGATAGGAGAGAGTATTATGGATATTGTAGCATCTACTAATCCAGTAAGAAAGGGTGGCGAAAGTATGAGTCATGATATAGAAATCCGTCCACACATATTACATTTACAAGCACTTATTGCTACTAGATGGAAAACTCCAGGATCATGGTGGGACGGTTCGAAAACCAATGTGAAAAATATCATTATAATTGAAAAAACTGCTCCCCCATGGAGGATAAACTCATTAAACTCTGTAATCGCACATCTAATTGAAACTCCAAATAGCTTACCATTAATTATTACACCCCTTGGAATTATCCCCTATTCGCTTGAAGACTTATCTCCATGGTGTCATTTAGACGGTTCTAATGATATGTGGAAAATACATTATGATGATGAAGAAATTATAGAATTTCTTTCGGATCACGGACTAGAAAATAAGCCATTCATTAGAATCAAACCTGATCCAAAACTAATTATCAATTCTAAACTTAATCAAAAAGTTAGAGATTGGCTAGACAGATGTTCAATTGTAGATAAGTTATCCATACTATGCTCTATTGATCCTAATGATGGTTGTAAACTTACTAGTTCAATGTCTTGCCGTAAATCAACAACGGATAGGATGGTAAATGTATATTCTGAAAATTCACATATTTTGTCTCCAAGATTGAATGATGGCGGAATTTCATTAACTCTAGAAGGTGCGAAAAAACTATGTGATACTAGATTTCCCATTTCTTTTGATGATAATAATATAGATTCTGAATTTTTAGGATTACCAAAGGTATGTATTAATGATGACGCAATACCATTTGTAGGCGTAGGTAGGAATGTAATGCATGGATATATTTTAGGTGCGGATAATCATTTAATACCAGGACAACCTTGTTTAATAGTTGACTCTAAGGGCAATTTAGTTGCCCATGGAATCCCAATAACAACATCAAGAGAAATGAAATTCTTCAAAAAAGGAATAGCAGTAAGAGTTAGAGGAGGAGTCTTAAAAAACTCTTCTTAGTATCTATACATGAAGGGGATTAATTGAAAAGATTAACATGAAACAATAATTATTAGAAGTTAAAGAGAAGTGATATGATGGTGGAAATTAAAAACAATGATTTTGTAATAGAGACAAACAATCTCTGCAAAATGTATGGTCCTCATTTAGCATTAGACAATATCAATCTAAAAATTAAAAGTGGGGCAATTGGAGTACTTGGCCCAAATGGAGCTGGAAAATCAACCC
>JBJLBJ010000033.1:0-85354 GCA_045568235.1 Candidatus Thalassarchaeaceae archaeon
CTGCATTATACAAATCATCATCAGTAACTCTTTGCTGATTAGCATACCTTAAATATTCAGATCTATATTCTGTTTTATTATATCCATGACATTTAATAAAAACAAATGCTGGCTTACCTTCCTTTTCTGATTCTTGAATCAATTCTGCAGCTTTCATAATCTGATCTTTTCTTCGTAGTTTTTCTCCACCTTTTATATCCCAGTCAGGAATTTTGACAATTCTAGCCTCTTCTGGCCACAAATTAAAAACTGGCTTAAATGAGTCATAAGTTTTACCGGGTCTTTTGTGAACTAAAACTACATAAACATTGAAACCCCTCTCTATGAAGTCAGAAAATACTGTATCTTGTTTTGGCATTTCTGTATTATATAATCTATCTTTGTAGGCTAAGTCTCCATGTAAATCAGCAGTATATTTCCCTGTCCATTCTGCTGAATGAGTCATCAAGGTAGATCCGGCAGTTGCTGTTGCGTTGTTATATTTTGTACCATACTTGACTAATTTTTCTATGTTTGGCATGTAATTATAGCCGCCATACGCTCTTAGCCTACCGGCATAAAGCCTATCTGTGGCTATGTACACTACACTCTCGCTCACATATTGGTCAGGGGCAGTTCGCATTTAAATCAACCCTATTATCTGATGTTTTTATCTTTTAAATGTTATAACTAAATATCCTTGACTATGAAATTATTCCCTCTACCTGTTTCTTTCCAGTATCTCTTAGCACGAGATCTAAGTTTCATGTATATTTTAAATATTTCATCCCAGCCTGATAATGTGAAACTTGTTTTCATACCAGTTTTTCTTATTTGGCATAAATAACAGCAATAAGCTTCACTTGAGTTCAAAGCCTCTATTGATTTACTGACATTGGAATTCAATCTAGATGATACGTGATGAAAAGGCACACCACCTTCGGAAGGTCTAGCAACATCTTTGTGAATATGGGTAAAGGCAGCTGCCAGATTGAATTTTTCTCTTGGATCATATGCCAAATCATACAATTCCTCTGTGGCTTCTGAATCTCCCTCAGGCCCGAACATTGAATATATGTACTTATATCGATTTAACCTGACCATAATACTAGCAGTTGACGAGATTCCATTATTTGGCTTATCTGTTATTTGCCCAGGATACAATGTTTCGGCGAAAATATAGTATTCACTCATATTTGGGGAATTATTTGTCAATAATCTACGAACTTCTTTCATGCTAAAAACACTGTCTACTACTTTCCCTCCTCCTCGGGAAGAGACTAGTGGGACATGGATAATTTCTTGATTCAGATGATATCCATACCGATTGCGAAATGCTTCACCCGCCCAACTTCCATGATCTGAAGCAAACCAAATAGTCGGACAATCTTTGTTTGGATAGTCATAATGACTCATTAAATGGCCCAATGCTTCATCAATTTCTGCATTATACAAATCATCATCAGTAACTCTTTGTTGATTAGCATACCTTAAATATTCAGATCTATATTCTGTTTTATTATATCCATGACATTTAATAAAAACAAATGCTGGCTTACCTTCCTTTTCTGATTCTTGAATCAATTCTGCAGCTTTCATAATCTGATCTTTTCTTCGTAGTTTTTCTCCACCTTTTATGTCCATTCCCGGTAATTTTACAATATTCAATTCTTTAGGCCATAGATTATATGCTGGCCTAAATGAGTCGTAACCAGGTGCAAAGGCGGTTATTTTTCCATTTGTGGTAGTTGGCCCCTTTGCTTTATTCTCTACTAAAACAATATATGTATTGAATCCCTTTTCAATAAAGTCATGAAATATTGTTTTTTGTTTTGGAAGAAAATTCAAGTATACTCTATCTTTAAAATCTTCATTACCATGTAAATCAGCAGTATATTTACCTGTCCATTCACTGGAATGCGTCATTATTGTAGATCCGGCAGTTGCTGTTGCGTTGTTATATTTTGTACCATACTTGACTAATTTTTCTATGTTTGGCATGTAATTATAGCCGCCATACGCTCTTAGCCTACCGGCATAAAGCCTATCTGTGGCTATGTACACTACACTCTCATTCACGTGCTTGTTCTTAATCACTTTCTTTTAAGGGGTGCTACATCTTCTGGCTCTTTTCTGCCATAGTAGACATCTACGACATCTCGCGGGTCGCCAATCGCTTTGATTTTTCCTTTTTCTAAGAATATTATTCTGTCACAAATATCTATCAATAAATTAAAACTATGCGATGCCATTACTACTGTGGATGCTTCTTCAACCATTTCCATTATCTTCTTCTTCGATTTTTCTTTAAAAGTCGGATCTCCTACTCCGAGTACTTCATCAATTAACAAAACATCAGGTCTGAAATATGCAATTCCCGCCATCCCAAGACGTGCATTCATTCCAGAAGAATACGTCCTTAGTGGCTCATCTATCCAATCTTCTAATTCTGCAAATTCTATTAACTCGGGAATTTTCTCCATTACATCACTTTTTTTAATCCCTAATATACTTCCAAGTAGTAATATATTTTCTTTACCTGTTAGTCTACTGGAATAACCTGTGCCAACTCCAGCAAGCAAAAATGGCTTCTCTTTTGAAAAAACTGTACCTTCATTAGGCCTATATATTCCTGCCATACATTGTAATAGAGTACTTTTACCGGACCCATTATTGCCAATTAATCCCAATACTTCTCCTTTTTGTAATTCAAAGTCAATATCACTAAGCGCGGTAAAAGTTCTACCATTGCCAAAAATTCTTCTCCCCAATGGTCCAAAGAATGTCCTAAATACTTGCTTAGGGCCAGAATCTGTAAGTGAAAATATTAGACTCATATTATCTACTTTTATTGCCACATCTTTCATAGGTATCTAATCACTCCTCCTTCAAATCTTTTAAATATGGATATTCCAATTATTAATATGGCAACTGATGTAACAAAAGCTCTCACTATTATTTCTGACTCTATGGGGATTGCAGTGCCATCCAATCCATACCTAAACATCGTAAGGAAAACAGCAACTGGATTTATTGTTAAGTATAATTCTAGATATTTCTCGGGTATTCTATCCAATGTCCATAAAACTGGAGATAAGAAGAAAAGGAATGTTAAGATATATCTCATTAATAATCCAACATCTGAGTATGTGGTATGCGCACAACATAGCAGATAACCCATTCCTAATGCTAAGATCCCTAATCCTAATATCGCTGGTGCTACGTATAATTGATTGTAGTTTACCTCAAAGCCATAATAATAAAGGAGAGGAATTAACGGTATCATCGCAAGTATTAAAAAAATAAATTTTGAAATCATATTTGTGGTTGCAAATATTTCTCGAGGAAAATAAATTCTTTTTATTAATCCCTGATTACTAACAAGTGCACGCATCCCTCCATCTAAACTTTCTCTAAAGAATTGGAATAAAATTATTCCTCCAAAAAGCCACAATGGTTGCCTCGGATATCCTCCTCCTCGAATTAACACGATTAATGTATAATATACCATGCAATGTAGAATGGGCCCTAAGAGAGACCAAAAGTACCCTAAAATAGAGCCTCTGTATTTTACCCTAAAATCTCTTCTTACGAATTGAATTAGCATTTCCTTACTATTTCTGATATTGTTGAAGTATTCGCCTAATCCACGATGTAGACTCACCGGGGGATTCAATACAACATATGTATTTTCTAACTTATCATCCACTATAATCCTACTCTTTTCATCAACTTTGTAATTTAGAAATTATTTCTGAATCAAGCCTTTCCCAACTAAAACTACCATCATTTTCATAATTCCTACCAAAATGCCCTCCTGAGGAGGTCTTTGAATATATTGGATTTCTTAAACCAAGTTTGTCTATTATTCCCATGGGACGAAAATCAAATACAGATTGAACTTTATTTGTTATTTCTTTATCTGAAATTATTCCAGTACTCATCGTATTGACATTAATGCTGACTGGTTCAGAAACTCCAATAGCATAAGCCACCTGAATTTCACATTTTTTTGCAAGCCCACTGGCTACTACATGTTTAGCTGCCCATCTGGATGCATATGCGGCTGACCTATCCACTTTACTAGGGTCTTTTCCACTGAATGCGCCCCCTCCATGCCTCCCCATTCCTCCATATGTATCTACAATTATTTTCCTTCCAGTAAGTCCTGCATCTGCATAAGGTCCACCTTTCACAAATCGCCCTGTCCCATTAACAATTATTTTCGTTTTATCAGATAATAATTGAGAAGGGATGACCTTCGAAATTATTTTTTCTCCAATCTCAGAATTAATATATTCCCATTCTTTCTGAACGTCCCCATTAAATTTAGTTCCTGCTAAATCATCATGTTGTATTGCAATTACTATGGTGTCGATTTTTATTGGCTCACCATCATCTCCATATTCTACAGTCACTTGACTTTTTGAATCTGGTCTTGCCCATTCTAGGATGCCATCCTTCATTGCATTTGTCATCTCTAAAGTTAATTTGTGAGATAATAATATTGGTAGTGGCATATAACTTCCTTCAAGCATCTCATATGATTCAGATTCATCTGTTGCAAATCCGAACATAAGTCCTTGATCGCCTGCTCCCTGTTCTAAATGTAAACCATGCCCTTCGTCTACTCCTTGTGCAATTTCTGATGATTGTTGAGTTATTATTATTTTCACTTCGCAAATTTCTTTATCATCAGCATTCATTCCAACTGCATGATTATTGTAACCAATAGATATTGCTGTTTCTCTTACAATTTTTTCATAATCCAAATGCGCATCTGAGGGTAATGTAATCTCTCCTCCAACAATTATGTAACTTTTTTCGTCAGTTCCTTTTACCATAGTTTCTATTGCTACTCTAGCATTTTTATCAATTTCAAGACAAGCATCCAAAATTGAATCAGAAATATTATCACATAATTTATCAGGGTGTCCGGCAGCCACTGACTCTGAAGTAAATAGGTATGTCATATCTATCCGTCAAGAGATATATATTTCAAACTATATGCAAACTAATAATTTTAATATAACTGTATAATTGTTATTTGCTAAATACATAAGGTCAAATATACTAGTTGTTACCCCATTGCTATGACAATAGTCCTTGATTCCAATGATTATCAAATCGCAGACATTTCTCTTGCAGAATTTGGCAGAAAAGAAATAGAAATCGCTGAGCACGAAATGCCGGGACTTTTAGCCATAAGATCCAAATATTCCAATAAAAAACCACTGAAAGGAGTGAGAGTAACTGGTTCTCTTCACATGACAATCCAAACTGCAGTTTTGATAGAAACTTTAGTTGAATTAGGAGCTTCAGTGAGATGGGCTAGTTGTAATATTTTTTCAACACAAGACCATGCAGCCGCTGCTATTGCCGCTTCTGGAACTCCTGTATTCGCATGGAAAGGTGAAACTCTAGAAGAATATTGGGACTGCACTCTAAAAGCAATACAACATCCAAACGGCCAAGGCCCTCAACTTATCGTTGATGATGGAGGTGATGCCACATTATTGATACACAAAGGGTATGAATTAGAACATGGTAGCCAATGGGTTTACTCAAAATCTTCTAATCATGAAGAACAGATAATAAAGGATTTATTAATCAAAGTTCATTCAGAAAGTAAGTCTTTTTGGACTAAAGTTTCCCAAGATTGTAGGGGAGTTTCTGAGGAAACAACTACAGGAGTACACAGATTGTATCAAATGGTTTTAGACAACAGTCTTTTATTCCCTGCTATCAACGTTAATGACTCTGTTACAAAATCAAAATTTGATAATCTATATGGTTGCCGAGAATCATTGGTTGATGCTCTAAAAAGAGCAACAGATGTAATGATAGCTGGTAAAACTGCTGTCGTTTGTGGTTATGGAGATGTGGGCAAAGGATCCGCTCAAGCTTTGAAATTAATGGGTGCAAAAGTGATTGTTACAGAAGTAGATCCAATATGCGCATTGCAAGCTGCAATGGAAGGATTTAGTGTTCTAACCGTCGAAGACACGCTTGGTAGTGCTGATATCTATGTAACGGCTACTGGAAATAGAGATATTATAACCACAGAACATATGAGAAAAATGAAAGATCAAGCAATAGTTTGTAACATTGGTCATTTTGATAATGAAATTCAAGTAGATGCATTGGATAATCTAATAGACGTTGAGAAAATAAATATTAAAGATCAAGTCGATAAATACACATTTTCAAATGGCATTAGCATATATCTGTTAGCTTCGGGACGCCTTGTTAATCTAGGATGCGCCACTGGCCATCCAAGTTTTGTTATGTCGAATAGTTTTGCTAATCAAACACTTGCCCAAATAGACCTTTGGAATAATCGTGATAATTATGAAAATAAAGTCTATATTCTCCCAAAATATCTTGATGAAGAAGTTGCCCGCTTACATCTTGAAAAAATTGGTTGTAAATTAACTAATCTTTCCGAAGAACAGGCTGATTACATAAACGTATCAGTAAATGGGCCATTCAAAAAAGAAGAATATAGGTATTAATTATCTTCACCTTTTAGAATCTTATTGTCATCTATTATTGCTTGAATAAGATTGTATTTTATTTCCATTTTTTCTAGTTGAAATTTTAATGCCAAAGCATCCTTTGGTAAACATTCTCCACCAAATCCTCTATTTCCTAACTCGGGAGAATTAAGATGAGAAGGGCCAATCATTTGCTGTTGGTCAGTAGTTATTATTTCTTTAACATCCATCCACTCTTCTCCTAGATTTTTTGCCAAATCATGGAATTGGTTAGCAAATATAACTTTCATTGCATAGAAAGAATTTTTTGCATACTTGACTAGTTCAGCCTGTGTCGGAGTGACATGGAAAAATTGGTTTTTCCTCATAACTCCTGCTTCTAAATGGTGCTCAAAGACCTCTTTAGCCAATTTTTCATCATCCGTTCCAACTACTAGTATATCTTGATTTTTAAAATCGTTTTCAGAGGTAGCCGAACGAAGAAATTCAGGAGAACATCCTATAATTAATCTTGGATATTTTTCTTGTAAATATTTTGTACTTCCTGGTATTACTGTACTTTTGATTATTATCCTTTGACCATCAGGCATCTGATTCAATATAGATTCTATTATACTTATGTCGCATTCACCAGTTTCTGGATTACTAGGAGTAGGCACTGCAATATATGAGAAATTAGTATTATCTGTGACATTTCGTAATTCTGTCCCTAGTTTAGGATCATGCAAAAAAATTTCGTGAGTATTTTCAAAACCATTTTTTATGGCTTTTCCCACTACGCCTACTCCAATAATGCCAATTTTCATCAATTCTCAGAGTGTGCTAAGAAGGCATATGCTTTGACTTCTTTGTATGACGTTATTTTTCTGTAAGTCTATTTAATATTTTTAATAAACCCCTTAAAGTTACTTCACTAATCCCAGAAGCCTTACAAACTTCATTCTGCGTTCTTTTAGAAGAGCTTTGTTGTGAGGCCTTGTACAATATAACGCCTGCAATTCCAGACGGTTTTTTCCCTTGCCATTCCAAATCATCTTTTACTGTACTCCAGATTTCTCTTGCTATACCCAATACATACGGAGGTAGATCCAAATCAGAATGAAACTTTTCCAGATATTCTTCCGGGCCTGTAATGTGGTGAGTGCCTAAATTTCTAGCAACTAGTCTTATAGTACGCTTCAACTCTTTCTGCCCTATCTCAGATTCCATATCGAAAGCTTTCGTTATTTGCTCTAATTGCCTAGGGATTTTCGCTTCTCTGGCTGCTATGTATACACAAGCAGCAGTAACGCCTCTGATACTTCTCCCGGTCACCAATCCTCTTTCTACAGAATGCCTATACAGTGATGCAGCTTCTTGCTCAATCTGTGGAGGCAAATCTCCTCTATCTCTAATGAATTGCATTGCAGTTGCTAAATTTCTAGCCCTAGAATCTCTAGTTTTACTACGTTGATCTAATATCTGCCTTCTTCGCCATTCTTTCAGGCCTTTACTATTCATGCCATGTCTTTTTGCCGCACTAGATGTTAGATCTGATCTCCTAATTTCCGTTGATAGTCCTTTATCAGAAAGTGTGAGTGTAGTAGGTGCTCCTACTCTGCTCCTATCTTTACCTCCTGAATGATTTACCCATTCTGCACCCGGGTCGATCATATTTTGTTCTGCAACATAACCACACTCAGAACAAATTATTTCTCCTCTGGAATTATCTGTATCCCACGAGACTACTCCACAAATCTTACAACTCCCACTCATAGATTCAGTATTTCTGACCATTGAAGGCCTTGGTGCAGGAGATATTGCATTTCTCTTTTTATTATATTTTTTTACCTTTCCTGATGGATTGATATTTCTTGCAGTCTCTTCTTTCATCTTATCAACTCCTAGTTGTATAGTAAATAGCATACTATATAAATCTTTTTTTTTATTGTTTATACTTCTATCCGTTTTGTTTTTGGATTATGCCGTTTGGCGTGTAATATGTCCGATACCAGTCCGGTAAGAACTTCCCTTTACCATTCACACCTAGAAAGTAATGCAAAAATAGTTGATTTTCATGGTTTTGAATTACCAATTTGGTACTCCTCAATACAGGAAGAGCATTTAGCAACCAGATCAAATGCAGGTTTATTTGATGTTTCTCACATGGGCTTCTTTCGTTTCCTAGGGAATGATGTTTCTTCATGGCTCAGCTCTCTTGCTACACAAGAATTTAGTAAGTTTAAACCTGGTAGTTGTGGTTATACACATTTTTTAGATGATAATGGATGTATAATTGATGATATGATTTTTGCAGTAGTTTCCGAATCTGAAATTTTAGGCGTCCCAAATGCATCTATGATTTCGACAATGATGGCATGGTTTTCTAAGAACCTACCAACTGACAAATCAATTATTATTGAAGATAAATCTAAGGAAACTAGTATTATCGCTTTACAAGGGCCTGCTTCTAAAGACATATTGACTTCTGTTTTAGGTGCTGAAAATGCAGTTAATAGATTCAAATGTCAAAGTATTAAGGAAAATGATTTGGGAATAATAGGCTGGATTCAAGGAACAGGATATACTGGAGAATCAGGAGTTGAAATCTTCGTCTCCAATGAACAAGCACCTTTGCTATGGAAAACTCTTCTCAATCGTAAAGAATTAGGAATAGTTCCGGTCGGTTTAGGTGCAAGGGATACACTGAGATTAGAAAAAGGATATCTCTTATCTGGACAAGACTTCCTATGGCCAGGACTTGGTATAAATCCTGATACTGATTTTCCAGAGAATTTTTTATCAAGAAATACTGCAGAAACTAATGTCCCCTTCGGTCTTGATTTAAATCATGACTTCGTAGGTAAAGATTTTGTTGAAAAATCTCTCTCATTGAATAAAAAATGGTTTGGATTGGTTTGTCAGGATAGAGGCCCCTCTCCTCGTCCAGGTCATGCAATTTTCTTAGATGAGAATACTGATGAAACCATTGGGTATGTCACTAGTGGCGGACCTTCTCCAAGTTTGAATCGCAAAGGTATTGCTATGGCCTATATCGATAATGTCCAACTAGATCAAGAAGTTTGGATACAAGTTAGTCCAAGAAAAAGAATCAGATCCATAGTTTCTATTACTCCTTTCGTATAATTAATTATGCCTGCACAAAACCTATGTCTGAGCCCTCTTTGCATCAGTACGATATCATGGCGTTAGATGACAAGTTTGTATCCTTAGCACTCAAAAATCTTCAAGATGTACTGGCTAGAAGTAGAATTTCTCCAGAAGCACTTTTTACAAAATATGATTTTGATGGCAATGGCTTTCTTTCTTATGAGGAATTCTCTAGCTCCATTTCTAGTATCACAGGTCAAAGAGCACCTAGGGCAGCTTTAGAAGCCATATTTCATGCAATTGACGTAGATAAAAGTGGAGGGCTGGATTTAAGGGAAATAATCTCATCTTTTGGGGGTCAAAATTCTCCGTCAAATATTCAAATTTCACCAGGTAGTTCTCTAGAAATAACTGATCATGCTAATAATGATTATAATGGAACATATTTTTTACAAGATAATCAAATTAATGGCCAACCTTGGTTCAAAAATACAAAAAATCCCTCATCACCTAAAATATTATATTTTTTCAATGCCAATTCAGGCGGAGCTCCTTCTTGGAGTCTAGATGATAGACTTCAAGACGGAAGTAAAGATTTGTACAGAGGTGGATGGGCTCGTGCAATGGCGGATGGTGAACTACCTCTTGGAACCAGGAGATGGGTTGGAATCGGGAAGGTTACTGTTTCATTTTCCGATCTTCCTGATAATACAGAAAAAATAATTAATTCAGAAGAAAAAGTTGGTGCTGCAAGCATCAATAACAATGAAATCAAGCCAGCCAATGATGATGATTGGTACAACTCTAAAACTGGAAAGCAGCAATTAGAATACTTAAGAGATAATAATACTAAACCATCAAATATGGAAGAATTAATATCCGAGTTAGATATGATTAAGGATGCATTAGTCAAAGGAGTAAATGATGACTCAATATCCGTTAAAGAGGGTAGAATTTATGCTGATTCTGTTTTTGAAAATAAATTAACAAATATTCCTACTCCTTTGAAACCTATAGCAAGATCTGCCTGGGGCTCTCAAGCAGATTCAATTGAAGCGACTTTATTAGCTTCAGCAGGGATGGCTACAGTGGGTGCATCTGTTATCGCAGCTAGTGCAATAATCGAGGGCGAAAAAGATCAAAAATTACAAGTCTCAGAAAATACGGCTGATGAAATAGATATTCTCGATACACCTGTAGAGGATATTGAAAATTATTCTGAACCTCTATCTTCTCGAGAAGAAATAGGAAAATCTTCAGAGAATACCTCATCCGAAGAAATTATTATCACAGAAGAATTTGTCGAAAAATCTACTAATCTTTCCATTGATGAAGTAATAGAAGATTTCTCGAAAGCTCGATTCTCTCAAGAAAAGAAGACAGTTGAGGAAAAATATAAGGGAGAAAAACTCACACTAGATATTAAGGTTAATAGTGTACAAAGAACATTTGGTATGAATTTACAAGAAAAATACAAGGGTGGAAACACACTTCTTGCCAAATATGGAAATTTCGACCTAGAGATATTATTGCCAAATTCTCCTGAATACGCAGATTATAGTCAAAATAATGAATATAATATTACTACTAGTATTTCTACATGGAACGGTATAAGAAATCGTCTAGTTCTACTTGTTTAATTATTAAGTACACTAAATGCTTCATCTATCATTTGTTCAATATTTGTCTGAGGCCTAAATCCAAATCTATCCTCCATATCCCTGCCATCGACAACCCCAAACACTTCTCCTTCAGTTTCTCCTCCGGTTAGGACATCACAATTTACTTTCATGCGATATAAATCTGCCAAATCGTTCATCATTATTCCCTGGCCTGATCCAATTGCCATACTTTCTCTAGTTGGAGGCGGGTTTCTTATTGTAGCATCAATGACTCTCAACAGGTCATGTATGTGTATCAAGTCTTTTACTAATGTTCCATCACCAGGAACTGTAACTCCAAAACCAATATTACAATCTTCTGCCCATCTGTGGAGTATGCCATTGCCTGGTGGCCCATTCAAAGGTATTCCTTGAACATTTGAAACTCTCAAAATACTCACCGGGCGTTCCGCTTGTGCTCTCTCCATTGCAGTTTCTTCCATCCATAATTGTCCTCCAGCAGCAGCATCTCGAGGATCAAGACTAGAATTCCAATCATAGAATGGATGTTGCCCATATGCAGGATCCCATTTAGGATAAACTCTCAAAGTCCCAAGAATGATCATATGTAATCCGCCATGCCTGTCTACGGCATCGAGAATAGGCCTAGCTTCTTCTCTCATCGCTCTGTAGGCAACATCATCATCTCTATCCGTACCTAATGTTGACCATGAGTTGATGTGTATCAATGCACTGCAAGGCGTAAGCATAGCATCCAATGCTGTTTGATCATTTAATATTTCATTTGGAATTACTACTGCTGCAGGACCTAACATTTCGATAATGTATGGTGCGATGAAAGAGTCCGACCACGTAATTGCAATCTTCATTGTACCATGGACAGAGTTCAAGGTAATTAATAATGTGTATAAAATTAAAGAGATGCTTCATGCGAATTATTCAAACACCTTACTACTGTCAAACAATCATAAAGGGGGGTCGCGACTATAGATCAGATGCCAAATTTAGGACGAGAAAAGGAAATGCTCGATGTTTTAGGATTAAATTCTATGGACGATTTATTTAGCAATATTCCGGATGAAATTCGCAGAAAAGAGCCCTTGCCACTACCTGCTCCTCAATCTGAAGAAGAAATATGGTCAGATGCATTACGATTACTCGGAACTAATGTGACATTAGATGATAAATCCAACTTTCTTTCTGCTGGACTTGTTAGGAATTTTGTCCCAACTGCTGTTAGCATGTTGGCGACAAGGGGTGAGTTTCTTACTTCCTATACTCCTTATCAGCCCGAAGTGAGCCAAGGAATGCTCCAGGCAATGTGGGAATTTCAAACCTTAATAAGTGAATTAGTTGATTTACCCGTTGCTAATGTTTCTATGTATGATGCTTCAACTGCCGCTGCAGAGGCCATTACATGTGCGGTTAGAGTTCACAACAAAGCCGCAAAACAAAAAGATACTGTTTATGTTTCCGAATTCACCCCTCCTCATCGTCTAGCTGTAATAAGAAATTATACACAAGGTAGTGGAATAGAAATAAAACATCTCAAACATCTGCCTAATGGATATGTCGACCCTTCTTCAATTAAAGATTCAGAAGGTTGTTGTGCCATTTATGTCGAGCAACCAAATTGTTTTGGTGTATTGGATCCTAACTTAGTAGACATAAAAGAAGTAGTTGGAAAAGATACTGCATTAATCGTCGGAGTAGATTCTGTTTCTTTGGGCATAATTGAACCACCTGGTAGTTGGGGTGCAGATATTGTAGTTGGCGAAGGGCAACCTTTCGGAATAGGGCCAACAGCCGGTGGACCAATCTATGGAATTTTTGCATGTGGTACTAAATATACCAGACAGATGCCAGGTAGAATTGTCGGTTTGACAAAAGATACCGAGGAAAAAAGAGCTTTTACTCTCACTCTTTCTACACGTGAACAACACATTAGGAGGCATAGGGCAACCTCGAATATATGTTCAAATGAAACTCTTATTGCACTAATGGGGGCAATTCATATGTCTCTATTGGGTCCAGAAGGACTTGAAAGACTGGCATTAAGAGTTGCAGCAAATACTGAATTAGCAAAGGTATCAATTTCCTCCATAGATGGACTAGAATTAGTAGATTCTAAATCATCTAATTTCAGAGAATTTAGAATTAAACTACCTGATAAAGCTTCATCAGCTTTATCATTTTTAGATGACTACGGAGTAATTGCAGGCCTCGATTTAGGAATTTGGTGGGAATCACTCGATCATTGTTTACTTATTGGCACAGATGAGAGGACTTCAAAGTCAGATATACAGAAACTTCATGACGGCCTTTCACTGTGGTTAGAGGAGGTCCTAAAATGAGTGATCTCTTTTCTTTTAAAGGCGCCAAAGGAGCAGGATGGTCTCAACCAGGGCCCTCTCTAGACACTGAGAAATTAATAAATTCAATACCAGAAAAACTCAGAAGAAAATCACTACCCAATTGGCCAAGAGCTAGCGAGCCCGAGATAGTTAGACATTACACTTGGCTTTCTCATCGTAATTTTGGAATCGATAACGGTTTCTATCCGCTAGGGTCCTGTACTATGAAACATAATCCAAGAATAAATGAAAAGATAGTTCAATTACCTGGAATGGATAGAATTCATCCCCTTCAACCAGAACATCATGTCCAAGGTCTACTTGCAATTTATTTTGAGATGCAAGAAATGCTTGCAACATGCTCTGGAATGGATCAAGTTACTCTCCAGCCCGTTGCCGGTGCACAAGGTGAATTTACAGCAATGCGTTGTATACAAGAGTATCACAAAAGCATAGGACAACAACATCGTTCGAAAGTAATAGTACCTGACTCAGCTCACGGTACTAATCCCGCTTCAGCTTCTATGTGTGGTTATGAGATCATAGAAATCCCTAGTGGTTCAGATGGGTGTTTGGATTTAGATGCTTTAAAATCCGCTGTTGGTGAAGATACGGCGGCAATGATGATTACTAATCCTTCGACGTTAGGAATTTTTGAACATCAAATAGCGGAGGCTACAAAGATAGTTCATTCAGCCGGCGGTCAGATGTATTATGATGGAGCTAATTTCAATGCAATAATTGGGAAAACTGACCCAGGCAGAATGGGTTTTGATGCAGTACATTATAATCTCCACAAAACATTCAGTCAACCACATGGAGGAGGTGGACCGGGTAGTGGGCCAATAGGCGTGAAACAACATCTTAGACAATTTTTACCCACTCCATTGGCTGGAAGAAGAAAAATTAACGATTCAGACAGAAAAGGTGTCGGAGATGGGTATTGGTATTTTTGGGAAGATGTTGGTAAAGATAGCATTGGTAAAGTACAACAATGGAATGGCAATGCTGGAGCTGTTGTAAGATCTTGGGCATTTTACAGAAGATATGGCAGAGAATTAGAAAAGATGAGTGAACATGCTGTACTCAATTCTAACTATCTAAGGCACAAGATAATGAATCCAGACAAAGATGTAATTGAAAAGATACATGCTATGCCTAATGATGGCGCTCCTTCTAAATTAGTAATGCATGAATTCACTCTTTCATTGTCTCCATTAAAGGATTTACATGGAGTCACAGGAAAAGACGTTGCCAAGCGACTACTGGATTATGGAGTCATGGCTCCTACATTGTATTTCCCGATGATAGTTCCAGAATGTCTCATGATTGAACCAACTGAAACAGAATCAAAAGAAGTTTTAGATCGTTTTGCAGAAGATTTCCATACTATACTTTCTGAAGATCCAGATATTGTCACTACTGCACCACATACTACTGATGTCAAAAGAGTAGATGAAGTGTGGGCGGCTAGAAACTTAATACTCAAACATCCGGGTAAAGATTAAATTTAGTTACCAAAATAACAATAATAATGCCCCATCCGGAATATCATGGATGCTTTACGAGATAGTCACTGGCTACTTGGTAATCCAATCTGGTGGGGGCTTCAAGATAAGCTACCTCCTGATTTAAGGAATGGCGAACTAAAACCCCCAAAATCTTGGAATTATTCTTCTCCTCGAGAAGATGATAAAGGATGGAAAAGACAAAGACTAAAGCCTTTGGCTTATGCATTATTAAAACCAATTTCTTGGTCTCTTTTTTTCTTAATCATAGTACCCGTGCCCTTAGTATTCAATGGTCAAACTCCTAATGATCAATTATTCGCATTACTTTTTTTTATTATTTCGTGGTCTCTAGTAATTTATCCCCTAGAGAATTCTCGTATAAATCAATTATCTCCTATTAATGGATTTTTTTCACTACCTATCGATTGGATTTCATTATTAATTGGATTATTTATATTCCCCGTCCACATACTCATAGATCCTAGAATAGGTTGGATTTCATATGTTATTTTCTGGATTGCAATGTTTAGGACCATAAAAAATATCCAATTAATGATGAACGTTCCTCCTTCTCGATTTTTACTACCAATTCTCACTGAAGAATGGGATAGTAGTGTACTAGATAATCAATGGTCGATAAAAAGCAAAAAATGGAAGAAAGGAGTAATAGCTAATTACATACTAAATACTGGGCAGTTGACTATCTCTGGAATATCTAGAGGTAAAGATAAATTTCTCTCAATTTCTTTCCTACACAAGTCTGGCTTTCTTAATGATCCATTTTTCGAGACAAATCTAGATGATAAGGAATTAGTTAAAATATTACAAAAACCTCCTAAAATAGAAGGAATAAAATGGTCAGAGAAATTTTTGATTTCTTCAGAAGAAGAATAATTTTCTAATCAACCTTACGGTAGACATTTGAACCGTACTCCTTTCGCAGCCATATGGATGTATGTATAATATTAGGTTCAAAGTCAGATATGCCAGTTTGCGACAAATGCACTTCGGTTTTAACCGATCTTAGTATTTCTCACTCCGTTCACGTAGCTTCAGCTCATAGGACTCCTAAACATTTAGAATCTGTTATTAAAAATGCCCTAGAAAATGGTTGTAAGGTTTTCATAGGTATGGCTGGAATGGCAGCTGCTCTACCAGGTGTGATAGCATCCATGACTCCTCTGCCAGTAATTGGAGTGCCAGTTGGCGGAGCAGTCCCGTATGATAGTTTACTTTCTATAGTTCAAATGCCGCCGGGGATGCCTGTTGCAACGGTAGGCGTAGGGAGAGGAGATAATGCTGCTATACTGGCGGGACAGATGTTATCTCTTGCAGATGACGAAGTAGCATCCAGAATTTCACAATATAGAGATAAAAGGGCTAAACAAGTTCTATTAGATGATGCTGAATTAAGGAAGTGAGGACTTTGCAAACCCAAGACCTTATCGATGAGGCAATAGAGACTCTCCAATCAAAAATTGATGATACAGCAATAATTGCCTGTTCAGGAGGAATAGACAGTACAGTGGCTGCCGTATTAGCCCACAAAGCTATTGGCAATCTATTACATTGCGTGTATGTTGACACAGGATTCATGAGAAAAAATGAATCAAAAGAAGTTTCTGAGATGTTTACAAATTTAGGAATTAATCTTAAAATAGTCGATGCAACTGAAAGATTTTTTGATAATTTAAGAGGAGTAACTGATCCAGAAAATAAACGTAAGGTTATAGGTGAGCAGTTTATACGTGTTTTTGAGGAAGAACAAAGTATTTGCGGTGCCAAATATCTAGTTCAAGGTACAATAGCTCCTGACTGGATAGAATCTGGAGGAGGAGAAAGAGACACAATCAAGTCACATCATAACGTGGGTGGTTTACCTGAAGATGTAGATTTGATAATTGTTGAGCCTTTAAGAGAATTTTACAAAGATGAAGTACGTAAAATAGCGAGACAACTAGACATACCATCTAGTGAAAGACAGCCTTTTCCTGGACCAGGATTGGCGGTTCGTGTTTTGGGAGATTTAACTGTTGATAGAGTTGAAGCTTGCCGTGAGGCTTGCCATATAGTTGAAACTAAACTACAATCAGCTGCTGCGGAGGGAAGGTGCGATTTACCCTGGCAATATTTTGCTGCTCTATTACCAGTAAGTAGTGTTGGCGTTCATGGAGATGTTAGAGTTTATGGAGAAACAATAGTAGTACGTGCCGTTTCAAGTTTAGATGGAATGAGTGCTCGATATTCTGCAATTCCTCATGATATTTTATCAGAAATTAGTACTGAAATAACTAACACTTTGAAGGGCCAAGTAAATCGCGTAGTATATGATATAACACATAAACCACCAGGCACCATTGAGTGGGAATGATTCCGATTAATTCATGAATACATTAGCAAGCGCAGAGTCAGGGCCGACATAGCTTAGTTGGTGGAGCGGTGGACTGTTAATCCACAGGTCGCAGGTTCGAGTCCTGCTGTCGGCGCCACTAAATCCCTTGTAATGCTGTTTTATGGCACATTTTAAAGAAATTTTTTTAAATTAACTTTATTGTTCCAAAAATGTAACTAAATGATTACACTCATTACAAATATATCCATTAATAGATCTCAAATTTTCTTCAATACCTACTAAACTAGCAATAGTAGTATTCAATTTAATATTTTTTTTATAGAACTTTTCGCATTTACATATCGGGCACAATAATTCTCTATTGGCAATTATATAACCTTTTGATTCTCCATTCATATTGTTACCCATAATATATTACTTTTCAATATGGCCTATAGTCAATATAATTTACCGACTTTCGATGGGACATCATGCAAAGAGAGAATACAGCGTCTAGAATATTAGAGGCAACAAGGAATTCAGGACAACATTATAAAAATAGCATCCCTATGATTGCTAGTGAAAATATATTAAGTCCATTAGTTAGAGAAGCGTGTAATTCAGATCTACACGGAAGATATGCAGAAGGCCTTCCTGGAAAGAGATATTATCAAGGTTGTGAAGATTTTGATACCATTGAAGAAATTGGTATTGAACTTGCAAAATCAGTATTCAATTGTAATTTTGCCAATATACAATCTACTTCAGGAACAAACTCAAATTTGGGTGTTTTAAAGGCTCTTACAAAGCCAGGAGAAACAATTACTGCAGTCTCTACTGCAGATGGAGGACACATATCTCATGCTAGAATGGGTGCCGTGGGAATGAGAGGACTTAATTTAGTCACTTATCCTTGGAATGAAGAAAGAATGGAGCCAGACATAGATGCCTCTGCTAAACTAATAAGAGATATTAAACCAAATTTAGTATTATTTGGCCAATCAGTTTTCCTATTCCCTACTCCTCTGAAAGAACTTTCAAATGCAGCTCATGAAGTTGGTGCTAAAGTAATGTATGATGGAGCACATGTAATGGGATTAATTGCAGGTAATCAATTCCAAAATCCTCTATCTGAAGGTGCAGATGTAATGACGGGAAGTAGCCATAAAACATTTCCTGGTCCACAAGGAGGTTTTGTTTTATCCAATTCCGATGATTCAAAATTTATCAAACGCCTCAATAATGGAATATTTCCAGGAGTTTGTTCTTCCTATCACTTACACCATGTAGCAGGTAAAGCCATAGCACTATCAGAGTTTGAAAAATTTGGCGAAGATTATGCAAAAGATATAATTTCCAATGCAAAGGCATTAGCCCATTCCCTTGCAGAGCAGGGTTTTGACGTTCTAGCAGAAGAGAGAGGTTATACTGCTAGCCATCAAGTATTGACTAGGCATGGTTCAGTAGATTCGGGAGCGGGAAAAGAAGCTGCTTCAATATTAGAAAAATCTGGCATAATTACGAATATGAACATGCTACCTGGAGATACCAAGGCTATGCAACCTAGCGGTTTGAGATTAGGAACTCCAGAACTAACTCGTATAGGGATGGGAGTTGATGAGATGAAAGATGTGGCCAAATTCTTTTCTAGAGCTCTTATCGATAAAGAAAATCCTAAAATAATCAAAAATGATGTTAAGGAGTTCAAATCAAATTATCAAACCGTTCATTATTGTTTCGAGCCAGGGCCAGCATATCCTGGATTATGAATAAAGTTAGATATGATTTTATCTAATAGCACTTAGGAAGAAATATGGATTCTCAAGTTAAGTCTGCATTACTTGTTACATTCCTAATGCTTTCATCTGGTTGTATCGGACTTCTTGATACTGATATAGACCCTCAAATTCCAGTAATTGATTGCTCTTTAGAGCCTTCTCATCCGGACTGTTTTGAAAAAATAATTACTGAAGAAGATTGTAAAATCAATGAAGTCTTCATGGGGGAATCGTGTAGGTTAATGTTAAGACCAGAAAAATTAAATTATGGAGAAAATTTTATTCAAATATCAATAGGGGAAGAGATGCAACCTCTAACTCCAAGCTTTATTGGAGATGGCCCAGAATTGTGGCAAGTTAGTCCTCCATTGCCTCAGGGTTTGAACCTAGATGAAAAATCTGGAATGATTTATGGTTTACCAAATAAAACCTTAACGCCCACAATATTTACAATAAAAGGTTCTAATGAGGCCGGATTCTCAAATACTATACTTCAGATTGAAATTTTACCTCTTGAATTAGGAAAATTAGAGTATTCATCAGAAATAATGAATTGTATAATTTCTTTATTTTGTAATTTGTCACAACCATCTATCAATGGAATTCCAGACTCGTGGTCGATAGAACCTCCACTTCCTCACGGTTTGACATTGAATCAGAATGGCTCAATAGATGGTATTATCACAACTCAATTAGACTCCAATCATAGTATTTATGCCTCTAATTTAGTCGGAACATCCGAGGCAAAAATTAGGATAATTTCACTATATTCTGCTCCTTTTGGCCTCAATTATGAGTTCCATAATTACTCATTGACGAAATATAATTCTGTCGAAATAGAACCAAGTATTTCAGGTGGAACAATACAATCTTGGACAATAACTCCTGAATTGCCCAGAGGTTTAAGATTTAATTCAGATGGAAAAATAGAAGGAAAGCCAATGGTTATTCAAGAATTTACCAAATACACAATCACGGCCTCAAATAGTGGAGGTTCATTATCGACAGAAATTCTTATTGAAATTAAAGATATAATTGTTGAGAATATTCAATACCCTAATTATTATTTCAATTTAACAAAAAATAAAGATATAGGTACAATCGAACCTAACTGGGATGGCGGAGATCCCCTATCTTGGGATATCTCTCCCCTACTTCCTGATGGCTTATATTTCAATTCTGAAACTGGAAATATTAGTGGGGTGCCCATAATAGAACAAAATTGGCTGACATATGATATCTGGGCAAATAACACTGGGGGATCAAGTAGTACTCAAATAGTAATAAAAATAATCAATCAAGTCCCTAGCAACATATCTTGGCCAAATGAAGAATTAATCCTAGAATCGAATTCCTCTTTCATAATTTATCCGATTAATATAGGTCCAAATATTGATACATGGGAAGTATATCCTCCACTTCCAGATGGATTATCGATTACTTCTAATGGTTCAATTCAGGGAGTTCCATTGGTACGTACAGATTGGATTAATTATGAAATTTGGTCAAATAATACAGGTGGGACTTTTGTCTCCAATTTATGGATCGTAGTACATGATATTCAAGCTGATCAAGCAGATCTTCTGTATGATATGGGCGAAACTGACTGGAGTGGTTGGCCATCTGCAATTTTACCAATAGGACAATGGTCCTTCCCAATTGGTTTTACTGAAGGAGGATACACGTCTCAAATTCCTGTAATATCTGCAAGCCATGTAGGTAAAGGTAAGATGATTGGATATGGTCATGAATCATGGGTAACAGGCGGTGGTTCTGAAGAGACCAAATTCTCATTACGTGCCGTAAAATGGGCATGTGGTGAAAATTCCAAAATAGGTTTGGCTTATGGTGGTGGATTTGATCATTTTAAAGAAGAACTTGAATTAGAAGGGCATACAGTATATCTCTCTGCCGAAACAGGCAATTTGTCTCAATTAGATTGTTTATTAGATAAGTTCTGGAATGGACATAATGATCAAGATAATCGTAATATTACAGACTTTTTATTATCTGGTGGTGGCTTAATTATGGGAGGTCATGCTTGGTATTGGTCATATTCAAATTCTGATCTTTCCAATAATTATCCCGGTAATAAAATTGCAAAAACTACTGGTTTATTTGTTTCTAATGCGTGGGGATATAATTCAGTAGATCTTTCTGAAACACCTCATGAATTATCTCGCCCCCATACAGCTACTAAGGCAATTAAAGAAGATAGAAATGATGGCGATAAATTATCAGACTATGATGCGAATGTTGTCAAAGAAACACTTTCTATTTGTACTACAGTAGTTTCATTGGATTTTGATGAATTCTGGAGTCCTTTGAGAGAAACAGTCAATATGACAGGTTGGACTGTAATTCAATATGGAACTTTATGGCAAAATGTTGGATATAATTTAGGCGAAGACCCTGTTGCGGATGTTATACTTAGAGTTGAAGAAGCACTCACTCAGAATCTTCCCGCTAATGAATTACCTGCTCATCCGAGTCATAATGAATTTCCTGGATCAGTACCTTCCAATGCATCTAGGATATCTCGTTCTGTAACAATAGATGGTAATCAGAGCGGACTCCCAAGTAATTTTGGTTACTCTCAAGCTAGATCACCTCTCCGTATGTCTACAGGATTATATGCAGCACCAGGAGAAGTAGTAACTATATCTCTAAACGAGAATTTAGTTAATCAAGGTATATGGATATTAATTGGTGCGCATTCAGATAATTTATGGGGGAAAGATCAATTACATCGTTTCCCAAATATTGTAAGAAATTGGCACGTTGAAAATAGCACTATGGATGTTGGAAATGCATTTGGCGGAAATATCTATGTAAATATCGAGGCCGGATCAACTTTGGGAATTTTTGATGTTCTTATTTCTAATGCTGTTGAGTCTCCGAGATATTTTCATGATTCAACTAATATCTCTGACTGGCTTCTAAATCAAAGAAACGCCCCTGCTCCATGGGCAGAAATAGGTAGCGAATTATTTATTTTAACAGTCCCTAGTGATGAAGTAAGAAACCTAGAAAATCCTGACGAATTAATGGATTGGTGGGATCAAGCCTTGTCAATGGAACATTCACTCTACGGATTTACTCCATGGCCTCGTGTCGAAAGAGCAGTATTCGATGCCCAAATATCGGCAGGATGGATGCATTCCGGCTATCCTTTCATGGCACACGATTTGAGTGTTCCAGATGTTCTAGACTTAGAATATATAAGTGAAAACGGAGATTGGGGTATGTTCCATGAATTGGGACATAACCACCAATGGATGCCCTCTACTCTTCCCGGAAATACAGAAACCTCTTGTAATTTTGCAAGCGTATATTTGATGGAAGAGTTAGTTGGCACTTCTGGGCATGGTGCTACAGATGCTGATCAACGCAGTCAACGTATGAGAAATTATTTCGATGACGGTTCCAATATTTCTAACTGGTCTGTATGGGTTGCCCTGGATACACATTTAATAATCAAAGAACAATGGGGCTGGGAGCCATTTACATCTGCTTTATCGGTTTATTATGACTTGCCAGATTCTGAAGTTCCAGTTGGAGATACGGAGGAATTTAATTCATGGGTAATGCATCTATCTAACTCAACTGGATATAATTTAGCACCATATCATGATGCTTGGGGATTCCCTCTCACGGAAAATACATTTAGCACATTGAATTCACTACCAATGTGGGTAGATGACCCCCTGAGGGGCGAATATTTCGTTTATGAATCAATACTTAGGAATCTGGGGACGAGTAATATTACATCCAATTCAACGGAGATTAACTGGGAGACATACGATAATGGAACTAATACAACATTAACTTTGTATTATGGAACTAGTGATGCAGGAACTCAATCGTCTTCATGGTCAAATTCTATCAATATTGGCACGCCTTCTGTAGGCTATGAAAATCATCAATTATCTGATTTATCATGTTGCGATACTACCTATTATGCAAGAATAAAGGCAACAAATGATATTGGAAGTATTTGGTTTGGGCCAATAAACTGGAACACTGATGATTAAATTATATTTATTTTCTCAGCAAACTTTCAAAGGAAATATTTGGAATATTTTTTTGATGCCAATTAGATATTGGTATCCATATGATAGTATGCCCTATGGTTAAAATAAATGATTCAAAAAAACCTAATCTAGGTCTATTTTCCATTATTATTGCAGCTAAACCAAGGATAGCAAAATGTACTACATATATTGTTAATGTTAGCTTTCCAGTGGACTCTAGGAATGCTAATTTTTTTTCATATCTTGATTTTCCTCCCGAAATCTCTTCGCCCTCTAATATCTTCATTACCAAAATAACCATAGTAGATGAAACAACAATGAATAATGAGTTAGCAGGGAAAAAGGTCAGTAAAGCGTTTCCAGAAGTTAAAGCCCAATTTTTATTCTCCAGGATAGCTATAAAAATTGATATTATTGTGATTATCAATCCTGTAATAATCATATTATCTCTGATTTTAACTTTATCTTTGATGTCATAAATAAGAGTTCCAAGAAATACATAACTTAACCAAGGGATAGCAGGATAAGTCCCATTCCATAGAAGTCTCTCTATCCATTCTGAGTAGCCACTAGAATCTACTCTTTGCTCCCAAGACCAATCTAAACCGCTATAGTCTCCAATTAAAATTGGTGATGCCATAAGTAGTAAGAATAGGACCAATCTCATTCTTGTATCTATTCTTATCAAAAAAGGAGTAATCAAAGATGCAATCGCTAATAAGGTCAAAACACCCGGAGTTTGCCAATAAAATCTTCCCCC
This sequence comes from Candidatus Thalassarchaeaceae archaeon, assembly GCA_045568235.1. Lineage (GTDB taxonomy): Archaea > Thermoplasmatota > Poseidoniia > Poseidoniales > Thalassarchaeaceae > MGIIb-O3. The sequence goes on from JBJLBJ010000033.1 coordinate 23,958, forward strand.
TCTTTCCATATTTAATAATAAGTTAATTATTATTTGACATAGTGAGAGTACAAATATCCTTGTGAATATCCATCTAAACCATTTTTTAATACTCTGATTAATAACTCTCGATTTTTCTATTCCACTTTTGTATATCCCCCATCCAGATATTGTGATAAACATAGGAGCAGCCATACCTCCAAATGCCGCTGCAAAAAATGCCGCAGGATGGCCAACTGTAACTCCCTCAGGAGGTATAATGGCTGCAGTATGGACTTCAACCATACATAGCACTGCAATGGCCTTCATCTGATCTACATGGCGCAGCCTATGTCTCACAGACATGTCATCATTCATTACTTATTCAATATTATTCTTCTTCTACGGAGTTGGAATCATCTGTCATTTTCCTTAGATTATTAGCACCTACTGCTATTAAAGCCAAGCCACCTATGTACATAGCAGCAGAAATATATGATATTACCCTAACAGGCTCTAATTCCGTATCTCCAGATCCTCCAAAATCTGTCCAGAAAAATGGACCCATATGGTCAAGAACCTTGCCCTTGAATACACGCGCATCGTCATCTGAAATTTCACTAAAAGTATGTATCTCAAAAACTGACTTTGTTGTTTCAGCCCCAAAGTCAGGATTCAAACTACCTGGTCCTCTATAGTCAAAGTAGAATGTTGATATCCCCTTTGCATACATGGCAACATCCGTAACTGGCTCTACTTTGATATCAACTTCTGAACCGAAATATACTGGTAAAGCACCCGGCATTGCATCTACATAAGTACCACTTCCGATTAACTTACCTTGAATTTGATTCTCCCCAGGATTGAGAGAAACCTTATGTTCTATCATTGGTATTTCCTTGTAAGTAACTTCTTCTCCTACTACGGTTTCAGACACAGAATAACCAGCAAGATTTACACTAAATGGATCATCTGCATCTGCTATTCCTCCAATTGTTCCTGCCCATACAGTGTTGGAATTTCCTACATTATCAGTTAATAAACTAAGTGTTGACAATTCTTTGTGTGGAGCCCTCCATGGTAAGTGCTCTGTCATACCATACACTTCATTAGCTTCACAAGGTACATCATATGTAGCCACGCCATCCGAATCTAATTTGAAGTCGCATAATCCATCACCATCTGAGTTAATGTACCCTCTTTGTATTCCATGCTCCATATTGTCAGCATTATTCATTCCCGTTCCAGTACTCATCATATAGACAGTAAAATCTCCAGTACTAAAACCCTCAAACATTGGTTCACAATTTGGATCACTCCAATCTGTTTCCAATGAGTTCTTATCTGTAGGATTTGACCCACAATGCATCTCTAAGTAGTCTGGTAAGCCATCTGAGTCTTGGTCCATCAAATTCGATCCATAGTATGTAGCATTGGTTTCAAGTTTGACCCAACTTTCTTCCGGACTGTAAAGACCTTCTAGTACACTATCACTCCATCCATATAACCAATTATTCATTGGTTGCGTCGTATATGCACTTGCTCCATATTGGAAACTCAGGAGCGCAGGAACAACTTGAGGAAACATAAAATCTAGAATCCAACTTCTTAGAGCGGATGCCTCAGATTCAGATATATCATACAATCCAGCAACATAAGCATCTGTCCATTCTACTTGCCCATACCCGTTTGGAGCTGTTGGTAAACTAAGTCCACTCAATTCTCCATAGACAAATGAAGTGGAGAAAGAACCTGTCAAGCCATATTCATCGCCATAAAGTATCTCTCTAGCCTTTTCTGCTCCTAGGTCAACCAAACCCTCGTGTATCCCTCTATTGAGGCCAATAGACAGATATCCGCCATTTATTGGTTCTTCTCCTCCGAATGAATGCTGCCACCAATCATCTGAATTCATAGACCCTGATCCTCCTATTAAGATCATTTCAAAGGATTGACTACCTGATAGGCCACTCCATTTTCCTGCATAATCTGCTAGGCCTAATAGTTGGTCGATACCCATTTGATATGAGTACATAGTAGTAAAGGCATCTGCTTGTGCACCAAGTAAGAATAGTGCCAAACCGTGCAAAGGAATGCCTCCAAAGTCTTCTACAGCAAGGAGTCCAGCCGCTAAACCATTGTCATCTATGCCAAATAATGTATAGTCTAAAACTGACGGATTTAATCCCGAGAAATCACAATTTTCAGGTAGTACTCCGTTGGCCGAACAAGCTTCGATTAACCTTTCATTTAAATCAGTAGCATTTCTCAAATCTTCAATACCTCCTCCCTTGCTAAGAAACATACCTCCAGCGAGTGAGTAGACTGCCCAATCTATATGTGTTCTTTCTGGTTCAGTTACAGAAGCATAACCATATAATCCTGCTCTTAATGGTGTAGTTTCTTCACTTGGCTCGCCCATTCCAGATACAAGCATCGGACCAATATCACAAGTAAGTGCGATACAAGTTCCTGAAGGGGAAACTGCATCATCTAATATTGTTGCAGCAGAAGATGAGAAACTTGGTGTAATAGTTCCCAGGGAATATGTATCATTCCATGTGCCATATGATGCATTGAGTAATTCTTCAGAGCCTAATAGTGCAGATTGGGATGCAATTTCCTCAGAAGCCCAAATACTTGGGGCTCTATTTACTAAATCATTTTTAATCATACTATTTCCAAATCCTGCTTTAGCAAAAATTTCTCCATACTCAATACCTGTACCTACTCCTGCAATTTTCTGTGTATTCCAAAGTATATTTATTTGTGAAATTTCAGTATTCCCATCTATTGAAGCATGTTCAACACCATCTTCATCTGCCCATGTACAAGTGGAACACCAATCAAATACATCATATTCTGAATATGTAATAGTACCATTTTCTTCATCAAAATCTATGATATTTTTTGTTGTAGTGACATTGTAGACAAATGGACCCATCTTCTCTAGAACTGGCAAAGTATCGGTACCATCTTCTAAACTTTCAAGATTAGTTATACTATTAGCAAAATACGTTCTCTCACTTGTAGAAACAAGCCAATCTGGATCTTCCCAGTCACTTAATTCATCTCTATCTTCTGCTAATATGTCTTGTACTCCATCAGCAACGCCATCTGCAACTATTCCTGATACTACAGTTAAGTTTAACACAGGAAGTAATAATCCTATTACTACGCAACCAATCGCTATATTTTTTGCACTCAATACTCTTTCTTCTTCACTCATACATGCACCTTCTATATTACTTCGGACATTATCATATCAATAAATATTGGTGTTGTTGTTAACACCTGATGTAGTATTTGAAATCTTATTGAAAAAGATAAAGTTCATTTCTTTTGGCATTGGGCGACCACATAGGACCCGTAGCTCAGTTGGTTAGAGCGCTCGGCTCATAACCGAGTGGCCATCGGTTCAAATCCGGTCGGGTCCACCAAACATAATTATCAAATATCGTCTATTTTTTGTGCATCTGATGAGAAGTATAAAATAAGATTTAGGAAAGCCAAAGGTTGATGAGTTCTTCATTTAGAACAGCCTTGATGCTGATTGGTGTATATTTCATTAGCACATGGACAGGCGTTGCTATGGTACAAGCACAGACATCTCCTGAGATTTCTCTAGATTGTCAACAACCCAATGCTATCGATGTATTTCCTGGGGCAACAAGAACTAGTATTGTTTATTGTACTCTCTCTAATCCGACAGCATTTTCCGAGACTGTAAAATTAACTTACTCGGGAGGAGTCTTAGGAGTTGCAGGACCAGGTTCCAAATCTGTTTCAGGACAGGGTAGTGCGAGTTTTGAAGTTGCTCTAAGGGCCGAATTAAGAGCTCCAGAAGGTCAGCAAGTTGTAACTATTGAAGCAGAGGTCATTACCTGGGGAGGAGGTCCAGTCAGTGGAATTTCAGAACCGGTGGAAAGTAAAGTTCTCGCCGTTTATAAACAATTTAGTAGACTTAGAGTAGGGGCCGATTTAGCATTCTTACAACTTAGGCCAAAGGTCGATTATATGCTCCAGTTCGATGTTTACAATGATGGTAATGCAAGAGATAAATTTAATGTTGAAGTATCAAATTTTGATGAATTAAATGATGCAGGTTTCCAATTAAGTATTCCTTTATTGACTGATGAAATAGATTCATTAGCACCTCCTACTAAATTTAGAGTTCAAATGAGGACTCCAAAAAATCAAGGATGGACTGATAAGTACTATAATTTACAATTTAAAGCGACATCAGATTTCTCGATAAGAACTGAAGGAATACCTAATTATCAGATCCAATCTATGACAATTTACATCAGAGGAATATATCTACCAGGTTTTGAAATAGCTGGTACAATGATGATTACGGCATTGGCTGCAGTAGCACTAGCAGGGAGATCACATCGCAATGAAATTAGATACGCTAATGAAGAGGATAAAGAGATAGTTCCTTTTGATGCTCGGTTATTCTGAATTTATTATTAATTCAATATTTTATTGATGTTTTATGGCAACGGGTTGATAACTAGTTGTCAGTCTGAGTAAAATGCGAGGCATATTAGATGAGTAACGGTGGACTTCTTCAAAAGGCATTGGAACAACAAGAATCACAGACAAATTCAGATGGTAGTGATTTGTTAGACAAAATTGCCATGAGAGAAGGAACTCAAGGAGAAATACCCAATGCGTCAGGTGAATCAAATTCTGTATCATTTATTCCTTCATCTCCAAAAATACCTTCATCTCCAAAAGATATTAACATGAAGAGGATCTTCTTAGCTCTTGGAATAGGAGGTTTATTGCCTACTGTTGTGATGATGTGGTTTGGAGTTTATTTAATACCAGACGTGATCCCTATAACAATAGTTACTCCATTAGTTACTTTGGCATCATTAGTTGGAGTGTGGTTTTATCTCGGCATAGGTTTACCAGTACAATTTAAAATCGGTAAAATTGCTGGAAGAGGAGTTGCGGTTGTTCCAGCAATAATTGTTGCAATTTCTTATTTATCGATGTTATTATTGCCTATTATACTTGGATTCTTATTTGTTGGCGATATGTCTCTAGGAGAAGTTGAAATGAGCGATGATGGAACTGAACTAGAGATAAAAATTCGACAAAATGGAGGCTCTTCTTCTGCTGTCGATGCTATTGTAGAGGTCGGTTCATGGACTCAAACAATGCCATTAAAAATTGATAAGAGTGATGGCCTAGGAGATTATGGAAAATTAACTATACAAATTTCTGATATCTACACTGGTAATTCTTTACCTGATACAGATTATTTACTTAGGATAACTGTAGATGGTAATACTATGTCAACCATATTGGATGGCAACCATTTGTCTAGGACAATTGATGATGTTCAATCATTGGCAACCGCTGTTTTAAGTGAAAATGATGATAATTGTGGTTCCACTAATGATTGTGTAATCGGCGTATCTCTTGTTGCGTGGGCAGGATTGAATTCTAATAGCCGCCCCGGAAGTCTTCCATTGTCTGAATTTAATCTTTCAGCCACATTGTATTTTGAAAATGGAAATGTAGCAATAGCTTATCCAGATGTTTACGTGAATAAAACAAGTGCCGCATGGGACTCTAATTCTGGGGACTATGGTTCAGGACAATACGATATAGGTGATGTTGGTAGTGAATTACCTCTTGAAGGATCTGTTGTTGATCCTGGGCTGGGCGAATTCAAGTATATTCCTAAGGATCAGTGGGAAGAATCCGAGTATGGCTGTTATTATTTTGTAGTGGATGTAACTCAATCAGAACCATGGTCGGCGGGAAATCCAATAGTTTCTCACACTTCTCATTACATTTATGCAGAAGAAGTGGTTGAAGGAAATGGGCCAAATCAAGGTGGTGGTGGTTCTCAAGAGACATGGACGGCTACTGAGAGTTGCTAATTAATCCCAAGTAGAAAGGAATTTTTGCATCCTTTCAGTTTTTGGTTCATCAATAATTGACGAAAGACCTTCTTCAGCTATTTCTCCTTGATCCATATATATCACTCTATCAGCAACATCTCTAGCAAAGCCAATTTCATGAGTAACAATAACCATTGTCATCCCTTCATCTGCTAAAGACCGGATATTTTCTAGTACAGAACCTATTAGTTCCGGATCTAGTGCACTTGTTGGCTCATCAAAAAGAAGAATCTCGGGCTTCATAGCCAACGATCTAGCAATTGCTACTCTTTGTTTCTGGCCCCCTGATAGATTTCCGGGATAAGCGTCCTTTCTGTCTAACATATCTACTCTTTCTAATACTTCTAATGCAATCTTCTCAGCTTCATCACTACTCATCCCTCTGACATGAATTAGTCCAAGAGTGACATTCTGCAATACTTTGAGGTGTGCAAATAATTCAAATGATTGGAATACCATTCCAATCCTTGATCTAATTTCATTAATATCTGCTGTAGGAGTATTTATTTTCTTACCCTTCAATAGTACATCTCCTACTGTCGGCTCTATTAATCTATTAATACACCTTAAAACAGTTGATTTACCACTGCCCGAAGATCCTATTATTGCTACTGATTCTCCTTCATGAACTTTGAATGAAATTCCTTTAACAGCATGGACGCCTCCAGGATATATCTTTTGTAAATTATTCACAGTTAATATTTCATCGCTCATTTTAGACACCTCATAAAATTCCTAATCCCGGAATTCTTGTCTTTGCTTCAATTCTTCTAAGGATAAGTGCTAGCGTCCAAGTTACAATGAAATAGGATATCATGACCATGCCCCATGTCCAAGTAATTTGGAAGGTAATGGCATTGATTAATTTACCCTGCCTTGTTAGTTCAGTATATCCAATCACCATAGCAAGAGATGAATTTAGTACTAGATTAACCATCTCATTACCAAGAGGTGGTATGCATATTCTAATTGCTTGTGGTATAATGATTAATCTCATAGTTTGTAGATATGTCAAACCAATACTTCTGCCTGCTTCCATTTGTCCAGAAGGGATAGCAGCAATTGCCCCTCTCAGAGTTTCACATTGGTATGCTCCAGAATTGAATGCAAGAGCACAAATTGCACTCAAATATATCCTATCACTAAAAATATCAACTAAAAATGGTATATTTACAAAAAATTCTGCAGCACTTTCTTCTATTTTTTTACCAATTTCAATGCCAAAATGTAAAAATAGAAATTGAACAATGAGAGGAGTATTTCTGAAAATATCCGTATATATTGTTGCAACAGAATTTAGTGGCCTTATTTTCCATGGTTCAACTTTTATTTTATTTCCATTAAGATAAGGGATATCAACTGCACCATAATTTCCGGTAAATGTAATTAGCATTAAACTAGGAATGGTAATCATTATTCCTAATAAAAGATAAACGAATGCTTCCGGATTGCCTATTGGCGCAAATATATTGTCTATCCCATCCAAATTGAGTTCGGAAAGCAACATCATAGATTCTATTATTAGAAATAGTGATCCTCTAATATTATATTCTCCAATGGGCTGGCCAATAAGTAGGGAAATTCCTAAAAAACGTATAAATAATATTCTATGTTTTTTAGGAACTATTAATCCTATGAATCCTTCATTTTCTCCGGAATTATCCGATTTTCTATTTTTAGCTAAATTTATAATTAACAAAATAAGAGATATAGAAAAAAATACTATTATCCCTGTTGATGAATTATTACTGATCTTTGAGGAGATTGCCGATGAAGGTATTACTAGCCAAGTCAGTAAAAGCATTTTTTCAAGATTACCTTCAATCATATCCTTTAATGAAGTAGGTGCAGTTTTACACATTGCAAGGGCAATACCTATCAGAAATCCAATAATTATGCCAAATGCAACAATCTTCATAGTTGCAATAAGTCCTTCCAACATCCATCCAGAGTATTTCTCAATAAATTCTCCAAATCTATTAAAATCCTCAATTTCAAATCCTATAGATTGATCCAAACCTTCTGAACAATATCCATTTTCATCTAATGTTGTTTTCAATATTACTCCATCACTACCTGAAGCAACCCCACAAAATCCATCTATCATCACTAAATCATTTAGGATAAATTCTTGATCAAGAGGTAATAATGATAAATTGTGAAATTCAAATGTATTTCCTCCATCTTTACTGGTTGCAATAATGTTATTCTGTCCAGAAATTATTATTTTTAGAGAATTAACAACTTCTACATTATTTATTAAACCATCATCAATGCCAATAAAAGGCTCATTATTAACTAAATCCCATTCAAATCCTATACTAGTATCCAACCCCCTTGAGACTAATATGTGGCCATTTTCAGTTGTTGCATAAGCACGAGAATCACTTAATAGTTGCAACGAAATTAAATTATCATCTATTATAGAAGGAATATCTATTCTCTCCCAATTTATTCCTCCGTCTAATGTAGTTAGTATTATTCCATCTTCACCAACTATTATCCCATTCAAACCATCTCCATCGATGAAAGAGATCGAATTATAATTTTGTTCATCTGTAAAACTAATATTATCCCATTTCAAACCATCATAATGCCATATTATGCCATTGTGACCTATTACGAAGTATGAATCTATAGAAGATAAAGCAGCCCCTTTAATATCTACATTTTCATCTGGAATATTTATTATTTCCCAGGCATCATCTTGAACTTTATGTAAAACTGTTCCATTAGTTCCAGAAACCAATATTACGCCATCCAAATAATCCGAAGCTGTTAAATTATTTTCTGTTATTGATTCTTTTTTCTCCCAACTATTGCCTTTATCATTACTAGTAATCATTAGTCCTGATTCTCCAAATCCCCATATTTGTTCGTCTTCTGTTGAAATAATACTGAATATATCTTCATCAAAATCAGTATCTATTATTTCCCAACCACTCCTTAATCCAATTTGTCCATTGACTATTGGTAAATTGATTATTAAGAAAATTATTAAGAAAATTAGTATATTCATTTTAGGAGATTTTTCATTAGAAATATGACTTATTCGAATTCCCCTAAACAAGATTCTCACTGTATCGGGATTAGTGCATAGAATATAGAGCCCTCGCTCGTCTAAATCGGAAAATTATGAATATCTATCAGTAATGTTCATGTTGCTATTTCGTCTGAAGGCGATATGGGCAAGTTACTGTACAAGGGAAAAGTGAAGGAAGTCTGGAGCACCGACTCTCCTGATGTAATAGAATTTAGATACACAAATCAGATTAGTGTCTTTGACCAAATCATACCAAGCCTTATACCAAGCAAGGGAGAATCATTAAATCGTACTTCTGCACATTGGTTTAATCTAGTAGAAAAAGAAGGAATTTGTAAAACACATGTGATTGAAGTAAATGCACCTGATAGAATTTTGGCTCGTAAATTTGAAGTTATAAGAGAACCGGGGACTATATCTAGAGATAAAGAAAATGTTTTCGTACCTTTAGAAGTCATTTGTCGCCATTATCTTGCAGGTTCTGGTTGGAGGAGGTACGAGAGGGGAGATGCACCTGCAGAAGAATTTGGTTTTGAATCGGGGACCAAGTTGTTCGAAGGAATAAAATTACCAAAACCATATCTCGAAGTTTCAACAAAATTCGAAAAATTTGATCGTCTTCTAGATAGAGAAGAAGCATTGGCCATTTCTAATTTATCAGAAAATGAATTTGACACCATTCTTTCTATCGTTATTAAGATTGATGAGATAATTAACAGGGAAGCACTATCTAGAGGATTAATTCATGTCGATGGTAAGAAAGAATTTGCATTAGGAGAAGGTAGAGAACCAGTTCTGGTGGATTCTTTCGGCACACTGGATGAAGATAGGTGGTGGGATCTTGAAGCATATGAAAAGGGTGAAATTATACAATTATCTAAGGAATTTGTTAGACAACATTATCTAGATAGCGGCCATTATGATGAATTATACAAGGCTAGAAAAGAAGCCTCAATAGAGCCCCCAATTCCCGAACTTCCTGAAAGTGTCATCAAAGAAACTACTGATTTATATGTAAATATGTTTGAACGTCTAACTGGTACTGAATTTTAATTCAGAAATGTTTCCTCATTAATATCCCACAAGATCTTCTTTCTGCCACTGTTAAAATCATCATCAGGTGTCTTATTATCTCCTGTACTCCGCCATCAAATGGCTCATCCGCAGATATAGACCATTCACTATTTTTTATCGTTTTTATAAGTTTAATTACTTCTTCAGAATTTAACCATCCCATCAATTCCAATCCTCCTATGCCTTTTTGAAATCCAGGATGACCTAAATTTTCTTCAGATAAACCATTCATCAATTTAAATAACATCTCATGTAATTTATTACTATCATCATCCAATGAAGTATATTGTAATAGGTATTTTATCGAATTCCCATCATTTGTAGGGAATCTACCAATTTTTTCTCTGATATTATTTTTACATAGCTGTTCTGGAATGCCTCCAGATTCCTTCCAATCTATTGACGACACAAAAAGCATAGTTGCAGGATCAAATTTTGCTTTTTCTCCTTCAACTAGATTGGGCAAGGCATTACTAATTTTGATAACATTGAATAAATCTTCATGTTTTCCTTCAATACTTTTCAGAATCGGTTCTATCAATTTGTTGGCATCTATTTTCATTGGATCGAATGTATAGAATGCACTAGTCACCATAATCAATCAAGCCCAATACTTCTACCTAATTATTTCGTCGTATGCGTCTTAGTCTACGTTCGAAATCATCCAATACTTCCTCTTCTACTTCCTCTTCTATTTTTAATTCTGTTTCTGGAATCTCTTCAATTCCAATATATTCATCATTACGAATATTTTCACTATTGACTTCATTATTCTCTATAATTTCGGTTTTATTCGTATTCTTTTGCTCTTTCCTTGAATGTATTTTACTTTGTATTTTTTGTCTCGTCATTTCTTCAAATTCTTTCATTTCTCTGCGATTTTTCCTTATCCATGCCATAGAAGCCGAAATTAATATTACAACAACTGCTGCCATAATACTCTCGATTATATCTATTCCTTCTTCACCCACCTCTCCTCCTGTCAATACCTTCCTTATTTCATTATCTCCGGGGTTTGAATCTATGTCCCAAGGGAAAAGACATCCGATTTCTATAACTATTTCCTCACCGTCAGCAATTTCCAAAGGCCTATCAAATTTAGGTTTGGGAGTTAAAATCGATCTTGTACTCATGTCTATTTTTTGTGTCGATTCATAACCATCACTACTCAAAGTTATTTTACAATCTGCATCAATAAGTTGCCCATGACCAAATCTTTCTGCAGTTATCTCAATTATCTGATTGTCCCCTGTTCCAGATAAATCGACAGAAGTTAGCCCAATATTCCAATTATTCTTCCTTATTTCAAAATATTTTTCGGCACTAGCTAATTCTTTACCATAAGAATCAAATATTTTTATTGTCAATTTCCTCATCCCCGGAGATGGATCCCATTCATCCGAACTGAGATTAATACTGACTTCCGCACTATTAATTCCTGAAGTGCCATAATATGAGTCCAATGAATAACCTCTATCATCAATAAGTAATACTACATATTCAAAACTCACATTTCCGTTTTCTATGGAACATGTCGACTGAATGTTAGAAAACTCTCCTGAAATTTCACATGATACGTTCTTGGAGATAGGTTGAAATATTTCCATCAAATAAGTCAAACTACTATTTTGATTAATCGTTAAATTTCCAAAGCCACTTTTTAGAGCAGGGAAAAGCCATCCCTCCTCAGTCCAATGCAAAGAGTTTCCGTCTTCATCTACTATTGTCGAATTGACTGTTGTACCATGAATATTCAATATTGCATTATCGCCAATTAATGATGTTATCATCGGAGAACTGGACCAGGAGTTTTCTTCGTATCTAGTTTCAATCAATATTTCTTTTTGATTACCTTCCGGATCTTGAGCAAGTATCCTCATTGTTTTTATTTCTCCTGTCCAGTTTTCAGAAGGAATTATTTCTAATGGTATTCCTGCCCTTTGACCTGGCGAAATTACGATAATATTATTCCCACTTACTCTCCATCCTTCAGGGATACTTAATATTTCTAAGTTAATTGTGGTGGGGCTATTTCCGGTATTTTCTAATATAACTAAAGATTTTCCGCCATCTTTTGATATTTGCCAAGGACCATAACTAGTCATCTTGAAATCATTTATTTCTGCAACTCTTAGCGGTAATGTTACTTCAGAAACAGCACTCGCATCTCCTTCTCTAACTTTGACATACAGTTCTACAGGATTTCCATACTGGGAATTATTTGATGGCGTAATATTTAGAATTAAGGGCGCACTTCCGCCTGGAGATATCATTGGCATTTCATTTGGCGTTTCAATATCCCAACCACTTTCGCCAACAACCCAAACTGAAACATAAGGCCTAGTTTCCTTGTTTCCTATTTGCAATATAGTTAATTCAATTTCTGAACCATTATTATCTATTTCTAAATTTGTCCCTCCTGCCAATACTTTCCAACCCGGTTCATGATTAACTCCTACTTCATATGTGAATGTCTTAATTTCTTCATCCATAGACATAGCTATAAGTGTAACAACCATTTTCGATCCTACTAATGCTCCTAAGGGTACTGTAGAGTTGACTTTTATTGATACAGTTTCATTAATCTGCACATCATTTTTGGAGTCTCCAATTGTAGACCATCCTGAAGAATTATCTCCTACTTCTAAGAGAATTTCTACATAAGTTTCTAAAACTAAATCATCAGCCATATTCCCTACATTTTTAGCCAATATATCTACTTCAAATATTTCATTGGTTGAGATTGTGTAAATCTCTTGTCCAAGATCTAGTCCATTTACGTACGCATCAATTTCCCATTTATGGTCCTGTTTTGCTTGAAGAACGATATTTTTGAAGTCTTCAACATGAGAATCGCCCAAAGAAGACATCACTATTTTTATTTCTATATCTACTCTAGCCGGTGTTGATTCAGGAATTGTAATCGCAATTGGTATTGTTCTAAGGCTCCCAGCTCCTAATGTTATTGGATTATTGGAGAAGATAACTAATATTCCTGGATCTGAAGTTATATTATCATTCAAAATTAATTGATGTGATAGATGGTATGAATCTTCTCCGTTACCTAAATTCTCAAGCCTTAATATTACTACTGATTCTTCATCAATTTCTGCAGAGATTGGCATCTCAGATGGAGATATGATGGCCAAATTTGCTCTGTATATTTGTAAAACTTCGAGTGAGAATTTCAGAATAAAATTAGACGAATCTTCTGAATCTTGGAATTGATGGAATTTAGGAGGTGCATTATCAGGGAGCTCCAAATAAATAGATCCGGAAACTCTAGATCCGGGACTTCCAGCAATGCTAATTGTATTGGCAATTATTGAAATTTGCCCGGAAGTAGTCCAATTCCATTCTTGTTTTTGCATCCCCGAATCAACTAGCGACCAATTTAGAAATTCTTTATCATCTGGTAAATCGGCTGTTATCGTCCATTCTAAACCGTTAGAGGGAACTGATCTTTGATGATTTATTTCTACTATTACTCCAGAAGCAACAAAAGTTAACGACATTGTTTGACATATCTCCTCATCTCCGCTTCCAACACACATTGTTAGTGGAGTACTAACGGAATCTCCATAATTTGCATTATTCGGGACTACTAGTCTAGCAGTCATTTCTTTTGATTCTCCGGGTTCTAGAACTACTGCATTCTCTTTCACTCCCTCTGAATCAAACAACTCTAAATTAGACCCCCAATTGGTACTATCCCATGAAATTGCTATTTGATTCTCCTCGGCATTACCTACATTTTCTATAATCAACCATGCAGATGCCTTTTCTCCAATCAATCCATGCCCTTCACTAAAACTCGTTCCATCTGGTCCTCTGAGAGATAATCCTCTTGTTCTATTTGCTTCCACAGGAAGAGTCGATGAAACACTAATATTACTGTCACTATCAAGTATTAATTCTAAAGTCAAAAATCCTGAATCAGAACCCAAAGCATCACTCGGCGCATTAATAGTTATTTCAGGATTCCATATTTCTCCTACTCCTATTTCAACTCCAGTTATTTGACTATAATCTGCACCCCAACTCCATCCTTCTGGTAAGTTGCTGGAATCTACAGTTAGGCTCCAAGAACCTGCTAATCTACCAGTAGATCTTATTGTTGGTTTTGTAACGATGCTTTCTCCAGGAGTTACTCTAACCGGTTCTGTTGATATTTCGAAAGATGCATTGTAGGACGGGACAATCATCAAACTCTTCTTTTGTATGTCATTATCATATCTTGTCTGAGAAATATTTTGATATGGATCTAGCCTTAATTCAAACACATGCTCCCCTAGTCCTCCAATCCATTCCACATCAAAACTATCAAATGACCCTGAATCTGTAGGGTTAACAGGCCTCAAGTTTTCTGACCTATATTTACCAATTTCAATGCCATTGGCTAATAATATAGCATCTACTCCTTCTTCAGTTTCAGATGTACCAGCATTCTCAAAAAAGGCTGTAATTGTGACAACTTCTCCTGGTTCCGGTGCATTTGGATTAAATTCTATACTTCTACCATCAACTAATGGTCTCACGTCTGGTTTACTTGTAGAAATAACCATATTACCTATTATTATGTCTAACGTTGCATCGCCATCAATATCTGCCAAAGAGGGAGATGACCACGTCCTGTAATCCAAATCAATTTCATTTGTCCATTCTGTATTTATCGCCGAACCTGTACCATCTTCTCCATCGAACGCCCATAGTGATCTTCCATATGCTACTAAAATGTCTTGTTCATCCTCTCCATCTATATCCATCCAAGTAACTGAACTAACTGCTATTTCATCGTTAGGTGTTCCACTACTTTGCTCCAAGTCTCGATTCCATATTTGATTTGGAATAGATCCACTAACATCATGACATCCTACTTCTCCATGTCTTGCAGTAGTGGTTTGCCACCATGTTACCCAACATACTCTATCATAGACACCATCTCCATCTGTATCCAAGGGCGTTGGGGGTGCATCAGCATATCCATTTTCGGCATTAAAAATCCATAGCTCATCTCCATCGCTAATTTCTAGGCCTCTATATTCAGCACCATCTGCTCCTGCAGAACCATCTGCATCGGTAGGTATGGTGATTATCATTTCAGGCACATCATCTGAGTCTAGATTGGTAATTATTGGCCCAGGAAGTCTAATATGTGGTACATCATTATCTCCATCGAGATTGTTCAGACTTAAACCTCCATCCCAACTAGAATCACCAGTATCAGATTCTATCTTCCAAACCCACATACCTCCACTATTTGCCTCAATTGTGGTAAGCAAGACATATCCAGTCGAATCATCTGTTTGGGCAAACGCAGGATCAGATGGATGACTACCTTTATCTAAATTAACTTGCCATAAAGGGTTTGGAGAATTAGTTACTGGTAGAGGTAGTGCTAAAACTACCGGTTCGTCGCTGATTTTATCAATTAACGAAAGAACCAATTCTGCATTTCCATCCAAATCTAAATCAGCAAGCAATAATTGAGTAGTAGGATTATGTCCTCCAAATAAATTACTTGTATATGGTCCCTCATTACTTGTTATTCTCAAATTTTCATCGCTCCATGTCCATAATAATTCTGATGAATGGCCATTTACTGACCATCCAGTTACGGAGCAAGTTAGTCTAGGAGACCAAACTTCAACAAAAACACTCCCTCCAGCATCATAGGCTAAAATAATTTCTTGTTTCCCATCTTCATCAATATCAACTATTGCAGGCGATGTTTTCATTTTTTCTGTTGGACCTAAATCCACTTGCCAAGCAACATCTGCTTCTTCTCCTTCGATAATTTTTAGAATACTGTGATCTGTTCCTCCAAAATCTTCAGTTTGTATTATGATAATAAATAAAGAAGAATTACCACATCTTTCTTCTGCTTCCGAACTTTTAGTGATTGAATTTTTGAAATCTCCTATGGGAGTTGCTAATGAATCAGTACCAATGTCGTAACCTTCGAATTGCCAGTTTATTTCAGGATCTACAATAGATAACAATTCAGTGGCATTAATTGGTACATCAAAACCTGCTCCTCCTAATGGACTATGAGAGGGAACATCACTAATTCTGTCACTAGTTCTCCCAAATTGTGGCCATGGTTGATCTCCGTCTATCCATACTTCAGAAGCGACATCTGAAGTATTAGACATTATTTCTAACTCCTCAATCGCATCTATATTTTTTTCGAAATAAAGCAATGGAGAAAGAGTAAGCATTACGATAATGGACACGGCAATAGACATTTTCCGAATATCGCCGGTTTCTCTTCTCAAAGGGCCCACTACCATCAGAGAATATCATGGGCTTGGAAATCTTCTTGAACATTCGCACTAAACGCACACTTAGGACTAGGTATGTGTACATTATTCAAAATGCCAACATGCCTACTTTCCGTTGTGCTTATACGAGATGTGTCGGTCGCGAAGTCCAACTGACCTCTCCTCTAGAGGCATAGCCGATGAGGGACGAGAGGATTTTCCTCTGTCTCTATCGTTATAAATCAGAGGATTGGCCTAAGTTGGAGGTTTAGAAAAATGTATAGGATTGTGACAAGAGAGGATACTATACGTATACCGGCAGAATATATCCGCCGTGGTCGTAAATTAGAAGAACACATTGATGAATTAGCTCATGAAGCATTTGAAGGAAGGTTTGATGAAAATGAACATTATACATTAGTCACATTCAATCATGAAGCAGTAGGCAGAGGTAAGATAATACACGGCGATGGAGCGATTTATCAGAGCGTTAAATTTACTGCATTGGTTTTTACTATGGAAAATAATGAAGTTGTAGACGGTGCTGTTTCTGAAGTTTCTGAATATGGTGCATTCGTAAGAATTGGACCAATAGAAGCGTTATTACACAAATCTCAAATTCTTGATGAACCTATCCAAGTTAATCTTGGAATACGTAGAATAGAAGGATCTCAAACTGGTAAATCTTTAACCGAAGGTTCTTTTGTAAGATCTAGAATAGTTTCCAAGGCAATAAATCAAAATGATCCTCGTTCAAGTAAAATCGGCCTTAACTGTAAAATGGATGGACTAGGTTGTTTCGATTGGCTATCAGAGAGTGATTAAGATGGTAAAAGTCCCGTTTGCATGCGGAGAATGTAATAGAATTCTAGACGATGGCATTTCACAATGCAATCAATGTCCAAACGCTCCAGTTACGACAGACTGGCAAGGATTTGTTGTTATTCTCCATCCTTCAAGATCTGAAATAGCAAAAAGACTTAATGTTTCAGCACCAGGTAACTATGCATTAAAAGTTAACATTCGTTAGGAGATGAAAATTTGGAAATAATAGAGAGAAAAGAAAATAATTTACTTGGCAGAGTAGAAATAACCTTTGCCTTAAATCACGCTAATGCGCCTACTCCTTCTTTATCTAAAATGATTGAAATGGTAATGAAACTAGAACCACGCTCAAAAAAGAATTTGATTTATATTAAAGATGTTAATACTAGATTCGGAATGGCTAGGACAAATGGTTTAGCATTAATATATGAGTCAGAAGAAGATGCTAATTTAGAGCCAGACTATATCAAATCAAGGCATGAGATTCCAGAAGAGTCTAGTGTAGAAGTATCGGAAGGGGGAGATGAATAATGCCTGATGGAACTCCTAATCCACAAGCTAAACATACCAAATATGCAATTGAAGGAGACTCGCTAGTTAGAAAAAGCGAGTTTTGCCCTATATGTGGTCCAGGTGTTTTCTTAGGAATCCACAAAGATAGAAAAGTTTGTGGTAAATGTGGCTATTCTGATCCTCCAAAAACCTACAGAGGAATCTATCAGGAAGAAGAATAATCTTCCCAAAATCCATCATTGGTTAATATCTTAGAATTTGATATATGAATTCCAATATTTTCTCTCTTCTTGAATGAGAAATAATTATCTTTTATTCTCATTTCTCCATCATGTCTCCACCCCGTCCATCTCCATACTCCCTTTTCGGATTCAAAACAAGCATCCAATACAGGTCCGGGTGTTTGAATGATGAAAGGCTCATCATCAATGTCGTGGAGTATTGCTATTGAATTACCATGCATCATGACAAACCATCTTCCCTCTTTGGAAAATGTGACGTTAGATATCTTGTCCTTTAGTTTGAAAATCTTACTTACTTTAATTACCCTTTCTTGATCTAACTTCATGACGCCTCCAGCAGCAGACCAAATGACTATGTTAGAAGAATCCTCAATTATCGAAACTATTGGATTCATTTCGGCAGATACCTCCATATCTTGCCATATCGGATAATGGTCTCTCCATATTTCCTCTCCTTCTTGATTAATCATGTAAATTCCTTTATTTTTTGTTGCAAATACAATATTTTCACCTACTTTACTTAGCCCCATTGGTTCCGCATTCAGTATTTTTTGCCATGCAGAATTTTTAGGCTTTATATCTAAATCTCCAATGGAAGAAGAAGTCCTCAAAATATCTCTACCTATTCCATTTTCCCAATTTATTCCCAGAGGTATGCCAGCCATTCTAGCATCTTGTAACTCTCTATCTATCCAAATCCCTATCCAAATATTTTCAAATAAAACTCCTGACATTATTGTTGTAGGAAATGGTTTTGAATGTGGGGAAATATATTCATAATTACAATTCAACTTTGCTAATTCTCCTGAAGTGCCAATGACGATTATTGTATTATCATCCCTATTGACTACATGGGGGGTGAAGTCCAATGACATAATATCACTCTGATTAAGACTCGGCCTTTGAATGTGCGTCCGTCAAGTTTGAATCAAGTACTTCTTTCGCGTAACATGGTCACGTTGTTGCTGGCATCTTCTAAAGATCCAGCATCTATGAATCTTTATAATGCGATGTTAAATAATACAATTTGGAAAAAGAGTGTTAAAATGCCTCATGGAATTGTCCATGAGCATAATTTAGGACAAACTCATCTTCTACTGATAAGTGATAAACACCATATATTTGCAGATAATATTGATATTGTCCATGAAAAGCACAAAAATATTCAGGTTGATGAGGTTTTAGTACTTTCAAAGCATGCTTCAAAATCAAAAATACCAGCATTAACTATCCATGTTATCGGACTACCTGGTCAAGAACCACATGGAGAAATAGGACAATCCGGGGGATATAAAGGTCAATTAGTGCCTCCCTCGCCACGTTTCGGTTCACTTTTCAGATGTCTATGTGAAATATCTGAAGATAAGGGAATAGATTCAGAGTTTGATATAACTATTGAAACAACTCATCATGGGCCATTCTTAACTAAACCAACCGCATACTTGGAAATTGGTTCTACTGAGTCTCAATGGAAAAGGCAAGATGCTGCTGAAATTTGGGCTCTTACAATTGTTCAGTGCCTTGGACTTAATGGTAACAAACCTTTAGGGGAGTGGAAAGGTAAAGGCTATGTGATGTTAGGATTGGGAGGAGGTCATTATGCACCCAGACATAAATCAATTATTTCCAAGACCGATGTCTGGGTTGGACATATTTTAGCTAACTATTCATTAATTTTTGATGATTTTATCGAGGGAGAAGAAATTTCCGGATCTTGGCAAGATTCTATACAAAAATCTTTAGAAGCTACACAAAAATCTTTTCCTGGAGGCGATATTTTCGCTCATCTTGATAGAAAATCTTTCAAAGCATGGCAAAGGAATAGTATAATTTCCTTTTTGAATAAAAAAAATATTCCAGTATACAGGCTCAAAGAAATAGTATCTCTCCACAAGCATAAAAGTTCTAATGACTCCCCCTCCAATTAATGAGGTTTATCGGACGTATTATTGTATTATTTTTACCTTTGATGCCACGTTTTTTTGTTAGATGGATATCTAAGCGTTATGTAGCGGGAGAAAAACTTGCCGATGCACTTAGAGTAATGGAATCTTTAAGTTCTGAAAATACTTGTTTTACCGTTGATGTTTTAGGAGAGGAAATAAATAATATCTCAGAAGCATCATATTTTATTAATGAATATAATAATCTTTTAGAAGCCATAGTTGAGAAAAATATAGATGCAAATATTTCAATTAAACCAACAGCTTTAGGTGTATTATTGGATAAAAATAAAGCACAAGAAAATCTTGAAAATCTACTCAAAAAAGCTGCTTTGAATGATATTTTCGTTCGATTAGATATGGAAGATTCTCGCGTCACTCAACCTACTATAGATTTGGTTTATGAGATGCATAATAAAGGACACCAAAATGTTGGCACAGTCCTTCAAGCAAGATTGTTTAGAACGCCCGAAGATGTAGTAAAGATTTGTTCCAAATTAGGCCATAATGCAGACTTTAGAATTTGTAAAGGAATTTATTTAGAGCCTAATAATATAGCATTTACTACTTATCAAGATATCGTGGAAGCTACAAATGTCGCAATCGATTCTATGTTACAAAAGGGCGCTTACGTCGCCATTGCTTCTCATGACGATTCTGTAATAAATCATGCATTAAATTCATTAATAAAAAATGACATGGGTCCAAGAAAATCCGATCCAAGAGATAACTCTGGACCCAAATTAAATGGTAAAGGAAACGGATACGAATTTCAATTTTTACTAGGAGTTAGAGGGGACAAGAGACGTAAATTAGCCGAAGAAGGCCATTTAACTCGTATTTATCTACCATATGGCTCACGTTGGTACGAATATAGCATGAGGAGACTACGGGAAAATCCAGAAATTGCAACACATGTTGCAAAAGCGTTTTTTTTACCATGGACTAATAGAAGATAGTTAGTAAGGGGGATGTAGATACATTCTCTTTATTTCGGATGCCTCTCTTTTACCTCTTAAAGTGCGACCTTTTCCAGTATGTATAGCCCTAATTCTCCATTTATGGCCTTCAATTTCTATTATTGTCCCACACGAAAATATCTTATCAGGAGAACATTCAAGACTGTAAGGAGTACTAATTTCTCCATCTGTCATTGTAATTTTTATTATTTTTTTATCTACACGAATAGCCCACATTGCATATATTTTTGAAGCAATTAGTTTCTCAAATGGTTTTGATATTTCATTATCTATTCTAGTCACTGCCCAATCTGTTCCTTCGTGCTGAAATATATCTCCTATTGATATAATCTCATCATTATCAACTCCAACAGATCCTGAATAACTCTTTTTACCTTCAGAAAATGTAGTATTGACGAATATTGCCTTAGGAGGTCTTAACTCAATCAAATGTACAATTCCACATTCTAAACATTTAGTCAATATATCTTCGCCCTTACCTTTCTTTGTTCTTTTCAAAATATCATGCTCTGTAATACTTGGACATTGTGGACATTTTGCAACATCAAATATTTCATTGTCGTCGTCATCTTCATTTTCCGACGTCATATTGCTATCGCAAGACTTACTTCTATTCAAACCATCCAATGAGTCATTTGAATAGTTGGATTACTAGCGGGCATCATGCGTAAGTCAGGTGAGGGTTTGGGTCTCCCTCAAATGTCAGAACGTGAAATGTTCGAAATGTTACTTTCAGAAGATGATTCTAGAACTTCTGATGAGCCAGAAATAGCTGCGAACATAGGTGAACAGATGCTTCATATGGGACTCAGTCCTTTGTCAAGATCTATACGCACCAGAATTAGAGATATATGTTCTAGAATACCGGCAAAAAATTTTATATTAGTAGGAGGAGGAATTGGACATCTTTCAGCATGGCTTTTTGATATGTGGTGTTCCGAGGATGATGGCAATATATCCCATCCTGATTCTTTTACAATCATTGAAGAAGGAGGAAAATTTGGCATTATATTAAATCGTCTAATATCGCGATATGATGCAGATTCATGGTCTAAGGTAATAGTTAAACCTTGGAACGAAATTACTGCTGAAAGTACTTCATGGTTCGCCTCAAATGCAGCTTCTGATAATATTACACCATTTTCTTTAATACCATTACCTGTTGATTTGATTGTAATTGATTTACCAGAGAATGATCGTGTTGATGCTTTAATAAATTCTTTCGACTTACTATCTCCTGGTGGGATAATTATCGTTAAAGAACCTGAAGTTCCTACTGGTGATGTCGGTGAAATAAAAGATGACTTAGAAATCACTCAAGCTCAGGAGAAGGTATTATATTTCAATAAATGGATAAAATCAATTAGAGACTTCAGTGTAAATAATTCTTTGAGTTTTGTGGAATTAACTGGTGGTTCATTAGTAATCTTACGCAAATCGGAATAATTCACATAATATTTTTATAAGGAAAAACAGATATCAAAATTTTTCCCTAAATATTTTTTGCTTCAATTAACATATCTACTCTAAATATCCCATATCCATAATAGTCATCATGCCCATTCTGCCCATCTTTCATATTTGAGTTATCCATTATTAGTTCTTTAACTTCAATTATACTGTCTCTTTCTTGTGAATTCTCACGCTGTAGTTCCGGATTATTTTCTAACAATAATGCCAAAGATCCAGAAACCCAAGCCGTTGCTGCAGAAGTTCCACTAGACCAACCCCACCAATTCTCATTACTAACTCCTCCAGCCATAAGTATCGGGACTTCTTGTCCCGGGCCAACAACCTCTGGTTTCATATCAGGATTATTTCTAGGTAATATTGGATTAGGCCAAAATCTACCATCGTTATCTCCTACAGAACTACCTTTCCAAATCTGCCCGTTCCTAGTAATTCCGCCGACACAGATTACATCTTCAACAGATCCAGGAGATTCTACATCTCCATCATCATTTTCTCCATCATTTCCTGCTGCTGCAACAATATAGACACCTTGATCTAAGGCTTGATCAACTGATTGCTCCAGTGCATCAGTAGTGAATATCCCTGAGCCAAATCCTTGTGCTCCTCCTAAACTCAAAGAAATGATATCTGCTCCATTGTCCACACACCAATCAACTGATTCTGATATCATTTGATCAGTACCTGTGCCATCTTCACTAATTGCTTTGGCGACTAATAATGAAACTCCTCTAGCATTACCCATTAATCCATTATTTGATATTATGATGCCGGCCATTGCTGTGCCATGCCCTTCATCATCATATGGTTCTGAATATTCATTGACAAAATCTTTCCAACCATCTATTTCAAATCCCTCAAATCCTGGGTGATCAATATCAATGCCAGAATCGACAATACACAAAATAACTCCTGTGCCGTCAAGATTATCTATTTCATTTAGCCCTGTCAATTCTCTATATTCACTCTCCCAAGTTATTAATGCACCTGATGGCCCAGATGCACTAATATTTCCAATTCCTGGCCATAAATAAATCAGCGAAACAGATAATAGTAACAGTGCAATTAGTAATGTCACTATTGCTGAAACCATCAATAAAGAATCATCATTTTTACTCAATTCATTTGATTGAACAAAATCATCATCTATTTTCTCTTCCATATTAATCCACTAATTTACCAGGTTTCTTCGTCACTAAAATGACTTTCTACAGGAGTATTGGAGTTGCAACTTCTGCATTCTATTCTCGTTGGCATAATTTTTCCACATTTTCCACATTTTTCACCAATATTGCCCTTTCCTCGACAATCGTTTTCTGTACATTTTATTTCTATTTTACCTGATGCATATTTCTTTGCACTTGTTTCAATATTACAAATTGGACATCTTCCTTGCTGTATCCTCGTTTTCCTTTTCACAGTTTCTCCCGCAACTTCTCTAGCCCTTACTGATTGAATTCTTTCTTCAGCACTTCCTAGCATAAAATGAGGAAACCAAATAATTACCAATAGTAAGAGTATAGATAATATGCCTGATATGATGTATAGTAATATGAGTGGATAATTAAGTTCTTCAGACTCAATGTTCATTCTACTTGCCACAGCGTGTGTACCAGACCATGACATAACATTGAGCATCAAAATCAAAACTCCCATTTCTACATCCCATGCTCGCAGACTATGATCTTGCCATGCCTCTTCTACAACTCGGGGGTCTGGGTGCGCATGCCTTTCCTGTACATGGATATCTCTAGTTTCCCTTACAGCTCTATGAACAACTATTATCGAAAGGAAAAATAGTACTAAATTTCCTAAAATTATTGCTCCAAAATCAGTTATTTGAGAATTATATGGGAAGGCAGGATTTCCTGCATGGCTCGACATATACCCATATTGAACAGCAAAAGAACCAATTAATAAATATGCTAAATTTTCTCTCATTATAGGATATTCTGACCAAAGAGAGAATACGATTCCTAGCCAACAAATTAAAGATAAGAGAGATAACATCAAAGTCCAATCAGAAACCTGTAAAAAACCACTATTATCTCCAAAAATACCGTATCTATTATAATCTCCTCCTCCTGATAATTCTCCAATTCCAATATCCCATGACCCAAGTATAAATGATATAATCGCCAGTAAAATTATTACTATTTCTTTGACTCCCCATTTATTGACAATTAAAGTTTTTTGAAAGTAAAATTCTCTTAGAATATTATCAAAATAACCCAATTTAGTATTAATTTTTGATAACTTGAATTCTAGTTGTATCTGACTAAGTCTTATTCCTCCATCGTCAACGGAGTTAGTGGATTTTTCCAAAATCTCTTCCTCCATGTCCATGGGAGTCGGCATTAACGCATAAAATCCGCGTACTAATGATTGTAAATACAATCGTTATTTGTCATATAATTATGGCGCCGAGAGAGAGATTTGAACTCCCGAGGGAAGATCCCACATGATTTCCAGTCATGCGCAATACCAGGCTATGCGATCTCGGCAGGCAGTTCTCTCCAATCGAGCATTAGTTTTGAGTTTGTTGTATTAAAAATATCTATATCCGTAGTGATTAAATTGTAAATTGCTTTCGAAGAAACATCGCCACTGTGGCTTAGGGGTATAGCATCCCATTGGTAATGGGAAGGTCGGGAGTTCAATTCTCCCCAGTGGCTCCATTCAATATATCACATCTTGACAAACTCTAATCAAACAATACTCGCTTTCTTACCCGGTGTATTTTTTAAACCTGAAGTAATTAAGTTGATAATCTACCTAATATACAGAGAACTATGAATAACTCCAATAGAAGACTTGCGATATCTTTGATATTACTCATGATTGCTGCACCTCTGGCTAATGCAGGAGTCTCAACTTGGAATGCATCAAATAGTATCAATACCAATGGTACTTCAATAACAGTTAGAGGTTTTGAAGTACCTGGTAATTCTACAATCTTGGATGGCTGGATGCATGTAACAGATTCTACGATGGCAACCTCACTCAATAATGGAATAATTTGGGAAGGCTCAGACTTTGATGGGGGAACTAAATTTGGAACATTCATAGATGATAATGATCGAATAACAATCAAAGATGATGGCACTAGGTCGAATATAAGTACTTTTGATGAAGGTGATATCAATGTAGTAATGAATTCAAAGTATAAATACACTCCTGGATGGAGACTTGTTTATTCTGTAGATTCAGAAACCAATGTTTCCGAATGTGGTGGATTGGCCGGTAAAATATTACAATATGGTTTAGATAGCGATTTTAATTCTCAACTTGATGATATAGAAATAATTTCGGTAATATATTATTGTGAAACATTTTCAAAGGAAGATACAATCCAAGAGTTAAACATCATTTCCCCAGGAGATGGTTATTCAAACGGCAATCTTTCTGCTACAGGAGGTGGCGGTCAAAACTTTTCTGCAACTTACATAATAAGTACTGGTCTAGATTCAATTTCTATTAATAATGCCGGTTCAGGATATGATACTAATGATACAGTAACAATAATATGTGTCCAGTGTGATGGAGAAAATGCTAATGCTTCGATATCTTCCGTCGATAGTAGCGGAGCAATTACTGGAATTACAGTTGATGATGCTGGCGATGGATATACGGGAGATGATACCATTTTTATCTCAGTATCTGGTTCAGGAGGAAATGGAGTAAGTCTTGTTGCAAATCTACAAAGTACTGGAATAATACATTCAACTGAAATAACTAATGAAGGTTCGAATTATGCCAGTACACCAACAATAGTTATCAGCGACTCTGCAGGAACAGGTGCAAGCATCTCTGCTTCATTGGGAGACTATTTTGAATATGAACTAGATATTGATACAGTTGGTTCAGGAAATTCAAACTGCGAATATGGAGGAATTGTGGTCAAAAGTGGGTTAGATTATAATAATAATCGTAATTTGGGCTCCGATGAGATACAGAATGAAGAATACTTTTGTAACACAATTAAGACATGGCAAGCAACAACCTTTACGGGATTGGGTGGGACAATATATGGTAGTCAACAAAATATGAGTTATGGAGTAATTCCTTCGGAGGCTACTAATGGAGTTGTTGCAATTGGAACAACACCGGGAGAGCCTTTACCAGCAGGGACTAACAGTTCATTCCTACTTCCTTCTGTATCAATTCCTTTAATGGTTGATCAAAATAACTATTTTATTTCATTTGACCATTGGTATCATGTTGATAGTACTCCTTCTGGAGATGGCGATGGTGCATGGGTAGAGTATAGAGTCAAAGAATCTAATAATTGGGGCGATTGGACATACGTTGCTCCTAATTCGGGGTATCCTAGTACTATGTCGACAGATGCCCATACTCCTAATGGGGCTCCATCTGGAGCAGTTCCCGTTTTTGCGTCTTCTAACTATAGTGGATGGGTTACTAGTACTTTCGACCTTAGTCCATTAGTGTCTGAAAACTCTTCCAACATACAATTCAGATTTAATGTTTGGACTCATCCTGATGCGGAGAATGAACGTCCGGGATGGTTTATTGATAATATTTTATTCAACAATGATGGCATCAGTTATGGTGCATGGCATCATGGATGTTATACTCAAACGGCTAGTTCTTGTTACTATTCATCCAATGCATACGGCTCTCTACATCGTGTAATAGATTTATCAGGTACTAATTCTACATCTAAAATTGAAATTGATATGGAGTGGGACTTAGAAGGATCTTCAGTTGACAATGCCTGTGTAGAAGTATCATTGAATCAAAATACTTGGTATGATATTTCTTCTACAGGGACTACATCCACACAGTATGATTGTTCAGACAGGGATGGCGCAATACCTGGGACTGGATATACAGCAGCCAATGGGCAAAGTTATGGCGATCAAAGTGGAAGAACAAGAACAATAGAGCTTACAATTCCTAATTCATTCTTGAATGAGCCAACAGTTTATTTTAGAATAATTGTAGATACAGATTATTACAATAACTGGGGTGGCACTTTAGATGCCCGAGAAGGACTCACGGTAGACGAAATCAGAGTTGTTGATTATAGTAACTCTATTCTTTTCGTTGATGATTTGGATTCTTTATCCTCAATGACTCATAATCCTATAGGTGCTTCAGCTGATGATTGGCAGCATTTAGTTTTACTCAGAGGTTCTCAAACTGTCAGGATGGGCTTTGAAGATTCAACTGCGAGTGCACCATCAATTACTGATGCTTCTGGCTGGTCAAGGACTAATTCGATGAGTTCTGGATCTTGTACTGGTGATACGTGTAAATGGACTTTGAACAAAATTAATTCTAATTCCGGTCCAGCTGGAACAGCCTCATTTCCTTATGCATACGGAATAGCATTCTCAGGTAGTTATTCATCATATGTACAAGAAGCAAGATTATTCTCTCCCTCTTATGATATTCCCGCAAATGGTAATGCATTTCTTACCTTTGACCATTGGACAGACATGGAACCAAACTGGGATGGAGGAGCAGTTTTCATTAAAGTAAATAATGGTTCATGGCAGCATTTTGATCCTGGAAACTGGTATGATAGTCAAGTAAGTTATAATTACAATAATTTGTATGGATATGATACTTTTTCATCCCAATCTTCAGCTAACGGTGGTATGAAAAATATGCAAGCAAGTTTACTAAATTACCAAGGAGATACTGTTAGATTCAAATTCTCCATGGGTTCCGATGGATATGACAATCGAGGGGGTTGGTTTATTGACAATGCAGGTGTGAAAGTAGCTAACTATGGAAACCCTGGTGATTGGGTCAGTCCTTCATTTTCAATAGGTGATTTTGATGATTTTAATCTTGGAATAATAGATATAGATGCTTTAATCCCTGAAAATACTTCTATTAGAGCTTCATTAATAGATGCTTCTACCAATCTATTACTACCTGGTTATTCAGATATTTCTTTACCATTATCCCTCGCAGGTGTCGATGCTGACAACTATCCACAAATTAAATTGAAACTACATCTCACCACTTCAGACTCTGAAGCAACTCCTGCAATTAGTAAGATTAGTATTGGAGGTAAAAGATTCTTGAACGCAGATTCAGGAAATAATGGATGGACTTATAGCTCAGGAGTAGAAGTTGTTGATGATTTATTGAATGCTACACTTATTTCAGGAACTTTGATTTCTGATTTCACTCATTCATCTAGACCTATTAAAGCATTAAATGTAGGAGGAAATATTTCTAATGGCGTAACAGTGACTGCATTAAATAAAAATGGAGCATCACTTGGTTCTGCTTCCAAAGGGAGTAGTATAGTTTTCTCCAGCATACAAACTGGATTTGGTTTATCTGTTAATTTACCAACTAATGCATGGATAGACAGACTTGTAGTTACGGCGGTTTTTGCAGAGCCTGCCAGTAATCCAGTTATTGACGTACTTGATGACGAAATATCAGATTGGGCATTCCCTCGAGGAGATTCTTACGGGCATTATGGTTGGCAATCAACTCTTGCAGGATACGACTCTTCAGAAAGTCCAGTAATTAGTAAAACAGTTGTTCTCGATGGTTCAAATCCAGAGCAGTTTTCAATTTATATCCCTGCTGAAGCATCAGTTACTTCTGGAATAATTTCTATTTCTCCAGACTATGATGGATTTGAATCTGCAGTTACTCTTACTGTGGCAGGTTCTTCACAATCAGGCCCTTTAGGGGATAATATATTTTACAACACCCTCAGCTCTTCACAAATTTCTGGTATTTCACTTATTAGTGGCACTCATACTGACCCAGATACTGGTAGATTATGGCGTGATGTTCCAATTGAATTAGATTCAAATACTGCCCAAACAATCACCATATCTAGAATTGGCATAAATTATTTCTTATTTGAGAATATTTCAGGTTTAGAGGATTCACTTTCTGAATATCATGAGTCAACTATGAATTCATTTCCAGATTATGAAGAAGTAGAGATTCCAGTAACCTTTTCTGCAGATATAGGGTCAATTTCAATAGATGGAGATATAATCTATGATTTCTTAATCCAAAATAGAGATTTTTCCGTACCAAATACCTTCTATCCTACTGGAGATCAGATTCAAATATCTACATCGCATCACCATCTTTATGACAATGCAGAATTATCAGAGATAACTCTTACAGGAACTGCATCAGACGGTAATGTGATTATTTTCAAAGTAGAAAATAGCGCTGATGGATTATGGGATTCCGGGACAGATTCTATATCCTTTTCACAAATTTCTGGTTCTGATAAAGCACCATTAGATATTTCTTCAAGTTATGTCAATTTAGTGGCTAATAATGATGGCGGGATGGACGTTGTTGTTAATTGGATATTTGATATCTCTTGGTATTGGGATGATGTTGATGAAATATATTGGGTTTCTCGTGCTAACGATATTAATGGCGATACTATTTGGCCAGCAGAACAATTCAGTGGAAGATCTGGTGCACAGGCGGTAGAAAATGATTTACAAATAGACTATTTTGAAGTATACGATTCCAACGGAAGGTTGATATCAAATATTTATGATAATTTATTCTATCCTTTCCCTATTTTAGAGGGTAGCGAGTTAAATATTAATGGTAAAATTAGATTCCAAGACTCTTCAAGTCATAGACCATTAAGTAGTGACTTTATGGTGGGATTGAATATATCGGGTAATATTTATTCTTTAAATTCTAATTCCGATGGAATATTTTCTGGAACTATTAATTCACCTACTGATCAGGACGAAATTACTTTGTCTCCAACTATTATTTCTATAGGGCCGCCCACTGGTTCATTTGGTGCAGATGATGTAACAGGACAACCTCCCTTAGTGGACATTGTTATTGATAAAAATCCTCCAATAGCTGGTCCAATACAAATCAATACTCCTATTGGATTACAATTGGCCGATGGTATGGTTTCTGACCCAACTACTCCATTCAGGCCATATATCACAGTTAGCGAGAGTGAAGCCAGAGGAGATTTTGTCACTCTAAAATATTGGCGTACTGGCGTGGATGATACCAATGGAGACGGTATAGCATCCGAAAATGAATATCAATCACAATTACAATCTCTGACTCCAGGACTAACTGGAGAGCAGCAGATACAATTTTCTGCAATTGATGTCTCTAGTTTGGATAATGAGCCAATATTACTTTATGTGGAAGGAAGTGATTGGGCTGGCCTCACATATTCCGATGGCGGAACTGGTGGAGGACCGGGCGCAGAAAACTCTTGGGCACGTGTAATTATAGCTGTAGATGAACCAACACAATTTGCCGGAGACAGTATAGGAATAGGAGGGGGACAAAATTCTGCCTTTGATTTGGATAGGAGGACAAGCGATAATGTTGATTTCTATCTTTTGCCCGATGTTTTGCATACATTCAGCTTACAAATAGATGATCCAAATGGAATAAATACTTTAGACAACATTACTATTATGCTGTGCGGATATGGTACCAATTTAGGATTGTTCACATACGCACCATACTCAGGCGAACTATGGGCTCCTGAAGATAGTATGGTAACTCCAATAAATTACCAAACAGAAGTTATAACAAATTCTGTTTCTAAGATTTATCTAAGTTTTAAATTATCTTGGGATTTCCCATGGGACGAAGATAGTGTTGCATGTAAGCCTAGAGTAACGGTTGACGACAATCTAATAACAGTAGCAGAATCTGATGTTTTAAGTGCCATAGCTTGGAAATTAGATAATAAAATTTCTGCAATTCCAGAAGAAGTTTATGATCTCACTCTTCCAATCATGGAGTCTATTGACAATGAATTATACTTAAAACAAAATGATGAATTTTCAATTTCTGGAGCAGTTTACTATGCAGGTTCAGGTGAAAGATTATCTTCAATACCTGATGGATTAGGGACTCAAATAAAACTAATTTATGGTTCTCAAGAACTTATATCTAATACATTAATTGAATCTGATGGGTCATTTAATGCCTCACTAGAATTACCTCCTCGGGCGCCTTCTAATCCAATAATGCCAATAACAACAGAAGTTACTAATCTTCCTGGATTATCTTCATCATTGGAAAATTCTGCTGCATCAGTAACTGTAGATAGTGACTCTCCAACGGCCCGTTTTAATCAAGAAATATATCCAGATTCTTCTTTAACTTCGTTAGGTACTGATTCTCTTAACAATGTATTAGTAACTATTTCAATCGTTGATGAATTCGGAATGCAAGAAGGTCCTTTGATGATTGCATGGGAATATATTAGGGCCGGAGGACCAATAGTCGGAACACAAACTTCTGGAGAATTATCTTTAATTTCATTTTCTGATGGCGTCAGTATATATCAAAGTAGAATAGATTTTACACCAACTATAGATTTAACCTTCCAACCAGGAGATCAGATATCTGTATGGATAAATTCTAAAGATAAGGCTGGAAATCCAATTATAGGTTTAGGAAGCGAAGATACTCCAAGGATGCCAACTCTGAGAATAATGGAATTTTTGGGACAATATACAAGAGAAATAACTACTCCAACTAAAATACCGGCAGTAGGTGATGTATTGACCATTGTAACTTATTGGGAAAATCCAGGGAAACTAGATGGAACTTTTTCTTTGGGATTATGGGAAAAATTACCTGATGGTTCTTGGAAACCCTCTCTAACTACTCAGAAATTTGGCGATCAAGAAGTGTTTTTAGAATCTGGCAGTACCAGTGTTCTGTCTTCATTCGAATATGAAACTTGGCAAGAGGGATCTCCATATTTAGTGATAGTTGTTGATGGAGATTTTGATAATGTTAATGGCATGCAAGAAGAAATCGTTGGAATAAATGTCGGGAATCTCCCGCCAGTTGATTCTAGCAATTCTACTATTTGGCTAATAGGGGCATCTATAGTGATATTTTCGTCTATAGGGGCTCTAGTTTTCTTCATGAGAGGAAGAGGAGAAGATTACTATGATGATGATTATTATGATGAGGACTAATTAATTTCCGAAGTTTAATTTAACCTCTATTATCCATATTTATGTTCATAATTAACCTCTTTAATTTATAGACTATTAGATGGTGACATAGTACAGAAAGATATATCTTTCTAGATGGGATATGCATGCAAGTAGATAATGACGAAGTAAAAAATGTTGACGATTTAAGAAGTGAATTGGAAGATTTAAAATCTCTAGTAAATACTCTATTGACTATTATAATGGAAGAGGCTGATGGTGTTCAGAGTGGTGCAGCACCTGCTCTTAGTGAACAGCCTAGACGTGGATATTGCATGTAGTCAGTATTGGACTGGCTCTGGATCAATACTTCTCCATAAATACCATGTAGCAATAGTTCTCCAAGGTTCCCATTTTTTTACTATTTCTTCAATCTGATTTTTATTCATTTTTTGGCCTTTATTGTAAATTTTTTCTAAAGCTCTTATGGCCCCAATGTCTCCCATTGGAAAAATATCTGGACGCATTAAAGTGAATATAAGAATCATTTCAGCAGTCCATTTTCCAATGCCTCTTATCTCTACTAGCTTTTCGATAACGGCTTCATCAGACAATTCATGCCAATTTATTTTATCATAGCCATTTAACCATCTTTCTGACACTGCTTTCATGTACTCTACTTTTCTTTTTGAAAGACCACAATTACGCATAGTATTTTCATCTATTGAATATATTATTTCAGGTCGGATTTCTTTAGCCTCATTTACTACTTTATCCCAGATAGTATCTGCGGCTCTAACTGATATTTGCTGGCCAACTATTGAACGAATAAGGGTAAAAAATATATCTTCTCTTGTAGTAAGAGAGGGAAACTCATACAATTCAATAATTTTTTTAATATTTTTATCTATCCTTTTTAATTCTTTTTTACCTTTTTCCCAATAATCTGGGCCTAATTCTTTCAATTAATCACCCCTTAATTACAGCCAATGGCCTCAATCGTGCCACTGGTCTTGCTAATGCGGCTTTTTCGGTTAATTCAATTACTTCATCTACATTTTTATATGCATCCGGGGCTTCTTCAGAAAGAATATTTGTTGTTTTGGCATGCACATATATTCCTTTTTCTTCCAATTCTCTTTTCAGTTGTATCGAGTCAATACTATTCCGTGCCGCGGTTCTTGAAAGCCTTCTCCCTGCTCCATGGCAAGAAGATGAAAACGCATCATTAGAACCATTCTTAGGTCCAGCAAGAACCCATGAAGCAGTACCCATATCACCAGGAACAAGGACAGGTTGACCAATTCCTCTAAACCGTTCTGCTAACTCAATATCATCGCCACTCAATGCTCTAGTTGCACCCTTTCTGTGTACACAACATTTACAATTTTTCCCATGAATACGATGTTCTTCAATTTTCGCGATATTATGGCTGACATCATAGATAACATCTAAATTACTGTCTGAACCTAATATTTCTCTAAGTACATTTCTCAATCTCTGAGTAAGTGCAGATCTATTTGCAAATGCATAATTGCCAGCAGCATTCATCGAATCTATGTAATCTTGTCCTTCTCTGCTATGTATCGGTGCAGAAGCTAATTGCCTATCCTTTACTTCTATGTCCCACTTAGGGGAATACCAAATATCATCTTTCCTTTTATATTTTGACTCTATTGTTTTGACATGTTCGGAACATACTTGATGCCCCAATCCTCTTGATCCTGTATGAATCATGACAGTTATTTGCCCTTCGACCAATCCAAATGCCTTTGCTGCTTCTTTATCCACTATTTTATCGACATATTGTAATTCTAGAAAATGATTCCCTGATCCTAGAGTTCCTAATGCATTCTCTCCTCTTTTCATTGCACGTTCGCTTAAGTTACTTTCCTGACTATCCAATAATCCATTAGATTCAATATTGGCCAAATCTCTATTTTCTCCCCATCCATATTCCACGGCTGCCTTTGCCCCTCCTGAAAGTACAGACATAAGTTGCGTCTGATTTAGATTTACTCCTCCTTTCCTCGTCGCACCTGCCGGGATTTTATTGGCTAATTCCAAAGCAATTTTTTTGACATCGATATTCTTTACATCAATATCCATTGAGCACAATCTAACTCCACAGTTGATATCAAAACCAACTCCACCAGGAGATATTGAACCTCCTTGTTCCCCTACTTCGGTATCTGTTGCGACTACTCCTCCAATCGGGAAACCGTATCCAAAATGCCAATCTGCCATGGCCCAGGCATCTCCAACTATACCAAATAGAGAAGCAGTATTTATTATTTGATTTGGTGAACGATCATCTGAATGTTCTTGTATATGTTTTTTATTTGCTACCATGAAAGCATCAGTAAGCATTCTCCCATGCTTTTTAATGCGCATTCTTCCTGGTCCTGCAGACTCAAGATGTTTTCTCCACTCTGCACTCATAGACATACGCAATATCGTCTCCCTTTCAAATACTTGGGGCGTTATTGGACATTGCCTTCAAGACTAATCATCAAATGCGAGTACCAATAGTGAGACGTGATAGGATGAGTTTTGGAGAAATTCACATTCCATTTTGGGACGATTCCGGTCATCTCCGTAAACAATGCATTGTAACAAATCTTAATTTTTGGTCTAGAGATGATAAAAGAACTACATGCGGAGATTCAACTGAAGACCCCTATACCTTTATCGGTAATCCGTTGATTCAAGGATTTCCTATGAAGGGTAAAAAGTTGAAAGATAAAATGAGGCAAACCTTTCTGGATTATTTTAATCAGCGCGGTCACAAGATTATCGCTCCTTATCCCGTTATTGCTCGATGGAGGGACGATATACATCTAACAATAGCCAGTATAGCGGATTTTCAACCACATGTGACTAGTGGTAAAGTTCCTCCGCCAGCAAACCCTTTGGTAATTAGTCAACCATGTATAAGGTTGACTGATGTTGCCGCGGTTGGTCGCTCAGGACGACATCTTTCAACATTCGAAATGATGGCACATCATGCATTCAATACACCAAAAGAGAATAATGTGGTATATTGGATAGATCAATGTGTACGATATTGTGATGAAATGCTGATTGAAACCTTTGGTATTTCTCCTAAAGACATAACTTATGTTGAGAATCCTTGGTCTGGAGGAGGTAACGCAGGACCAGCTCTAGAAGTTATTGTTGGTGGTTTAGAATTAGCCACTCTAGTATTCATGAATCTTGAAGAACATGAAGACGGAGACATCATAATTAAGGATTTAAAATACAAGGAGATGAATTTACAAATTATTGATACCGGATACGGTCTCGAAAGATTTTGCTGGGCAGCTGCAGGTACTCCAAATATATACGAAGCGATATATCCTGAAATCGTTAATTGGTTGAAGGAAATTTTTGGCTACGATAAATTAATTCAATCTCTAGACATCGATGTCGATTTAAATTTACTTTTGGCAGAAATTTCTAGATTATCAGGAATTCTTAATATTGATGTCGGAACAGATGTTGATTATTTATATGAAACATTAATTTCTCGAATCCATGATTCAGGATATGAAATTTCAATTGATGAATTAAAGAAGATAACTGAACCTCTTTCTTCAATTTATGCAATACCTGATCATATGCATGCAATTTGTAATATGCTTGGAGATGGTTTGATACCAAGTAATTCCAAAGCAGGCTATTTAGTAAGAATGCTTACAAGACGAGTTTGTAGGATGAAAGATAATCTTGGTATTTCTATAAATTTATCGAATTTAGCAGACAAACATCTTGATTATTATTTAGATACAGATTCATTTGTCCAAAGTAAAGAAGGAATAATGGAAATTCTAAACTTAGAAGAGAAAAAATATTATGAAATGATCAGGAAAGGTAAAGCTGCAGTAAATACTGCATTACAAGGAATTGATAAACTAGAGTCACAAGTACCTGATGAGATATTATTCCGACTTTCTGAAGAAAGAGGAATAAATCCAGAAATGGCTATTTCTATAGCTAATGATTTAGGTTGGAAAGAAATTTCTGTTCGTGTCGGTTTTGCAGCAGATATGGCCGCAAGGAATGATCTAATTACGAAAGAAGCATCTAAAAGTAAAAATAAAGAAAAACAAGTAAAAAAATTTTTAGTAAAGCAAACATCACTTGATTATTATGAGGATACCAAAGCAACCAAATTTGATGCAGAAATTATTGATGTCATGAAATTACCTAAATTAGATACTAATTCATTTACCTTTTCAAATGAAGTAGCAGAGATTCCTCAATATATTATCATATTAGATAGAACGCTATTTTACCCAGAAGGAGGAGGTCAACTTGGGGATCAGGGAGTTCTGAAACAAGGTAATTCTGAAGTAAAAGTACTTGATACAAAAATATCCGGAGATGTTGTTCTTCATTTTACTAACTCCTCTTTGGAAATCGGCCAAGTCAAGGGCCAAGTTGACTGGGAAAGACGTAAACAATTAATGGATCACCACACTGCTATTCATGTAGTCGGAGGAGCTACTAGGGAGCTATTAGGTCCTCACATCTGGCAAGCAGGTTCGAATAAAGGTGCACTTTATGCCAGAATAGATGTAACGCATCACTCTAGAATAAATCGTAATTTATTAAATAATATCGAAGATAAAGCAAACGAAATTATATCTAGTAATCTCTTAATTGAAAAACTGGTTTTAACTAGGGCAGAAGCAGATTCTAAATTTGGTTTTGATATTTATCAAGGTGGCCCTCCAAAGCATGACCAAATAAGAATAATAAAAATCGGAGATTTTGATGTCCAGGCCTGCGGAGGTACGCACCATGACAATTTAGGCGAAATTGATGAAGTTCGGATAGTTAGGACCAGTCAAGTACAAGACGGGGTAGAGCGTCTCCAAATTGTGGCGGGAGAGACGGCGCGCGAGTATGCACGTATGCAGGAACAAATTTTGAATGAAACTTCAGAACTACTAGGAGTCAGCCATCAAGATCTTCCGAAAACTGTTTCTCGCTTTTTCGAAGAATGGAAAATGCAGCAAAAGCGTATTGAAGATCTTGAAGGAGAAATCATTCGTTTACGAACAAGTGGCAATAGTAATGAAGCAATTATTGTTGATGGCGTCAGGTATGTCATCATGGAAGTCACTGGTGACTCAAAGCAAATGATGTCAATGCTTAGTGAATTAACTAGAAATCCTGAAGATCCAACTCTCGCAATTATAGGTAGTCGGGATGCAGGAGGAAAGTTAATAGTTGCAATGACTGAAAATTCTTTAGCTTCTGAGAGGCATAATGCCGTCAAAATACTCAATTTAATATCTAAATTTATCGAAGGAGGAGGAGGAGGAACACCTTCTTTTGCTCAAGGAGGGGGCTCAAATCCAGATGGAATTAGCGACGCACTAGACGAAGCACGACAGATTTTGGGTTTGAAATAGGTTCGAAATTTAATTAATATACGTTCTATACAATATTTTTTCCGTTGACTTGATGTTATGGTCGTATTACGCACCCTCATGGTTGACCAATTTGAAGTCTCTCCTCGGGCCTCTAATATCGAATATGCAATTCGTGATGTAGTTGTTCCAGCAA
This sequence comes from Candidatus Thalassarchaeaceae archaeon, assembly GCA_045568235.1. Taxonomy (GTDB): domain Archaea; phylum Thermoplasmatota; class Poseidoniia; order Poseidoniales; family Thalassarchaeaceae; genus MGIIb-O3. The sequence goes on from JBJLBJ010000033.1 coordinate 61,690, forward strand.
TTAAGTTAGAGTCTCAGGGAAAGGAAATAATTAGGTTAAATATTGGAGATCCTTTGGCATATGAAGGTTTACCAACACCTATTCATATGATTGAAGCATTCAAAAATGCATTAGATAGGCAAGATAATGGATATGGACCTTCTTACGGTCTGCCAGGTTTAAGATCGGCAATAGCTACCTCAGAATCAAACAAAGGTTGGATTTGTTCTTCTGATGATGTTTATGTTACGCATGGAGTCACGGAGGCGTTACAAATAATATTTGCAGCTTTTCTCCAAGAAGGCGATATCGTCTTAGCACCAGGTCCTCACTATCCTCCGTATGTAGCATATCCTCAGATGTATGGCGGGAAAACTGTAGAATATAGGCTGAATTCTACAGATGGCTGGAAAATAGATTTAGAAGACATAAAGAAAAAAATGAATGATAAAGTCAGATTATTAGTTCTGATAAACCCAAATAATCCAACAGGAAATGTAGCAACAAAAGAAGAAATCGATTCGTTAATAGAAATCGCTGATGAATGGCCTCATTGTACAATTATTGCCGATGAGATATACGATGGTCTAGATTTCTCAGGTAAATTATGTTCAGTTGCATCCAGATCAGAAAAAACTCCTGTAATAGTATTAAATGGTGTTTCTAAGGTATACTTCGCTCCAGGCTGGAGAGTTGGATATATGGCTTTACATGATCCTTGTAAAAATCTCGAATTAGTCAGAGATGGGATGGAAAAACTACTCCGTAGCCGACTTTGCGCATCTACTCCTGCTCAACATGGATTTATGGCAGGATTAACAGGTGATTCAAAATGGTTGGATGGCCATAGAAGAATAGTTAAAGAGAGATTAGACTATTGTATAGGAAGAATTTCTGGAATTGATGGTTTAGAATGTGAACTCCCTGGGGCTGCATTTTATTTATTTGTAAAAATTACAAAACCTCAACTTTCACTAGATGATAAGCAATTCGTTTTAGATTTATTAAATGAGAAACACGTACTTGTGGTTCATGGTTCAGGATTTTCTTCTGAATTCGGTCATGGCCATTTTAGAATGGTTTGTCTTCCTTCAATAGAAATTTTATGTGAGGCATTTGATAGAATTTCAGATTTTCTTATGTGATTATGATGTCTTGGTTTTCAGGGATAATTAAAAAAAATAGAAGTAATTTCATTAAAGATTTTAATCCATCAAATCGTTGGATACATTACTCCAATGGGGCTATTGTAGATAAAGAAAATAAAAGCCAGACAGTTTGGATAACTGATTCTGATTGGTTTGAAAAATGGTTTTTTGGCATGGAAGAAAGATTGGGAGTAATTTTAGGTAAAATGTTGATCCAAGCATCTTCTGAGTCTACTGAATATTCACTAATTAATAATCAAATTTCAACTCCAAAAAATAAAAATATTGAAAATTGGGAAAAATTATTAGAAGATTGGATGTACAAAAATTTTGGCTCATTCTCCTCATATTCGCAAGATTATAATCAAATTAATCTGATAATAAATAATTATGCTAATCTATACATATCTGTTGGTTCGCTTTCTTCAGCGCTAGAGTATCTTAACAATACTCGGTATAAATTCCACTGGAAAGATTCGGAAACAAGAATAATTCTGAGTCTTGAACCTTCAAGTGATATGTTCCCCTCTCCTAATTCACAAAATATTCTCAATTATGATTTTTCACAAGTAAAAAAAATCTCTAATTCAGATTTATGGGAAATGCTTTCAGTAAATGAAGAAGGAACATGGTTTATTCAACACTCTCGACCATTAGTCATTTCCAATGATTTATTCTACAGATTTGAAGAAAAAAGCATTCCTTTTTTATCCAATATATCTTTTGAGAGATCAATCGATTATGATTGGGGAGAATTAGACACGCACAGATCTAATTGGTGGACTGCATCAGCTGATTCTGCAAGACAACAATTTATCGAATCATCTCATCATATTATGATTAGAGAGGATAATGATTGGAAAAAGGTAGGCAAAAAACATCTCAATAGGTATGGTTTGGGGGGAATTATTGATGTTGAATCGTTAGACAATTTTGGGGAAATAATTTTTGAAATAGAATCTTTCTTTCATCCCTCTATAATTTGCGGTATTCTTCTTGCATGCTGGGAGAGAGCATATGGTAAGAAAGGCAAATTATCTTTAACTTCAAAAGAGGAAGTTTTTTTTGTAAAAATTTCTTCTTCTCATGTCACTCAACCCCTCAATATTAATCGTGTGTCGTGAAACATTATATCCAAACCCAAATTCAATGACACGTCCTCAAGTAGGGGGCGGGTGTTTGTATGGCTCTAAATCATAATCAATATGCAGTTGCGGCCATTGCTGCAACTCTATGTTTGGCAGGAATTTATACTGTAATTGGGGCTGCTATTTCAAGTACTGACACCGGCGGATTCGACTCCGCAGTCGATGATATTTTTATCACTGAAGACGAGAATCCAAAGGAGTGTCCTGAAGATGTAGCCACGGTTGGTTGTGACTGGGATGGTGACGGAATTCCAGATAGGATGGAACAAACTCTCTATGGTACTAATTGGCAGAAAGCGGACACAGATGGCGATGGTCTTGAAGATGGTTGGGAAATTGATAACGGATTAGACCCTCTAGATACCGGAGAACCCTGTATCTCATTCGATGATGCTGATCAAGGAGATTGTAAAGATATTCCAATTAATTCTGTTGACACCGAACAAGAAACTGGTGAGCAAAATGAAACATTTCCCAATCCTGACAATGGTCCATTAGGAGATCCAGACAGAGATGGACTAACTAATCTCGAAGAATCAGAAATTGGGACGAATCCTAATCTGAAAGATAGTGATGGAGATGGACTCAATGATAGGTGGGAATCTCAATATACCTATGAGATTGTTACTTCGCAAGGGCCAATAACACTTCTCGATCCTTTAGATGGTAATTGGAATTGTCCTCTTCTATCTGCTACTGTACGTGCTGAAATAGAATTAGATATTGGCTCTTCCCAATGGGAGAAAATGGGAAATCAGTTTGGACATTCATGCGATGCTGTACTCGATTTAGAACAACCTGAACCAGATAGTTTAAGGAATTATGTCGAAGAAAGATATGATACAAACCCACTGGCTGAAGATAGTGATAATGATCTTATAGATGATAGATATGAAATCGCATTCGGCTTTATTGATTTAGACGTCTATTGCGGTGTTCCAGTTTTTGGCTCACTCTCTATTGAAGCACCTTATACTGATAAAATGTCAGCACCAGGGGATTTGACATGGTTCGAACAAGACATGGATGGAGATGGTAGACTCAACGGCCCAGGAGATTGGGATACTGATGGAGATGGTATGCCTGATGGTTTTGAATACTGTTACAATGATTTATTGAATCCCTCAAATTCTACTGATGCTTATGGAGATAATGATGATGATGGACTAAATAATGTCGAAGAATTCGAAGTTTCTTATATTTGGGGAGAGTCTAATTTCACTAGTCCATTAGACTCGGATACCGATAATGATGGCATGCCAGATGGTTGGGAATATCTTAGTGGTATACATCCTGCTGATGGAAGTAATGCAGATGACGATCCTGATTACGATGGTTATGACATTGATGGAGATGGCGGAGTAAGATATTCAGATATGCTTGGTGTAAGTACTGTTCAGTCAATTTTAGTTGAAAAGGGAGATTATGTAGTTGAAAATCAAGCAATTTTATGGGTTCAGACAGTTCAAGATGGAAACTACGTGAATATACCGATAAAAACACAAACAGCTGGTTGGGTTTATCATATAAATATAGAAATCAATGAAGAAGTAACTAGCAGATTACAAGACTTAGTAGTCGTTCTCGAAGAAAATGAAAGATTTACAAACTTCAATGAATATAATGCTAGAGACAGAGGTTTGGATGGAATTGTCGATGGAAGATCTACGGATCCATTGAACGATGATACTGATAGTGATGGTTTAATAGATGGAATAGAAGTTATGGGATGGATGATTAGAATTGTTGATGATGGCGTCAGGGACGTAATCGTTCGAAGCGACCCAGGTTCTTACGATAGTGATAGCGACGGGCTCAGCGATTCTGTGGAATATTATGAAACATTCACGAATGCAACAGATAGGGATACTGATGGAGATGGTTTAGAAGACTATAGAGAAGCAATTACTGGACATTACATAGAGATTAATGGCTCAACAGTTCATTATTTTACTAATGCTTCCGCTTTTGATACTGATAATGATGGCCTTGAAGATGGTGAAGAAGTCATTGACGGGATGGATACTTATGTCACACATGCAAATAATGCCGATACGGATGATGATGGCCTAAATGATGGGGGCGAAGTTCTTTACATACCTCGTCCATGGCAAAGTCCAACCAGTCCATTGAATAATGATACCGATGGAGATGGCCAACCTGATGGATGGGAAATGCAAATCTTCTCTGTTCAACAGAATACCAATAGTCACAGTCTTTGGATATCAACAACTACTTGGCTACCTCCCAATTGTGATTCTATCTTAGAATGTGGCTTAGGTCCCGGAGGCTGGGTCTGGTCAAATTTCAATACTGGTTTTTCCACTTCTGGAGATAGGAATGGTGATGGCGTAATGGATCCAAAATATTTCCTTCATGAAATGAATCTTACTGATTTCACAGTACCCGAACAAGGTAGATGGGCTCTTAATCCATCTAGTGTTTTATCAGATTCAATTTATGATATTGATAATGATACTTTGCAAAACTCATTGGAGGCACCTGATAGATGGAATACAAATCCTGTAGATCATGATAGTGATGGAGATTTATTACCAGATGGTTGGGAAGTATCAAAAACTGAATTGGCTTTAACTTTAGGCTTGGTTGATAATAATACATTGAGCGCTTTAGGTTCTCGTGGCCCAATGGACCCTAGGATGCCAGATTCTGATTTAGATGGCATTGATGACGGACAGGAAGATTTTGATGGAGATGGCTTGAATATCACTTATCTCAAAAACCGCTACTGTCCTGGTTGGGAAGATCCTCAGAATTCAGAGTGCCATATAGATCCATTTGGAAGTGGTGCTAGATTTTACAATGACTTAGCCAACTTCACAAATTATGAAGAATATCAAAACGGCACCAATCCTATTTTGACAGATTCAGATTTATGCGCAGATGGCTCTTGGTGTCCGGATGGTTGGTCTGATGGATCAGAGGTTTATCACCAAGACCAGGATGGAGATGGAATGTGGTCAGGATGGGAATATTTCTTTGATTTTGACCCCTATGATGCATCCGATGCAGCAATAGATTCTGATGGAGATGGTTACATAAATAAATGTGAAAATAAATGGAATACTAATCCAAAAGATCCACTAAGTTTCCCTTCCCAAGGTGAACTTTGTGATAATTATGGTTAATAGTAATAATTTTATAATTATAGGTAGTTGATATATTTATGTCATGGTGGATACTTCCAACTACTGCTGATATAGGAATAAGGGCATTTTCATCATCTCCTTCTGATTTATTAAGAGAAGTCACTTTTGGTTTACAGTCTATACAATTATCCGAAGAAGATAATGATCAAATAAATACTATCATTCGTCATTCAGGTCAATGGTCAGTACCACTTTGCGAATTTGATTTAGAGAGAGGTTTAGTACTATGGCTTGAAGAAGTACTTTTTTATGGTTCAATTGAGGATAAATGGTTGATAGATGCATCGTTTAAAATTTCTAGTAATTCAATAGATGCCCAAGTATCTTGGATAGATTCTAAATTACTTACAAGAGAAATTGAGATTAAAGCTGTAACTATGCATGAATTGATGTTTAAGGAAATATCTGATAATGAGATAGTTGAGGGTATAGAAGGAGTTATTCCTACCTTTGAAGGTCCAGGATGGGCGGCACAAGTAGTTCTTGATGTATGAAAATTAAGCCTCTATCCTTAGTATACTATTGCAGTTAGTACAATGTATCCTAAGGGGTCTGACATTGGATTGAACCTGATTAGATTTTCCGCAGGAAGGACATTTTACATGTGGTCCTCCTATTTTTTTACTTATTTTTTCAATTGTCCCTGAAGTGGGAGAGACTAGTGATATAGGGAAAACTAATAAAATACTGGTTGAAACAATTCCCAATACAATCTGCATAGGTAAACCCATCCAATATATCGTAAAGGCTAAAGAACCTAGTACTAGAATCGTTACCATTGTTGGTACCCTAGCTCTTTTTTTGGTTAGAGCCATCCCAACCATAAGTGAAATTGATAGTGCTAATACAGACATCATAGCAGAAACTAATGGACTAAAAAAGAAAGACTCAGGAGGTTTAAATTCAATTCTAAATTCTTCATCAGCATCAATATCTAAATCTTTTATAGAAATAACTTCCATAATAATCCATCTTCTTAATTCGTAGTCCATTTCATCTGCATATATGTCACCTAGGCCTGTCAACATATTCGTTCTCATATTCATATCTAAGGAAATATCATTCCAGTATTTTTCTGAAGAAGGCCTGACAAAGTTTTCTATCAGAAGTTGTCTTTGTCCATCTTGAACTTTATATGATGACTCAATCGTAATAATTATTTCTTCGGAACTAAAAGCTCTTGTCTTTCCTAGATTTATGTCTATTTTGGTTGATAATAATTCTAATGGATCAACACCAATTATTGATTCTATTTCTAGATATAGGCCATTTGAAAAGAAAGACTTCAAGTCAGATTTAGAACCAATTAAATGATTTTGTAATGCTAGTATTTCTGAATCATCTACTTTCCCATTATGCTTTTCTGAAGATTTAACTGAATCTGAATATTCATTCAAATTTTTCCACCAACTATTGGAATCTAAAGTATTATTGCCAATGTTATCCAATCCCCACCTTATCCATTGTGACATTGAACCATCAAATTCTATTGAAACTTGACGTTCCACTAAATTACCTTTAAAAGTCGCATCAGTATCTATTTTTAATGCCGAATTACCGCTCCGCAAAGGCTCACTTTCTGGATACCAATCATTTGGCCCATCATCATCTCCTATCGTAACCTCATGAGTTTTATTTAATTCCAGTATCAGCCCAGGTTGTGGTTTCAATTCAAAATCAAATCTAATAAAACCATCTGAATCATCTGGTATTTCCCAAACAAAAGTAACTTCTACTCCCTCTTCTTTTGTTATTGAAATAGGACTATCGCTTATTTCTATATTCTGAATTTTGGCATTACCTTCTGATCCAGACCACATCCTATCTTCAAAGCCAGATTTAATGAGTACTGGAAAATATGCCAAATTACCCAAAACACTTGCTTCTTTCATAATTATTTCCAATAGAGGAAGCTTTACTGTTATGTGGGCATCATAATCTTCAGAGCCCCAAAGAAATTTCACTCCTGTATCGTCATCTCCGGGATTGGTAAACACTAAATTTTGAACATTTAATGTTATTTGAATTAAGTCACCTTCTGATATAGTCCCTTGTCCGACATTAACTGGGATTTGTAATTCTCCCTGGCCAGTTAATAATAAGTCTGGCATACCTAAAGTTCCTTGATATGTATTTCCTCCAACCTTTACTTCTAACGTAGCGTTTATTGTAAAACTAACAGCCCCCTGTAATTCATAAGGTATTACAAATTCCCATGTCCCATCTAAATATTCTCCTTCACTTCTCCAAGTAACTTCCCATGTACCAATCTTTACCTCTCCTCCTATTGAGGATGTTACAATCTCTTCTGTTGGCTCATCTTCAAGATCAGAATAAAATGGAGATACTTCTCCATCATCAGAATCTCCTAGTAAAAATAAATCAAACTCAGTCTGTGAACAACACTCCTCTGAATCTTGCCCATTAGCTCCCATTGGCATTAGCATAATCATAAACAAAAGTAATGTCAAAAATAAAGCATTGCCCCGTTCACGACCAATCATCTGTTTGCTGATTGATATCATGTCCTTGAATGCGCCGCTTGCAAAACTAATTTAATGCCTTTTTTTTGTATTTTTATTTTAATTATGTAACCAAACCATTTCCACCGGACCCTCACTTGGTACTTTTTCTATTTTTACAAATCCAACTCTTTCTAATTGGTATACTGTCCCCTCTAAAATATTCTCTTTCTCTATTATTCCTCTATGAATAAACATTTCTTCTTTATCTGGAACATACAATATCGCTTCTCTTGAATTATTTTTTATTAACCAATGGACAATTGGTCTTTTATCTATTATTTCTGTCGATTCAATTACTGCTTTATTATTTTTAATTACTACACTTGCAAAATCCTTTAATCTAATTTTTTCATCTAAATCAATTCTTTCAATACATATTGTTCTATTTTGATTATCTATTTTCCATTCTCTATGGCCTTCAACTGAACCCTCTGGATGATTTGCTATTTTTAGTTTTATAGGATCTTTTCCTACCTTATTTAATTCCAATTCTACAGGGTCTCTGACAAAAGATCTGCGAGGAGTTGTAGAATCTATTTTTTTGATATTAAAAGACTCAATAGTTTGCATTGAAATTGATATATCCTTCTGTGTGAGTCCCAAATCAATCCAAAAATCATTAAGTGAATTAGAATTAAAACCTCTTCTTCTGAATGATTTTATTGTTGGTAATCTGATATCATCCCATCCTGAATATTCGTCTAGCATTATTGAGTTTTTCATTCCCGAAGTTGAAAAACTTCCAAACCCAAATATTTTCACACGCCCCCAATATAGAGTTTCTGGATATTTCCATCCAAAATGTTCGTATAGTAATTTTTGTTTCCTTGTACTGTCCATCAAATCTTTGCCTCTGATTATATGAGTTACTCCTTGTTCATGATCTTCGATTGCACTTTGAAAATCTAATAGTGGCCAAACTTTGTATTTATCTCCAACGCGTGGATGTTCATTATGTTGAATCCTTAATGCAGGCCAGTCTCTCAAAGCAGGATTAGGGATGTCTAGTGTTGTTTTCACACGTACTACTGCTCCTCCTTGATCCATTTCTCCACTAATCATTTTTTTCCAATCATCTAAATTGTCTTGAATACTTCTTTCACGATAAGGACTTCCTTGCCCACTTTCTCTTAATTTTTTGAATTCTTCTGAACTACATTTGCATACAAAACCAAATCCTTCTGAAATCATTTGTTCTGCATATTTCAAATATATTGGCATCCGATCACTTGCTCTAATGACTACATCTGGTTTCTTTCCAGTAATCCATTCATAATCTTCTTCAATCCATTTGTAAGCTTCTAAAAGAGGAGGTTTTACTTTAGTATCGGTATCATCAAATCTTAAGATTACTTTCCCTTCATATTCTTCAGCAAATTTCGCATTAATCACTACTCCTCTCGAATGACCAATTGTTAAAGGGCCATTTGGATTCGGTGCAAATCTAAGGACAACTCTACCCTTTTCTGCATTTTTTAGTTCAGGAAGTCCTACTCTACGCACTTGTTTTTTCCTTATCAAGGCATCAGGATTTTCTTTGACAAGTAATTTACGTATATATTCAGTTCCATTTTCTTTAGCCAAATTATTTGCTTTTTCGACTTCTTCTTCTACATAGTTTTTCAGTACTTTAGCCTGTTGTCGTAAATCTTTTCTTTCAGACATTATTCTACCTAATACGCTCCCGGCTTTGCCTTCTCCGTTATATTCAAGAGAATTTTGAAGAGCATATTTCCTAACTATATTTTCAATATCAGCGTCCCATTTGTGTTCTTCAGGCATATTATATCACACTCTCGTACATATCATACATTTCACCATTCTCATTTTGTCCATTCATCAAGTGACTTTTGCCTCATAATCTTTCCTAATTCGTCCCTAATTGGTACAGGCTTGTTATGAGTCTGCACCCATTCTTCTTTCACCGTTTTCCAACTCCATCTTAATTCGCTATGCGGATACTTGCCTAAAATCATTTTTTTTACTGCATCTCTGGTTATTAAATCAGACGGATATCCTGAACCTATTTCAAAATCTGTACTATCATTCAACTTTTCTATTTCGGAATCTCTCGTAACCTTTGCTATTATACTGGCCGCTGCAGTTACTAAGTCTATCTCGTCCATCTTGTGTTTTGATATAATTTCAGTTTGATTCCAACTATCTCCTAATACTTTCTTGATATTTTTACCAAATCTTATTTCGTCAACATCACATGCATCAACATTGATATTTATTATTTTTTTTGAAAAACCAATTTCTTCAATGGCATTGGCAAATAATTTCACTTCTAACTGATTTAGATTACTTTTCCCCATCTCTATATCTATTTCAGATGCAGAACATATTATTCTACTAATCTTCCATTTCCTCTTTTTGCAATTATTCACTATAGATTCAAAAATCTCCATTCTTTTTACTTTATTTATTTTTTTTGAATCCTTTACTCCTATCTCTTCTAATATTTTAATATCCATATTAGGAATCTTTACAGCAGACACAACTAAAGGGCCTATGACTGGACCTCTGCCAGCTTCATCAACTCCAATAATGGTACTGTTCATGACTTTCTGTTGGGGTATTAATTATTGATTTATACTATTTATTGACTCAATATTGCGAAGACTTAATGTCTATTATAAGGCCTGTAAGAATATGTCTCCATTTTGGCCCTTTAAGAAAAAACCTCGCAAATCGCCTCTTAGAAAAAATGATTATACAGAAAATATTGTTGAATATGAAAGAAATACTTCTTCGAAAAAAGATTCTAAGAATAAAGAAAATAGTCATTTAACAAATAAAAAATTTCTAGATGCAATTAAAGTAATGGATCAAGAATCAAAAAATTAGTATTCATATCAATGGGTCTGATGCTATCTTATTCATTTCTTTAATATCAAATTCCCCTCCATGAATAGGCGTTTTTAATCCATATTTCTCACTTACAATAGGATCTATTTCTCCAAATTGCCCTATTTCAACTCCCTGAACAATTATTTTCGCCCCTCTGCCAAGAATCCAGGGGCCATTTTCTTCTTCTATTGGTTCAAATAATACCTCGCCTATTGGTATTCCCAAATCTCTCATTATGGATTGAACATAACCTCTGGCCGCAGTAAATCCTCCTCCTACTTCGGCACATAACCAAGAAAATGCATAATTATTCTTTGAATTATTAACTACATGTCCTAATTCGTAAATACGTTGAGGTAACTCTTGATGCCTGTTGGCAGATAAAATTTGCAATAAAGAAGGTAATATATATTGTCTGAGGATTGTATGTTCTTGACTAATGGGGTTGGCTATGTTCGTAACTCTTCCTTTTGTTTTCCATCTAGTTCTCTCAAATTGATCACGAACATTTGATAGGGTCAGACTTTGTACTTCTTGTAAGCCAAGTGCACGTAGACTTGCCCTAATCCTCCTATTCATTTGAGACGATTTTAACGGTACTGAATCTAAGTGTATTGATGACATTTGTTCGGGTAGTTTTTCATATCCAAATCCTATTGCTATATCTTCTACAATATCTATCGGATGCATTATATCACTTCTCCATCTAGGCATAGAAACAACATGTTCTATCTCTCCAATTACGCAATCAGACCATCTTTCGGCTCTATTAGGCCCGTTAGTCACAGTCCTAGATTCAATCAATTTTCCTCCCATTTTGGTTATCGAATTTTTAATTTGTGAATTATCCAATTCTATACCAAGTATTTTTTGAATTAATTTCTCCGGAACTCTGTAATTAATTGGCTCACCATTAGGTGTAATAATATTATTTTTATCGGAGAATACTATTTCTAGGTTCTCAATAACTCCCCCCCTCTCTCCTAGGGCTAGACAGATTAACAACAGGCATGCTTCACAAGCTCTTTCATCCCATCCAGTAACATCAATAAAAAAATCTCTTGTTTCTGTTGTAACTGTAGTTTGTTCACCATTAATTATAGGAGGAAAGGAAATTACATTATCCTCAGAATCCAATATTATTGGAAAACTATCTACGTTTTTCATGAGATGAGAATATTCAATTCCCTTTGGATGCTTATTTAGAATTTCTGCAATGGTCATCTCAGATTTCTCTGAAAGAGGAACAAATTTGAAAGAAGACTTGACTGTCTTAACTCTGAATGGCGGTTTTATTTTTGCTAAATCATGAACACCTATTGAAGATAATTTCCTTTTCCTGCCTAGAGTTAAGTGTAACTTTTCTTGATGATCCATCAATGATTGTATGAATTTTTCTTTATCCACAGTATTTTTTCCAGTTTTTACTCCTCTTACTATTGCCGACATTATTATTGGACGAACTTCTCCAAGGCTTTTATCAACATCTACGGTATTCTCTCCCTTTTTGATATTCATGGATACATCTTCTATCTTATATTCCAAGAATGACCGTGACGCTTTTGCTAAAGTTTCATGGCTCAATAAATCTGGCCTATCAGGAAATACTTCTATATCTATATATTCATCATTATTAATTTCTACAGGGCATCCAATTTCAGTTAACCAATTATTCCATAATACTGGCTCATGTTTAACTAAATTAATTTCTTGAATATATTTCAATATTGAATGATCTAGAGTTATTGTTGGCATTTTAATACCTCAATTACCTAGCCACATTGGTAAGGATTTATTATAACCCACTAATCTTAATCCAGAGATTGCTGCAGTTTCATAGTTACTAGCCCTTAGATTTCTTCTACCTATTTTTTCCAAGCCATCGATCCCAAGCTCATGCATCCATTCTTTCAGTTCTAGTTCATTTAATTCTAAATTTTTATCAATTTCTCCCTTTTCTTCAGGGCCAACTATTGATACACATCCGGATGCTACTGAAACAAGCATCTCTTTAACAGATGGTTGTTTATCAATTTTAATAAACACCTTTAGATTATTTTCTTTAAAATTCCAAGATTTAACTGCTAATCCTATTGTTGGTAAGCATGCAGCAACTCTGCTTCCTCCGGGTGCCGAAGCATCAACTACTGCTCCATCCAGTTTAAGTTCAATAACTAGCCGAAATAATTCTTTTATCCTATTGACGTGATTTTTCAAGAATATCATTGAAGTTTCTTTCATTCTACTTGCCAAAGAAACAATTATCGCTTCCAATTCTGCATCATTCATATCCGGCATTTCAGCCATGTCGATAATTATTCCTGCACAATCGTTTATTTGTTCGGTTGAATCCATCAAAGTCTTTGAATTAATATTTATAAAATCAATTTCTCTGGGGTTTTTAGAAACTAGAGCCGGTTGTTTAGATGCATACGTGCCTTTCCATTTTTTCGCAGTTTCACATTCTATAAGCCATGGCACTTTGAATAGAATTCCTTCAGAATCTGGATCATTTGGTAATATTAAAGTATAATTATCTACTGTTTTATGTTCAGGAATTCTTTCATTATTATCTGGTACTAAGACTATATTCTCCATTCCTTCAACGATTTCTGATCTTGGAATACAATCTAAATCTTTCATATTTTTTCCCTTTGCCGATTCTAGTACTAAAGCATCTTCATTAATACTTAATCCCAAGGGATTCAATTCTTTGTTACAATATTCAATTTCATCTTTTTCTACAGATCTCATCAAAACATCTTCACCTGGCGGTGGACAACTACCGGCTATTATCAACTTCCCTCCAGTCATACCAAGCCCTGGTTCAGAACCGGTTGATCCTAGGATTATTCCCATCCCTCCACTCATTTTAGAACCCAATCTATCTCCTGCATGCCCTCTGACGATTATATTTCCTCCACTCATTTTACCTGCGGCCTCGTTCCCTACAGAGCCTTGTACTACTATAGTTCCACCTTTCATATGGTAACCAGTTTTATCGCCTACATCTCTTTCTACTATTATTTTCCCAGAATCTTGAAAGGCACCTAACATTGATGTTGCCGAGCCCTGTAGTGTGAATACTCCTCCTCTGTTCATTGCACCTGCGCATTCACCTAGATTTCCTAACAATAAAACCTTTGATTTATCTGGAAGATGTGTTATTGCTCCTATTTCGCCATTTCTTGGTTTTTCATCTTGATCTCTGCCCCATCCTATTTTTACCAGTAAATCTTTCTTCATTGCTTCAATTAGTAACTTATCTAGTTGTCTATTAAGTTTAATACTTTTATTTGTGATATCACGCATTTATCAATTCACCTCTCACTTAATTGACTCCCGTATGTCTCCCGAGAATAGCCATAGAAAAAAGGATATCCTATAATTAAATAATTTATTTGAGGTTATATTGATAGAGTTTGTTTAATTCGAGTCAAATAAGTCAGTCGGGGAGATGTATCTAAAAATGATTAAAGTGGCTATAAATGGTTATGGAACAATTGGTAAAAGAGTCGCTGATGCTGTTGACGCTCAAGATGATATGGAAGTAATTGGAGTTACAAAAACTGGTCCTAGTTTCGGTTGCCAACTTGCCGTCAAAAAACAATATCCAATTTATTGTACAAATGACGACGAAGAAAACATAAATGCCTTTTCTGAACATGGCTATGTATGCCATGGTGGAATTTCTAAATTATTAGGAATAGCTGATATCGTTATTGATTGTTCTCCTGGCAAAATGGGCAAGACGAATCTTGAACAGTATAAAAAATCAGGAATTAAATATATCTTCCAAGGAGGCGAGAAACATGAATTGACAGGCTTATCTTACACTTCATGTGCAAATCACGAATCCGCTTTTAATGCTGATGGCGCAAGAGTAGTTTCCTGTAATACTACGGGACTTTCTAGGACACTTGTGCCATTGTATGACACTTGTGGTGACATAAGTGTAGAATGCACTATGATAAGGAGGGCCGCAGATCCTGGAGATTCCAGCAGAGGGCCCATTAATGCAATAAAGCCTGTATTGAAAGTACCAAGTCACCACGGTATTGATGTAATGACTGTGAAACCCGAAATAAAAATCAATAGTCTTGCAGTTGCTGTTCCCACAACTTTGATGCATGTCCATTCAATAGTTGTTGAGTTACCAAATAATCATAATTTGACTACCAAATCAATCATTAAACTCTGGAAAGAACAACCTAGAGTAATAGTGATGAATGGTACAGAGAATCGCATCTTCACAACCGCGGAAGTAATGGAATTGTCTAGAGATATTGGTAGGAAATGGGGAGATTTACATGAAATATTTGTTTGGGAAGAGGCGATTTCTTTGATTGGTAACAAGCTATATTATTTTCAGGCTATTCATCAAGAAAGTGATGTAATCCCTGAGAATATTGACTGTATTAGGGCTTTAATGGGAACTAATTCGGATTGGAAGGATTCTGTTTCAATTACTGATGCCGCGATTTCGAAATATAATGGTATATAATGAAGCATTTCAAGTCCACAGAATGTTAATAGTCAAAAGGAAGAGTATTCACGCACACTATGAATGGCGCTCCCTAAAACGACAATTTTGATTGTCGCAATGTTCTTATTTACTCCATTATCAATGGTTTCCCAAGCCATTATTCTCGATTCTGATTTACCTCAAATAACAGAATCAGATATTTCCAAGGGAGAATGGCTAGTAATTAATAATGCTACAATCAATGAATATCCTTTGCGAGAATCATCTGGTTATATCCACTCTCCGCTGGGTTCTTTTGATCCCAAAGATGGTTATGTCCCATTAGGGCCTGAAAATTTCATTGATTTAGAATCATTTTCAAAAACAGGAATGGCTATTGTTCAATCAAAATCTTCTGATATGACATTATTGACAAATAGATTACAGGGAGAACATGATATTTCAATATTAGATTATATCCCAGAAGATTCAGTTATAATCAGAATAGATGGTGAAAATAAAATTCAAAAAATTTCAGAAATATCTAAATTTAATGAAGTTAGGTGGGCAGGGGAATTACCAATAGCATGGAAAATATCCAAATCTTTAATTTCACATTATTTTGAAAATACCAATCTTATTGACATCAATTTAATTCCTGCAAAAGACCTATCTATTGAAGAATTAGCTGAATTAAATCGTGACATGTCTTTTTTATCTTCTAGTCCGAGGGCTAAAATATGCGATAGTTATTTATGCCAAATAAAGGATTTACAACCAACTCTTCTTCCTTTATTGGCAATGGATGGTAGAATTTTAAAAATAGAAACTGCATCAATATTATCTCCTAATAATAACAATGCACGTTTAATTTCAGGAATTGATGACGCTTTATTTCTATCTAACAACACTCTAAACGGTACTGGGGAGGTACTTGCCATCTCGGATACTGGACTTGATTCGGATCATGGAGATTTTGAAGGGCGTTTAAGAAATCCAGTGTACAACGATTTCGGTCCTGATAATTTCGGTGCGGATGCCCATAGTGGCCATGGAACTCACGTAACTGCCACGCTCTTAGGAGATGGTTCAGGAGATTCAAAGGCTACTGGCATGATTCCTGAATCAACATTTATATTTTATCAATTAGAATATGACAATTCTGGAGCATTTGCCCGCTGGGATTCTTTGTATTCTATGTTCTCGCATGCATGGCAAAGAGATGTAAAAATCCAGACTAATAGTTGGGGCTCAACAAATCAATTAGGCGAATATACTTCTGATTCATATTCAGCTGACGCCTTTACAAAAGACCATCCAAAATTTTTAGTTTTGTTTTCAGCCGGAGATTCCGGATCAGGAGGAATTAGTTCCCCGGGGACTGCCAAAAACATATTGACAATCGGGACATCAACTACGGGAGCTTATTCCAGTCAAGAAATAGGTCAAGTTTACAACCAATCTTCTTCTAGTTACACTCTCGATGGACGTATAAAGCCGGATTTGGTAGCACCAGGGGTAATGATATGTTCTGCAAGAGCATACGAAGCACAATTTGCAGCCGGAGAATCCTGTTCTGATGAGGTTCATGGTGATGGGGAAACTCCTCTGTATATGACTCTGAACGGGTCTTCAATGGCTACTCCAGTAGTTGCAGGTGCTGCGGCAATGGCTAGACAATTTCTTAGGGAAGAAATTAATATTTCAGAACCCCGTTCAGATTTAATAAAAGCAATCCTAATAAATGGTGCTAAGGATTTAGGAGAACCAAACATCCCTAATGCCTTGGAAGGTTGGGGTCAAATCAATATCTCTCAGAGCCTCTATCCCAAATATGATGATCAAGATTCAAATCTTCATTTTGATTACACACGCTCTCTTATGCCTGGCCATAGTTTCCTTTACACATTCGATATTTCTTCCGAATCAAATTTAGATGCAACTTTAGTATGGAATGATAGGGAAGGTTCTGTAACAGGTAATCAAAGTATCTCTCGACTTGTTAATGATTTAGATTTGAAAATAACTTCTCCGTCTGGTATAATTTATTATGGCAATAATTTCCTTTCAGGATTTAGTGCTTCTGGAGGAATTTCAGATACAATAAATAATGTCGAGAGGGTGAAATTAGAAGCTCTTGAGATTGGCACTTGGATAGTTGAAGTTGGGAATGCCAGAGGCGGTGCACAGGACTACTCTTTAGTAATTTCAGCAATAGCTGAAGAAACCTCGGAGTCCGACTTATCAATTATACCCGATTCAATTTCTTCGATTAATCCTAACCCTCTTCAAGGAGATTTAATTTCTATTAATACTAAGTGGTCTAACAGGGCATCTTTACCTACGGGAGAATATTCAATATCTGTTAGAGACTTAGCAGATGATTCAATAATACAAACTAGACAGAGAAGTTCTTTGGATGGCGGTCAAATTGATTCTTTTTCATTCACACACTCTTTTGCAACCACTGGCTTGCATATTTTACAACTCGAATTAGATTATCTCTTTGAAGTAAACGAATTGAATGATGAATCTTCGGGTTCAAATAATAATATATTCAATTTCTCATTTAATGTTTCCCAGATAGGCGTTCGCTTAACTCCTCTATTGCCTGACAGCACGGTCCCATCTTCATATGAAGAATTATTACTGGCAAAATCTCGAGATTTTGATCCACGTACTGAAACATCGATAATTTACGAATTAGAACTTAAAAACGAAGGAACATCACAAATAACTGTCGATTTAACGGTTTCTCCAATTCAAATTATCAGTGATTCAGGGATTTTAAACCAACCAGAAGACGAATGGTCTAAGGATCTTAGCGATGAAGGTCCCTGGATATTAAATCCAAGTGGAGATAGTGGAGATAGAGTTATAATTTCTCTGAATATATCGAATTTAGATGCTGATTTGACTAATAATGCCCTTGTTCGATATTCATTGCCTGGTAATTATGTAGCAGATCTACTTTTGTTTGATAAAAATTCACCTACAATCTCACATTCTATCAGATTAACCACATCCGTCGCTAGAGTCGAAGGATTATTCACAGTAGTCGCAGGTGAGAATGATTTAGGGGCTATTCCTGGGGATTTCGCAACCTTTTCATTATCTATAAGAAATATTGGAAACGGACCTACACAATACACTGTGAATTGTGAGTCGCAAAACAGATGGATTATTCACATAGGTAATTCTGAATCTTCAGAGTTAACCCTAGATCCTCTTAGCAGATTACAATATTTACCTCTATTTATACATGTAAAAGTTCCCAAATCATTAGAGGAACAGCCAGCAGCAGGCGTTACTGAACAGGTTACTTGTACCACAATGTCAATTTTAGACTCGTCTATATATACGATAGAATTTGCCACAGTTGAAGTATTAGAAAGTAAATTATTCTCAACAGAATTATTCGATTCTGAAGCAAGTCCACTTGGCCCATTGGCAATTTCTTCAGATCGTCCAGTAATCAATGGCGATACAGTTTCTACTAATTTAGTTATAACTAATTTAGGTAATGTTCTCGTTGATTTTGATATTCAAGTATATTCTTCTTTAAACACATGGCCAATACAAATTTATGAGAGTGACGAAGTTGTTCCAGTAACAGTCGTTGAATCTCTTTCCATATCTATTCTTCCTGGAGATAGTTCAATAATAATAATTAATACGATTGTTCCGCTTTCATCTCAAAAAGGTGAGATTAATACTGTAACCATAAAGACTACTTCCGATGAAAATATTTTGTTTAATAATGGAACCAGATTAATTGTAAGGGAAATAGCTACTTTAGAATTATCCGAAGTAGCTGAAATGGAAGTTGCTTTAGGTAATCCTGGCATATCCGAAATAGGCATAAAAAACACAGGAAATGTTCCTTTAGTAATTAGCCTTAGTATTGGTAGTATTTCTTCAAATTGGGAGATTGGTTTCCTGTCTGGCAATTATTTCAATATGGACATGAATAGGGAAGCAATAATTGTTGTCAGTGCAATTCTTCCAGAGAACATTGATCCAGGAATATTACAAGATAAGATACCCATTATAATACAAGCCAACACTCCTAATCAAGAGTCAATAACATATACGGTCGAAGTTTCTGTTACTGTTCTACCTTCAATATGGTTAACCTTGGAATCTGAAATTACTCAAGTCGAAGATATAAAATCTGATGGAAACTCTAATTTTGCTGTAACACTGTTAAATAAAGGTAATAGTCAAGCAAATGTTAATATCACTTTTACGGATTTAGAAAATTGGAAAATTACTTCCGATAAAGATTCTATTGATAATCTAAGCCCTGGTTCGGAGGTATCAATTTTAGTTAGTGCTTCACCTACTCCTAGTTCTTCAACTGGTTTGGTAGAATTTACAATCATAGCCGACTCTCCTTCAACAGATGAATTATTTGTTACTAGTACGCCCTTAACTCTTAAAGTTAGTAAAGCAAGAGCAGATAATTCTGGAGGTATCAGCGGACAATTGGAAAATCTAGGCCTGCCCTCTTGGATAATTCCCTTAACATTTTTATCTTTAGTCGGGGTTATTTTTTATGCTGGGATTAATTTACGTAAAAATTCTATACTGGCACGCCCTGATGAGGAACTAATTCCACAAGGTTCTGCCTTATTGGCTGGATCTGACTCGGAACGTAGAAATGCTGCTCTTGATACATCCTCGGCAGGAGAGGTTCTTTCTGGAGGCGTATCGGAAGATGAAATCAAGGCCGCATTAGCATCATCAATGCCAACTTTAGACAAAGTCCCCGAAGGAGCCCCTCCTCTTCCTTTAAGTGGCTTACCAGAAGGTTGGTCTATGGATCAATGGGTTGTTTATGGGCAGATGTGGTGGGATCAGAATAAACCCTAACAGGCGGTTTACTTATTTCCATAGTCTTTTCCGACAACATTATGAGCACCTCGATAATATTATTTGGGCCTCCCGGCGCAGGTAAGGGAACACAGGCTGTGAGAATATCTGAAATCTCAGGAAAACCACAAATATCAACAGGAGACATGTTAAGAAAATCGGTTTCCAACAAGACAGATTTAGGAATTCAAGCCCAATCTTACATGGAATCAGGCTTATTAGTCCCAGATGAATTAATAATTCAATTAATTTCAGAAAGAATAAAAGAAAAAGATGCATTTAATGGTGTCCTTTTTGACGGATTCCCTCGTACTCTTAATCAGGCAGTAGAACTTTCCTCAATAGTGGAAATTTCTTCTGTCATTTCAATAGAAGTTCCTGATGAAGAAATAGTAGGAAGGATTGTTGGAAGGAGAATGGATCCAGTAACTGGCGATATATATCATATTGATTACAATCCTCCTCCGATTGAAATTCAAGATAGGCTTGTTCAGCGGAAAGACGACAATGAAGATACAGTTAGAAATAGATTAGCAGCTTATCATCAACAAACTTCCCCACTCTCTAAGTGGTATTCTGAACAAGGTATTTTGTTTGCAGTAGATGGTAATCGTACTATTCAAGAAGTAGGTAAAGATATAGAAAATTTTCTTATTAAAAAATGAGGTTTTTTAGATGCCGAGATCTATTTCCAGATATAGGAGACAAAATGAACGTAAAAAAAATGCTTCTGAGTCGTTGCTATTTCTGAGTAATATTTTAAATGAAGATAATTTAACCCCTCCTATTCTTTCAGATGCTGTGGCTAGGTCTATCCTAAGATTGAGCAAGAGACATGGTGTAAGGGCAAATAATAAAATTTATCAAAAAATTTGCCGAAAATGCCATGTATCTCTTGTCCCGGGAAAATCTTCCAGAATTAGAATTTCTAATGGTTTCATTCTAAATACATGTATTACTTGCCATCGAATATACCGTTTCAGGTTAGATAAAAAATAAGTGATGAAAAATGCTAAAATTACCTCCTCATATAGTTAAAAATGCTAAAAGTAATGATTTATTAGTTTCTGTCCGAATAGGTAAAGAAGGAATAACTGATTCATTGATTAAAGAATTAGATAGTCAATTAAAAAGTAAAAATATTATAAAATTAAAAGCCAATAAACAAATTTTAGGCTCCTCCGAGGAGAGAAAAAATGTTTTTTCTGACATAGCTAATTCTACTAATTCATTTTTAGTTTTCCATAGAGGAAATGTAGCAGTTTACTGGCGCCCTAGTTGATTCATATCACTTTTGATATGATAGAATATGAGTGAGATATTTAGGGGCAATGTCCTACGCAAGTATATGATTAAGAATGTCCGATGCTCTTCCTTTGGAAAAAAACTTACTCTTTATTCACTTTTATTAATAATATTATCATATTTGCCCATGACAGTTTCTGCTGCCAGTAGTTCTGTAGAAAATTGGCAACCTCCTGTTATGCCTAGTTGGTCCGTACCTGTTGCTTTTGGTATTTTGATTCTGGTTTATGGTTTGATAGTTTTTGAGGTAGTTCATAGGGCACTTGCAGCATCTTTAGGAGGAATTGCTGCAGTAATTTCTTTACATGTAGTAGGCGGTGGCCCAGATTTATCTGCGATTATGGCTTGGATAGATTGGGAAACCATCGGACTTCTAATTGGTATGATGGTGATGGTAGATATATTATCCAAAACTGGTTTATTTGAATGGGCCGCAGTTCAAGCATATGCCCAATCTGGGGGTTCAATTTGGCGATTATCATTTATTTTATGTACAATTACCGCAATATTTTCTGCATTACTGGATAATGTTACGACGATACTATTGATAGTTCCTGTGACTATACAGATATCCAGGGTTTTAGAGATAGACCCAGTCGCCCTAATAATTGCCGAAGTAATGTTTTCGAATATAGGAGGTGCGGCTACTCAAATCGGTGATCCTCCAAATATAATCATTGGCGCACAACTTTCTTCCCAAAGTCTCAGTGGCACTGAACTTGCATCGCAAAGTATCGGCTTTAGCGATTTCATCATACATGTCGCGCCCGCTGTTTTAATTACTATGATACCGGCATTTTGGCTATTAAAAAAATTAGAAGCACAGGGACTTTCTGGTAGCAGGATAAGGAATATAGAATTATTAAGAATTAAATATGGTATAAAGGATATCGAACTTCTAAAGAAATCTGGAACGATATTAATATTTGTTATTTTAGCATTTTTCCTACATTCTGCATACCCTCACCCATTATTCTCAGTTGCAACTATTGCAATAGGGGGTGCAGTAATAATGTTACTAGTGACCTCTCCTCACAAGGTAGAGGAACAGTTAGATTCTGTTGAATGGACCACAATAATTTTCTTCGCTGGTTTATTTATAATGATTCATGGACTTGAGTACATGGGGTTAATCGATAAAATTGCAGACTTGATATCAAGTACAATAGCCAAAGCATCAGAAGAAAATAGATTAATGGTCGCAATTCTATTACTTCTTTGGGTCTCTGCTATTGCATCTGCATTCATCGATAATATTCCATACACGGCCACAATGGTTCCAGTAGTACTTGAACTTGCTCAAGATCCCGAACTTCAATTGCCCTTGGGGCCGCTGGCTTGGGCTTTGGCATTGGGTGCTTGTTTGGGAGGTAATGGGACAATAATAGGGGCTTCGGCAAACGTGGTTGCGGCTGGACTCGCCGAAGAATCTGGAAATGACATCTCATTCAATAGATTTTTCAGAACTGGATTCCCAATTATGATACTAACATTATTAATTGCAACTGTATATTGCGTAATTCGTTACGCTATGGATTGGACTTCCAACCTTATTCCTGCAGCATTAATTTTAGTATTGATAATTGCTAGTTTATCTCTTTCTCCAATGGTATACAAGGACCCAACATCTCCTCTAAATAAGGTTCTTTTATCCAGAGACATCTCTGTTGAATCAGAGTGATGATATAATCATTGAAAATAGGAAATATTTGAGTTATAGTAAAACATATCCTACCTCTTCCCCGTATTATGCAGTCTTGTAGTATATGCGGCATGGAATATGAAAATACACTGATATGTACACTTTGTGGGGGCTCTGTAAATTCTATTCCAAACACTAGTCAAAGTGAGATTAAATTATCAGAAAAAAGATTACCTTTTGATATTTCAGAGTCCCCGGTTGATAGTGTTTTTTTCCCAATACTATTTGACATAAAATATGCACCGCAATACCCTACTTCTCCAATAATCCTCTTTGGTATTGATTATGCTCCAAATTGAGACTTTTTATTCTCAATTGAATAAACGAAGTGATGCTAGTATTTTTACCACCTATCCTCTTAATTCATATACCAAAGGCAGGTCGGCGAATTGCTTTTAGTGCGCTTTGATACTATCAGGTATCAGGGTAAGTGGTTGAGATTGCTCCGCCCTGCGGGGAGACGGAACGATCTGAGACACCAGAATTGATATGCCT